>NZ_LGEK01000017.1 GCF_001636615.1 Mucilaginibacter sp. L294 | reverse complement strand
TAAAAAAAAATATTCTCTTACATTATCCTGCTTCTCTCGAGCTTCGCTGTTAACTTCGGTCCGTTCTTGCGAACTCGCCGCTGTTACGCTGCATAATTTATTCTCTATCTCTTTTAAGAACTTTGCGGTCGTCTGTCTCAGACTTCCTTTATGTTGTCGGTTATTGCAACCTAAACTTTCAATATTTTGTAGTTAAGAATTGCTCTTAACTTTTAACGTTATTTTCGAAACCGTTTCCGATTTTTTCTCCCTCGTTTTGGGATTGCAAAGGTAGAAACCTTTTCTGAATTTGCAAACTTTATTTTTTTATTTTTTCAAGCTGCTTTTTCAATGTACAAACCGTAAATCGTTTCCTCTTTAGCGGGCTGCAAAGGTAGTAACCTTTGTTGATTTTGCAAACTTTATTTTCAAATAATTGTTTTGCGATACTTTCAGAGAACGTCCCGCTATTTCGTTTGCGGGCTGCAAAGGTACGCACAAATTTTACTTACGCAAATGGTTTGATTGTTTTATTGATAGTGTAGCTGTAACACTCAGTAAATGAGGGTGAAAAATTTGCGTTTATTTTGGTTAACCTGGTTAAATTAGAGCCGTGGGGCGTATTTGGGTACTTTACTATATATAAAAGTATTTTTAATTGATTTCGCTTTCGCACCGTTTTGTTGGGTATATGCTTGTTTTTGGCCGTAGTAATAGGGTTAAAACTTACCGCCACCCAAACAATTGGCCATTGTGAGGTATAAAGATAACCGACCGCGGGGTGCTCAGTAATGCCTTAAAGGATTATTAAACACGTATAATCTATTCAGAACAGGTAATGTAGCCTTAATTATGCCGAATTGAGTTTGGCATCTCTTGATACAGATAATCATAGATCGGGTTAGTTAAAGACGCGAAGTATCGCGGCGCTCGCCACGCCGCCCCCTCCCCGCGTTAGGGATTGCAGCGTATACCGGCCATGTGGCTAAGGCCTGTGCAGTATGAGCGAAAAGCCCAGGCCAAAGGCAACGCCATTATTTAGTTTTTAGTTGGCGGTTGCAGTTGCAGCTTTATAACAGCATGTGTAAACAATTCCTTATATATACTATAATAATCCACCTTACTTACTATCCACATAAGCTCCACCTTAGATAACGCTACATATATATACTATATAGTATATAACCTGCTCTTACTAACTACCCACATAAAGCCCCTCATATTAATATACAACCCACCATTACCTGCTACCTATATAAACATCGCATAATACTATATATAATGTACACGCCACACTTACCAACTATCCGCATAACACTACCTTATATATACTGTATAAATAACGCCTTTGGATGCAAAACTAATCGGCATAAATAAAAGATCGATTATCTCCCAACATTATAATATATTACCGGCAGATAACTATATTATACAACTGCCACACTACCCACATGCCAACAACGTTAAAAGATGTTAAATACTAACACTATATATATAAGGTGCGGAATTGGCGTCATATATTCGTCCACTAAATAAATAATTGACTGATTTATAATATTCAACTATCTTTGCAAAATGTTTAAAAAACAACTACTCATATTTTCGGGCGTAATGTTTATGCTAATTGTTGCGCTTAGCAGTTGTAAAAGCAAATACGATAAGCTAAAAGCAAGTAACGATAACGCTAAAAAATACCAGGAAGCTGTTAAGTACTATAATAAGAAGGACTATACCAAGGCTTTAGGTTTATTTGAAGACCTGGTGACCCGTTACCGCGGCCGTGCCGAAGCAGAAGACCTTTTTTACTATTACGCTTACACTAACTACAGGCTTAAGGATTATACATCGGCCAGGTTTCACTTTAAAACCTTTGCTGATACTTACCCATCAAGCCCCAGGGCCGAGGAATGCCGCTTTATTGCCGCCTATTGCTTTTACCTGGATTCGCCTACCTACTCGTTAGACCAGGAGAACACCACTAAAGCGATAGAATCATTACAGCTGTTTATTAACCTTTATCCTAAAAGCGACCGTGTTACCGAGGCAAGCAAGCTGATACAGAACCTGCGTGATAAGCTGGAGCAAAAATCGTACGCCGACTCGAAACTGTATTTAACAATAGGCGATTATCAATCGGCTGTTATTGCGTTTGGTAATACCCTGCGCGATTACCCGGATACTAAATATGCCGAAGAGATAGAGTTTTTAACGATACAATCACAATACGAGTTTGCCAGAATAAGCGTCGAGCGTAAGCAACCTGAGCGCTATACACAAGCTATAGGCTTTGCCGACGAGTTCATAGAGAAGTATCCGCAAAGTAAATTCCTGAAAGGTGCTACCAATTATAAAAAGGACAGCCAACAGGGCATTGAACGTGCAAACAGGGTATTGGCCGAAGCCAGTGAAAATATAAAGCTTGCACAAAAGCTGGCCAAAAAGGATACAACCAGAACAGGCCAGCCACCTTCAATTAAAGACAGAGATAATCAGAAAATACCATATTAATAACAGATAAAAGACATGAACGTTAACAACCCAACTAACAAGCCAGCTGTAGCCAGCAGCACAGTTACCCGTGACCTGCGTGAACTGGATGTGAAAACCGACAATATATATGAGTCGTTGGTAATTATGTCAAAAAGGGCAAACCAAATTTCTAACAATATAAAAGAAGAGTTGCACCAAAAACTTTCTGAGTTTGCATCAGCAAATGATAACCTGGAAGAGGTTTTTGAAAACCGCGAGCAGATCGAGATATCTAAATACTACGAAAAATTACCTAAACCTACTTTAGTAGCTGTACAGGAATTTTTAGATAACAAAATCTACTACCGTAACCCGGCTAAAGAAGCAAGGGAACTGTAATAACCCCGCGCCCCTGAAGGGGAGCTTAATAAAATATAGGCCCTTCTCGTAACGAGAGGGGCTTTGTTTGTTTATAAAGGTTGGCGTTATTTTATATATTTGATAGTTGTTCCGCCAATGGGAACGGAGGTTTTATGCTGGAGAATAAAAAGATAATTTTAGGGATTTGCGGGAGTATTGCGGCTTATAAATCGGCCACGCTGGTGCGGTTACTGGTTAAAGCCGGTGGTGATGTGCAGGTGGTGATGACACCCGATGCTACTAACTTTATTACTCCGTTAACGCTATCCACCCTATCAAAAAGGCCGGTATACTCCGAGTATTTTAAACCCGAAACCGGCGAATGGAATAATCACGTTGAGCTTGGCCTTTGGGCCGATGCCGTAGTTATTGCCCCGGCAAGCGCAAACACTATGGCTAAAATGGCTGGTGGTTTGGTTGATAACCTGCTTACGGCCGTATACCTGTCTGCCAAGTGCCCGGTGTACTTTGCCCCGGCTATGGACCTGGATATGTGGAAGCACGAAACTACCCGGCATAACATCGCCGCCCTGCAATCCTTCGAGAATATTTTGATCCCTCCGGGGAATGGCGAGCTGGCCAGTGGCCTGCATGGTGAAGGCCGCATGGCCGAGCCGGAAGAGATTGTAGCTTTCCTGACTGATGATATTAAAAAGAAGCTGCCGCTATTTGGTCAAAACATGCTGGTAACCGCAGGCCCTACTTATGAGGCTATCGATCCGGTACGTTTTATAGGTAACCATTCATCCGGCAAAATGGGGTTTGCCCTGGCAGATGAACTGGCTTCGCTTGGGGCTGAGGTTACTTTAATTGCTGGCCCAACAGCCCAGCGCAGCATCTTTAAAAGTATAAAACGTATTGATGTAGTAAGCGCGGCAGATATGCTGAACGCTTGCCTTGCAAATTTTGATATAGCGGATGCCTGCGTGATGTGCGCCGCCGTAGCCGATTATACACCGGTTGTAGTAGCATCGCAAAAGATAAAAAAGCATGACGAGGGCCTGAGCATTGAACTGAAGAAAACCACCGATATATTAAAAACACTTGGGCAGCAAAAACGTACCGGGCAAATATTAGTTGGTTTTGCTTTAGAGACCGAAAACGAAGAACAATATGCAATTGATAAGCTTAAAAAGAAAAACCTTGATCTAATTGTACTAAATTCGTTGAACGATGCGGGTGCCGGTTTTAAAAATGATACCAATAAGGTAACTTTGATAGACCGCAACCTCCAAAAAACCATCTTCGAGCTAAAAAACAAAACGGATGTGGCCCGTGATATTTGCCTCAGGGTTATTGAACTACTAAAAAAATGAAGAGATATCTATCCTTTGCCGTGTTATTTTTTACCTGCATTGCCGCACAGGCGCAGGATTTGAATGCACGCGTAAAAGTGGTAGCGCCCAAAATACAGGTAACTAACAAGCGCGCACTGCAAACGTTAGAAACCGCCATGAAGGACTTTTTGAACGGCCGCAAATGGAGTGCCGACGATATTGCCCCTAACGAACGTATAGATTGTAATTTTATACTAAACATAACCGCCTGGGATGGCAGCAGCAACTTTAGCGGCGAATTGCAGGTACAATCATCGCGGCCGGTGTTTAACGCTACCTACAGCACTACCCTGCTCAATATAAACGATAAGGATTTTGATTTCACCTATACCGAAGGCCAAACAATTGATTATAGCGATCAGAATTTTCAAAGTAACCTGAGTTCGGTTATGGCGTTTTACGCTTATATTATTGTGGGGATGGATTATGATTCGTTCTCAAAATATGGCGGAACGCAGTACTTTCTAAATGCGCAAACTATCTCTATCAACGCGCAAACCACCTCTTTTAAGGGCTGGAAAGCGTTTGACAGTAACCTGAACCGCTACTGGCTGGTAGAGAACCTGAACAATAAGATCTACAATAACCTGCGCGAATTTATCTATAACTACCATCGCAACGGGCTCGATATTATGGCCGATAACCCCACCAAGGGCCGCAAATACATCAGCAGTATACTACCGGTATTAAACCAGGTTGACCGTAAACGATTGGGATCATACTTCCCGCTGGCGTTTTTTACCGCCAAGAATGCTGAATTGGTATCTATTTTTAGCAATGCTTCCCCGCAGGATAAATTAGCTGCCATGAACACCCTCTCGCTGGCCGACCCAGCCAATGGGAATAAATACCAGGCTTTGAAAGTGAAATAAGTTCAAAGTCTTTAGTCGAAAGTTTAAAGTCAGTTTTTACATCTAAGCCGCTTGGATGTTTCTTAGGATTTTCCTATCGATATAGAACGTACCGAAAGGAATAATGCAGGCCAGCAATATTTTTGATGTTGTTTTGAACTGCCATCTTTGCTCTACCCCTACGCTTATCGTATTCACAATAAACAGCAGGAACAATGCGCCATGTATAGGGCCCATAGCTTTTACAATAGCCGGATTGTGCCCTATATACTTAAGCGGTACGGCGATAAAGACCAGCACCAGTAAAGAAACCCCTTCTAAAAAAGCGATGATGCGCAGGCGGCCAATGTTTGTGGAGAGTAGTTGTTTCATAGCAAAAAAATTAAAAAGATCGTAAATAAGGGCGTTGTGCCAGCGGCGAAAACGGCCATGGTATAGCGATAAATATTACCAGCAACGCTATGCCAAACCAAATGAGCATAGTTTTAAATTTATCAGCATCGGTTACTTTACGTTTAGCAGCAGCCGAGCCGATAGTAATAATAACAATAGCCGTTACCATCAGCAACAAATGCAGCACACCAAAAAAGAAAGGCTGGGTTATGTGCCCGGTAGTGCCGGTAGCATGCAGGGAGAACTTTGCGTTGGGGCTTTGGGTGTACAGCACAATGCCCAGCATTAACTGGATATGCGCGGTTATGGCTGTCCAATGCCTGAGGGAATCATCCCCTTTTGTGAATGATAATTTTCGGGTATAACCCATATAAGCCCGATAAATGGAATAAAGCAAAGTGCCCAATACAGCCCACCTAACCATCGAATGAAATAATAACAGCGCGTTTAACATCATTATAAATATCAGTTCACAAATACATCAAAACATACCAATTAGTATGTTTTGATTCAAAAAAATATATTACCCTAATTGCTTTAGGTAGTTCTTTAACTCCTGCAGGTAAATATTATAACAAGCTGAGCCTGCAGCTTTACCCATGTTACGGATACCACTGTACCCGGCAACTACAAAGCAAGCCACATATTCGGCATTTACATCGGCACGGACCTCTCCGGATGCTTTCCCTTGGTTTATGCTTTCTTTTATAGCGTCCTGCCACTGGTCGGTTAGTTTTAAAAGGGCTTGCTTAAATTCTTCGTTCAGGGGCGACATCTCTTCTATCAAATTCACCGCGGGGCAGCCATATTTTGCCCGCAGAAACGGCACCTTCAATAATACAATCCGCATCATTTCGTGGATATCATTGATTGGGCTTTTTGCATTTAATAAGGGCGTAACCAAACTGGCATACATACCAGGGAAGATGATCTCGTTGATCATAGCCAATCCCATCTCGTCCTTATTTTTAAAGTGGTAAAAAAAAGCGCCTTTGGTAACCTGCGTAGTAGCCAAAATATTATCAATACTCGTAGCCTGGTATCCCTGCTTATAAATAAGCTCGAAGGATTTGGTCAGGATCATGGTACGTGTATTGGCCGCTTTAGACATCGCTTTTAAATACTAATTAGTATGTAATGCAAACATACCGGTTAGTTAGGTAGCTTCCTAATTTTATTTTTCAGATTAGCCGATCTATTAAAATTTAACCCTTGCCTCTGCGTTTTATCAACCATTAGCTATCTTTACTCTTTTTAAGCGAAAAACTATTTATGACTAAACGGTGGGTACTAAAAGATGCGGCAGATACGGTTACAGTACAGGAACTGGCTGCGGGTCTTAACATCAATTCCGTTTTATCAACGCTGTTGGTTCGCCGGGGCGTTAATACCTTTGATGAAGCCAAATACTTCTTTCGCCCAAGTCACCTGCACCTGCACGATCCTTTCCTGATGCAGGATATGGAAAAAGCCATCACCCGCATTGAGCAGGCCATCGCCAACAATGAAAAGATATTGGTTTATGGTGATTATGATGTGGACGGCACCACGGCTGTAGCATTGGTGTACAGTTTTTTTAATAAGCTTTATAAAAACATTGAATACTATATCCCGGACAGGTATAAGGAAGGTTATGGCATCTCTACCATCGGTATTGATTACGCCGCAGCTAAGGGCTTCGCGCTTATTATCGCGCTGGATTGCGGGATAAAATCAGTCGACAAGATAGCATACGCCAATACGTTGAATGTAGATTTCATCATCTGCGACCACCACTTACCGGGGGATGAACTGCCCGCGGCCGTAGCCGTGCTCGACCCTAAACGTGCCGATTGCGACTATCCATATAAAGAACTTTCGGGCGCAGGGATTGGGTTGAAGCTAATCCAGGCTTGGTCAGAAAAGCACAACCTGCCATTTGAAGACATAGCCGAATATTTTGATCTGGTAGCCATCAGCATAGCCTGCGATATTGTACACATAACCGGCGAGAACCGTGTATTGGCGCACCTTGGCATTCAAAAGATAAACGATAACCCCTGCATCGGTGTAAAAACCCTGATGCAGGTTGCCGGCCGCACGGGCACGTATACTATAAGCGACGTGGTATTTTCATTAGGCCCGCGCATAAACGCTGCCGGACGTATTGATGATGCAAAACACGCTGTTGAGCTTTTGATAGCCTGCCACGAAGATGTCGCCAAAGAAAAAGGCGACATGATCAACATCCGCAATACCGAACGTAAGGGCCACGACCTGCAAATTACCGATGAGGCTTTGGGAATGATCGATAACGACGAGGTGATGATAGCCCGCAAATCAACCGTGGTATTTAATGAGAACTGGCACAAAGGCGTTATTGGTATCGTGGCATCGCGCCTTACCGAAAAATATTACCGCCCAACCGTAGTGTTAACCCGTTCAAACGGGCATGTGGCAGGTTCGGCACGTTCTGTTTTGGGGTATGACCTTTATGAAGCCCTTTGCGGTTGCAGCGACCTGCTGATACAATTTGGCGGGCACAAATACGCGGCAGGCTTAACTATGGAGCCCGAAAATGTACCCGCGTTTATCCAGAAATTTGAAGAGGTGGTTAGCGCCACCATTACCGATGAGCAATTAATACAACAGGTAAGCATCGATGCTGAGATAGCATTAAAAGATATCGACGCTAAGTTTTTCAGGATATTGGGCCAGTTTGCGCCTTTCGGGCCAGAGAACATGGCGCCGGTATTCCTCAGCAAAAATGTGTATGTTAGCGGTAATGCGGGCTTGGTAGGCGGCAACCACGTTAAGATGTTTATCATGCAACCGGGCTCGGCAGCGTTTAGCTGTATAGCCTTTAACCAGGCCGAACTATTGCCGCAATTAAAACCGGGCGTACCATTTAACGTTTGTTATACCATTGAAGAGAACGTGTGGCGCGAACAGCGAACCATACAATTAAATATAAAAGCAATTAGATTGGTGAATGGTGATTAGAGAATAGTGAATCGTTTTTCCGCGCGTCATTGCGAGGGACGAAGCAATCTCTGAACCATACAATTATAAACTATGATCCTTCGAGCAGAAAATTTAGTAAAAAAATACAAACAGCGTACCGTTGTAAACGATGTAACGTTTAACGTGGCGCAGGGCGAAATTGTGGGTTTGCTTGGGCCTAATGGCGCCGGTAAAACCACATCCTTCTACATGATAGTGGGTTTGATAAAACCCAACGAAGGAACAATATTCTTAGATGATGAAGATATTACCGGCGACCCGATGTACCGCCGCGCGCAAAAAGGCATTGGCTACCTGGCGCAGGAAGCATCCGTTTTCCGCAAGCTTTCTGTTGAGGATAACATCAAAGCTGTGCTTGAAATGGGTAAAATGCCAAAGGATAAGCAACAGGATAAGCTGGAAGAACTGATAGATGAGTTTAGCCTGCACAAAGTGCGCCGTAACCGTGGCGACCTGCTATCGGGTGGTGAACGCCGCCGTACAGAAATTGCCCGCGCCCTTGCCGCCGAACCAAACTTTATTCTACTGGATGAGCCCTTTGCCGGGGTTGACCCGATAGCAGTTGAAGAGATCCAGGCGATGGTTGCCAAATTAAGACATCGTAACATCGGCATCCTTATTACCGACCACAACGTGCAGGAAACCCTATCCATTACCGATCGCGCTTACCTGCTTTTTGAAGGTAAGATCCTGGAATCGGGCGTGCCTGAGGTATTGGCCGAAAACGAAATGGTGCGTAAAGTTTACCTTGGTGCCAACTTTGTATTGAAAAGAAAAACATTCCCACAATAATTATATATTTGATAATCAAGCTGTTCATAGAATTTGTGGTGTTCACGGCAGTGAACGTGAACACTATGAACCATCAACCATGTATTATTAACCAATCGTATGACCATTTTTAACTCTGTATTTACCTGGTTCATGAAAAAGCGTATCCATCAGATAGAGCTTTTTATGAAATACCCCAACGAGGTACAGGAGGAATGGTTTGAGCAATTGGTTGCCGGCGCCGAAAACACCGAATGGGGCAAATTATACGGTTACAAAAGCATCGAGAACCTTGCCCAGTTTAAAGAACGGGTTCCCATCCAAAACTACGATACGCTAAAACCATACATCGAGCGGATGCTGAAAGGCGAGCAAAACGTGCTTTGGCCTTCAGAGATCCGGTGGTTTGCCAAATCATCGGGCACCACCAGTGATAGGAGTAAATTTATCCCCGTAAGTGAAGAATCGTTAGAGGAATGCCACTTTAAAGGCGGCAAGGATATGCTTACCCTTTACTTTAATAACAGGCCAAACGCGCGCATTTTTACAGGTAAAAGTTTAACCCTTGGCGGCAGTCACCAGGTTGGGCAGCTTAATGCCGACACTTTTTTTGGCGATCTATCCGCGGTGATCATGAAGAACCTGCCCCTTTGGGCCGAGTTTTGCCGCACACCGCATTTGGATATTGCCCTGCTGGAGAATTTTGAGGAAAAAATAGAAAAAATGGCTTATGCCACCAAGGATGTAAACGTAACCAGCATCAGCGGTGTACCTACCTGGAACCTCCTGCTGTTTAAACGCATCCTGGAAATAACCGGCAAAAAAAACCTGCTTGAAGTATGGCCAAATCTGGAACTTTACTTCCACGGAGCGGTGAATTTCACCCCCTACCGCGAACAGTTTAAAAAGTTGATCCCGAATGACGACATGTATTATCTGGAAACCTACAACGCATCCGAAGGTTTTTTTGGGATACAGGATACTGAGGAACCTGGTGATATGTTGTTAATGCTCGACTACGGTATCTTCTACGAATTTTTGCCATTAGAGCACCTGCACGACGAAAACCCAAAAACGCTTACGCTTGATGAAGTAGAACTGAACCGAAATTACGCGCTTATCATCACTACAAATGCCGGCCTTTGGCGCTATATGATAGGCGATACCATTCGCTTTAGTTCGCTATCACCGTTCCGCATCCAGATAACCGGCCGTACCAAACATTTCATCAATGCCTTTGGCGAAGAACTAATCATTGACAATGCCGAACGCGCTTTGGCCGAAGCCTGCTCACAAACCGGCGCCATCATCCGCGATTATACCGCCGCCCCAATTTATTTTAATGATAAAGAATGCGGCGCGCACGAATGGCTCATAGAATTTGAAAAACGCCCGGCCGAGTTTGAGCGCTTTGTTGACCTGCTCGACGAAACCCTGCGCCGTGTAAACTCCGATTACGATGCCAAACGCTTTAAGGATATGGCACTTCGCCGCCCCCAGGTGAGAGTTGTGGCCCAAAACACTTTCTTCAACTGGATGAAAGAAAAAGGCAAAATAGGCGGGCAGCATAAGGTACCCCGCCTGGCCAATAACCGCGAGTATGTAGATTCCATTTTAAAGATGCCGGAGCTGATAATTAATTAGTTTACAATATCTTAACAATCATTTAACCCTCTCTTCTGTATCACCTGTAAGCAAATAACCGTAATAGCTTTATAAACTCAATTGATATGAAAAAAGCATTACTGTTAGTGGCTGCAATTATCTGCCTTGCATCTTGTAAAAAGGATAAAACTAAAGTTATTATTGACGACCGGGGCGTAATTTTCGGCACATGGGAATTACGAGCCATATATGGTGGCTGGGGCCAGCCTCAAACCTTTGCCAAAGGTAATGGCAATAAATTCACTTTTAAGCCAGATAGCACTTACATCAAATACACCGATAATGCCATTGAAAAACAAGGTAAATTTTCAGTTCGTTTCACAGGCGAAGAAAAAAACCTGAGATACGGTACCATTACCCTCACCGACCCGGCATACACAGACGCGTTTAGTTTTACACTCGACACCATCCACATTGGCAGCTCTGCAGCCGACGGACCGTCTTACCAATACGTTAGAGTAAAAAAGTAACAGCGTTGTAGATCTTAACCGCCTCTACCGCCTCCCTTACATCATGCACGCGCAAAATGCTTGCGCCTTTCATCAGCGCGATGGTGTTTAGTGCGGTAGTGCCATTCAAAACCTGTTCGGCTGTAACGCCTAACAAACTGTAAATCATTTTTTTGCGGGAGATGCCGGCCAATAGGGGTAATTGTAAGCGTTCAAATTCGTTCATCTGGTTCATCAGCGCATAGCTATGCTCACGCTGTTTGGCAAAGCCAAAACCCGGGTCGAGGATAATATCATGCACGCCCAATTGCTTTAGCCGATAGATCTTCTGTACAAAATAATCAAATACCTCAGCAAAAACATCCTCATAATGAGCCAGTTGCTGCATGGTTTGCGGGTTGCCTTTCATGTGCATTAAAATATAAGGCACTTGCAGGCGTGCAACTGTGGCAAACATATTTTCGTCCAGTTCCCCGCCAGAGATATCGTTGATGATATGCGCCCCTGCTTTTATGGCGGCTTCGGCAACACCGGCGCGGAAGGTATCGATAGATAAAATGGCTTCGGGATAATTTGCAACGATAGCTTCAACGGCGGGCAACAGGCGGTCGGTTTCTTCCTGTTCAGAGATATCAGCAGCGCCCGGACGCGACGAATAGGCGCCCAAATCGAGGAAAATAGCGCCCTCAGTTAGCATTTTTTCGGCCTGTAAACGTACATCTTCGGCACTGGTTTTCCTACTATCGGCATAAAAGGAATCGGGCGTGATATTGATGATGCCCATCACCTTTGGCCTGGACAGATCTATCAATTTACCACCTGCATTTATGGTTACCTTTTTCTGAAAAAATGTATCTTTAGCCATTGAATTAGGTTAAAACGTTGAACGGCTTAAACCTTACAACGATTACAAATTTACAACAAATCATCTTGAGCAACACAGCAGAAGAATACGAAGCGGTAATAAATGTTTGCAAAGGGCTTTTTATCAAAAAAACCCGCGATTATGGTACCGCCTGGCGCATACTGCGTATCCAATCTATCACCGATCAGATCTTTATAAAAGCCCAGCGCATCCGTACATTGGAGGAAAAACAGGTATCAAAGGTTGGCGAGGATATTACCGGCGAATATATTGGCATAGTAAACTATTGCGTTATAGCCATGATGCAGCTGGATTGCGGCCCCGAAACCCCTACCGAATTGAATGCCGACGATGTGGAAATGATATTTGACAGTAAAGTTACCGAAACCAAGGAGCTAATGTTTGCCAAGAACCACGATTATGGCGAGGCATGGCGCGATATGCGCATCAGCTCATTAACCGACCTGATACTGATGAAACTGCTTCGGGTTAAACAGATAGAAGATAACAAAGGCCAAACCCTGGCATCCGAAGGGGTAAAGGCCAACTACCAGGATATGCTGAACTACGCGGTGTTCGCGCTGATAAAATTGGGAGTAAAATGAAAAACGGTTTAGTTTGGTTTTGCAGAATAGCCGTTGGCTTATTGTTCATTTTCTCGGGCCTGATCAAAGCGAACGACCCGCTTGGGTTTTCTTATAAACTGGAAGAATATTTCGAGGTGTTCCATATCACCTGGCTAAATGGGTTCGCTTTAAGCATGGCCATTATCCTTTGCGCGCTGGAAATGATACTGGGCTTTGCCCTGCTGGTTGGTGCCCGTGCCGTAAAAGTAGTTTGGGGCTTACTGCTTCTTATCATCTTTTTCGCATTCCTTACTTTTTACTCGGCATATTTTAAAGTAGTGCAAACCTGCGGCTGTTTTGGCGATGCCATCCCGCTTACGCCGTGGCAGTCGTTCACAAAAGACATGGTATTATTGCTGCTGGTATTGGTGCTGTTTGTAAACCGTAAAAGCATTAAATCGTTAGCCAATGCCAAAACAGGCGATAAACTGCTCATCGGTGCGGCGGTTGTATCTATCGGCTTCGGACTTTATACTTATAACTTTTTGCCGGTGGTTGATTTCCTCCCCTACAAAATTGGCGCAAACATCCTGCAGGAAATGAAAACCCCTCTTGGTGCTGTACCTGATGAATTTGAGGTTACCTACATCTTAAAAAATAAAAAGACAAACGCAAGCAAAACCATGACCGATAAGGAATACCTTAAAACGGGCATATGGAAGGATACCAATTGGGAAGTACAGGGCACTCCCGAAAGCCGCCTGGTTAAAAAAGGTTTCGAACCCAAAATACGTGACCTTAACATACAGGATGCACAGGGCAATAATTATAATGAAGAATTGTTGAGCAACCCGTTTTACAGCCTGGTTATTGTTGCTTATAACCTTGACCATACGAATGAAGATGCCGTTAACCGCATCAACGCGCTGGCTGTTAACCTTGCTCAAAACTATAATACACGTACCATTTTTTTAACATCAAACGCGCCGGAGCAGGCACAGCAATTTGCTAAAGAGCATAAACTGGTAAGCGAAATATTTTATGCCGATGGCGTACCACTTAAAACCATGGTGCGTGCAAACCCCGGGATCATATTATTAAAAAACGGTACGGTGGTAAACAAATGGCATTTTCATAACATGCCCAAGTATGACGACCTTGTTAAAAACTACCTGAGCAAACAATAATGGGCCTGATATTTTTAGTTGGATTTATGGGTTGCGGCAAAACCTCATGGGGCCGCAAACTGGCAGTGGGTTTAGGATATGAATTTATCGATCTTGACCATACGCTTGAAGCAAAAGCGGGCGCAACCGTGGCCGAATATTTTGCATCACATGGGGAAGAAGCATTCCGAAAACTGGAATCTGAAATTTTAAAAACCACGGATTATTCCGAAAATACGGTGGTATCAACCGGCGGCGGCCTTCCTTGTTTTTTTGACAATATGGACTGGATAAACAGCCATGGGCAGTCGCTCTATATCCAATTATCGCCAAAGGCATTAGCCAGCAGGTTAGAGAACGCCAAAACACCACGCCCTGTATTGCAGGGGAAAACAGGCGATAAACTGGTTGAGTTTATAGAATACAAATTAGCCGAACGCGAAGGCTTTTATCTGAAAGCTAAACATACCATTAGCGGGATTGATATGAGTGTGGAGAAGTTGGTGGAAGTGTTGAAGTTGAGTTAACCCAACCAGGCTGTCATCCTGAGTGAGCGAAGATCTATCGGTGAATAGATGCTTCACTATCGTTCAGCATGACAAATGAGGGGCAACTACCTCAAATAAACGGCATCTTCCTGCCCTGCTACATCAAGCACAACGTCAACATGCTCTTTTATAACGGTTGACAGGGCAATACCAGCATAATCGGTAGTTACCGGGAAGTTTTTGTGGTTGCGGTCTATCAGTACAACGGTGCGTAGTTTTTTAAGTGGCACATCCAAAAACACACCGAAACCATAAGCAAGGGTTTTGCCGCTGTTTAGCACATCATCTACCAAAACAATAACCTTGTTGCTACAATCCTGCACATCAAAATCAATTTTGGCGTGTAGCTGGCTGCTTTGTTTATCAAGCTCAATGGTTAATAAACGGCTGGAGAACGGTGCTATTTTATCTAATATTGTTTTTAACCTCTGCGCCACGTGGTTACCGCGCGGAAGGATCCCGGCGATCAGGATCTCTTTTTCATCAAAATTATCTTCCAATATCTGGTAAGCAATACGATCTATCTTTTGCTGTATTTGCTGCTGGTTTAATATCAGGATCTTTTTATCAGACATGGTGACGATGTTGAAATGTTATAAGGTTTAAACGTTGTAAAGTTAAAGCGCCTTTTGATATGTAAATATAACGGAACATTTCAACTTTCAAACGTTCCAACAATCCTCAACTCTTTACGTACGGGTAATAAACAAAATTTGCCCCCTCGGGTACTACCACAAACAGGCACATAAAATCGTTAGGGTTTTTATAGGTAGATAGGAAACGTTCTTTCAGTTCGGCTTTGATGATACCGCGCTCTGTAAACTCCTCGATGGTGGATGCATGGATGCTCCATGCGGTGTTTAGCTCTATCCTGTCAAGTATCAGTTCGCCCAGTTTAATTTCATGCTGATGGGCGATGAATATCGGGTGCAATGACAGGCCTTCTACCATGATCTCTACCGCCACCTCGCGGATAGATTCGTTAAAGAATTTAAGGTCGCGCTCTAAACTAACCAGCGGACTATCTTTTTTTGGCTGTTCTTCTGCGCCCCTGCGTTCATTAAAAAGATCTTCAGTTTCCATATTACACTATTCTTGGGGTGGTTGTGGTTTGGTGGTTTTGGCGTTAAACCTGGGTTTAAAGCCAATTTTTGGTGCAACCGGTGTTTCCGCCGGGTTTTCTGTTTGTTCTGCGTCAGCAGGTTTTGCTTCTACAACCGGCTGTTCAACCTCTTCTTTTTTCTCTTCGACAGCTGTTTTAGGCGCCATTGTTTTAGCATTAAACCTCGGCTTAAAACCAACTTTTGGGGTAGCCTCAGGTGCGGGGTCTGTAACATCTGCCGGTTTCTCTGCTGGTTCAGGTTCTGTTTTTTCCTCTGCTGATTTCGGTGCCATCGTTTTCATATTGAAACGCGGTTTAAAACCAGGTTTTGGTGCAGTAGCTGGCGTTTCTGCCGCTGAGGCTGTTTCTGTATCCGCTGTAGCAGCCTGATCCGGTTCTATTTTATTATCAGCCATTTCAGCTGGTTGTGGGGCAGCCGTTTTCATATTAAAGCGCGGCTTAAATCCGGGTTTTGGTGTTGCACTTTCCGATGGAGTTGCCGTTTCTGCAGCAGGTTCTTGCGCTGGTTTTACCTCATCCGCTTCCACAGGTTTTGGCGCTACCATCTTCGCATTAAAACGTGGCTTAAAGCCAGGTATTGGCGTAGTTGTTTCTGCGGGGGCTTCGGTTTGCAGTGTGGCGGGTTGTTCAGCTCCCGATACATGTGTTTGCTCAGCTGCAGGTTCTGAGGGATTGCTTGCCATTGCCGGTTTAAACCTTGGTTTAAAACCTGTTGATGGTGCCGGGATACTATCGGTTAATGTTTCAACGATGGTTTGCTCGGCCAGCTGATTCTCCTGGTGCATTTTCTCGGGCTTAAGCTCGGGCGCCAGGTGGTATTGCAACCTTAATTTGTTGAACCAGTATTTTTTGGTATGGTCGAAGCTTTTTTCGCCCATTTGGGTAAAGTGTTTTTCAAATTCAGTAAACAGGCCCGGCTCTGCTGCCTTTAAGGCAACCAGGTCTATCCGCTTCTTATTAAAAAACTCTTCGAAAGTCATGCTTTATTTAGATATAAGATATGAGACTTGAGATGTGAGACCGAAGCCCTTTTATCTCATATCTCATATCTCTATTCTCAAATCTCTTACAGTGCAACGTCCACATCCAGCCCATTAAAGTGGATGCCGTTTGCGGTTTGTTTCCAGTCTTCACGCTCCTCGTCGGTAGCGTTCATCAGTTTGGGGAACCATTCCAGCGGGAACGCCTGTTGCTTACCATCTGCTTTCTCCACAAAAAGCAAACCATTGGCAAAGGTTACCTTAACTTTTTTTTCCTGCTTGCTTGATGAAAATAGTGGCATAATGTTTTTAACTTAATTTGTCATCCTGAGCGAGAGCGAAGGATCTATTCGCTAACTGTGCATTACCGATATGTATGTCGGCGAATAGATGCTTCACTATGTTCAGCATGACAAGTGGTGAAATTATTTACTCCGCCATGTTATGATAAACCGCCTGCACGTCGTCGTCTTCCTCTAAACGGTCGATGATCTTGAAAACATCAACAGACTGCTCTTCGGTTACCGATATGTTTGATTGTGCAACACGCTCCAGCTTGGCCGATTTTGTTTCGATACCGATCTCTTCCAGCGCTTTTTGCATTTTACCGAAATCTTCAAAAGCAGTGTGTAAAACAGCTACATCGTTTCCTTCTTCGTCTGCCTCCACAAAAAGGTCTTCCAGCCCGGCATCAATCAGTTCAAATTCCAGTTCTTCCAGGTCGCGGTCGCCCGGGTCAAAGGTAAATACCGATTTACGGCTGAAGATAAAATCAAGCGAACCTGTTTTACCCAGCGTACCGCCATATTTGGTAAAGTAGCTGCGCACGTTGGCAACGGTACGGTTAAGGTTATCGGTAGCAGTTTCTACCAATATAGCCACACCGTGCTGCGCGTATCCTTCGTATACAATTTCTTCGTAATCTTTTTCGTCGCGGCTGGTAGCGCGTTTTATAGCAGCCTCTACCCTATCCTTAGGCATATTAACCGCCTTTGAGTTTTGGACAGCCGTACGCAAGCGCGAGTTGGTGTTAGGGTCGCCGCCGCCGGCTTTAACCGCCATTACAATCTCTTTACCCAAACGGGTAAACTGCACTGCCATTTTGGCCCAGCGCTTAAATTTTCTTTCTTTACGGAATTCGAATGCTCTTCCCATATGTATTGGTTTGTCCATGGCCCATGGACTATAGGCCATGGCGAATATAATATTGTTTTCTTAAATAATCTTTTTCAGGTTGGTCAGCATATCCTCCGTTATCTTCGGAAGATCGTACTCTAAAGCCCAGCCCCAGTCCTGCTGTGCCCGTGTATCATCTATTGATTTTGGCCAACTATCGGCAATGGCCTGCCTTGGGTCGCTATCTGCATAGCTCATTTCAAAACCGGGCAGGTGTTTTTTTATCTCTTCGGCCAGTTGCTCGGGTGTAAAGCTGATCCCGGCCAGGTTATAGCTCGACCGGATGTGGATGCTTTCTGCCGGGGCATCCATTAAACTAATGGTAGCACGGATGGCATCGTCCATATACATCATAGGCAAAGCCGTTTGTGATGACAGGAAACCCTGATATTTACCTTTTTTTAACGCTTCGTGAAAAATATGCACGGCATAATCAGTAGTGCCGCCACCCGGGTTAGCGCGCCAGCCAATAAGGCCAGGGTAACGGATGCTGCGTACATCCAGGCCATATTTTTCAAAATAATATTCGCACCAGCGTTCGCCTGCCAGTTTGCTAAAACCATAAACCGTGTTAGGGTCCATTACGCAGTATTGCGGTGTGTTATATTGCGGCGAATGCGGGCCAAATACCGCAATGGAGCTTGGCCAGAAAACTTTTGCGGTTTTAAACTCCACCGCAAAATCAAGTATGTGCAGCAGGCCTGTCATGTTCAGGTCCCAGGCCATTTTAGGTTTTTGCTCGCCTACGGCAGATAATATAGCTGCCAGCAAATACACTTGCGTAGGGCGGTGCTTATCAAATAAATGATGCAGGTTATCCTTATCCATCACGTTCGCGAACTCGAACGGGCCGCTATTACGGATGGCATAATTAGGGCTGTTTATATCTGATGCGATAACATTTTCTGCACCATGAATGCCTCTTAATGCGGTTACCAGTTCGGTACCAATTTGCCCATTGGCACCTATAACTAAAATCTTTTCGCTCATGCGATCACGGGTTTGGGTACAAAGGTAAAAATTTGCATCAAAACCTTTAATCTTTACAAAAACAAAGGTTTATATACTAAATTGGTAGACAAACTGGTGAATAAAACGAAAATTTTTCGCATATTTGGAGTTTAGTTTTATTTAATAATCACACAACAAAATGAAAGTCGCAGTAGTAGGTGCCACCGGGCTGGTAGGCACTAAAATGTTGCAGGTTCTTACAGAACGCAACTTCCCCGTTACAGAATTAATTCCCGTAGCTTCCGCTAAAAGTATTGGTAAAGAAATTACTTTTAAGGATAAGCAGTTTAAGGTGGTTTCTGTTGAGGATGCGATAAAGATGAAGCCCGATGTAGCTATTTTTAGCGCGGGCGGCAGCACTTCATTAGAGCAGGCGCCGCTTTTTGCAGCAGCCGGCGTTACTGTTATTGATAATTCATCGGCCTGGCGTATGGACCCAACCAAAAAACTGGTTGTACCCGAAGTAAATGCCGATGTGTTGACTGCTGATGACAAGATCATTGCTAACCCAAACTGCTCAACCATACAATTGGTAGTGGCCTTAAAGCCCCTGCACGATAAATACAAAATTAAACGCGTTGTGGTATCAACCTACCAATCGGTAACCGGTACCGGTGTTAAAGCGGTTGAACAGCTTTTTAACGAGCGCAAAGGTATTGATGGCCCAAAGGTTTATCCGTACACTATCGACCTTAACGTGATCCCTCAGATTGATGTATTTACCGAAAACGGTTACACCAAAGAGGAGATGAAAATGATATTAGAAACCAAAAAAATAATGGGCGACGATAGCATTAAGGTTACTGCAACTACCGTGCGCATCCCGGTTATGGGCGGCCACTCAGAATCGGTAAACATTGAGTTTTTGCATGACTTTGACCTGAGCGAAGTGCGCGAGCTTTTAGCACAATCGCCGGGTATTGTAGTAGTTGATGACCCTGCTAACCTGAAATACCCAATGCCGCTTGATGCGCATGATAAGGATGATGTTTTTGTTGGCCGCCTTCGCCGCGACGAAACACAGGACAACACCCTTAACTGCTGGATAGTATCAGATAACTTGCGTAAAGGCGCAGCAACCAACGCGGTGCAAATTGCAGAGTATTTAGCTGCCAAGCATTTGATTGGGCAGGCTGTAGAAGCATAGTTAAAGATTAATTTCTTTACCACATATTTAATAGGGATGATCTGATGATTATCCCTATTTTTATTTCTAATGAAACCTGCTAAAATATTGCTGCTAATTGCGGCCGTTGTCTTCTCAAAACCCACGTTTGCGCAAAGCCCAAAAGCGATTGAAGCTGATTTGTTGAAATCGTTTAAGAGGATAGGTTATTGGGACCAGAAAAGAAGTGATGCGGGTGATGATTCACTTGAAAATGCGACCGATGCGTTTGGGAAGAAATTAAAAAATTACACTGAAAATTATGCTTTTACAATTAATGAACCATTTACTTCATTAAAAAAAGAGCGCCTTGACATGTTCACTTCCACTGATGGTTTATTCAGGATCTATTCGTGGGATACCGGAGGTGGGGGAACAATGCGCGAGTTTGCAAACGTCATACAGTATAGAACCGGGGATAAAACAAACGCTGTTTTGCTAACCGGAACTAACGATATTTATATTCCATTTTATAGCAACCTTTACACATTTAAAACCGGCAATAAAACCTATTATTTAGGCATTTATGGTGCAATATATTCTTCCAGGTACGCAGGTACCGGAATTAAAATTTTCGCTATTGAGAATGATAAATTAAACCAAAATGTAAAACTCATCAAGACTCAGTCTGGCATTAACAGCAAGATTTTTTACGATTACGATTTTGGTTCAATAGCTTACGTACCATATGGAAAAAGGCCAACCATTACATTCGACGCAACTACCAAAACTATCAAAATACCACTGGTTGATGCAAAAGGAAACATGACCAGGAAACTTATTACTTATAAATTCACCGGTAAGTATTTCGAAAAGGTAAAAAACTAAAAGGAATTTCCCATCCTGAGCTTGTCGAAGGATTAGTCCGTTAATGGTTAGGCAGGCTCACCATGACATCATGTTTATTCTATTCCCCCTTCAGGGGGTTAGGGGTTTTCTTTATCTTTACCCCATGCCTCAACAAAAAGCTGTAATTATTGGTGCCGGTATAGCGGGCATAGCTACGGCTATCCGTTTGGCGGTTAAGGGTTATACTGTTAAGGTTTACGACGCTAACAGTTACCCGGGAGGTAAACTCTCCCAGATTGAGCAGCACGGTTACCGTTTTGATGCCGGGCCAAGCCTGTTCACCATGCCGCAATATGTGGATGAACTTTTTACACTGGCCGGTAAAAACCCTGCCGACTATTTCACTTATCAAAAGCTGGATATGGTTTGCAAATACTTTTACGAAGACAGCTCCCGCATCAACGCTTACGCCGATACTAAAAAGTTCGCGGAGGAAATAGAAAACAAAACCGGCGAACCCGCCGCATCCGTAGTAAAACACCTGGCCAACAGCCGGGATATTTACAGCATTACTAATCATGTTTTTTTAGAGCGGTCGCTGCACAAGCTGAAAACTTATTTGCGGTGGGATACGCTCAGATCGATATTTAGATTCCCGAAGATAGACCCATTCCGTACCATGCATAAGGCTAATGCAACTAGCTTTAAGGATGTACGTGTGGTGCAGCTTTTCGACCGCTATGCCACATACAATGGCTCCGACCCATACCAGGCGCCGGCAACCTTAAACGTGATACCACATCTGGAACATCACTTCGGCGCGTATTTCCCTGACGGTGGCATGTATAGCATTACCCAAAGCCTGGTAAAACTGGCTGAAGAACTGGGCGTAAATTTCCGGTATAACTATCCCGTTGATGAGATCGTAGTTATTAATGGCTTGGCAAAAGGCATCCGTGCAAAGGGTGAAAATATTTTGGCTGATGTTGTGGTATCTAACATGGATGTGTGGTTTACCTACAACCGGCTGCTCAGTAAACATCCGCAACTACATCCAAAGAAAACATTAAACCAGGAACGCAGCAGTTCGGCGTTGATATTTTATTGGGGGATAAAGAAACAGTTCCCCGTACTCGACCTGCATAACATATTCTTTAGCGCTGATTATAAAGCCGAATTTGAACACATCTGGAAACAACAGGATATTTATACCGACCCAACTGTTTATCTCAACATCAGCTCAAAACTAAAACCCAATGATGCACCGGCAGAATGCGAAAACTGGTTTGTGATGATCAACGTACCCGCCAATAACGGGCAGGACTGGGATAAATTGATTGCTGATGCCCGTAAGAATATTATTGCCAAGCTATCCCGTTTGTTAGGTGAAAATATCGGCCCGCTTATTGTTAACGAAAGCATCCTTGATCCGCGCAGTATCGAAAGCAAAACATCATCATACAAGGGGTCTATTTACGGCACCAGTTCTAACAACCAGTTCGCGGCATTTTTGAGGCATGCCAATCAATCATCAAAAGTACAGGGATTATATTTTTGCGGGGGCAGCGTACATCCTGGTGGTGGGATCCCGCTTTGTTTGCTATCGGCGAAGATCGTGAGTGAGGTTGTAGACTAACCGTCATTATTAACAACCCGCCATTGCGAGGAACGAAGCAATCTCCCGATAGAAAAGTATTAATATGCAAGGCGATCATGCATAGTCAAGAGATTGCTTCGTTCCTCGCAATGACGCGCGGGCAGAAAGCCGCTTTTATCTTGGCTCTTAATTCCTACCTCTTGACTCTACTTTAAACTTCTCTTATCCCTCCAAAACCATTTTCTCCAAAGCTTCTATCCATTTCGGCGAATCATTCAAGCTCTCTACCAACTGCACATGCTCGCCGCCAAGGGCTTTAAATTCGTCGCCGTATTCGTGGGTTACTTCAAAAACGGTTTCCAGGCAGTCGCTTACAAAGGCCGGGCAAAATACCAGCAGGCGTTTTTTTCCCTCTTTAGCCATTTGAGCAATCACCTCGCTGGTGTAGGGTTGTACCCATGGGTCGCTGCCCAGGCGCGATTGAAAGCATACGGTGAACTTTTCTTTCGACAGGTTCATTTTATTGGCAATTAACCTTGCCGTATCGTGCGATTGTGCCGAGTAGCACAATTTATTGGTATCATTCAAAGTATTGCAGCACCCATCAACCTGCAGGCAGTAGCTGTGGGTATGATCGCATTTTTTTAGCTGGCGCTGTGGCAGGCCATGAAAACTGAACAGGATATGATCGTAAGTGTCAGGATTGTACTTCTGCGCATTATCGGCAAAGGTTTCAATCATAAGTTCGTTATCATGAAACGAGTTGATGAATGATATATTAGGGATGGTTTGCCACTCCTTAACCAGGCGCATGATCTTCTCCTGTACCGAACCCGTACTTGCCGAGGCATATTGCGGAAACAAAGGGATCACCTGGATCTCGCTCACCAAAGCATCTTTTAAGCGCTGCAATGCCGATTCTATCGACGGGTTTTGATACCTCATAGCCAGTTCAACCATGTATTCATTGCCAAGGCGTTGTTGCAGGGCGGCTTGTTGTAATAAGCTATAATGCAATAATGGCGAGCCGGTTTCTTTATCCCAGATAGCCTGGTAAAGCTTGGCCGATTTTGGCGCCCTGAAAGGTACAATAACGGTTTTTACCAAAAAGGTACGTAGTACGGGGTTAACATCAATAACCCGCGGATCCATCAAAAACTCATTCAAATACTTACGTACATCCGCTGTCGACGGACTATCAGGCGTACCTAAGTTTACCAGTAAAACTCCCTTTTTTGCCATAATAATTTCGGGTGCAAATGTAATAAAAAACACCCTAACCAATTGTGACGGTAGTCATTATTGCAAAATGATGATAGGGAGAATCCCCCTTGTCATCCTGAACGATAGTGAAGGATCTATTAGCGGGGATGCATATCTGCAATTAGATGCTTCACGCTCAAATGGGGAGCATGTCGAACCGCAATATCACCTAAAACCGCCCTTAAAACGCCCTCAACCGCCCTCAAAACCCCCGAAGTGTTCACGTTCACTGTCGTGAACACCCGTGAACGCCTGTAATTGACTGATAATCAATAATTTTATATTATTTCGTATAGCAACAGACTAAAAATCAGCACTTTACTATTATTGAACACTGGCAAAATGTGCTACCATTGGCAGCATATAGGGTTACTCCCCCTTTTCTATGTCATTTCCCCTGCAAAGTCCCGCCGGAATTCTATAACTCAGCATACCAAAGGGAGGTGTTTGCGTTAGCTTTTCACACGCCACAACTTCCACCAGGGCACCCACGGTGCATCATGGTGCTCATAATGATACCCGAAAAAGTAGCAGGAAAAGAACGCCAGAAAATGGTTGCGCTTAAAACTGCGCGACTGGTGCTTGTTATCGTGTTCGCCTTTGTGGGGCAAGTATGTACCAAAATAAAATAACTGCAGAGTGCTTAATAGCGATGGTACAACCCAAAACAAAATCAAATTAGGCTGCGGAACCCAGATCTTAAACACATTGAAAAGTATGGCCATCACCACAATTTGCCATATCGACAGATAGTTGCGGATAAACCTTACATACCAGCTAAAAAACCCGCCGTTATGGTAATCCGGGTCGGCATCGGTATGTACGTGGTTATGGTGCTGGTGGTGTTTGGTGTATAACTTAGGGTACCAAAACGAGGCGTAGAAGAACGTGCAGATAAAGCCTATACCATCATTTATACTTTTATTGGGGGCTATGGTACCGTGCATGGCATCGTGCGCGGTAATGAACAGGCCGGTGTAAAGGTGCATCTGCACCAAAACAAATAAGTACAGCAGCGGGCTGGCAAAATCAACCTGCCATTGCATCAGCAATATGGTTGATGTAACCCAGCTACCCAGTACCAGCAGGGCAATAAATAATCCGGTATATGATGGTGATTTTTGCAAGATGTTTTTATACAGCAAATAGCGTGCTGTTAATAGCTTTCCAGTTCGGCCTTTACCTGTTGCATTAGCCACATAGGGGTTGATGTAGCGCCGGCTATGCCTATTTTATCGCCGGGATTAAACATGCTTTTATCCAATTCGGATATTGATGACACAAAGTAGGTATCGGGGTTATGCTTGCGGCATACCTCGTAAAGCACTTTCCCGTTTGATGATTTTTTGCCCGATACAAACACCACCTTATTAAATTTTACAGCAAAGGTCGGCAAATCTTTATCGCGGTTGCTTACCTGGCGGCAAATGGTATCGTTAGCCTTAACCTCATACCCGCGCGAAAGCAGTTGCTCTTTTACATGGTAAAATTTTTCCATGCTTTTGGTAGTTTGGCTGTACAGCGTAAAGCTGGGGGGCAGGTCGGCATCATCCAGTTCGGCAATATCCTGAAACACCAGGGCATCACCATTGGTTTGCCCTTGCAGGCCCACAACCTCGGCATGGCCATGCTTGCCAAATATCAATATCTGCTCGTTATTATCGTACGATGTTTTGATGCGGTTTTGTAGTTTTAAAACCACCGGGCACGATGCATCTATCAGCGTAATGTTATTCTCTAAAGCAATTTTATAGGTTTCGGGCGCTTCACCATGCGCACGTATCAGTACCTTCTCGTTACGCAGGCTGGCGAGTTCGGCATGCTCAATAATGCGCAGGCCCTGGGCTTTCAGGCGTTCTACCTCTTCATCGTTGTGTACAATATCGCCAAGGCAATACAGGTAACCGTCTTCGGCCAATATCTCCTCGGCCATATCAATGGCGTAAACCACCCCAAAGCAAAAGCCCGAATCCTGGTCGATAGTAACCTGTAGCTGATAATCACCCATGTTGTTGCAAAAATACGTATTAAATTATTAAGCTGAATGTAAAAAGGTTTAGCGTATTGGTCAATTATTTCTCGCAAAGACGCTAAGACGCAATGATATTTGACCTGCTTTTGCGTCTCTGCGTCTTTGCGAGAGAAAAAAACTATACCAGCACCAGCAAATTCAGCAATCCAAAAAACACAAACTCGGTTACCAGCAATACCGGTGCGGCAATGCTTTGCCTTTTAAACCTAAATAGTTCAAATAAATAAAGCATTACGGCACTTACCAAAAACCAGCAAGCGTAATTTTTTAAGGGGATGCTGCCGGTGTTCCAATGCCAATAGTTAAACCTGATGGCAACAGGCTCAATCAAAACATCAAGCAAAACCAATATACCGGCGCCGGCTATTATTCTGAAAAATGCGCTTTTTAGTCTGCTGCGCTGCATAGTTACCCCTGTGGCATAGATCAGTAAAAACCAATTCACCCCTATCATCAACGGGATGCCCGATAATTTAAGGCCGAGGGTGCCGTCGTAAGCATAATTACCAAACAGCCAGCCTTTATGCACCCCTACCCACTCGGCAATAAAGCCCAGCCAAAATATGATGAGGATAAATAGCCCAAACCTGCTGCTTAGCTTATGATGGCCTAATGTAATTACCGCCAGCATTAACAGTAAATGAAAGGGAACTATACTTAAGAACAGCCCCCTTGTAGCAGGTACAGATAACCCTATCAGGCCCACCAGATGGAATAGTATAATAATAACGATGGCTATGCGCGGTGAAATAGTCAGATCTTTCGGCCTTTCCATACGGTGGTTTTGGTAAGATGTTTTTGTATTGATGTAAAACCAATGAGCAATAGGCTCAGCATTTGTATTGGGTGCAAAAGTACGTTAAGCCATGCGTTTTGCCCCGCAGTTAACGATATCATAATACGGGTAAGCATAATAAGCCCGGCCATCATCGCTATAAAATTCAGGTTCATGGTCATAATTACCACTGCGGGGCCACCAATAATAAGCAGCAGGTAAATTAAAAAGCCAAAAACATTATAATTAAATGCTGCTAAAAAATTCTTACCAAAGCCATTAACAGCCTCATTATATCCCTTATACATCCGGCAGCTTATCATACCATTAGCCAACAGTGCTTCGCCGTTTAATTTAGATGCTTTTACCAGCTTCATGATCTCTACATCCTCTACCACTTTATTTTTCACTAACTGATGCCATTGGTACTTGATATAATCATCGGCATTAAAAAGCATGAATTGCCCGCTGGCGGCGGCAACGGCCGCGCTTTTAACCAGGTAAACCAGCCTTAACGGCAGCAGGTTTAATAATATATAATGCATCAGCGGCACCACCATATTTTCGCCGGGGGTTACCATGGTTTGGTTGGTAAACAGGCTCAGCAAGCTCAGCCCCCGCAAATTCATGCGGTGGACGGCACTGTTTATCAGCCCATTTTCTACCTTTTCATCAGCATCTAAAAACAAAAAATAACTACCGGTAGCCTGTTGGGCCAGTTGGTAGCAGGCATAATTTTTCCCCAGCCAACCGGCAGGTAATGCTTTGCCTTTTATTACCTTAAAGTTTTTGTGCAACCGCGCAAATTCTTCGCAAAGCGCAAAAGTATTGTCGGTAGAACTATCGTCAAGCACAATTACCTCATAGTTCTGGTAGTTTTGTTGGGTTATTGATTGCAGCAGGGTAAGGATATCACCAGCCTCGTTACGGGCGGGGATAAGGATAGATACCTTATCCTCGTAATACTTACCTATCCGCGGTAATTTAGGGTTCGATAAAAAATTGAACAGTGTAACCGTAAAGCGCAGTATTAAAAAAATAAAGGTTACTAAAAGGGCTGTGATCACTTTATATCAATTTCAGTGTGCTGCTGCTTTGCTTGTTCGTAATGTTGCTGGTAGCTGTTTTGCAGGGCATCAATACTATCACCGGCAAAATTACCGGGCTCGTTCTTTAAATAAACGGTAACAGTGGGCTTTTTGTGCTTTAAATATTGAATAAATGTTGCAGCGAAAACTACCTGGCAGTTATCCCCGGCTTTTTCTATCAGTTTTATGATGCCTTTTTCAAACTTAACCCGGCCAACAAAGTTTGAAAACAGCTTGCCTTGCGGAAACATCAACACCAGGTTGGCGGGATCAGCCAGCAGTTGTGCTGCATAATCTAATGATTGCAGCATACTCCTTGAATTTTTATCGACCGAAAATGCCCCACCGTATCTTAACGCTCCTAATTTTTGCGCTGTTTCCTGTAATATCATTACATGAAACTTCTTTTTAAACAATTTTTGGTTAAGGCAAAATAAGACGAGGCCATCCCAAAAACTAAAGTGGTTTGCTATCAGTAATATCGACCGGTGCCGATCAACCCCGATCGGGTTGTATATATATTCATGAAACTCCTTCCCAACAAGCCATTTTACGTAGGCTTTAAATATCCATTTGGCAACCGGGTTTTTCTTGGGGTACAACATGCTTAATGCGCTACATCTATTTGCGCTTTTAACGCATGCTGGTGAAAGGTATTTATTTTGGCTATGAGTTCATCAAATGGAACCTCGCCGGCTACGCCGCAATCATATAAATGAAAAAAAACCGATGGTTTAAGGCTTTCAAAGTAGTCTATCAGCGCGCAGTTATACACTATCTGGCAGGGGCCTTTTATATTTTTAATAAGGCGCTCAATACCTTTTTCTACTTTAATTTCGGCAGTATGGTTTGATATCAGTTCGCCCTGCGGGAAAACAACCACCAGATTTTCGGGATTATTCAATAACCCGGCTGCGTATTGTAATGATTTCACCATCTCGCGGGATGACCGGTTGATGGAAAAACCACCAAACAGGTTCAATAGCATCCGCTTTTGCAGGTGGTCTTCCTGCATCATAATATACAAGTACCTGTCCAGGTGCCAGTAAGCCAGGTAATTGCCCCAAAGGCCATCCCACCAGCTAAAGTGGTTACACAGCAGCAATACCGAATGCCCCGGTTTTGGGGTAAACGGTGTTACTACCAGGCGGTTAAAAGCCCGGCGCATGCGGTAACGCATGTATATGGCAAACCAGTTGCTAAAAAGTTTTACTCTGCGGGCGGGTATCATTGCTGTAAATTTACTAAATACTCATCCAATTGTTTAGTAACCAGCCAATGCCCCATATTAACTTCGTGCACTTCGGCGTTTTCAATACTGCCAATAAAAGGCAAAGCGGCCTTCATCGGGAACAAATTATCGTGCTTGCCAAATATCAGCCGGCATTTAATGTGATGCTGGTTAATAAGTGCGGCTACTTTAGTGGTATCGGGTTTTAACAAACGGATGAGGTTTAGGGTATAATAAACATCCTGCCGTTTTTGTTCGGTATCAATTTCATTATAGGCTATCTGGTACAGGCTATCGTCAATAAATTTCACCTTTTTCAGGTTTTTAAGCATAGTTGGTGCCAGCCATTTGCTTTTGGTAACGGTTTTAAACATATACCTGCCCCAGGGTTTGTGCAGCAGTATCTCAAAACCTTTATAAACGGAAAGCCCGTCAGGTGCCATTAATATCACTTCATCTATCAGGTCGGCATATTCCTCAACCAATATCAGCGCGATATTGGCACCGATGGAATAACCCATTACAGAGATGCGTTGCCTGCCGTGTAGTTTAAACCATTCCTCTACATATTCGCGCACCATTGCCCGGGGCATACCAGTGGTAATTTGTTGCTCTGTCCACCCGCTTAATTTGCTTTCGCCATGAAAGAAATGATCGAAACCGTAAACGTGGTACTCCTGTAAGATGGATTTTTCGAGCACGTGAAATTGCCTCCCCGTCATGCCATACCCGTGGAAAGCCAGCATGGGTTTGCTGCCGCTGCCGTATTCATGAAAGTGTGCCTTACCTAAGCCGGGGATGTCCAGAAAACCCATAGCGGCAATATTAAGAAAATGTTAGTGAATGTTTGGGATTTGGTTGTTGGTTATTTAACCACAGAGGACACAGAGGTTTCACAAAGAACACAGAGATTATTTTTATGGCTTTGGTAAACTGATTATCAAACCAGAAAGCTTTCATTAATCACAGAGGTTTTCTTTGTGGCCTCTGTGGTTTTTCTCTGTGTTCTTTGTGGTTAATAAAACTAATGCATTTCTTTAATATACTTCATTATCGCCCCGGTAGCACCTATATGCTGTTTCACATATTTCTTTGCATCAAAAGCAGATGTACTGCGGGTAGTTTCATCGTTCATTAATAACCCCGCAACAGCATCCAGTTCTTCCTGGCTGTTAATACTAAAACCAGCCTTTAATTCCACCAGATCCCGGGCTTCTTTAAACTTATCGTATTTAGGGCCAAATATCACCGGCATACCAAAGGCCGCGGCCTCCAGCGTATTGTGGATACCCGCGCCAAAACCACCACCTATATAAGCTATATCGGCATATTGGTAAAGCGACGAGAGCATGCCGATGTTATCAATGATAAGACATGAGATGTGAGATGTGAGATGTGAGATCTCGGAAAACTTGATGGTAGTTTCTTTTGGCAGGATGTTTACCAGCCCGGCTATTTTATCCTCGCCAATTTCATGCGGGGCGATGATGAATTTCCAGTCGGGGTGTTGGGTTACCAGTGCGGCTATCAGTTTTTCATCGTCAGGCCAGGTGCTTCCGGCTATGAACAGTTTTTGGCCGTTCTTAAATTCAGCTACATACTTTAATGATTTTGGCTGCTGCGCATTGGCCCATACCCTGTCAAACCGGGTGTCGCCGCTGATGGTTACATTGGTTATGCCGGCATCGTGCAGTAAATGTTTTGATGAAATATCCTGCACAAAAAACCAGGTTACCATTTTCAGCATTTTGCGATGCAGGCCGCCATACCATTTAAAAAACACCTGCCCCGGCCTAAATATGCCCGATATAATATAAAGCGGCACATGTTGTTGGTGCAGTTGGTTAAAAAAGTGGTACCAATATTCGTACTTGGTAAAAATAGCCATCACCGGGTTAATGGTGCTGATGAATTTTTGTGCATTAGCAGCCCTATCAAGGGGTAAATAATACACAGCATCAGCAAGCGGGGTATTCTTACGTACTTCATATCCCGATGGCGAAAAAAAAGTTACAACTATTGGATGTTGCGGGTAATCATTTTTAACGGCCTCCAGAACAGGCCTGCCCTGTTCAAATTCGCCCAATGAGGCAAAATGAAACCAAATGCTTGATTTTAATTGTTGCACCTGCTGCCCGCTACGGCCCTTTATCCACAACTTGGCTTTGTTTTTATAAAGAGATACCACATACACAATGGTGTAGTATATTGTGATGCCGATGTTATATAGTACAAGCATTTTCTAAATTGTATTACTATCTTCGTTCGGCATAAAAGTAATAACATTAATAATAAAAAGTATTTATGAAAATAGCTGTTGTTGGAACAGGTTATGTTGGTTTGGTAACGGGTACATGTTTGGCCGAAACGGGCAACCAGGTTACCTGTGTTGATATTAATGAGCAAAAGGTAAAAATGATGCAGGATGGTCAACTTCCTATTTATGAGCCTGGCCTGGAGTTACTTTTCCATCGTAATATCAGCCAAAAAAGATTACTGTTTACCAACAACCTGGCCGATGCTGTTGCCGACGCGCAAATCATTTTCCTGGCCCTGCCAACGCCCCCGGGTGGTGATGGCTCTGCCGACTTGAGCTACGTTTTAGGCGCAGCAAAGGATATTGCAAAACTGATAACCGATTATAAGGTTATTGTAACAAAATCTACCGTGCCGGTTGGTACTGCCGATAAAGTTACTGCGGTAATGAACGAAAACACCAGCGTTGAATTTGCGGTGGTATCAAACCCCGAGTTTTTACGCGAAGGTGTAGCTGTTGAAGATTTCATGAAGCCCGACCGTGTGGTTGTTGGTACTACTGACGAACGCGCACGTAAATTAATGGGCGAACTTTATGCACCATACGTACGCCAGGGTAACCCGGTAATATTTATGGACGAACGCTCATCCGAACTGACAAAATATGCTGCCAACTCTTTCCTGGCAACCAAAATATCATTCATGAACGAGGTAGCCAACCTTTGCGAACTGGTTGGCGCCGATGTGGATATGGTGCGCCGTGGTATTGGTGCCGACAACCGTATTGGTAACCGCTTCCTTTTCTCGGGTATTGGTTATGGTGGTAGCTGTTTCCCTAAAGATGTACAGGCGCTGGCAAAATCGGCCGAGGAGAACAAGTATGATTTCAAGATCCTTAACTCTGTAATGGAAGTTAACGAGATCCAGAAAAAGGTGCTGGTGCAAAAATTAAAAAAATACTACAAAGACGGCCTTAAAGGCAAACACTTTGCCATGTGGGGCCTTGCCTTTAAACCCGAAACAGACGACATACGCGAAGCACCTGCTTTGTATATCATTGACGAATTACTGAAAGAAGGTGCAACCGTAAGCGTGTTTGACCCTGAAGGCATGAACAATGTAAAAACCCTGCTTGGCGATAAAATAACCTACGGTGCTGATGCTTATGAAATATTAAATAACGCCGATGCATTACTGATCGTTACCGAATGGTCGGCATTCCGCACGCCTGATTTTGACCGCATAAGCGAGCTTTTAAAAAGTAAGGTTATATTTGACGGCCGTAACCTTTACGATCTTCAAAAAATGATAGATCTTGGCTTCTATTACAACAGCATAGGCAGAAAAATAATTATCTAATGGCACAACGCAAACGTATTTTAATAACCGGTGCAGCCGGTTTTTTAGGCTCGCACCTGTGCGACAGGTTTATCAAAGAAGATTACCATGTTATTGGTATGGATAACCTGATAACAGGCGATCTGCGCAATATAGAGCACTTGTTTAAACTGGAGAATTTTGAGTTTTACAATCACGATGTTTCTACGTTTGTGCATGTACCCGGCGAATTAAATTATATCCTGCATTTTGCATCGCCCGCAAGCCCAATCGATTACCTGAAAATCCCTATCCAAACTTTAAAGGTAGGATCATTAGGTACACATAACCTGTTAGGTTTAGCCCGCAGCAAAGGCGCAAGGATGCTTATTGCTTCAACATCTGAAGTATATGGCGACCCTAATGTAAACCCACAGCCAGAAGAATACTGGGGTAATGTTAACCCTGTTGGGCCACGTGGTGTTTATGATGAGGCAAAGCGTTTTCAGGAAGCCATCACTATGGCTTACCATACCTTCCACGGTTTAGAGACCAGGATTATCCGCATCTTTAATACTTATGGCCCACGTATGCGCCTTAATGACGGGCGTGTATTACCTGCTTTTATAGGCCAGGCCCTGCGCGGCGAACCATTAACCATGTTTGGTGATGGCTCGCAAACCCGGTCGTTTTGCTATGTGGACGATTTGGTAGAAGGGATTTACCGTTTGCTGCACAGCGATTACGCCCAGCCGATGAATATTGGTAACCCTGATGAAATTACCATCCGCGAGTTTGGCGAGGAGATCATCAAACTTACCGGTACCGACCAGCAGATGATAAGCCTGCCTTTACCAACCGACGACCCTAAACAGCGCCGCCCGGATATTACCAAAGCACGCGCAATTTTGGGTTGGGAACCAAAAGTATCGCGTAGTGAAGGCTTAAAAATCACTTACGAGTACTTTAAATCGTTGCCAGAGAAAGAAATACTGCACAAAGATTTCACGTACTTCAATAAACAGTAGTATTTTCGGCATTTCATAGGGCGCGTACCATAAGGTATGCGCCTACCTTAAATCTATTTAAAATATCCCTATGAAAATTTTAGTAACGGGCGGCTTAGGTTTTATCGGCACCCACACAGTTGTTGAGTTGGTTAACGCGGGCTACGACCCAATAATTATCGATGACCTATCAAACTCAAACATTAAAATGCTGGACCAAGTGGCCCGTATTATTGGATACAAGCCCGACTTTTACGAATTTAACCTATGTGATGAAGCCGCGGTGAAAGATTTTGCAGCCAAACAGCCCGACGTTGCAGGCATCATTCACTTTGCTGCATCAAAAGCCGTTGGCGAATCGGTAGCAAATCCTTTAAAATACTACTACAACAACTTCTTTTCGCTTATAAACTTGCTTAAAGCCTACAATGGCAAAGCTTTAAATTTTGTATTCTCATCAAGCTGTACTGTTTACGGCCAGCCGGATATTTTACCCGTAACCGAAGACGCCCCTGTTAAACCGGCCGAATCGCCATATGGTAATACCAAACAAATAGCAGAAGAGATATTGAAAGATATGGTAGCTGCCGGCACCAGCTATAAAGTAATTGCATTACGTTATTTTAACCCTGTGGGCGCGCACGATAGCTCTTTAATTGGTGAGTTACCAATTGGTGTTCCGCAAAACCTGGTGCCATTTATTACACAAACAGCCGCTGGCAAACGCGAAAAAATAACTGTATTTGGCAATCAGTACAACACGCCCGATGGTAGCTGTATCCGCGATTATATTCACGTGGTTGATTTAGCTAAGGCACACGTTGCTGCGCTTAAACTAATGGAAAAAGAAACCTTTAAAGGTTATGATGTGTTTAACATCGGAACAGGTAACGGTTATTCGGTTTTAGAAGTGATACGCGCCTTTGAAAATGCTACAGGTGTAAAGCTAAATTACCAGATAGGTGCTGCACGCGAGGGTGATATTGAGAAGGTTTGGGGCAACGTAACCAAATCAACCGAAAAACTAAACTGGACCGCCGAACGCGACCTCAACATTATGATGTCGTCTGCATGGGCCTGGGAACAATATATTGCCCAAAATCCGTTATAATCAATATTGTGGCTATGAAGAAGATAATTATTACAGGTGGTGCCGGTTTTATAGGTTCGCACGTGGTGCGCCGATTTGTAAACAATTATCCTGATTATACTATTATTAACCTGGATAAGCTTACTTATGCAGGCAACCTGGCTAATCTTACAGATATTGAGCATAAGCCCAACTACCGTTTTGTAAAAGGCGATATTGTTGACCTTGAATTTATAATAAACCTTTTTGAGCGGGAACAACCGGATGCGGTGATCCACCTGGCGGCCGAGTCGCATGTGGACCGCTCGATTACCAACCCGCTCGATTTTGTGATGACCAATGTGGTTGGCACGGTTAACCTGCTTAATGCCGCCAAAAACCTTTGGAAAGGCCAGTACGATAAAAAACGTTTCTATCATGTATCTACCGACGAGGTTTACGGCACCCTTGGCGATACCGATATGTTTACCGAAGAGACCGCTTATGACCCACATTCGCCCTACTCGGCATCAAAAGCAAGTTCAGACCATTTTGTGAGGGCTTACTTTGATACCTATGGCTTAGGCACAGTAATATCAAACTGCTCAAACAACTATGGGTCGTACCATTTCCCTGAGAAATTGATCCCGCTGGCTATTAATAATATTAAACAAGGCAAACCTGTACCAGTTTACGGTAAAGGCGAAAACGTGCGCGATTGGCTTTGGGTAGAAGACCACGCCCGGGCAATTGATGTAATATTTCATAAAGCAAAAGCCGGCTCTACCTATAATATTGGCGGCCACAACGAATGGAAAAACATTGACCTGATAAAACTGTTATGCAGCATACTGGATACCAAGCTGGGGCGCAGGCAGGGAGAATCGGCAGAGCTGATAACCTATGTAACAGACAGGGCCGGGCACGATCTGAGGTATGCTATAGATGCCACCAAATTGAAGAACGAATTAGGTTGGGAACCATCTATAACGTTTGAAGAAGGGCTTGAAAAAACAGTTGACTGGTACCTTGCAAATGAGCAATGGCTTAATGATGTAACATCGGGCCATTACCAGGATTATTACAAAAGCCAATATACTAATCGTTAAAAATGTTCGGATTATTTAAGAAGAGGGAAGTTCAAAGAACGGTAAGCTTTGATTATAGCACTGTTATTACAGATATGCATTCGCATGTATTACCGGGTATTGATGATGGCGCGCAGAACGTGGAAGAATCTATCTTTCTGATCAAAAAAATGATGTCGCTGGGAATCAAAAAAATCATTGCCACCCCGCATGTTATGATAGATTATTACCGTAACGATGCCGATAGCATTGGCAATGCTTTAACTACACTTAAAGCGGCTTTAAAAGAACAAAATATAGATATTGATATTTCGGCAGCTGCCGAGCATTATTTTGATGAAACTTTTGAAAAACGTGTTGCCGACCATAAGGTATTTACCATGGGCGATAACTATGTACTTTTTGAGCTTTCGTTTGTTACGCAACCGCCCAACCTGATCGCCATGATCCAAAAAATGAAGGATGCCGGTTACAAACCCATACTGGCACACCCCGAGCGTTATAACTATATGGATATTGAGCAGATGAAAAATATACGCAGCTGGGGCTGCGATCTGCAGCTGAATACCATTTCATTATCCGGGTATTACGGCAACCACGCCAAAAAAATAGCCGAAGAAATGGTAGATAACCAGCTGGTTGATTTTATATCGAGCGATATGCACCACCCCCGCCATGCGGCTGCTTTTGAAGCCACCCTGAGCAGGCCTTACCTGGAAAAACTACTTTTTGATTATCCGTTGAAAAATGTGATGCTTTAGGAAATATGCGAATATGAAGATATGCAGATGATAGGAATTTGCACATCCGCATATCTTCACATTTGCACATTTCTTACTCGTACCTCAACGCCTCAACAGGATCAAGCCGTGCCGCTTTTTTAGCGGGATAAAAGCCCGAAGCCAAGCCTATAAAAGTACACAAAGCTATGGCACAGAACAGCCAAACCCACGGTACTACAAAAGTACCGCTAATTTGCACCGCTATGAGGTTACCAATGGCCATACCTAATACGATGCCACCAAACCCGCCGATAAGGCAAATTACAATAGCCTCTATCAAGAACTGCTTGCGTATAACCGATGGCGTGGCACCAATGGCCTTTCGTAAACCAATTTCGCGTGTACGCTCTGTTACCGATACCAGCATTATATTCATTAAACCAATGGCGGCACCAATAAGGGTGATGGCACCAATAGCAAAACCAGCCACGGTTATACCTGTTAGCTGGCCCGATAGCTCCTGCTGAATAGAATCGCTGCGTGATATTTCAAAATTATCGTCGCGGCCAATACTAAGGCCACGTATATTTCTCATTAATGATGTTGCCTCGCCTATGTTGGCGTCAAGCACATCAGGGCTATTCACATTTACGGTAATAGCGTACGATAGCTTCCTGGAGGTATCTACCATTTGCCTTGCCTTTGCTAAAGGCACAACACAAAATTTATCGCCACCAAAGCTATTGCTCCCTTTAGCTGCAACAACCCCAATAACACGAAACTTATTACTGCCCAGCAATATGTATTTATTTATCGGGTCTTCATTTTTAAACAGCTTGATCTTAACCTCGTCGCCAACTATTGCCACATTTGCACCATGCTCCAGTTCCGAGGCCGAAAAGTTACGGCCAAGGGACAGTTTATGTCCTTTTATAGCCAGGTAATTATCGTTACTACCCGTTACAGAAATGTTAGGGTTTGATTTGATGCTATTGTATTTGGCAACTGCTGTGCCTGTAACACTAAGGTCAACACTAATACGCGCCGGCAATTTATACAGTTTAGTAAACCGTTCTGCCTGTGCATATGTTATTGAAGTGTACACTTTGCGGTGGCCGCCATTACCAAAACTAATGCCACTACCCCTGTTTTGAATGGTAAATGAGTTTGCGCCCAACCCTGCAAAAGCATCATTTGTAAATTGCTTAATCCCTTCAATTGCTGTTAAAATACCTACCAGCGCCATAATGCCAATGGCAATAATTAAAGCAGTAAGCGAGGTACGCAACCTGTTACCACTAATGGATTGGAGTGCAATGGATACGTTTTCTTTAAAGGTTGTTTTTACCGGCATGCCATAAATATAAAAAAACTCGACGGTATGACTATAAAGAGCCGTGGTTTGTTACAGATGACCGGCTAATTATTTGCTGGTATTGATTGCTAAAAAACAAGCGACAAACACCTGTTACTGTTTGCCTAAAAACAAAAAAGGCCCCTTGTGCAGGAGCCTTTTAAAATATCTGTTTAATTAGCTTATACCGAGAACGAAGTGCCACAGCCGCAAGTGCTGGCAGCATTGGGGTTATTAAAGGTAAAGCCACGTGCGTTTAACCCATTCTGAAAATCTATTTGCATACCGGCAAGGTACAGGCCATGCGCTTTGTGCATATAGGTTTTAATACCGTCAATCATAAACTCCTGGTCGCCGTCCTTCTTCTGGTCGAAACCCAAAACATAGTTCATGCCCGAGCAGCCACCGCCTTCAACGCCTACGCGCAAGCCAAAATCATCGCTCAGTTCTTGCTGGTCTTTTAATTTAAAAAGTTCTTTTACGGCACCTTCGGTAAAAGTAACGGGTGCTGTCAGGGTTTCAACAATAGCGCTCATCTTATTTTTAATTAACTACACAAATATAAGGTAAAATGCGGATTTTTGCACAGACCGGTTTATTTATGACCTCCGCATAACATTAATAAAACATGATACTATACAGCTACCTGCTTGATATTTTAAAATATACCGTTGCCGGCATAGGCATTGTATATGTAGCCTTTTATATGTTAAAACCCTATCTTGATAAAACTACCGCCCTGCAAACACTGGAGTTTAAAAAGGCAATAGCTAACCAAACCTTGCCGCTGCGTTTACAGGCTTACGAGCGTTTAGTATTATTTATTGACAGGATTAACCCCTCAAATATGTTGATCCGTTTAAACGGTAACGGTTACAGTGCTGCCGAATTGAACAGTATTATATTAAATGAGATCCGTACCGAATACCAGCATAACGTTACCCAGCAAATTTATGTAAGCACACAGGCCTGGTCTGTAGTACAACGTGTAAAAAGCGATACCCTGGCGCTGATAACCAGCGCCGTAAAAACAATGCCTGATAACGCCACCGGCCTTGATCTGGGCAAGGTGATACTAACCCATTTAAGCAAACTGGAACAAGACCCTTACGATATAGCTACCAACCTGGTAAGGAAAGATCTTGATAATATATTTTAAGCACCATGGCCGATAAAAAATTCAAAACCATTTCGGGCATCGAGCTTAAGGAGGTTTATACAGAACCATCCGGCATGACCGAACTGCCCGGCCAGTTCCCCTACACACGCGGCATCCAGAAAGATATGTATCGGGGCAAACCCTGGACCATGCGCCAGTACGCTGGTTTTTCTACCGCCGAAGAAAGCAACAAACGGTACCATTATTTATTAGGGCAGGGAACCATGGGCCTCTCGGTTGCGTTTGACCTGCCCACCCAAATAGGTTATGATAGTGACCATGAACTATCCGAAGGTGAAGTAGGCAAGGTGGGTGTAGCGATAGATTCCTTAAAAGATATTGAGATATTGTTTGATGGTATCCAATTAAAGGATATCACCACCAGCATGACCATCAATGCTACGGCATCCATCCTGCTGGCCATGTACATCGCGTTAGCAAAAAAACAAGGGGCAGATCTGAAGCAGATCTCGGGCACCATCCAGAATGATATATTAAAGGAGTACGCGGCAAGGGGTACCTACATTTATCCACCTACGCCATCCATGCGCCTAATTACCGATATTTTTGAGTATTGCAGCAAGGAAGTGCCTAAGTGGAACACCATATCTATATCAGGCTACCACATCCGCGAAGCCGGCTCAACCGCCGTGCAGGAACTGGCCTTTACCCTGGCCAACGGTAAAACCTATTTAAAGGCTGCTTTAGAAAAAGGATTGGATATAAACATATTTGCCAAACGCCTTTCTTTCTTCTTTAACTGCCACAATAATTTTTTTGAAGAGATAGCCAAATTCAGGGCTGCCCGCCGTATGTGGGCACATATTACTAAAGAGCTTGGCGCTACCGACCCGGGTGCACAAAAATTGCGTTTTCATACCCAAACGGGGGGATCAACCCTTACTGCCCAGCAACCTATGAACAATGTAGTGCGGGTAAGTATGCAGGCATTGGCCGCGGTGTTGGGCGGTACACAATCGCTGCATACCAATGGTTACGACGAGGCTTTATCACTGCCAACCGAGGCCGCCGCAAAAATTGCCCTGCGCACCCAGCAGATCATTGCTTTTGAGAGCGGTGTAACCGATACGGTTGACCCATTGGCGGGTTCTTATTTTATTGAGGCCTTAACAGATGAGCTGGAAACCGCCGCGCAGTTATATATAGATAAGATAGATGCCATGGGCGGTTCGGTAAAAGCCATTGAGCAGGATTACATTCAGCAGGAAATAGCAGCCGCAGCTTATCAATACCAAAACGATATAGAAAGCGGCGATCAGGCACTGGTTGGCGTTAACAAATTCACCCAGCAGGAAGAGGTTGCCCAAAACGTATTCAGGGTTGATGATGCCATCCGCAGGCAACAAATGGATAAGCTTATCCGTTTAAAAGAGGAGCGAAATAATGATGAGGTGCAAAAAGCGCTTCAGAATTTAACAGTTGCAGCCCGGGGAAAAGATAATTTGATGCCCTATATTTTAACGGCGGTTGAGTGCTATGCCACGCTTGGAGAAATAGCAGATGTAATGCGGAATGTGTTTGGTGAATACTAATGAAAAATTGTCTTCCTAATTAAGGATTTTTCAAATTTATTTATTGAAAAATAATCCACATTTTTAAAAGCACCGATGTTTAAACTTTCAAAACCGCAATACAGCAAAACTGACGCATAAAACCGCATTCTACATGCGAAATATAATGTTAATAACTTTAATATTCGTAATAAAAGGGCGTAATTTTTATAAATATATTTCTTAAAATTTATTTTTTTATCCGCTTTTTTTTAGAATATTCGATGTTCCGAAACGGCCGAAAAAATCGCCTCTTCGGGGACTGTAAATCAAGATATTACTAATACTTCTATGGAAAAAACTTGTACTAACGTTTGGAATAGCTGCCTTCAAATCATAAAAGACAACATACCGGCACAAAGCTTTAAAACCTGGTTCGAACCAATAAAGGCTTTGCGTATGGAGGGTAGCGTTTTAACGATACAGGTACCAAGTTTATTCTTTTATGAGTGGTTGGAAGAGCACTATGTAGGCTTGCTGCGCAAAACAATAAAAAAACAATTAGGCGACGAAGGCCGTTTAGAGTATAACATTGTTGTTGAGCAGTCATCAAGCAAACCATATACGACCAACATGCCCTCGAATGGAAATGGTGCTGAATCAAAAAATCAGTCTATGCCGATACCTATTTCTATAAATAAGGATATTAAAAATCCGTTTGTAATACCGGGCTTAAAAAAGCTGAATGTAGACCCGCAGCTAAACCGCAACTACACCTTCGAGAATTTTGTTGAAGGCGATTGCAACCGTTTGGCGCGTTCTGCCGGTTATGCTGTTGCTGCCAAACCCGGCGGTACATCATTTAACCCGCTAATGATATACGGTGGCGTTGGCCTTGGCAAAACCCACCTGGCCCAGGCTATTGGTAACGAAATTAAACGCACCCTGCCAGATAAGCTTGTACTTTATGTAAGCTGCGAAAAATTCACCCAGCAATTTGTTGATGCCCTTAAGCATAATAACATAAACGATTTTGTGAACTTTTACCAGGCGATAGATGTACTGATCATGGATGATGTGCACAACTTTGCCGGTAAAGAAAAAACACAGGATTTCTTCTTCCATATATTTAACCACCTGCACCAAAGCGGCAAACAACTGATCATCACTTCAGATAAAGCGCCTAAGGACCTGGCCGGTTTAGAAGAACGTTTGCTATCGCGTTTTAAATGGGGCCTTTCCGCCGATCTGCAGATCCCTGACCTGGAAACCCGTATGGCTATCCTGAAGAACAAGATCTACCAGGATGGTATCGAACTATCAAACGATGTGGTTGAATATGTTGCCCACAACATAGATAACAATGTACGCGAGCTGGAAGGCGCAATGGTATCATTACTGGCACAATCTACCCTTAACCGTAAGGAGATTGACCTGAACCTGGCCAAGCAAATGCTGAAGAATTTTGTAAAAAACTCTTCAAAAGAAATTTCAATGGAATACATTCAGAGCCTTGTTTGCGAGTACTTTGAAGTTCCTATAGAGATGGTAAAATCGCAAACACGTAAACGCGAAATTGTACAGGCCCGCCAAATATCAATGTACCTGGCTAAGGCACATACCAAAAGCTCATTAAAATCAATTGGTAACTTCTTCGGCGGCCGCGACCACTCTACCGTTATTTACGCCTGCCAAACTGTTGAGGATTTGATTGATACCGATAAAAAATTCAAAGGCTACGTAGCCGATATTCAGAAGAAACTAAAAATGTCGTAATCCGACTTGTTAGATATTACAAAGCCCTGCAGCAATGCGGGGCTTTTTTGATACTTCACTATTTTCTTCACAGGGATGCTTTGGGCAACAGGATAAAAAGCGGTATTTAAATGCTTTATTCAGGCCCTGCAAACACGTCCCAAAATCGCCCTTGAAACGCCTTGAAACGCTCCCGATAACTACGAAGTGTTCACGTTCACTGCCATGCGTGCGCGTGAACACCTGCATCTGCCTCATAATCAGTGTTTTCATTTTTTACATATGCTAACAAAATAGAGCTGCCTTTACCAAGTTGCTACACTTCTTGCAATTACCTCTTTCCTGCTTGTAAGATCGCGGAATCGACTTGTAAGTAAATTTAAAACCATTTGTAAGGTTTTTAATCACTCTTTTAATTAAATCCGACTGATTGCAGAGCTTAAAATTGGCCTGTTTCCAGTAGAAATAAAGTGCTCTTTTGCCCCTTCGCTTTTGAAAACACTTTTAAATAGCCGCTTAAACTCTCTTTAAAGCTATTAAAAAAAATCCGATTGCTTAAGCATCTTACTTAGGAATGGAGTTTTGCATTAAAACCCATCACCTCATTAAAAGCTATTCCCTATTTCGTAATTTTATTGCTTTTATTGCCATTTACCGCCACAGCATGGGTGAAATTATTACCACTACTACTAAGCCACATTTAACACAAGTTGACTATATCAGGGCAATAGCTTCATTGTCAGTTGTTGTATTCCATTTGGGCGGTAAGGTTTTACCCGTTTTGAAATACGGGTGGCTTGGTGTTCAAATGTTTTTCCTATTATCTGGATTTATTATTTGTTGGGCAATACCGAAAAATTACACCTTGAGATCATCCGGCATATTTATATTAAAAAGAATTTTAAGAATTGAACCCCCTTATATTATCTCAATATGCCTTGTCTTATTGGTCAACTATATCAGTTTGAATAATTATATCGTCGACTGGAATAACGTAATGTTTCATTTGGCATATCTGAACAGCTTCACAGGCAAAGAATATCTAAACCCAGTGTACTGGACATTGGGAATAGAATTTCAGTTTTATTTATTCATAGCTTTTTTTTACCCCATTATTTCTCACAAATACGGCCCGTTCGTAATTTTATCTTTATGTATAATTTCCGCATTTCGTATCGGGCCGAATTTGATAAGCTTTTTTCCACTGTTCGCACTTGGCATTTTATTTTTTCAGTATAAAACCAAAATGCTATCAATGCAGGTGTTTATATGTTTTTGCCTTTTAATTGCCGCGTGTGGTGTTATTACACTTGGATGGTTGCAAACAATTACAGCTTCAATAGCACTATCCATCCTTATGCTACCTTTAAAGGCAAATATTATAATTAGCTTCCTTTCAAAAATTTCCTTTTCCCTTTATTTAACTCATGACATTGTTGGAAGCCGAACGGTTGTGTATCTCGGAACCTTATGGCCTAAAACAATTCTATTTAAAGGAGTTGAATTTTTTGTCGGATTTTTTGTCAGCATTTTGTTTTCCTACTTTTTTTATCTGCTAATAGAACAACCATGTTTAAAAGCTTCCAAAAGGATAACATATTTAAAAACGCTGTAATACATAACCAGGAGCATTAGCATCTGTAATAATACCACCTACTGGTAATAGATGATTATTATTCCCGCTCATATCGCGAATACCGAGTTGCATATTACTGTCGTTTTGTTCAGATGAAAAATCCAAGGTTTCAAACTCTTCAAATTGGAACCAACAAACCAAATGCTCTGTCTCGCTGGGATTATTGCCCGTTCCCGAGTTGAAATTTATTGCTGCTTCCATTTTCGTGAGGCATCTTTTGTAAATTCTAAATTCATCCAAAGCCCCTTGCAATGGTTGAGGAAAGCTATAATATTCATAAGACCCCCAACCTAAAATAGCTCTTTGTATAAGAATCGGCTCTCCATATTTTTCCATCAGAACCTATCCCGTATCGCCATAATTTGCAGAATCCGCGCCAGTTGACGGGTCACCCGCGCCCTCCCGTTAAAGTAACAATTATTTATAATGTCTTATTGATGCTTCGGGACAGATTAATAACATAGTGAGATTTTGCATTTGAAATAATGGGCATTCCTGTAAACCCATATCCAGTTGTATTGTTGGTGCTACCAATGCTTATGGAATTACTACTACCACTTGTTATCGTCCTGCTTCTCTTTCTCTCTCATTGTAACATTTTGATTATCAAAAATTAACAGGGTTACTATTGGTTTATGGTTGGTATCAATACTAAACCAATAAATCAACAATTATGAAAACAAAGATCTTTATCGCGATAGCAGGCATAGCCTTGCTCGCAGCCTGCAAAGGCAGGAATGGTAGTTATGAAATCGCAAACAACAGTAGCAGTGCCGATACAGCAGGCGTTAGCAGCGCAAGCGACACCGCGGCCAATGCCAAACCTAAATTGGTAAAAACTGCCGACATGAGCTTTAAGGTAAAAAACGTTCAGCAAACCGGCGATTCTATTTCTCATATCACAGCTAAATTAAATGGCCTGGTGATACATCACCAGATGGGGTCATCAATTGAGCGAAGCGAGGATATCAGACTGAATAATGATTCGGTGATGCGGGTATCAGCATTTAACACTACTGCCGATATGACGGTGAAAATCCCTTCAGAAAAGCTGGAAGATTTTATGAACCATGTTAGCCACATGGGCATCTATGTTACAGCGCGCAAGATGGATATCGAGGATAAATCGCTCGACTACCTATCAGCGAAGCTAAAACTAAAGAACCGCCGCGAAATGGTTGCCCAGCAAAAAACAGGCAAAATAAAAATCAAAGACCCCGAAGCGGTATTGTGGTTAAAAGATGACATGATTGATGGACAGATTAACAATCAAAAAATTGACGAAGCGGTAAACTTTAGCGTAGTTAGCCTTAACTTTTACCAAAGCAATACCATTTATAAAGAGCGCATTGCTAACGATGATCCATCGGCATATAAAATGCCTTTCTTTAACAGGCTACTGATGGCGCTGAGCAATGGTTGGTTCCTATTTACCGAACTGATACTTGGCCTGGCAAACCTTTGGGTATTAATACTGGCCGGTGCGGGGATTTGGATAGCGTTTAAGACTTATAAAAAGAAGTATCCGGCATTGAAAATTTAACCACTCGTCATTGCGAGCGATAGCGTGGCAATCTCTTTAAGTTATTCGTTTATGCAAGGCGTATAATTGTCCCAAAGAGATTGCTTCGTACCTCGCAATGACGCGCGGGTTGTGTGGAAACAAGAAAGCCCGGCTGCTATCACACCCGGGCTTTTCTATCTTGTCTCCTGATTCTAATTTACACCGTCAGCTTTTTATACTTCAACCTTTTTGGTGTTACATCGCCAACTCGTTTTTTATAGTTCTCTTCGTAATCGCTGTAGTTACCCTCAAAGAAGTAAACCTGCGAGTTACCCTCAAACGCCAGGATGTGGGTACAAACCCTATCCAGGAACCAGCGGTCGTGACTGATAATTACCGCACAGCCACCAAAGTTTTCTAAAGCTTCTTCTAACGAACGCAAGGTATTTACGTCGATATCATTCGTTGGCTCATCCAGCAGTAATACGTTCGATCCTTTTTTAAGCGTAATAGCCAAATGCACACGGTTACGCTCACCGCCTGATAGCACGCCTACTTTTTTCTGCTGATCGGCACCGTTAAAGTTGAATTTTGATACATAAGCGCGCGAGTTTAACGGGCGGTTACCTACCATAATATTATCCAATCCATCGGTTACGTTCTCCCAAACGGATTTGTTAGGGTCAAGGTCATCATGTAACTGGTCAACATAACCAAGCGCAACGGTATCCCCTACACGGAAAGTACCCGCATCCGGCTGGTCCTGCCCGGTAATTAGGCGGAACAGCGTAGTTTTACCCGCCCCATTGGGGCCAATAATACCAACTATACCTGCCGGAGGTAACGAGAAGTTAAGGTTCTCGAACAATACCTTATCGCCATAAGCTTTGGTAACGCCGTTTGCCTCGATAACGATATTACCCAAACGCGGGCCCGGCGGAATGAACAACTCCAGTTTTTCTTCCCTTTCCTTGGTTTCTTCGGATGCTAATTTATCGTAGTTTGATAAACGCGCTTTTGATTTGGCATGGCGGCCTTTAGCCCCCATACGCACCCACTCCAGCTCGCGCTCCAAAGTTTTCTGGCGTTTGCTTTCGGTTTTATCTTCCTGCGCTAATCGTTTTGATTTTTGATCCAACCATGAGGAGTAATTCCCCTTCCACGGTAAACCTTCGCCACGGTCAAGCTCCAGGATCCAGCCGGCAACGTTATCCAGGAAATACCTGTCGTGCGTTACGGCAATAACAGTCCCTTTATATTGTTTAAGGTGCTGCTCCAGCCAGTCGATAGATTCGGCATCCAGGTGGTTGGTAGGCTCATCCAGCAATAAAACATCGGGCTCCTGTAAAAGCAAGCGGCATAAAGCCACGCGGCGGCGTTCACCACCCGATAGTACCGAAATTTTGGTATCCGGCTCGGGGCAGCGCAGGGCATCCATAGCACGTTCCAGCTTTACATCAAGCTCCCACGCGTTTACAGCATCAATCTGATCCTGCAATTCGCCCTGGCGGGCCATCAGCTTATCCATTTTATCGGCATCGCCGTAGTATTCTTCTAAACCGAATTTCTCGTTTATCTCTTCGTATTCCTTTAAAAGCGCGGTGGTAGCGGCAACGCCTTCCTCAACAATTTCCTTAACGGTTTTGTCGGGGTCAAGCTCGGGCTCCTGGCTCAGGTAGCCAACGGTGTAACCCGGCGAAAACACCACTTCGCCAATATTGGTCTTATCAATGCCTGCAATAATTTTCAACAATGATGATTTACCAGAGCCGTTTAAACCGATAACGCCAATTTTAGCGCCGTAAAAAAACGACAGGTAAATGTTTTTTAATACTGTTTTTTGAGGTGGGTAAACTTTGCTTACCCCTGCCATTGAAAATATGATCTTCTCGTCTGCCATAAAATTTACGTATTTCTACTTAGGGAGAGCAAATATATAACTTGAAATGTGGATTGGTGGATAAATTTCACCACTATTTCATCACTTAATTTGTATCTTTCAATGTAAATCGCTTGGTTTGTTAAAGGCGCGGGTATTTGCAGCAAACCTTTCCACCAGGCATGCCGTATTGTCATATATAAAGTGACTATTTGCCCTGCTTTGTTATATTAGTTTAATATAACTCGTAACCGGGTTAAACTATTTGATGATCATCATATCAAATAATAACAGTTTAACCATTTAATATTAGTACTCAAGGCGTTTTGTGGGTTTCAGGGATAAAATCCCGGCTCTTTTGGTTTTATTTTAACAGGCCGTATATCATTAAATTGTCTCTTACCGCTAAAGCTAAAAAGTTGGCAATATTGTTGATAAATGTTCTTACAATCGCCTTGACAGATAAAAACAAATTTATAGATTAGGACGATCATAATCAGAAAGGTATATATGGAAGCTAAATTTTCGCCACGGGTTAAGGATGTGATACAGTACAGCAGGGAGGAGGCGTTGCGCCTTGGCCATGATTATATTGGGACTGAACACCTTTTACTTGGCCTTATTCGCGATGGCGATGGTGTGGCAATTAAACTATTGAAAGGGCTAACCGTTGATACCGCTAAACTACGCCGTGCTGTTGAGGATGCTGTAAAAGGAACAATTGGCACTAATGTACATATTGGCAGTATCCCGTTAACCAAACAAGCCGAAAAGGTTTTAAAGATAACCTATCTTGAAGCTAAGATCTTTAAAAGCGATGTAATAGGCACCGAGCATTTGCTTTTGTCTATCCTGCGCGATGAGGATAACATTGCTTCGCAGATACTGATGCAGTTTAATGTTAACTACGAAGTATTTAAAAGCGAAGTGGAAGCCAACAAAAACGATGTTACCGACGAAATGCCGGGCTCATCAACAGGTGGCGATGACGACTTTAAAGAAGACGACTCATTCACTCAGCCTAAAAAAGTTTCTGATATAAAATCGAAAACACCGGTACTTGACAATTTTGGCCGCGACCTGACAAAAGCTGCCGAAGAAGGCAAGCTTGACCCTATTGTAGGCCGCGAAAAAGAAATTGAACGTGTATCACAAATATTATCCCGCCGTAAAAAGAACAACCCTATCCTGATAGGTGAACCGGGCGTTGGTAAAAGCGCCATTGCCGAAGGTTTGGCATTGCGTATTGTACAGCGTAAGGTATCGCGTGTATTGTTTAACAAACGCGTAGTTACTTTAGACCTTGCCTCATTAGTGGCAGGTACAAAATACCGCGGCCAGTTTGAAGAGCGGATGAAAGCCGTGATGAACGAGCTTGAAAAATCGCCGGATGTAATTTTATTTATTGATGAGATACATACTATAGTTGGCGCAGGCGGCGCATCGGGCTCGCTTGATGCATCAAATATGTTTAAACCGGCTTTGGCACGTGGCGAGATCCAGTGCATTGGCGCAACAACATTAGATGAATATCGCCAGTACATCGAAAAAGATGGCGCTTTAGACCGCCGTTTCCAAAAGGTAATGGTTGAACCGGCCACTCCTGATGAAACAGTTGAGATATTAACCCGTATCAAAGATAAATACGAAGAGCACCACGGTGTAACTTATACCGACGAGGCTATACAGGCTTGTGTTACTTTAACTACAAGATATATCACTGATCGCTTTTTACCGGACAAGGCTATTGATGCTTTGGACGAATCAGGCTCGCGTGTGCATTTGACCAATATCCACGTTCCGCAGGAAATTTTGGATATTGAGCAAAAAATTGAGCAGATCAAGATCGAGAAGAACAAAGTGGTTCGCAGCCAGAAATATGAGGAAGCGGCCAAATTGCGCGATACCGAGAAACATTTGCTTGAAGAGCTTGACCAGGCCAAAGCGCTTTGGGAAGCCGAAACAAAATCAAAACGTTACACGGTAACAGAAGATAATGTTGCCGAAGTGGTAAGCATGATGACCGGCATCCCGGTACAGCGTGTTGGCCAGGCAGACAGCGCTAAGCTGCTTGCTATGGGCGAAACCATCGGCACCAAGATCATAGGCCAGGAAGAGGCTATTAAAAAGCTTACCCGTGCCATACAACGTACCCGTGCGGGATTGAAAGATCCTAAAAAGCCTATCGGCTCGTTCATATTCCTGGGCCCTACCGGCGTGGGTAAAACCGAATTGGCTAAAGAGCTTGCACGCTTTATGTTTGATACCGAAGACGCGCTGATACAGATTGATATGAGCGAGTACATGGAGAAATTCGCGGTATCACGTTTAGTGGGTGCGCCTCCGGGCTATGTTGGTTATGAAGAAGGCGGACAATTGACCGAAAAGGTACGCCGCAAACCATATGCTGTAGTATTGCTGGATGAGATTGAGAAAGCCCACCCGGATGTATTTAACATACTGCTGCAGGTATTGGATGAAGGCCAGCTGACTGATTCATTAGGCCGCAAGGTTGATTTCAGGAACACCATCATCATCATGACATCCAACATCGGCGCACGCCAGTTGAAAGACTTTGGCCAGGGTGTAGGTTTCAGCACCAGCGCGAAAACAACACAGGCCGATTCACACTCCCGTGGTGTGATAGAGAACGCTTTAAAACGCGCTTTCGCCCCTGAGTTTTTGAACCGTATTGATGATGTTATTGTGTTTAACTCATTAGGTAAAGACGAGATCTTCAAGATCATCGATATCGAATTAGGTTTCTTGTTTGGCCGTGTAAACAGCCTTGGTTACAAAATAGAGCTTACTTTAGCTGCCAAAGAGTTCATTGCCGAAAAGGGTTACGATTCGCAGTTTGGTGCAAGGCCGCTTAAACGCGCCATCCAGAAATACCTGGAAGACCCAATTGCCGAAGAAATATTGAAAGGTGAATTGACCGAAGGCGATACCCTGATGGTTGACTTTGACAAAGAGGCCAACGAAATAAAGGTTGTTGACAAAAAGAATGACGACGCAAAACCAAAAGAAGAGGAAGAACAGAAGTAACAACTCTTTTAAATAAATAAAAAGCCCGCTTGCAAAATGTAAGCGGGCTTTAAGAGACAGCATTTTTGTCTTAAAAACTAACCATAAGCTTTCGGGCTTTTTCTTCCCTTATTGGTGGCAAATAATCAATTGGTAATAATTCTGCCACGCGGCTGGCTCCCCATTTATACCTGAAAAGGGCGCCTGTAGGGTTTAAAATAGTGCCGTGGATATCAAAAAAGATGTTTTCGTTAATAAAATCAAAGCTCCCTATTGCCCGTAATTACTATCCTCTATATCCTGATCGATATGATGTGGTAGTAATTTGAACCAGGCAGGTAAGCGATAGCAACGTTTCATCAAAAATAAATTCAACTAATAAATTAGTTAGTTAAACCTTTTGCATGATATTTGTTCTTATATACATAAACGCGTTATTTAACCGTTATGATAGTTGTCATAACCGGTTTATGGCCAAAAAACAAATCACATATGAAAAAATTATTATCTATCCTATGCGTGTCAATTATTGCGCTGACAGCCGCATCATGTAAAAAAGAAACGGTTGTTGCGCCCGGCGCATTACCAATCTTCGCTAAAGCCAACAATTGGACTACAACCGATGGCGGTTTGACTTATTCTGCCGATGTTTCTGTACCAGAAATTGATGACTATTATGACCGTAGCGGTGCAGTACTTGTTTATAACGACCTTGGAAATGGCGAATATGAAGCCTTACCTTCGGTATATGGCGGTATTTCTTACCGTTTTACCTACACAGGCGGCCATGTTTACTTAGACGCACAAAATAGTGATGGCAATTCTGTAACTCCAAAACCACCAACCCTTAGTTTGAAGATTGTTTTGATAGACTAAAAGATTAATCAACGCAAAAGGCCTTCGGATATCCGAAGGCCTTTTTTTGTTATGTATAATTTCTCTTATTTCTCCATTTGCTCTATCACGGCAGCAGTTACACCGGTGAAAGAGAAGCCACCATCGTGAAATAAATTCTGCATGGTAACCATTTTGGTAAGGTCGCTAAATAAGCTTACGCAATAATCAGCACACTGGTTAGCATCAGCATTACCCAGCGGACTCATCTTTTCTGCATAGTTAACAAAGCCATCGAAACCTTTTACACCGCTACCCGCAGTAGTACGTGTTGGCGATTGCGATACGGTGTTGATACGCACGTGTTTTTTAACGCCGTACTGGTAGCCAAAATTACGGGCTATGCTCTCCAGGTAAGCCTTATTATCGGCCATATCATTATAATCAGGGAATACACGCTGTGCAGCAATGTAAGTTAAGGCCACTACCGATCCCCACTCGTTTATAGCATCCAGCTTCATGGCTGTTTGTAATACACGGTGAAAACTCAGTGCAGATATATCAAGCCCTTTGTGGGTAAAATCATAATTGTTTTCGGTATAGTGGATGCCTTTGCGCACGTTTACGCTCATACCTATCGAGTGTAGCACAAAATCAACACCACCGCCAAAATGCTCTATGCTTTTGGTGAACAGGTTGGTAACATCCTCATTGCTGGTTACATCAGCCGGGATAACAGGGGCATTACATTCCTCTGCAAGTTTATTCAGTTCGCCCATGCGCAATGCCAGCGGCGAGTTGGTTAAAACTATTTCGGCACCTTCTTCGTGGCAGCGTTGTGCCACTTTCCAGGCTATAGATTGCTCATTAAGCGCACCAAAAATAATTCCCTTTTTACCTTTTAATAAATTGTAAGCCATTGTTTTTAGTTTTATAAGTGGGGCAAAGTTATATAAATATTCTTAGTATAAAATGATACATTAAGCTGTCAATTATTTCTATAGGCAATCAACACCGTCAAATCTTCGTTTCCTGCAGGCTTTAACCCATGCGAACTACCCGGCAGGGTTAACAAAGCATCACCTGCGCTTACGGGTATTACTTTACCGTTCATATCTAACTTACCGTTACCATTTATTATATAATATATCTCCTGCTCATTATGTAAATGATAACCTATTGACGAACCGGGGTGCAGCACACGTTTACGGAACACCAACCTGGTATCTTTAAAATCTTTAAAAAAGGGGTAGGCTGTTGTTTTGCCCCCTCCGTTATGCGGCCCTGCATCCTCAGTTGCAATGTTGTTTTCATGCTCAAGTATGTAGCCTTTATCCTGAGGAATTACAATAAAGCCTACTGAAAACAACAATAAGAAACATAACGAAGTAACCAAAAATGTTGGCAGGTGAAATTTATTTTTCATAATATAATGTGTTTCAGAATTTGATGCGGCAGCAATATTAAACGCCCAGTAACTCCCTTGCGTTTTGCAATGCGCTTTCGCCGGGGCTGTCGCCGCTTAGCATTTTGGCTATTTCCTGCACACGTTCGTTATCGCTCAATTTTTTAATGCGGGTTTTAGTGACCGATTCGGTATCGTCTTTATACACAAAGTAATGGCTTTTGCCTTTACCGGCAATTTGCGGCAGGTGGGTTATGGTTATTACCTGCAGGTTTTGCGACAGGCGCTCCATTACCTGCCCCACCTTATTAGCAACCTCCCCGCTTACGCCTGTATCGATCTCATCAAAAATAATGGTTGGCAAGGCGGTGTATTCAGCTATGATAGATTTGATGCTCAGCATCAGCCTGCTCAACTCGCCACCCGATGCTACCTTGCTCATATCCGCCAGGGCATGGCCTTTGTTGGCCGAGAACATAAAGCGGATGGTATCAATACCGTTAGCGCCCAAATCAGCCAGTGAGGATTGCTCTATCTCTAAGGCAGAATTACCCATACCCATTTCGGTTAGGTTGGCTAATACTTTTTGCTGTATTACAGGTATAGCTTTTTTGCGATTGGCAGATAATTCATGGGCGATGCCTTCCAGTTCCTGTTTATCTGCGTTGATCTGTTTCTGTAGTTTCTCAACAGCCTCATCGCCAAACACGGCCTGCTGTATCTTGTCCGACAGATCTTCCTGGATAGCCAGCAACTCAGCGTTGCCGTTTACCCTGTGCTTTTTTTGCAGGTTGTATAACAAGCTTAAACGGGTATTAACCTCTTCGGCACGGGGCTCATTGGTAAAAGTGCGCTGTTCTATATTCTCCAGTTCGGCGGCTATATCCTTTAGTTCGATAAGGGTGCTTTTTAAGCGCTCGTGCAGCTCTTCTACATCGGGGTTATACATTTCTATGGTAGAGAGTTGTTGCCCAGCCTCGCGCAGTTGTATAATGGCAGATGTTTCGCCCCCATGCATCAGGTAATGTGCGCCCAGCAGATTCCGTTTTATTTCTTCGGCGTTGTTAAGGGTTGCCAGCTCTTTTTCAAGTCCCTCCTGCTCATCGGCAGCTATACCTGCCTTTTCCAGCTCATCAAACTGAAACTGATAGTAATCCAGGTCGGCTTTGGCTTTATCGTTTTGTGCTATCAGCTCATCAAGCTGCTTAAGCGATTTTTTATACGCCCGGTATTTGGTTTGATAGCTGCGCAGTAACTCGTGGTGCCCGGCAACGCCATCAACCACCAGCAGTTGAAACTCCGGGTCGTTAATTTCGCGGGTGGCATGTTGTGAGTGGATATCTATCAGCTTTTCGCCCAGGTTTTTGATCTGGGTAAGGTTAACAGGGGTATCGTTCACAAACGCGCGCGATTTACCATCGGCCGAGATCTCGCGGCGTAAAACGGTTTCGCCTTCGTAATCCAGGTCGTTATCCTCAAAAAAGTTTTTCAGATGAAAACCGGCAACTTTGAATGAGCCTTCTATCACACATTTTTTTTGCTGATTAAAAAAGTAACGGCTTTCTGCGCGCTGCCCCAGTATGAGCGACAAAGCCCCTAAAATGATCGATTTACCCGCGCCAGTTTCACCGGTAAGTATATTCAGTCCCTTATCAAGGTTGATCTCGAGGTTATCTATCAGCGCGTAATTTTGTATGGTTAACTTTTGAAGCATAAAAAAAGTATCCCTTTTTTGAGGATACTAAATTACTAATTTTAATAGGATTTGCATTGAGGAATGGTTGATTAAGTTGTCCCGATAGCTATCGGGAGGTGAACGGTTCTAACCCATTCACTCCTCACTTAATCAACCATTCTCCAAATACTAATTGTTCTCAGGTTTTTCCGGTGCTTCGGGTTTCTCAGGTGCCTGTGGTTTTTCTACATACTCCTGTGCATCCTTGTTATCCCAGTAATAAACGTTAGACGGATGAGTTTTCCTGAACTCGGCTAACTTCTTTTTAAACTCTGGCGATTGAGTATAAGCCCTTAACCTATCCGAAGCTGCACGTAGCTCATCCTTTTCTCTCTTCATATCCGGGTTAGCGGTATAATCGCGCATCTCCTGCCCAATCTTACGCATTCTTTCCTGCGTTGCTTTAATATCGGGGTTGTTATACGCTTTGCGCATGTTTTCGCCGGCGGCACGCATTTCATCACGTTGTTTAACCGCATCGGGGCTATTGCTTAAGCCACGCATCTGCTCGCCCAATTTTCTCATTTGGGCTGTTGTTTCCTTTATTTCCGGCGATAAGTTTTGATCTAATTCGGCTTGGTATTTCTTATAATTTTCACTGCGGCTATCATTATAACCATCGTAGCTTATATTATATTTTTTCTTCAGCTTATCATTTACCGCTTTAAACTCAGGGGTATTAAAATAAGTTTCTATTTGTTTACCTAAACCCTCCATTTGTTTGCCGGTCTTCTCCATATCCGCGCTTCTTCCGCCCCAACTCTTCTCATATTCGGCAGCAGCCTTTTCCTGGTTGGCGGTTGCTTGTTTTATTTCAGGGCTATTATAAAAGGCATCTATTTGTTTACCAAGCTTATCCATTTCTTCGCTTTTGGCTTTAAACTCGGGACTATCGTAATACTTGCCAATAGCATCACCATGGCGTTCAACCTCTTTGCTTAGTTTTTCTAATTGCGGGTCGTTCATCCCTACGTTATAACGATAACCATCGTTATAACTGTAACTATATGTGCTTTTGCCGTTGGCCCTTTCGTTGGCAATTTCTGCTTTTATTTTTGCCTTAGTTGATGCCTGGCTTTTGATCGCTGCTTTTTCGGCATTCCTTTTTGCTTTTACAGCTTTTTTTGCCGGGATGGTATCGGTAATAAAGCCTTTTATTACTTCGGGGGTTATTGCTTTTACAGATATTTTACCCTGCGCTATTTCGGGGTTAAGCAGGGCTAAACTGCTTACGCCTATCGTTAATATAAGCATGGCCACTAATGTTGGCCGGATGCTTGGCATTTGTTTTTTTGTTTTCATGATCCTTTCGATTCGGTTTAATAATTGATACTTTTTACCTGTTACAGCCAACGCTAACTGCAACTCGTTTTGGCGGTTTTGCTCTAATTTGAATAAAGCTTTTGCATACACAATGGGGGCTTGGGTGCTGTCTACAACTAAATCGTCGCAGCTGTTTTCACGTTCTTCCCCTATTATTTTATTGATAAGTAACACGCACGGATTAAAGAATAACAACGTGGTTATAACTTGCTGCAGCAGGTTAATAATGTAGTCGTTACGTTTAATATGAGCCAGTTCGTGCATTAATATGGCTTCAATTTCTTCGGCTTCCAGGTAGGTAGATAAGGTTATGGGCAAAAGTATCACCGGCTTTAAAAAGCCCACAATGCAGGGTACATCAACCATCTGGCTAAAGCCAACCCTTACTTTTTGGGTGATATTTAGTTTTTTTGCAAAATTGCCTATTTGCTGTTGCAGCTGTATCCCCAGGCTCATGGTACGCTTAATGGTACGGATCTTTCTGTGGGCCAGTACAACCCTTGCCATGTTTAGCATTAAACCTAAAACATACACAGCAGTAACATATGGCAGGTATTTTTCAATACTATAATAATAACGTATGGTAGCATCATTAAAGTGGCGCATATTGGCGGGCAGCTCAAGCACCAGCGGCATATTAGCCAGGGTTGATGGCTTCGCCAGCCAATCGTATATCTGTATTTCGTTTATCAGCGTGTAAACAAACCAGCCTGTTATGGCTAAAAGGCTGCTTACTGCCAATAAATATTTTTTAGAAGCCGGGAACCCCGCTGTAAACAGCAGCACAACCCTTAGCAGGAAATAAATAAGCAAGCCCTGCCACAATGAGTGGATGATGGTTATCCCTAAAACCTGGCTGATGTTGTATAGCATGTTTTCCATTTTATTGAAATTCTAAGTTCTAAATCCTAAGTCCTAAACTTTAAACTCTAACCTAAACCACTAATTTCCAATCCTAATCTCTATTCTCAAACTGGTCTAAAAAACTTTTTATCGCGTCTATTTCATCTTTTGATGCGCGGTGCTGGCCCAGGGCCTGTATCACCAGGTCAGACGTTGACCCTTTAAACACGGTTGATATAATTTTATCAAGCGCGCCCTGCTGTGCCTGCGCACGGCTGATCAGCGCTTTGTACAAGTGTGTTTTAGCATTGGTATCGCGCTCAACCAAACCTTTTTCGTGCATTATCTGCATCAGTTTAAGGGTGGTGGTATAGCCCGAATCCTTATTTTTTGACAATTCCTCATGCACATCACGAACGCTGCACTGCCCCTTTTTCCAAATCACTTGTAATATCTCAAGTTCGCTTTCTGTCGGTTTCAAATCCATGTTATAAAAGTTATACGAATTTCTTCGTACAAATATGTACGATAGTTTTCGTATATCAAAATTTAATTTAAAATATTTTCAAATTAACCACAGAGAGCACAAAGAAAAATCACAAAGTTCACAGAGTTCTTACTTACTAAAGGTGAGGTAATCTCTGCTACCTCTGTGTAAACTTCGTGCTCTCTGTGATTAAATAATAGACGAAAACTAATATCAAACGTTACAGCTAATGTCATTTCTGACGCAATGTTCCTGCTTTAAATTCCTGCACCTTATATTTGTACAAACATTACGCTATGGAAATTTTTGCGTTGGGCGAAGGCTCATACTCGGTTGATGCCACTAAAAAATTCATCCCCTTTAATCCCGAAACTGATAGTAAAAGAGACCGCCCCGGCTCGCTGTTCATCCATGTTAATCCGTTCCTGATAAAAACGGCCGATGACCTGATGGTGCTTGATGCCGGCCTTGGTTATAAAGACACCCGCGATGAGCTGCTTTTGCACCAGCACATCCGCAATGCCGGTTTCGAGCCGGAAGATGTTACCCTGGTTTTGATGTCGCACCTGCACTATGACCACTCGGGTGGCCTGGTGGTTGAGCGTAACGGCAAACTGGAACCCAGTTTCCCGCAGGCAACACATGTTATACAGCGCGATGAATTTACGTTTGGCCTCTCGGGCGCTTCAACATCCTACCATAAAGAAATATTTGAGGCATTACAGGCCAGCGCCAAAATTGATTTTGTGGAAGGCAGCGGCGAATATAAGCCGGGCATTAAATATGAGCTATCATCTGGCCACAGTAAATTTCACCAGGTGTTTTGGATAGACCTGGAAGGGCAAAAAGTGTTTTTTGGGGGCGATGAACTGCCCGAGCCCGAGCAATTGATCAGAAAATTTGTAGCTAAGTATGATTATGACGGGCACCGCTCTGCCGAGCTGCGCATACAATACGGCAAAAAAGCGGCAGCAGAAGGAGATATATGTTTATTTTACCACGCAAGGGCAACAGCCATAGGCACAGTTAACTACCAGGACGAAGTGTTTACCGTAACCGCTGTTTAGTTTGATGATACGCCAAAAAGTTCTTTAATTTTTTCTACGTTAAGCGGTTTTGAGATAAAATCTTTAACAAGCGGGTATGAACGCGCCTTGTTAATATCATTACTAAATACCGATGAAGAGATAATATAGATCTTGCTTTTGCCAAGCGGATCGAGGTTTAGGCGCTTATATTCATCTAAAAATTCCCAACCGTTCATAATAGGCATATTAATATCCAGCAGGATATAATCGGGCAGCTTTTCAGGATCTTTACGCTGTATATCAGCCAGTTGGTCTATCGCAAATTTGCCGTTAAGGCATGCCATAATATCAGAATTGGTCAAAGCCTTCTTGATCAGCTTTATAGATATAAAGTTGTTTATTTCGTCGTCGTCAACCAATAAAACGCTTACTGTCTTGTCGTTATTAGGGCTCATATCTATTTATACGGAAATGCAAACTAAAAGGTTATATTCCTACAAGTTGTAACGCTATTTTTTTTGTAAAGTTATCTATACGCAACTGTTAAACCTACAATTACATTTAATTACGCAAATAACAACATTATAGTTCTTATTCGGCTAAGGTAATTTTGTTTACGGGAATTGGCCCGTTTGTGTTACATAGTAGCATAATTGATACAAATAGTTTATGCATGGCGGCTTGTTGGTGACAACACCAACAAGGGCGGGAAGGGCCTTCACTACCGTAATGTAACCCACAGGCAAACCTTATTTAAAGCAAGATGTTATAAATGAATGAACTACAAAAAATTATTTTTAACAATTTGCTTTCTATTGGGAGTTGTTGTATTAATCAATGCACAGGATATAAAATCAAGAAACGTCCCGTCTGCCGTTAAAGCGGCCTTTAATAAACAGTATGCCTCGGCGAGCGATATTGACTGGAAAAAATCCGGATCTAATTATAAAGTCTCTTTTGATATGGGTTCTGTTGATCACAAAGCAACGTATACCCCTTCTGGTAAAGTTATTTCCTTTGAAAAGGATATTCCTAACTCTTCTCTACCGCAGGCAATAACTGCAAACATTAACGCTAAATATCCTAAAGCAACAATCGATGATGTAACGTGGATAAATACATCAGGCGTTATAACCTATAAAATTGGTTTGGACGGAGCACCCGATGCTACGTTATGGTACACCTCAGCAGGTAAATTTATTAAGCAAGTTGCCGATTAATGCATCCCGGCTTGTTGTTGACATTATCAACATGGGCGGGAAGGGCACCTTGTCATTCTGAGCAAGCGCGAAGAATCTAATTGCCGCCATGCAAGCGGTTGTGCACAGTTCACTAATAGATGCTTCACTGCGTTCAGCATGACAAATCGTTTATATTTCCACTGCTGTTGGTATCCTCACCAACAATAGTGAGGACAGATATCGTATATGTTTTGAATACATGGCAAAGGCTTCTATCCTGGCACTTGCTGGATACGTTACGCACGAGAATCTTCCATCCACCATTTTTCTGCCTCGGGCCAAAGCGCAATAATCTCTTTTGCCCTCTTCTTATAAATATTAGAAAATAGAATCTCCTTATTAAAATCAAACCAATAATCCGTTTTATTTTTAATACTACCTATTCTTAGGCGCTTACCTTCATAATGAACCCGACATTTTGAAGGCTCAATTTGCTTTCCCGTTACGATAGAGCCAGTACTCGGACAGTTTGCTATCTCCACTACAAATTTGGATGAATACAAACTAAATTGAAATGTCAATAAATTAATTCGATCATGTTTAACCCGCGTAAAATGGGGGTATGAACCTTTAAACCCCTCCGCTCTTAAAAAGGGAATAACAATATTCTTAATCGCCTCATCCATTAAAATCCTCCTGTCTTTGCCTGTCATAGCTGCTTCCATAAAAAAGGCCCCTCAAATAAGGAGCCTCAATTTAGTTATTTTATCTGCATCCCGATAGCTACCGGGACACATTACAATCATGTTCCGTATTCGGGTGTGGTTACTTCGCTTTCTTCAAACTCGTAATCGGTTAGCGGCGGGCATGAACAGATCAGCGTCCGGTCGCCATAGGTATCATTAACCCTGCCAACAGACGGCCAGAATTTAAACTGCGCAACATAAGGCAGCGGGTAAGCCGCTTTTTGGCGGGTGTATGGGTGCTCCCACTCGTTGCCGGTAATTACAGCTGCGGTGTGTGGCGCGTTCTTTAACGGGTTATCCGTTTTGTCTGACACGCCATTCGCTACATCCTCAATTTCATGGCGGATAGAGATCATGGCATCGCAGAAACGGTCAAGCTCGTGCTTTGGTTCAGATTCGGTTGGCTCAATCATCACCGTACCCGCAACCGGGAACGATACCGTTGGCGCGTGGAAACCATAATCCATTAAACGTTTGGCAATATCGGTAACCTCAACGCCAAATGTTTTAAACGAACGGCAATCCAGGATCATCTCGTGCGCGCAACGGCCTTTAGCGCCGGTGTACAATACGTTGTAATGATCTTTTAAGCGTGTTTTAATATAGTTGGCATTCAGTATAGCATAACGGGTAGCATTGGTTAAACCGTCGCCACCCATCATAGCGATGTAGGCGTGTGATATGATCAGGATTGATGCAGAGCCCCATGGCGCGGCAGATACCGCGTGGATAGCTTTGCCATTATCAATATCAACCACCGCGTGACCTGGTAAGTAAGGCACCAAGTGCTTAGCTACACCAATTGGGCCCATGCCCGGGCCACCACCACCGTGTGGTATACAAAAGGTTTTGTGTAAGTTAAGGTGACAAACATCGGCACCAATATTGGCCGGACTTGTTAAGCCTACCTGCGCGTTCATGTTAGCGCCATCCATATAAACCTGGCCGCCATTCGCATGGATAATTTCGCAGATCTCGATGATAGATTCCTCGAACACACCATGGGTTGATGGGTAGGTTACCATTAAGCATGATAACTCATTTTTATATTGCTCGGCCTTGGCTTTCATATCGGCAACATCAATGTTACCGTTATCATCGCATTTCACCACCACAATTTTCATCCCAGCCATAGCTGCCGATGCAGGGTTGGTTCCGTGTGCCGATGATGGGATCAGCGCAATGTTACGGTGATGGTCGCCCCTATCATTATGATAAGCGCGGATAACCATTAAGCCCGCATATTCGCCCTGTGCACCTGCATTTGGCTGCAGGCTCATGGCTGCAAAGCCGGTAATTTCGCTTAACCAACGGTTCAGTTCGTCAAACAGCTGCATGTAGCCGCCAACCTGGTCGGTTGGTGCAAATGGGTGCATCTTGCTAAACTCGGCCCAGGTAACCGGTACCATTTCGGTGGTAGCGTTCAGTTTCATGGTGCATGACCCTAAAGCGATCATGGAGTGGCAAAGCGAAAGATCTTTTGCCTCCAGCGCTTTGATGTAACGCAGCATTTCATGTTCTGAATGGTGCGAGTTAAACAAACCGTGTGTTAAGTAGGCTGATGTACGCTGCAATTCGGCGGGGATAATACCTTCTACACTTTTCTTAAGTGTTTCGTAGTTCGAATCAGCAAAGTTTTTGCCTTTCACCTTCGCGAAGAAACGAACGATGGTTTTAATATCCTCCGGCGATGTAGTTTCATCAATAGAGATGGTTGCTACCGTACCTTTGTAATTAAGGTTAAGTTCGTTATTTAACGCCTCTGATTTTACCGGGCCCGCTAAAACGCCAAGCTCAACTTTCAGGGTATCAAAGTAAGTATCGTTCAATTGCTCGTAACCAAGTTCTTTTAAAGAATTAGCCAGCAATACGGTTAACCCGTGGATGCGCTGGGCTATTAGTTTTAAACCTTGCGGGCCGTGGTACACGGCGTACATACCGGCCATAATAGCCAGTAAGGCCTGCGCGGTACAAATATTTGAGGTTGCCTTATCCCTGCGGATGTGCTGCTCGCGGGTTTGCAATGCCATACGCAAAGCATAGTTACCTGCGCTATCAATAGTTACACCAATGATACGGCCGGGGATAGAGCGTTTGTATTCTTCTTTAGTTGCAAAAAATGCAGCATGCGGGCCGCCAAAACCCATTGGTACGCCAAAGCGCTGGGTGCTGCCCACCACAATATCCGCACCCCATTCGCCCGGAGGGGTTAACAGGATAAGGCTCATAATATCGGCAACAACGGTTAATTTTATATTTTTTGCATGCAGTGCGTTGGCAAAATCGGCATAGTTATAAACCTGGCCTTCACCTGCAGGGTATTGTACAATGGCACCGAACATATCGTCGGTTAATTGTACGGTACGGTGGTCGCCAATTTGCAGTTTTATGCCATAAGGCTCGCTGCGGGTTTTTAAAATATCAATAGTTTGCGGGAACACTTCTTCGGATACGAAGAAAACATTAGCGGTGTTGTTTTTGCGTAAGCTGTACTGCATAAACATCGCTTCGGCCGCGGCGGTACCTTCATCCAGTAACGATGCATTGGCTATTTCCATCCCGGTTAAATCAATAACCATGGTTTGGAAGTTTAACAGTGCCTGTAAACGGCCCTGTGCAATTTCGGCCTGGTAAGGGGTGTATTGGGTGTACCATCCGGGGTTTTCCAGTATGTTGCGCTGTATAACGCCCGGTACAATTACATCATAATAACCCTGGCCGATGTATGATTTAAACACCTTGTTTTTTGAAGCCGTTTGTTTAAGCGTGTTCAGATAATCAAACTCGCTTTTTGCAGCCGGCAAATTCAGTGGTTTTTTCAATCGTATTTTGGCCGGTACGGTCTCGTCTATCAATTCATCAAGCGTATTTACACCGATAGTTTTTAACATTTTATCGGTATCTGCCTGGTTTGGCGCTATGTGCCTTTGCTGGAATTTTTCCTGGTAATCTACGTTCAGCTTCATTGAAAATGGGTGTCCCTTAAAATTTAGTGCAAAGGTACAATTTACCAGTTGAATAACAATCAGGTAATACGATAGTGACACTGGTTTTACTTAGAAAATATATATCTTTACGATACTCATTTTTTATGCTTTTGAAGAAACCTTTACTACTCATCACGATAATATTATTCTGCGCTCACTTGTGTTTCGGTGCTACGTTCACCGTTACCAGTAATGCCGATGCCGGGCCGGGCACTTTACGCGAAGCCTTAACCAATGCGGCAGCCAATGGTATTGCCACGCAGGATATTATCCGGTTTGCTCTACCTGGGTCGCTGGTATCAGATCGCATCATCAGGTTAAAAACACAATTACCTTATGTTTCATCAAACCTGATCATTGATGGCACCACGCAAGCAGGCGCTGTTTTTGGCGTATCCGACGCTAAGGTTGTTATTGAGCCCGAAACATCTCCCGCTAATTTTAACGGTTTAAATATCAATGGTGATATTTATAATGGTTATGTGGCCGCAAAAAACATTGAAATATATGGACTATACATTCGCAATTTTGACAAAATAACCAGGGTTGACAATCCCAGTATCTACGCAAATTCGGGTATTTTTATTACCGGGGATGCCTCGTTTATCACCATAGGAGCGCCCGGTAAAGGAAACGTAATTAGCGGCAATAGCTATGCCATTACAAATTCCTATAACAACTACTACAATGGTGTTAGTGAAATTAAAATACAAAGCAATATCATAGGCCTGCTGGATGATGGGTTTACCGCAAACAGCAATATATATGGCATTAGCTTGTCTGTCAATCAAAATGCTACAATAGGGGGGCTTAATGCCAATATGGGCAATGTGATATCTGCAAATGTTACCAATATCGCTGTTTCACGTACTTATAATTTTGCATCACCTACTAATGTGCTCCTCATTCAAAATAATAAAATAGGTACCAATTTTGCCGGCACTGCCGATTTTAAAAACATCCCGCTGTTTGTAGCTGCCACTTTTGGCAAAATGTATGGTATTTTAATTGATGGCACTAACGGCCTTATTGCCAAGATCACTGATAACATCGTATCGGGGCAACGCTACTACGGTATATATATTGATAACGCCACATTTGAAATAGAAGGCAATAAAATTGGTACCGATAAAACCGGCACCGCCGACCTGGGCAACGGCGCAGGTATAAGGGTGGGTACAAATGCCTCGGGTAATATTGGTGGCACTGCTGCTGCCGCCAAAAACATCATAGCCTTTAACAGCTATGGTATTGATGCCTTAAATGATGCCCATGCTTTAATAAGCCGCAACAGCATATTTTGCAATAAAGAATATGGTATAAGCGTATCAACAAATTATTACACAGTTCCTTTTGTAAAGGTGCTTAATTTTAGCGGCACCAAAGTAGCCGGTTTGGCCACACCGAACTCAAAAATAGAATTATTTTATGCCGATGCCTGCGGTTATACCAACTGCCAGGGCAAAACCTATATCACCACAGTAAACTCTAATGCTAATGGAGAATGGACATACAGCGGAACGATTAGCAGCCCTGTTATTGCAACCGCTACAGATGGTAATAACAACACATCGCCATTCTCATCATTAGAGATACAAGATAATGATATTGAGGTTAAACAATTTACCTGCGATTACAAAGGCAGTGTTACCATAAAACCGGCATTTACCGGTTTGCTTTTCCACTGGGACAAAAAAGAGCAAAACGGTTCATTAACCCCTATAGCCGACACTAAAAACATTGCTAACCTACAGCCCGGCACCTACCAGCTAACCGTTCAGTATCCCGGTGGCTGCCAAAAAAGCACAAAGCTTTTTATTATAAACGACCAGCGGATTAAAATACAAAACATCCTCCCGCCTACCCCGGAATGTCGCCAAAAGTTTTTCCCGGTAGATGTTAACTTCCAGGGTGGTACCGGCAATATTACCTTTGCCTGGAAAAACGCTGCCGGTGAAGTTAAATTAACAAGCAAACAGGGGGTACTCCCGGGTGGTACCTACACCCTAACCATATCTGATGAAGCCGGCTGCTCGGTAACAACCGCGCCATTTACTATCACCCCAAAACCGGGGCCTGATTATGATCCGTCTTACACAGCGGTACCTGCACGTTGCGGTGAAAAAAATGGCTCGATAAGCGGCATAACTTATTATACAGGCATTGGCCCTATTACCTATAAATGGCGCAACCAGGCAGGGGTTGTGGTAGGTACTAATAAAGACCTTACAGGCGTAGTAAGCGGCCTGTATACTTTAGAAGTAGCTGATCAAAGCCAGTGCAGCCCTTATACAGTACCTGGAGTTAGCTTTTATGTGCCGGAGGTTAACTCTATAACTATATCGGGCGGCTTTAGAACACCTACAACCTGCGGGAATAACAATGGCGCTATAAGTGGTGTTATTATAACCGGTAATTTTGATATTGTTCAATGGTATGACCCGAACGGCAACACCATGCCTACCACACTAAACAATTACCCTAACCGCAGTAATTTAAGCCCGGGCACTTACCGCCTTTATGCTAAAAGAACGGTAGTGATTGATGGGCAACAATACGTTTGCGAACAAAATGCTTACTTCCAGATTAACGCCCTCCCTCCCGAAACATTTAATTACAGCCAAAATATTATTGCTGCTACCTGCGATTTGAGTAATGGCAGTATTAACCTGCAATTTAATGGGAATGTAATACCACAATCATTTCAATGGATCGATGCGAATAACACACCGCAAAGCAATGGCAACAGCAATCAGGTAACAGACCTGGCACCTGGTTTTTACAGCGTAATGGTAACTGATATATACGGCTGCCCTTCAACCCTTGGCCCTTTCGAGGTGAAGAAAACACCGCTGCTTGCATTTGCAGATAACAATAACCCCGTAGCTACCCAGGATGAGTGCGATCAAAACCTTGGGCATATTGATGGTATTGCCGTAACCGGTGGGGTACAGCCTTATACTTATAAATGGACAAACGAAGCAACCGGGCAGGATGTTGGCGGCAACGCACCAACCTTAAATGGCATTGGCGAAAGCACCTATCGCCTTGTGGTTACCGATGCTACCCCATGCGCTGTACCGCTTGTTATAGAACATATTGCAGTTGGCAATCATCATTATGACCCGCCGGCGCCGGTGCTAACCGATAAAAGGATCTGCTCGCCGGAAACTGTTAACCTGGCTGTGGTAAACCCTGCCGCGGGTACCTATAAGTTATATGACACCAACAATTCGTCGACGCCTTTACAAACCAATACAAAAGGCTCGTTCAATGTAAACGTTACCGAAACAAGGGACTATTATGTAGCATACAACATAGGCACATGCATAAGTGCACGTACCAGGGTACACGTAGAAGTAATTTTGATTGATGTAAAATTCGGCAACGCGTTTACCCCTAACCAGGATGGCGTTAACGATTACTGGAAGATAACCGGTTTAGAGAAATTCCCGGGTAGTGTGGTGCAGGTATTTACAAGGGGCGGCCAAAAGGTGTTCGAATCAAAACAGTACGCAACCCCTTTTGAGGGTAAGCAGGGAGCCACTCAACTACCGGCAGGCGTTTATTATTACATCATTAACCTAAACACCCCCTGCGATCTGTTATCGGGCAACGTAACTATTATACGTTAAGCCAGCTGCCTTAAATACATTTGGATGCCCTATATGATATATGCCTGCTAAGAAATTTTTACTATCAATTGTCTTTTTATTACTTTTTTGCACCCTTGCTTTAGCAGATACTTTTGTAGTTACCAGCAATGCCGATAGCGGCCCGGGCACCCTACGCGAAGCTCTAACACTTGCAGCAGCTAATGGTAGTGCAGTTAAAGATCATATCAATTTTAACATACCGGACCTAAGTGAAGCGGGGAGGACGATAATTATAGTATCTCCACTACCTGAGATCTCTTCAAATCTTTCAATTGACGGCACAACGCAATCGGGCACTAAATTTGGAGTTGGAGACGCAAAAGTCAAGCTTGAGATGAGCTATTATAATAACATAGCACCATGGGCCTTATTTTATATTAAACAACAAAAAGACATTGAAATTTATGGCCTTTATTTTTACGGAGATAAGATACAAATCGGTACGCCGGCTTTTCCTATTTTAACCGCTCCCAGCTATGCAATTTTCGCTACTTCGAGCAGCAATCTTGTTTTCGGGAGCCCGGAAAAAGGCAACAGATTTGAATCCTTCCTAATTGGATTAAGTGTAAATTCCGAATTTCAGTATTTATCGGATGATTATGTTTCTTCTAATATTAAGGTTAGCAGCAACATATGCGGCCTGTTAAGCGATGGCTTATCTGGAGACCAGCCAAGCAATATGGCTTTTGACGCTGTTCGGGACCTGGTTTTTGGCGGTGAAACTAAAGCGGAAGGAAATATTATTTACGGTCAAACTGCTTTTCAGGAAGATAACAGAGGCCAGCCACATAATACGGGTAAATTAATTGTTAAAAACAACCTGTTCGGAACCAATTACCTTGGCACAGAGGTTATACCCGCTCCGAGTATTTCTCAAAGTATTATAGCTACAGGCTTTTTTTTGCAGGAGTTTGATTTTGCCAATAATATAGTTGCAGGTGGCTTAAGTATTCAATTACACTGTTTCCTTAAAATACATGGTAATAAATTTGGCACTGACATCACCGGCACAAAAGTGTTTGATAATATTAGTTCTGCCATAGTTTTTGGTTATTGTAGTGGCGGAGGGATGTTAGGCGGTCCTAATATAGAAGACGGTAATTTATTTTCAGGATACGGTAATCAGGCCGTTCCGCAAGGGTTGAGTGGTGTAGTTTTAAATATTGGTTCAAACAATATCGAACTTTTAAATAACGTATTCAGATGCAATCATATTTCATATCCTTACCAGGTCACAGGAGATACCCAGAGTTTCGATTATCACCCTTCTGATTATTATGTCACAATCAGTAATCGCAGTACAAATACGATATCCGGCACAGCTACACCAAACTCCAGGGTAGACCTTTATTACAGCTTAACCTGTAGTAATTGCGAACCCGAGCAATTATTTAAATCGGTAAATACCGGTGCAAATGGTATATGGCAATATAACGGCCCGCTACTAAACCACAATATTATAGCAGCATCAACCTTAAATGGTGCCACTTCAGAATTTTCAATATTACGATTTACCAGTGAGCCTAATGATATAATTGTCACCCCTGTTTGCGGCCCCCAGTTGGGCTCTGTTAAAGGTATCAAAGTAAATACGCCGGCACATTATACCTGGTATGATGAAAACAACACAATAGTATCGCACGCTATCGACTTGATAGATAAACCAGCCGGCAAATATTATTTAGTTGTTGACGATTCATTCTGTTCAATCACTTCGGCTATTTATGAAATTAAAAGCGGCCCAAGAATAGATGACTCCAATCCTATTAAAACATCCGCAAATTGTAACGAGCCAAATGGATCTATAAAAAACATAAATATAACGGGCGGCACAGGGATCATAAAATATAGCTGGAAAAACGAACAGCAAATCGAAGTGGGTACAGATTTATACCTTACAGGCCAGCCCGCAGGCAAATACACTTTAACTGTAACAGATGATAGCAATTGCGGCCCAATCACTTCATCGCCAATAGAAATACTTATTGCCAATGACATCGCCATAAACACAGCCCTTAAAAACATACAGGATGCCAGTTGCAATGTTGCCGACGGGGCTATTACCAATATACAGGTTACCGGCACCGGCACTTACTTATGGACAAACCAGCAAGGTGTTGATGTTGGCCACAATAAAGACCTTACGGGTGTACCCGCCGGCAGGTACAAGCTTACCGTTAACAGCGCGAATTGCCCACCGATTGCTACTGAATTTATAGAGATCCCTGAGGTTAATGGCATCACAATAGATGAAACTCAAAAAATAATCAATAAAGCCACCTGCCAATATGATAATGGCGGCATTAGCAATATACAAGTAACAGGAGCCACAAAATACACCTGGTATAATGCAGGCAACATTGCAGTTTCAAACAACCTTGATCTGACAGGTATGCCAACCGGTAATTATTATTTAATTGCAGCTAATAATAATGGTTGTAGCAAACAAACTGCGGTTTATGCTATTACCAGACAGGCGCCTGTAAGCTACGGCACTGGCCTTACCAAAAAACTTAAAAATGCTACCTGTGATGAGAATAATGGCAGTATAGAAGTGATATTTCAGAATCCATCGGGTGTATTGCCTGACTCTTACAAATGGGTAAACACCGCTACCGGGCAGGTCATCAATACCTCAACGCCTATACTTACCGGCATTGATGCCGGCACGTATGATATTTACGCTATCAGTAACAGCTGCGAACGATACCTTATCAACTATTCGATTGGACGTGATCCGGGGCTTACCGTTGTTACAAACAACATTCATAAAAATGATGATTATTGCTCTGCCGGTACCGGAAGCATTAAAGGTATCCAGGCTACCGGCACAACACCACTTAATTTTACCTGGACTGATGATAATGGTGTAAATAAAGGAGCATCCTCTGATTTGTTAAATGTTACGGCAGGAACATACCACCTTAAGATAACCGATGGCTCGAATTGCGAGCAAGGCTTTGTTTACACCATCTATGATCAGACTGATGCTCTCCCGCCCCCAAATGTGAGTGATGTACAGTTATGTAGCCCCGGCAATGCTTTACTATCTGTAAACAATGCGAATAGCAAATACGGCTATCGTTTATATGAAGATAATAATAGCGCTGCCCCCATTGATGAGCAGCAAAACGGCAGGTTTAAAGTAAATGTAACGGCCAATCGCAGTTATTACATGAGCCAATATGTGGGCAATTGCGAAAGCGCACGCGAAGAGTTTAAAGTATTGATATCCGGTATATCAAGCGCTGATATTGCAAACACCTTCACCCCTAACGGTGATGGCATTAACGATTATTGGAAAATTACAGGAATGGAAAACTACACCAACGGCACGGTAAAAGTATTTACCCGCGAAGGAAAAATGATTTTTCAATCAAAAGGGTATGCCACACCATTTGATGGCACATTCAATGGCAAAGCCTTACCTGTGGGTGTATACTACTACATTATCGACCTGAAAAGCTGTAACCTGCTATCAGGCAATCTCACTATTATACGTTAAGCCAGTTGCCTTAAATACATTTGGATGGTGTTCTCTAAGCCATAATACAGGGCATCGCTTATAAGGGCATGGCCTATGCTTACTTCATCAAGCGCGGGTATGTTTTGCGCAAAGTATTGCAGGTTTTGCAGATCAAGGTCGTGCCCGGCGTTTATACCGAGGCCAAGTTTGTGGGCAACCTCTGCGGCCTTTACATAGGGTGTAATAGCTTCCTCTTTATCGGTGGAGTAATTATGTGCGTAGGCCTCGGTGTATAGTTCAATACGGTCGGTACCTGTGGTGGCGGCAGCTTCTACCATCTCAGTAATCGGGTCAACAAATATGGATACACGGATACCGGCATCTTTAAACACCATGATGATGCCCTTTAAATATTCTTGATTTTTTATAGTATCCCAGCCATGGTTTGATGTTATCTGGCCCAGTACATCGGGTACCAGGGTAACCTGCTCGGGCTGGCTGGCCAGCACAAGGTCAATAAATTTTTGCTCCTGACAATTACCCTCTATGTTAAATTCGGTGGTCACTATCTTTTTCAGGTCGAACACATCCTGGTAGCGGATATGCCTTTCATCAGGCCTTGGGTGCACGGTTATGCCCTGCGCGCCAAAACGTTCGCAATCCTTAGCAACCTGTACCAAATTGGGGTTGTCGCCGCCGCGTGAGTTACGCAGGGTGGCTATTTTATTAATGTTGACGGATAATCGGGCCATAGCTTGCAGATATTATAGGGCAAATATCATTATTCCGTTTATAACAATTAAACTATTTTTATGATTGTTATTTGTACGATATGGTAAAACGATACTTTAAAGCATTTTTAATATTACTGCCCCTGTTTTGTTTGGTAGCAGATGCTAACGCACAGGCCAACTATACCCGCATTACTAATTATGAGGTTTATTTTGGATGGGCCAAACGCTACCCGCAAGACTGGATGATACTGCGCCGGTTTGAAAACAACGGCAAACCTTACCTGCTGATGGTAAACCCGCAAACCTTGGAAACCAAGGTAAACGATGCAGGCTTTTATCAAATAAAGCCCATGAGCATGGTAGAAGCCCGCAAATTATTCAATAGCACGCCTTACCAGAAAGCATTGAGCAAGGCCGAGAGCCAATCGGTAGCGATACAGGATGCGGGGATAGAACGTGGCTTGCCAAAGGAAACCGGTATCAGCCTTACGGCCGACCTATGCCCATCGCACCGCCCGTTGGACAGGCGCATCTTTACCGATATCATCAACGGTTTTAAACAAGTAGAGCCACAGGTGCCCATCGCCCTATCGGTTAGCGGTTTGTGGATGAAACACCACGTACAGGATATTAGCTGGCTAAAACAATTGCAGGCTAACCACGAGATCTACATCACCTGGATCAATCATTCGTACAACCATCGCGTAAGCAAAACCAACCCGCTTAAAGAAAACTTTTTGCTTGAACCCGGCACCGATATTAAGTACGAGGTTTTAGAAACCGAAAAACTAATGCTGGCAAACGGTTTGCTACCGTCAGTATTCTTCAGGTTCCCGGGGCTGGTGTCTGACCAGCAACTGGTTTATAAAATAACCGATTTTGGCTTGATACCCATTGGCACCGATGCCTGGTTAGCCAAAGGCCAGCAACCACAGGCGGGCAGTATTGTATTGATACATGGTAATGGCAACGAGCCCGTAGGCGTTAATGATTTTATTAAGCTGCTGCAATCAAAAGCATCATCAATAGCTAATAAGCAGTGGCTGCTTTATGACCTGCGCGAAACCGTGGAGGAAGAAGCGGAAGTGAAGTGATTATAACATTTTGTCATGCTGAACGAGTGAAGCATCTATTGACGAACATTGCATGACAGGGTGATATGTCATTTCGAAACGACAGTGAGAAATCTTGTTCATATGACAGGTTGCGAACTTTGCATACCTTACACTTTGCCTAATGAACAAGATTTCTCCTCGCTATGCTCGTTCGAAATGACATAGAAGGTTAATTAGATCCTTCGCTATCGCTCAGGATGACAAAGGGGAAATAAGTCTTCGACAGGCTCAGACTGACAAGCGCTCAGCATGACAAATCGGGTATAAAACAAGAAAGCCCCGACAAGTCGGGGCTTTCTAATATAGTAGTAAATCCTATTTAAGCGGCGGGAATTTCGCACCGTCAAATATACTTTTTTCTGCGGCCATTTTCTCAACATCTTGCCATTTTCTTGGGGCGTCTAATGATAGAATAGTACCCTTATCTTTACCAATCACAACATCATCTTCAATACGTACGCCTATGTTCCACCATTTTTTGTCGCACGGGCTGCCGGCAGGGATATAAATCCCCGGCTCAACAGTAATTACCATGTTTTCTTCCAGGTTGCCCGCATACGATCCTTTGTCGTGTACATCAAGCCCCAGGTGGTGCGATACCCCATGCGGGTAATAAGTGCGCAACTCTTTCGCATCTTTTATAATGCCCAGTTTTATTAATCCGGCGGCTAAAACCTCGCCGGTCTTATCTTCGAGCGATGCATAGGGCACGCCTGCTTTACACATTTTAAACACCTCTTCCTGGGCATCGTAAACTATCTGGTAAATAGCTTTTTGCTCTTCGGTAAATTTGCCGCTTGGCGGTACAGTACGGGTAACATCGGCCGAGTAGCCATGATATTCCGAACCTACATCCATCAGCACCAGCTGGTTATTAAGTACCTGTTCGTTGTTCTCTTCATAATGCAGAATACAGCCGTTAGCACCTACGCCTACTATCGGCGGGTAGCCTTCACCCTCGGCACCGTACTTTCTATGAACATACATTAATATCCCTTCCAGTTCGCGCTCGCTCATGTTTGGCTTAACGGCGCGCATTACCTCGGCATGCGCAATACTGGATAACTGTACCGATTTGCTTAACAGCGCCAGCTCTTCGGGTTGTTTAATACCACGCAGGGCAACTGTAAAATCGTTAAACATGCCGGCTGCGCCATACTGCTGTTTTATTTTTTCTTTTACGCTTACTAAAGTGGCGCTATCCGGTTTGTTTACCAGCTCTTGTACAATTGGGTTGTTCTGGTAAACATCAGGCGTTAAAGTTGCTTTCAAATAAGCAATAACGCGGGTTAAATTGGCCGGTACAGCACGTGTACTTACCAGTGTAAGGGCGTTCAATAATGTTTTATCAACATCGGGCAGGGCTGCTTTGGCTTTAAATGTTTTGATAAGCGCCGCCAGGTCTTCATCTTTACCGGCATCATTTGGCAGGTCATCGTTAATAATGGTGGTAAACTTCTTAAAGTCGATAGGGAATTTGGCAAACTCGCTGCCATTATAAACACGTTTAAAACCTAACTGCGCCTTAGCACCTTCAACGCCTAAACGCCTGCCTGTCCACTGCTCACGCTGTGCATCGCGCTTGCGCACAAAAAGCACTTCGTTATAAGAAGTATCTCCCGTTCCCTGCTGATCTTTAAAGATCAGCAAAGCAGCATCAGCTTCTTTATAGCCCGAAAAATAATACAGATCGGGGTTGGCATGATAAACGTAATCCACATCGTTTGAAAACACACGCTCGGGGTACGCAAATATCACCGCAACCGAGTTAGGCGGCATTAATTTACGCAACGCTTCACGCCTGCCGGCATGAAATTCTTTACTCAGGTAATCCTTTGGTACGTTTGGGCCCTCTTGTGCAAAGGATGTTAGTGCACCCAGGCACAGTGCCACAGCTGCGAAAAAGGTTTTAGTTAATAGTTTCATTATGTTTAGGCGTTAAAAACCGCTTGAAGTTACAAATATATAACAGTTTTCATCAAACTAAATATTTAGTTATATATGGGCGGGACGTACAAACTATAATTTAATATATTCGTTACTCAATTGCTTACAAGCACAATTAGTTTATAAACAATGGCCTACACCTGCCCTAAATGCGACCGTGAACTGACCAACGAAAGCCAAAGGCATTATTGCGCCCGGGTAAGTCTGGACGACCTGTTTAAAGGTAAGCCCGATGAACTGCTTTTATTGTTTGATAAACTACTGGCCGAGGTTGCCGACTGGCCCGAGGTTTTGGTGGGCACCACGCCAAACTGCATTACGTTTGTACACAGGCAAACATTTTTTGTTATCCGACCCATGCAAAAGGTGCTCGACCTGAAGTTTTACTCGGCTACGCAACTAACGGAACCGCCGGTAATAAAAAGCACCGCTACCGCGGGCAGGTTTGAGAACCACATCAGGCTGAGCCATACAGGTGAATTAAGGCCGCAGTTATTTAGCTGGATAAGGGGATCGTATGAGTTGTTATAATCACTTTCTTACAAATTGTCATCCTGAGGAACGAAGGATCTATTAGTGAACATGCATGCCTGCGATTAGATGCTTCACTATCGTTCAGCATGACAACATGGGGTAAATAAAAAAGGGACATGGTTCACACCATATCCCTTTTTTTTTATCTTGATTCCTGACTCTAAGAGTCTTGACTCGATTTCTTAGTAACGGTAGTACTCCGGTTTAAACGGACCTTCAACAGTTACACCGATGTACTCAGCCTGGTCCTGATCTAAAACTTCCAGCTCAACACCAATTTTTTCCAGGTGTAAACGTGCAACTTTTTCGTCGAGGTGTTTAGGCAGGGTATAAACTTCATTTTTGTAAGCCGCACCGTTTGTCCAAAGCTCAATCTGAGCCAAAGTTTGGTTGGTGAACGAGTTACTCATTACAAAGCTTGGGTGGCCTGTAGCGCAACCTAAGTTTACTAAACGACCTTCTGCTAATACAATAACGTCTTTACCGTCGATAGTGTATTTATCAACCTGTGGCTTAATCTCAATTTTTGAGCTGCCATAAGCACCGTTTAACCAGGCCATGTCAATCTCGTTATCAAAGTGGCCAATGTTACAAACGATGGCTTTGTCTTTTAACGCGCGGAAGTGTTGCTCGCGAACGATGTTTTTGTTACCTGTTGCAGTAACAACAATATCAGCTTCTTTAATAGCGGTGTCAAGTTTTTTAACCTCGAAACCTTCCATTGCTGCCTGTAATGCGCAGATAGGGTCAATTTCAGTTACAATAACACGTACACCTGAGTTACGCAATGAATCGGCAGAGCCTTTACCCACATCACCATAACCACAAACAACAGCCACTTTACCGGCCATCATTACGTCAGTAGCACGGCGGATGGCGTCAACCAATGATTCGCGGCAACCGTATTTGTTATCGAATTTCGATTTTGTAACAGAATCATTTACGTTGATAGCTGGCATTGGTAATGTACCGGCTTTCATACGCTCGTATAAACGGTGTACACCTGTGGTGGTTTCTTCAGATAAACCTTTAATATCGGCAATCAGCTCAGGGTAACGGTCTAAAACCATATTGGTTAAATCGCCGCCATCATCCAATATCATGTTTAATGGTTTGCGGTCTTCGCCAAAGAAAAGGGTTTGCTCAATACACCAATCAAACTCCTGCTCGTTCATACCTTTCCAGGCGTAAACAGAAGTACCTGCAGCAGCGATAGCAGCGGCGGCATGGTCTTGTGTTGAGAATATATTACATGACGACCAGGTAACTTCAGCACCCAGTTCAATCAAAGTTTCAATTAAAACAGCAGTTTGGATGGTCATGTGTAAACAGCCTGCAATACGTGCGCCCTTCAATATCTTAGCCGGACCGTATTCTTTACGCAGCGCCATTAACCCCGGCATTTCTGCCTCTGCCAATTCAATCTCCTTGCGCCCCCAGGCAGCCAGTGAAGGATCCTTCACCTTGTTTTTAACGTATGCAGTTTCTACTGATGACATATTATTCTATTTTTTGAGATGCAAAAATAGTGAATATAAATATTTTAACGAAATGCGGGAAGGTAACATTACCAGGCCATGGCACTAATATTTTTTGCCGCCTGCTGTTGGCTAACCTATGGGTGTTGGGCCTTCAGGTTTTTTTAACCGAGAATTTTTCTGATTCAAAAGCAATATATATAAACAGCACTATTAAAGCACATGCCCAAAATATATTATAGGTAAGCAAAATGGGTTCGCTGCTGCTGCGTACATCAGCCCCTAAAAATGGGTATAACATAACGCAGGCAAAGGATACGCAATAAACAATAGTAAAAATAATTACATACCTTATTTTAGGAGACAACTGCTTATTGTAATATAAAAACAATAGCCCGGCAACACCCAGATACTGGCTAATATCCTTTAAGTTGCTCATCTGTACATAAAACAGCCCGTTATGGCTACCTTGTATTAAAAAATAGTAACCAACACGTGTTAAGATGATCCAAAAACAAAGTATAGCTATTCTCATTATGCGCAAACGGTAAAACGGCCTTCATTATCATAAACCCCGTATCTTTCAAGGTTGTTATATTCACACCTCTGTTGGAACGTCACCTCATCTGCTTTTTTTCTAAAAGCGTTTTTTAGGCCACGGCGATCTCCCCCCTTTTTAGATCGTTCACTTTTTACCCGGCCTTCCATTGTTGATAAAGTTTAAATTATGCAGCTAATATAACTATTATTCTAATTCAAAAATAATACACTAAGTGGTTTAAATATCGCTCTAAAAGAACTAAAAGAGTGACAGAAAGATTATAGAGAATGAAGGAAGCCTTAAAATCAGGTACCCGCAAACCGGTTTGTCTTTAACAAAAAAAGGCTATCTGCAATACTTAAGTATTACAGATAGCCTTTAAGCTATTCGTTTTATATTATTATCCTATAATGGTATGCTGTTAAGCTTCATGTAAAGCACAGGCAGTAAAATTTCCGTCTTTATCGCAGGCCCCGCAATAACCAACGTGATTATACTCACATCTTTCTTTTGGTGTCATATCTCCGTTTACAGCTCCGCCACCTATTTTTGCCATTTCTTGTTTTGAAAGCGCTGTGAATTTCATCTTTGAAGCAGGTTGAGTTAGGTTTGTTTTCATTTTATCAGGATTAAAATATTAGCTAATTTAAGTGTTTTTTGTAAACCAAATAGTATGCCAAAAAAATTATATAGTTAATTAAAACGCATTACAATTCTATTTTATTATCAACGGCATAGTATAAAGTTATTTTAACACAGCCAAATTGCTTACATATTTAAGCTTAAATATTGTTTAGGGTTTACCGGCTGCCCGTTTTTGCGGATCTCATAATGCAGGTGCGGGCCGGTAGAGCGGCCGGTTGAGCCCACCTTACCTATCATATCGCCAACGGTAACGCGTTGCCCCTCTTTTACGTTTATTTTTGAAAGATGCCCGTACCAGGTTTCCAGGTTATTGGCATGCTTTATTTTAATACAATTGCCATAACCGCCCGCTTTGCCGGCAAATATTACCCTGCCGCTGGCTGTACATTTAACCGGGTCGCCACGATGGCCCGAAAAATCAATACCCGGGTGAAACTCCCTGCCTCCAAAATCAAACGGGTTGCCGCGAGATCCAAAAAACGAGGTAAACGAGCTTAATTTTGGGTAACCCATTGGGGTAAAGGCTATGTTGTTTACTACCTTATCAAGATAATTGCTAAAATCGCTGTATAGTTTAGTGTCGCTTTTCGGTTTATCCTCAACATTAAGCTTGCGGAAAGAGAATCCATGCAAACCACGCTTGCTCATAAAATTATTTATGGTTTTAAGCTTAGCCTGTATATCCTGCAAATAGGACACCGCCTGGCTGCGGTTACCTTCTTTTTCGGCATTTGTAAGCAGCGCATCCTGCGAATCTTTTTCTATCTGGCCCTGTAATGCCGATACCTGCGATTGCAACCTGCTGTTTTCCTGTCTTTGCTGCACAGACTGTGTACTTAAACGGACAATGGCCGTCATCAATACCATAACAACGATCAGTACTGCCGCTACAGCTACTTTTAATGAGTTAAAGTGTTTGGCTTTTACTTCTACAATACGTGGCTGGGCATCATTTTTTCGAGTAATAATTCCCATACCTAAATCTTTAATTTTAAGTTCATCAAATAGTGTTAATTAGGGTTAACATTACTAAGCATGCAATATAAAAAATATTTTTAAAAATACATGCCGCCGCTATTATAACGGAAACGTCAATTATTACTGATTATTCTGATTAGGGGTTGTTTTTATTTTGAATTAAGTATTTTTGTATTGAATATAAGCGAAGTAAAATTATGTACCCAGAATATTTAGTTGCCCCAATGCGGGAAGAATTAACCAAAGTTGGTTTTGAAGAGTTAAAGGATGCAGATGCAGTTAACGCGGCTATTAAAGGCGAAGGCACTGTGTTTGTAATGGTAAATTCGGTTTGTGGTTGCGCGGCAGCAAATGCGCGCCCCGCTGCACGTGCAGCAGCTGCTAACGAAAAACACCCCGACCGTTTAGTAACCGTTTTTGCAGGCATGGAAACTGAGGCTGTTAACGCTGCCCGTAACCTGATGCTGCCTTACCCGCCGTCATCACCATCAATGGCTTTGTTTAAAGATGGTAAACTGGTACACATTATAGAACGCCACCAGATAGAAGGCCGCCCGGCACAAATGATTGCCGATAACCTGATAGGTGCGTTTGAGCAGTATTGCTAAGAAGCGTTAAGACGTAAAGAATCAAGATACAAGACAAAAAAAGCCCGGTGTAAATACACCGGGCTTTTTTCATGGACAAAATCGTTATTTCGAATTGGTTATTTTTAAGTTTTTCCAGTCGCCGGGCGAGCCGTTGCCCACCCAGTAACCAATTTTTGTTCCCCCTGTATTCACCAGCGGGTTTACCTCCAGCACTGCGTTTTGCACCCCGTTTACATACACACTAATCTTTTTGCCGGTAACGGTGATACGAACATGGAACCATGCATTAGGATTGGGTGCGGGCACAACCGCCTGCTCATATTTATTCGGATACTTCTCCCGCAGCAATGGCCAATCGTATTTGGGCACGGCAATGTATTGTACCCCGTGGCTTTTCCTTACAGCGTCTGCAGATAAAAAGTTAAAAGGCCTGAAATACACACATTCGTAAGTAGTATCGTTTAAACCATGAAAGGCGATCCCTACAAAACTTCCCTGTGGGATGTCGTTACCTTTAACATCAAACTCGATAATGCCGTTTTTGAATTGCTTTTTATTAAGCCAGGCCAGGCCTGCATTATCCAAACCATTTAGGTGCAGGCTACCATCCTGCCCAATGCTTAGCCGCCGATTAACTACGGTAAGATCGGCGGTCTTTGGTTTTGCTTGCTGGCCAAAGCAATTGATTGTGCCCAGGCAAACAGCCGCGAAAAATAATGCTTTATAGATTTTCATACTTATTAAGTTGCTTTATTCTGCTTTTAAACTCTTAACCGGGTTTACCAAAGCCGCTTTTATAGCCTGGAAACTTACTGTTGCCAAAGCAATTATTACAATTAAACCTCCTGATAAAACAAACACCCACCATTGTACCTGTGTATGGTAGGCAAAACCCTGCAGCCATTTATCCATAGCGTACCAGGCTATAGGTGATGCAATAAATAAAGCAATAATTACCAGCACCAAAAACTCTGATGATAGCAACGCGAACAGAGAGCTTACGTTGGCACCCAGAATTTTACGGATACCTATTTCCTTAACACGCTGCTCTGTTGTAAACATGGCCAGACCAAGCAAACCAAGACACGAAATAAAAATAGCCAGCACTGCGAATGCATTAGCAAGTTTACCTACTATTTGCTCGCTTTTATAAAGGCTCTGATACTCTTCGTCAGAAAATGTGTAGCTAAACGGAAATTCCGGGTTAATTTGCCTGGTTAGGGTTTGCAGGCTGGTTAATGCTTCTTTGGTTTTACCCGGCGCTGTACGGATTAGTAAACTGCCATAGTTTTCCCCTTTATTCAGCCAGATGATTAGCGGGATAATCGGCTCATGCATAGAGTTAAGGTGAAAATCCTTTATCAGGCCAACAATCTTACCTTTTCGCCCCCATAGAGATAAAGGCTGCCCAATCGGGTTTACATACCCCATTCTTTTCATGGCAGTTTCATTGATAATATAACCTGCAGTGTCTGTAGGGAAATCTTTCGAAAAATCGCGCCCGCCCAGCAGGTTTAGCTTCAGGGTTTTTATAAAATCATAACCAACAGCCGCCTGTACAAACCTGATTCTGTTATTGGGGTCTTTCCCTGTCCATTCAACGCCAACTGTACCATTGGCAATTACAGTAGGGCTTGAACTTGAAACTGTTATTGACTGTATCCCCGGCATTTTTAAGGCTTCGGTTTTAAAAGTCGTATACTTCGATGCAAGCTCCCCGTCTGCAGGCAGGTAGATCAGGTTTTCGCGGTCATACCCCAGGTTCCTGGATTGAATAAAATTCATTTGCCTGGCAACAATGATAGTCCCGATGATCATAACTACTGACAGCGTGAATTGAAACACCACCAGCCCCTTGCGAAATAAAGTAGTGCCCGAATCTAATTTGAGCGCGCCTTTTAATACTTTAACCGGATTAAACGATGACAGGAACAAGGCCGGGTAGCTGCCTGATACCAAACCGGTCACCACCGTTATTCCTACCAGCTTCAGCCAGAAACCAACCTGATTAAACGGTAACCCGATCTGCTTTTGGGTAACCTGGTTAAACAAAGGTAAAAGCAATACCAACAGTACTAACGAAACCATAACGGCCAATGATGTTATCAGTAACGATTCGCCGATAAACTGTTTAATCAGAACTGAACGTACCGCACCAACAACTTTACGTACGCCAATCTCACGTGCCCGTTTAACAGAACGGGCAGTTGTAAGGTTCATAAAGTTTATGCAGGCTATCAATAAAATAAAAATAGCCACTATGCTAAACAGGTGTACATATTCAATGCGGCCTTCTTCAAATTTAGTCCCTGCAAAATTACCATGCAGGTATTTTTCACCAAATAGCTGTATATCAAGCTGCGTGGTAAAAACCCCTTTCTGTTGGCCGGTATCATACTTATCTAAAAAATGAGTTATTTTTTTCCCAAACAATGCCGGGTCTGCATCTGCCCTTAACATGATGCTTGTGCGTGGCCAGTTGTTGCCCCACTCATTTGCCGACGGATTTTCAATAAGGAAAGCGTTCCAGTTAATAAGATATTCAAATTTTTCCAGCGTATTGGCGGGCAGGTTTTCAAATACTGCGCTTACCGTAAAATCTTTTTTATTTTCAAAACGGATGGTTTTGCCTATGGCTGCCTGTGGGCTGCCATAAAAGTTCTCGGCCATTTTACGCGAAATGGCTAAGCTTAGCGGTGAACTTAACGCGGTTTGTATATTACCCTGCAAAAGCGGATAACTGAACATTTTAAAGAAATCAACATCTGCTGCCCCTCCATTGTATTTTAATATCTTTTTTCCGGCCATGAAGGTATTGCTTTCATTGTATACCGCGTTTACGGCATATTCAACCTCAGGAAAAACCTTTTTCATTTCTGCTGCCAATACGCCCGGCGTATTATACTGGCCCGAAATTTTATTGTCAAAATACCGCCGCTCATATACATTATACAAACGGGATTTATTTTTATGAAAAGCATCAACGCTTACTTCATTTTGCACCCAAAGCATTATAAGCAGGCTGCTGGCCAGCCCAACCGAAAGGCCCGCCATGTTAATAAATGTATGCGCTTTATTTTTAGTAAGGTTGCGCCAGGCAATTTTTAAATAATTCTTTATCATTTTTCAGTTGGTTTATTAATTCAACTATTCATTGGTACTTTATGGTTCATAACCGGAGCATGCTATTAACTATTCCCGGCCACTAATTACTTATTCTGTCTTCAAACTTTTAACCGGGTTTGCCAACGCCGCCTTTATACTTTGGTAGCTAACGGTTAGTACGGTTATAGTAATTGCGCCCACAGCGGTCAATGCAAATATCCACCACGAAAGTTCGGCGCGGTATTTATAATCCTGCAGCCAGCCATGCATCAGGTAATAGGCCATTGGTATGGCTATCAGCAGTGATATACTCACCAGGATAATAAAATCTGTCGACATGAGGCGCCACAGGTTAAATACCGATGCACCCAGCACCTTACGTACGCCTATCTCCTTGATGCGCTGCTCGGCCATGAACGATGCCATGCCGAATAAGCCCATACAGCTGATGAATATGGCAAGCAGGGTAAAGAAACCGGCCAGTTTGCCTACCCGTTCTTCATTGTCAAATTTTTTGGCATATTCGTCATCTGTAAATTTATATTCAAAGGGGCTGCCCGGGTCATACTGTTTAAATACGGCTTCAATTTTTGCCATGGCATCGTGCGTGCTCTTTTTCGGGTCGAGGCGGATATCTATCATGCCTTCCGCATCATTGCTTAACACAAAAATACTTGGCTTTACAGGCTCATATGGCGATGACATAACCATATCTTTTATTACACCTACCACCTTATATTTCCTGCCCCAGTCTATCATTTCGCCTACTGCATGTTTAAAGTTCATGAATTTGGCGGCAGATTCATTCAGTATCATGGAAGTTGTATCGCTCACATAAGCCCTTGAAAAATCACGTCCCTCAACAACTTTCCAATTGACAACTTTCCCAAACTCCGGCGTTATGTAAATAGTTCCAAAATCATCTTGTAAATCGGGCGCTTTACCGCGCCAGTTAAGGCCACTGTTATTTGAGTTTACACTGGTAATCGGGCTGTTCGATTCGGCCATTTCTACAATTGCGCCGCTTTGCAGCAGGTCGTTACGTACGGCAGCAAAACTTTTGTGGATATCTTCTGATTTCAGGCTGATCTGTACCAAGCCGGTACGGTCATACCCTACAGGCCTGTTTTTGGTAAACTGTACTTGCCTGAATACTATAATGGTACATATTATTAAAGTTGCCGATACAAAAAATTGCAGCACCACTAATATTTTACGTGGCAATGCCGCATATCTGCCTGCCTTAAACGTACCTTTTAATACCTTAACCGGCTGGAAAGATGATAAGTAGAACGCCGGATAACTGCCTGCAACAACGCCTGTAAACAGGGCAAAGCCCAACCCCAGGATCCAGAAGAATGGGTTAGCCCAAAGGATGCCTACAGTTTTACCGGCAACCTGGTTAAACCAGGGTAATATCAGCAATACCAATACTATGGAGAAGATAAAGGCAAAGGCCGTCACCATTAACGATTCGCTAAAGAACTGGCCGATAAGCTGGCTGCGTAACGAACCAACGGTTTTACGGATACCCACCTCTTTGGCGCGTTTCTCTGAACGGGCGGTGCTCAGGTTCATAAAATTGATGCAGGCCAGCAGCAACACAAATACACCAATAATACCAAACAGCCATACAAACTGTATAGCACCGCCGGTATTAATGCCGTCTTTAAATTCAGAATACAGGTGCCATCTTTCCATTGGATGCAAAAACACCACCGGTTTAAATGATGCGCCAACCTTATCGCCTGCCAAAGCAATGTTTTTTTCTTTTAACCCTTTAATGCGGGCGTTTACTTTGTTGATATCAGCCTTATCATTCAATTGCGCAAATATCTGGAACGAGTTATTGCCCCACTGTGTGCTGGCGCGTTTTATCCAACTCTGGCTAACGGGGTACAGGTCCCACGGGAGTATAATGTTCAGTTCGTAGAAAGTAGAGTTACGGGGCAAGTCTTCATACACACCTGTAACTTTAACCAATTGCTTATTATCAAGTTTTATGGTTTTATTCATCGCGTCATCGCTGCCAAATAAAGCCGTAGCTACTTTCTGCGATAGCAATATAGACGATGGATCTTTTAGCCCATCGCGTGTGCCTTTCAGCATTTTCAGGGTAAGCATTTCTGTTACCTCGGGCTGCATAAAGCTGCCTGTTTGGGTTAGCTTTTTATCGCCAAAGGCTACAATATGGTCGTAATTCCAGCTGGATAGGGTTACATACTTAAAATCCTTACCGGCGCCGGTGTACTCCTCCCTCAACATGGTACCCAACGGGATAGGCATAGCCACCTGGCTGCCCACTTTACCGTTAAAGGTTTGGTGCTGCCATACCTGCACTACTTTACTTTCGTTTTGAAAATACTTGTTGTACGAGATCTCGTCCCAGATCCAAAGGCCTATCAGTATGGCAACCGCCATACCAACCGAAAGCCCGGTAACATTAATAAATGTATGCGCCTTATTTTTAGTGAGGTTGCGCCAGGATATTTTTAAGTAATTTTTAAACATAGCAGTATAAGTTTAGTGATATTAGTTAGCAAGCAAGCTTGCTATAGGAGAATATAGAAAGATACGTGCCAGTTTTATAAAAAACTAACTATCAAATACTTATGAAGAAATAGATTTAAAGAACCGTTCGTTTACGGACGGTGAAGTGTTCGGTTACAAACAGGTAATTAATTGGATATTAGCTGTTTATTTCCTTATTATTTTAACCACAAAGAACACAAAGAAAAACCACAAAGAACACAGCGGTTTTAAAAAGCAATCAAAGCTTTGTGAGCTCTGTGCTTCCATCTCTGTGTTCTTTATGGTTAAGTCTAAATGTCATGGTGAGCCTGTCGAACCATTAGCCAACATACCTCTTTGCGAATAGATGCTTCACTATGTTCAGCATGACAAACGGTTATAAAGCTTTTAGCTTCACATTCCTAAAGTTAACATCAAACCCATGATCCTGTAACAGGATGTGGCCTTCTTTAGCTTCGCCAAAATCTTTCCATACCTTGTACTTGCTGATGGCTACCAGGTCGCGGTACTCTTTTGAACCACGATCATACTCCAGTACTTTTACACCATTAAGGTAATGTACTACATGGTTGTTTGGTAAAACCACAATACGCCCGGTGTTCCATGCGCCTATAGGGTGCACAAAACGTGCTTGTTTTTTGGCGGGGATAAGGTCATATAACGATGCCAGCGTGCGGTCGCCGTCGCGGCCAAGTTTGGCATCAGGGTGCACGGCATCATCAAGCACCTGGTACTCCAGGCCTATGGCCGAACCTTGTGTTTTTTCATCCAGTGTAACAAAGTATTTAACCCCGCTGTTAGCACCGCGGCTCATCCTAAACTCAAACGACATATCAAAAGCGCTGTACATTTTATCGCTGATAATATCGCCGCCATTGGTTGCTTCGCCGCCGTTAGCGCCAATTACTGATATCATCCCGTTCTCCACCTTCCAGCCCTTTGTTGGGAAAGTAGCAGCGGAAGCGCTATGCCAGCCCGCACTTGTTTTACCATCAAACAGCAGTTTCCAGCCCTGCTGTTTCTCGTAACCCGATAAAACATTGGGCACCAGGTTTACTACGTAAACGTCGTTAGCAAATGGCTGTGGTTTAAGGTTGGTGGTTTTTATTTGAACGTTTTTAAAGAAGATTTTTTTACCGGCCTGGTTTTCGTTGCTTATAGCATGCACCTGCAAGCCTATAAAACCCTTGGCATCTACCGTATCAACCACCATGGCTGTGGCTACGCCGTTTATCCAGGTTTTGGTAGTGTTGCCTATGCACTCTATTTTAATATGATTAAACTCGTCGTTCTTCCAGGCGTTTTGCGCTTTGGCATTCAGGTCCATTGGGTACAGCCAGTCGCGGCGGCCTTCGTCATAAATACCGCCTGTCCATTTACGGGTGCTGGGGTCTATTTCGCATTGGCGCCCGTAAACCAGGCCTTTACCCTCGTGCCCGGCAGCATTGTAATGGCTGCGCAATTGTATGCCCGAGTTGGTAAGGTCGCTTTCTGTTTTGGCATCAAGCTCTAAAATAAAATCGCCATACTCTTTTTCGGTCACTAAAAAGGTGTTGCCGCTATTAAGCACCGCAGTACCGGTAATACCGCCATTTTCTACTTTATATTCGGCCTTGCCAGCCAGGATTTTCCAACCGCTAAGATCTTTGCCATTAAACAAATTGATATAGCCTGCTTTATTTTGTGCCGATGCGGTTTGCATACCAGCAACAACTGTAATAGCCAGTAAGTAAGTTTTTAAGTTTTTCATAAATTAATCTTAGATGTATTGAGTTTTTTGAAAACCTTAAGATGATTTCTTTGGTTTCCGTCTTATTAAATAAATAATGAAAATAATTACCGCTAATCCTAAGAGAATTTGCCACCATTGAATACTGACATAAAATGACCAATTATCATCTATCACACTATCTTTTTTATTCATTATTTAATATGTATCAGGCTGATGTATTAAACTTTTAAATTCCATCCCGGTTGGTACTCGCGGCCCCAAAGTTTGGCGGCATCTGCATCGTGCAAAATATGTCCGTTGGTGCTATCCAGGTTTAGCACCCTGCCCACACGCTGGGCAATGTTGCCCAGTTGCGGTATCACGGTTGATTTATGCCCGTTGATGATGGTTTGGTTTAGCTGCTCCATGCCTTGTATAGCGCTGATAAAGTTTTGCAGGTGCACACGGTCAAGCAGTTCGGTAGGGCTTACTTTGTTTGATGCATCAACCGCTATCGCATCTTTAATTTCTTTTACCAGTTTGTTATTATAGTCATAAACCTGGTAACCATCGCCCCCTCCATAGTATATGGTACCATTATCGCCGTAAAAAACAACGCCACGGCCAACCCCTTCAGAGTTATAGCCGTTGCAGCTGCGCCCCTCCCATGATAGGGCCGTATTATTAGGGAAATTGGCCAGGATGGTTTGCGTATCAGGGGTTTCCCAATCATCCTTAAAAGCAAATCGCCCGCCAGATGAGGTTACCTTGTCGGGAAAATCGACACCCAGCCCCCAGCGCATCACATCAATCTCGTGCGTGCCGTTATTAAGCGCCTCGCCGGTGCCCCAGTTCCAATGCCAGTGCCAGTTGTAATGGATCAGGTTATCCTTATACTCCCTGCGTGGCGCGTAGCCCTGCCACAAGTCGTAATTTAAGTTTGATGGTACGGGTACAACTTTACCTATCCCGATTGATTTGCGGTTATTTACATACCAGCCCCTTGCAAAGTAAGCGCGGCCAATTACGCCGGCATGCAATTCGGCCACCATTTTTTGTACGTTATCAAATGACCGGCGCTGGCTGCCCATTTGTACCAGCCTGTTATATTTGGCAGCAGCAGCTATGGCCATTTCGCCCTCGTGCGGGTTATGGCTACAAGGTTTTTCTACATACACATGTTTACCCGCCTGGCAGGCCAGTATTGTTGCAGGCGCATGCCAGTGGTCGGGCGCGGCAATAACCAGGGCGTCAAGGTCTTTCTTCTCCAACAGCTGGCGTATATCGGTTATGCCTGTTGGTTTTTTGCCAGTTATTTTTGCAATCTCGGCAATACATTTAGCCATGGCGTTACTGTCCACATCGCATATATAGCCTATTTCCACATCGGGCAAAGCAGCTAATTTTTGAGCCAGAAAAGCCCCCCTGCTGTTTACGCCCATTATGCCCACAACAACTTTTTTATTGGGCGATCCTTTAAAAATGCCTCCCATAGCCAGGCTTGGGCCTACTAATAAACTGGTGCCTGTTATGGCCACGTTCTGTATAAATTTTCTGCGTTCCATAGTAACCTTAGGTTTGGTTTGGTAAATGTATAAGCGCAATAATTGGTATGGCTAATTTAGTATTTACAACTTATAAACGCCACTAAACAGGTAATTATAACAACATGGTTACTTATTGTATTCTTACGGCAGCAAAGCATTAGATATAATTTGACATTTAATGGCTGCATGTTGTAACATAAAAATATTGGGGCAGTCTTAATTAACAATAAAAACTAATACTTTAGCTTTTATTATGCTTGCATATCATTTTAACTAATTAACTCTATATGAAAACTCTTTACGCTGCCGTTATTATCGGCAGTATCAGTGCTATTGCCATAAGCAATGCAAAAGCGCAAACCGCGCCGGCAGAAGACCCTGCTTTAAAGATCTATCGCGAAACCACGCCGAAATATAACGACCTGGTACATACCAAACTTGATGTACGTTTTGATTATAAGAAACGCTATATGTACGGTAAGGAATGGGTTACTTTAAAGCCGCATTTTTACCCAACCGATTCACTGCGTTTAGATGCCCAGGGGATGGATATCAACAATGTATCAATAGTTAAAGCCGGTAAAAACACACCGCTTAAGTTTACTTACGATAGCCTGAGCATTGATATTAAGCTTGACAGGACATACCGTAACGGTGAAAACTACACCATTTATATAGATTATACCTCAAAACCAAACGGCCTTAAAGCAATGGGCAGCATGGCCATTACCGATGCTAAAGGGTTGTATTTTATTAACCCGGATGGTACCGAGAAAGACAAGCCAACCCAGATATGGACGCAGGGCGAAACCCAAAGTTCATCGGCATGGTTCCCTACCATTGATAAGCCTAACCAAAAAACTACCGACGAGATCAGCATGACCGTACTTAAAAAATACGTAACGCTATCAAACGGCCGTTTAGCTTCCCAAAAGCTTAATGCCGATGGTACCCGTACCGATACCTGGAAACAGGAGCTACCACACTCACCATACTTATTTATGATGGCCGTTGGCGATTTCAAAATCATAAAAGATACCTGGAAAGGTAAAGAGGTTAGCTATTACCTGGAGCCTAAATACGCCCCTTATGCAAGGGATATTTTTGGCTTTACGCCGGAGGTTATCGATTTTTATTCGAAAACCTTAGGTGTTGATTACCCTTGGAACAAATACTCGCAGATAGTAGTTCGCGATTATGTGAGCGGCGCGATGGAAAACACCAGCGCAACCCTGCATGGCGAATACGTACAGGCTACCAAACGCGAGTTAATTGATGCTTACTATAGCCAGGGCCGCAGCACTATCGTGCACGAGCTTTTCCACCAGTGGTTTGGTGATTATGTTACCGCCGAAAGCTGGAGCAACTTAACGGTTAACGAATCATTCGCTGATTTTAGCGAAACCCTTTGGGCCGAACACAAATACGGCAAAGATGCCGGCGACGCGCACATCAACGATGACAGGCAAAACTACCTGAGCCAGCCCGAGCTGAAAACCAAAGACCTGGTTCGTTTCCATTACAAAGATAAAGAGGATGTTTTTGATGCAGTTACTTACCAAAAAGGTGGCAGCATTTTATATATGCTGCGCAACTACCTTGGTAACGCTGCTTTTTACAAAGGCTTAAACATCTACCTAAAAACAAACGCGTTTAAAAACGGCGAAGCTCACCAGTTGCGTTTAGCCCTTGAAGAAGCCAGTGGCCGCGACCTGAACTGGTTCTTTAACCAATGGTATTTTGGTGCAGGCCACCCGGTACTGAACATCACCTACAAATGGGATGAGGCAAGCAAAAAACAAACTGTTTACTTTAACCAAACACAGGATGGTAACGCCTTTATTCTGCCTTTAGCCATTGATGTTTACGCTGGTGGAAAAATGGATCGCCAGAAATTCTGGGTGCGTAACAAAGTTGATAGCCTGGTATTCCATAGCGCTGTTAAACCAAGCCTGGTAAATGTTGATGGTGATAAAATGTTATTGGCTAAGAAAACCGACAGCAAAACCCTTGACGAATTTGTTTTCCAATATTTTAACGCGCCTTTATACTTAGACCGCTTTGAGGCCATTACCGCTGCTGCCAAACAACAAGGTAACGCCGGCGCCCGTAAAGTAATTATTGCAGCCCTTAACGATAAATACTACGAGTTACAGATAAAAGCTATCCGCGCTGCCGAAATGAGCAACGATGATGTGCGCAATGCGGCACAGCCCATCCTGATAAAACTGGCACAAACCGACCCAAACACTTTGGTTAGGGCTGCTGCTATTACTGTTTTAGGTAAATTAAAAGCATCGGGCAACGCCAACTTATTTAAAGATGGGCTGAAGAGCCAATCGTATGCTGTGCAGGGCGCTTCGTTAACCGCGCTGAGCCTGCTCGATCCAAACTCAGCATTACCTTTAGCTAAAACTTACGAAAAAGATAGCGAAGGTGCTTTAACACAAGCCATACTGAATGTTTATGCTACAAGCGGCAGCGATGAGCAGTACGATTATGTTTACAAAGCATTTACCGAAGGCCAGCCGCAAACTCAGTTTAACATCATGAAGAAGTTTGCTGATTTTACCGGCCGCATAAAAAGCAATGAGCAGGCACTAAAAGGTATTAATGCCATTGCCGAATTTGGCACCAAGTACAAAAAATATGGTGTTGCCCCACAAGTGGTAACCATATTGGCAGGTGTAAAAACCGACCGTGCTAAACTAAACGATACAGCATCAGTTGCTGCTATTGATAAAGCTACTGCCGAATTGCAAAAAGCAGAGTAATTATTTAAGAAGATACTATTACGAAAGCCGCCCCAGTTATGGGGCGGCTTTTTTGGTTTTGTTAGACGCTGAACGGTCGTTACCCATGACAAGTTGTACATGGGGTGTCCTGGTGAGCCTGTCGAACCATAGCGGCGAGGCCTTTCCGCGCGCCCTTCGACAAGCTCACCAGGACACCCTCTTTTTTATGTCACTGCACCCTTACAGTCCCCGGATTCTATAACTCAGTATGACAATTCAAACCCTGTATGTTGCCAATGGTGGCGCAATTTTTTTCAGTATCAAATAGCAGGAAAATACTGACTGTCAGGTTATTGCCGGCGTTCACGAGTGTTCACGGCAGTGAACGTGAACACTTCGGACGTTTGAGGGCGTTTAAAAGCCGGTTTCAGGTGATTGTGGTCGTGGTTATACAAGCTCACCATGCCCTATATAAAAACTTGTAATGGGTAGCAACACTAAAGCATGACAAGAAGGGTTAAATGTTAAATTAGTCTCTTATACATTTAACGTATTTGATTATTCGCTAACTTAGTGTTAAGCAAATACCTATCATAAATACTATTATAACAAATGAAAAAGATATTATTGCTTTTGGCTTTATGTGCAGGTACAGGCACATTAATGGCTCAGAATATAATCGTTGCCCCATTTGATAATACGCTTAATGGCAAACTTAGCCAGCCTCTTAAAATTGACAGTTCATGGCGTAAGCTATCCAATACGCAATTTAATGGTAACCTTTTCAAACAAGAGCATGTAGATCTTAAAACCTTTACTGCAGATAAAACCCAAAACACACTTTTTATAGCCGAAGAAACTTATAAAATGCCTGTAGCTAAATTAGACGGTTACTCTAAAATGCCAGTTGTTGTATTGGATGGAAATTCTAAAATGCCTGTTGTAGGGAAAGGTAAGCAGGTAACCCCGGTAAACCCTTAATTAAAAATCCTTATTCAGCAATTTCTCCAATTCGGCAAAGCTGATATCCATTTTAATGCGGCCTTGTTTGGCGTATGATATTTCGCCGGTTTCTTCAGATACGATGATAGCCGTGGCATCATTGGCTTCGGTAACACCAATACCTGCACGGTGGCGTAAGCCAAATTGAGCGGGCAGGTCGGCCTTTTCGGTAACGGGCAATATACAGCTGGCCGATTTTATCTTATTCTCTGATATCACCACAGCACCATCATGCAGCGGGCTGTTTTTCTGAAAGATGGTTTCCAGCATCCGTTTAGAGATCTTGGCATCCAGTACCTCGCAGCTGTTCTGGTAAAATTGCTCGTCGTAATATTTAGCGAAAACGATGAGCGCCCCGGTGCGGGTTTGTTTCATGGTTTTGCAGGCATCAATTATAGGCTTAATACGGGCGTAGTTGTTTTTCTCGGCTTCGGCTTTGCCAAAAAAGTATTTCCACCAGGCTTTGTTACGCTGTAGCGATGCATTCTTACCCACCAACAGCAAAAACCGCCGTACCTCCTGCTGAAACACGATGATAATGGCTATGATACCCACATCAACAAACTTACCCAGTATACCGGTAAGCAATTGCATGTGCAGCGCCTTTACTACCATATACAAAAGGTAAATGGTAATTAACCCCATAAAGATATTGGCAGCGATAGTGCCCCTTATAAGGTTGTAAAGCTGGTAAACTATAAAAGCGACAAGCAGCACATCCAACACGTCAAATACGCCGAGTTTTAAGAAGCTAAAATCAAAGGAATGCATGTTACGAAGTTAATAAGTTTCCGTTAACATCATTTACAGAGGAGTGTAATTATTAGGCAGATTATTTATTCCGCTCGGTAGTAAAGCGCACCAGCTGCTCAAGGCCTGTCCTAGCTTCGCCCGCGGGGAAGGTGTTCAATATTTCAAAAGCGCTATCGGTGTATTTCTTCATCTGGGTTTCAGAGTATTCCAGTCCGCCTTTTTGCTTCACAAAGTTGATGATCTCTGTTATCTTCTTCGGCTCATCATTATGGTTTTTCACCAGGTTTATCATGCGCTTTTTCTCGCTGCCATCACTGTTATTAAGCGCGTAAATAAGCGGCAGGGTAACCTTTTTTTCTTTGATATCGATGCCCAGCGGTTTACCTACATCATCGGTACCAAAATCAAACATATCATCTTTTATCTGGAAGGCTATGCCTATCTTCTCGCCAAACAAACGCATTTTCTCAACGGTTTCCTCATCTGCATTGGCAGATGCCGCACCGCAAGCGCAGCAGGATGCTATTAAGGATGCCGTTTTCTGGCGGATCACCTCATAATAAACATCTTCGCTGATATCCATACGGCGTACCTTTTCTATCTGCAGCAACTCTCCCTCACTCATTTGCTTAACCGCTTCAGATACTATTTTGAGGAGTTTAAAATCGCCGTTATCGATAGATAGCAGCAGGCCTTTGCTCAGCAGGTAATCGCCAACCAAAACGGCTATCTTATTTTTCCATAATGCGTTGATAGAGAAAAAGCCCCGGCGCTGGTAAGAATTATCAACCACATCATCATGCACCAAAGTAGCGGTATGCAGTAGTTCAACCAGGGCGGCACCCCGGTGGGTCGACTCATTTATCCCCCCGCAAATGCTTGCCGAAAAGAAAACGAACATGGGCCTTATCTGCTTGCCTTTACGTTTTACAATGTAATGGGTAATACGATCAAGCAGGGGTACAGAGCTTTGCATAGAAGCTTTGAACTTCTCTTCAAAAACATCAATTTCTGCAGCAATAGGTTTTTTAATTTCGTTGATGTTCAGCATCCAAACAAAACATGCTTTTTATGCAATTACCTTACCTGGCAATCCGCAGCAAACATAAGCTTTATAAAAACATATACACACAAACACCATTTTTTTTTACAGTTGGGTTAAACCTTCGGCAAGTTTTATGCTCTATTATATCAGTTAGTAATAACAGCATATAAGTTTAGTTTTTGTGAGTTAAAGTTTTCGTTAAGAAGCGGCGCCTGGAGAGGTTCCGCTTTTTTTATTTTAGTGATAAAACCAATCAATTATTAAGTAATTGAAAAACGGTGCCTGTTGCTATATAAATAAAGGGTTATTATTCTACCTTTGCAATCCTCAATAAAAACGGAGAGGTGTCTGAGTGGTCGAAAGAGCACGCCTGGAAAGTGTGTATACGCCAAAAGTGTATCGAGGGTTCGAATCCCTCCCTCTCCGCCAGTTTCAATAACAAAGCATAATAAAAGCCTGCAAATCAAATAATTGCAGGCTTTTTTTTAGGTTAAATCTGTTTCGGCTGAGAAAGTTTATCTCGCCTGCTTACTACCAGCTATATTTATAAAAGGTGTAATCATTTCCTTGCCACCCTTATCAGGGATTTCTTCAGAGATTTGTTTTACTTCAATATTTATAAAACCCGATTCCATGAAAAACTTTTCCACTTCATTAATATCATAAAAAGTAAAATCGGCCTGCGTCCAGGGCAGATTCACTCCAAATTTCTTTTCTTTAAAAAAAAGGCTAAAACGCCCTCCTGGCCTGAGTACACGGTATATCTCCTGGAAATGGGATATAGGGTCTTTCCAAAAATAAATTGTATTAACCGTGAAGCAACAATCAAAAAAATCATTTCCAAAGGCTAACGTGGCATCCTTTTTTGCCAGAATTGATTGTATGCCTCCCTCTTTTACAAAAACTATTTCTAACACAGACGAGTGTTCTGTCCGTTTCAGTTTATCTGCTATTTTTAAAGTCGTTTCATATTGCGAGGTTGAAATATTACCCTTAATTTCTTTGTATAAGATGTGCTCAGTATTATACATCTGCTCGCCTGCATCCTCTAAACTTATCAGCTTCTCCATATTTTATTCCTTTACCAGATAAATCCAATTACTGGTTCAATTTCCTCGTTCGGTAAAATGAACAAAAAGGTTTTGCAGGGATTTACACGAAACGGATTTTTTTTTACAGGAAATGTAATTTTTGAAGATCAACATCGTAAAGTTTCATTTTTTTCATCATAATTGCCTTAATGGGAATTAATGTTGGTAAAAATTATGGGGTTTGGAAAGAGGTGGGGGGAAGTTTTAACCAGTTTCCAAATCAGGGAGAATTGGTTAAGGAAAGCAGGGACAAATATAATTTTTCTTTTAGTGATGCTGAACTGTTGCAAATCACCACTCCGGATCTTTATATCGTATACGGAGACATTTTATTTAAACAGCGGCAAATGTATTTCCGGCCCACTAATGATGTGCCGGATATGGTTAAATTACGCTTTACCTTATCTGGCAATGGAACTATATATAATGAGGTAAACAAGCAGCACTATATCTTTAATTGCAACCAACAAAATATCATTTACATGCCTGAGCTGGATGGTACAGGTGAATATGACACGGGTAGCAATTATCGTTTCTTTGAAGTGCATTTTGCTAAAGAAAAGTTTCTGCAACTCGCCGAAAATTCAAACACCTCCCTCCAGGTTTTGGCCGACCATTTGGATGCAGGACATTATGCGCAAATGGCTGAGCAAAACCTGCCCATTTCCTGGCCTATGCAAAACTGCATCAAAGATATCATCAATTGTACTTATACAGGCGGGTTAAAGCTTTTGTTTATTGAGTCGAAATGTACAGAATTGCTTGTGCTGCAGGCCGGGGCTTTTGAAAGAGCTGTTACTAAAAATCAAAACCTGCCTTTACAATCTGCCCACGATAAAGATTTTATTTATTATGCCAGAGATTACCTTATTCAACACATCCACCAACCACCTTCCATAGCACAGCTTGCAAAAATATGCGGCACTAACGAATTTAAACTAAAGCAGGGGTTTAAGGGGCTGTTTGATAAGAGCATATTTGGTTATTTAAGTGATTACAAGCTAAATTATGCCAAACAACTACTACTTGAGGGTACGCCCATAAAGGCTATCGCATTTCAATTGGGCTATTCCTCTGTGCAGCATTTTAGCAATGCGTTTAGCAAGAAGTTTGCCGTTTCACCAGGAAAAGTGAAAATATAAATCAAATGGGATTTCTTCCTGTGGTATAATATAACAACTGAAATGTTCGACACAATCCCTATCTCTTTTGTCAAAAAAATAAGGTGTTCGATTATGATCCCCCTTCAAGTATTTCCTGGCCTTCAGCCTTGATAAATCAATAATTCATGTTTTTAGATCTTATCGACCATCTCGTTGGCCATTTCTTCTGGAAGGTTATTTTGTAGCATATCATTGGGTCTCGCCATTTCATCAATCACCTTTAGCCCAAAGACACTATGGCCTGAATTGTTTATAATAATGAGTCATAATTTGAATAATTTCTACAGCGTAGTTAACAGAAACTTTCAATACAGAATCTCCACTATAATTTATTTCTATAGCATCCTCATTTACGTTAAAACCCACATACAATGTTGTCTGCTCTAAATCCCAATAAACTGGTCCATTGTTATTGTCTATTTTAAATATCTGTCCTTCATATGGTTCTTTAATATAATCTGGGCTATTCCAAATTGCTCCTGATAAGGATGTCATTATTGAAATTACTTCTTCAGTATCTTCTTTGGTTAATAAACAACTTTCACTGCTTTTTTTGTCTAATTCAATGTGTATTTTATCTCTATCTTCAAATAATAAAATACTACCTCTTTTAATCAGCCATTTATAAACTTGGGTTTCTTGATTATTCATACTCCTTAGATGTTTTTTGGTGTCCACATTCGGAAAAACTTAAACATTTTGGAATATTCTTTTCTCGGCGAAAACGCTATGCAAACTTCCTGATTGTCTAATGCTGATTCTGTTAGCACTACATGGTCTGTTTCCTTTTTAGCATTTGTGAACTCCGTTTCAGAAACTACACAAACAACCTTCTTAAATATTCCATTAATCCATGTCTGCATGTTTTCTGTATTTTCAAACTTTCTAAAACAAGCAAGGGAAGCATGTGCTGTTATTACTGGTACCATTTTATCAGGAATCTCTCCTTTAACTAAAATATACATTTTCATACTAAAAGTTTCACTTTATTGCGCACAACGTTCCGGGGTTTTGCGAAGTTGGCGTTTAAGATAAACTTACTGAAAAACTGTGAGGGTTGAAGAAGTTTCTTCCGGCAATTTTGCAGAACCGCCTGTTAACATATGGCTGGTGAACTGTGCTAAACACTAATCTAAATCTTGCCCGTTCAAACCTTCAATCCTCCGAACATGCTAAAAAAGATCACGCATAATACCAGCAGTGTGATACCTACGTACAGTTTGTCTTTTTCCAACACGAAGGCAAACAGCGAGAATGCGATCCGAAATATGGGTGTAGCAATGAGAAATAAAACACCAAGTTGAATAAACTCTTTAACCTGCAAATTGGCTACACCGGCAAATATCCCTTTAACAGAGGTATAACCGGGGCCTTCCCCTATAAATTGGGTATAATCAGGAATAGTCATCCGGCCATACCCGAACAAATAAAATGCCCCGCCAATAAGTACCATCAAACTGGAAATGATAACGCCATATCTGAGCTGTAAACCAACAAGTTTCTCCACATCACGATCGGCCCAATATGCTTTCGATAATATCTTTTTCATTATTCTTTAAAATTTGTGGTTATAACCATTGTATATCATCTCAATGGCAACAAAAGAGATGGCTACACAAAAAATTATGCGCAACGCTTTAGGATTCATTTTAGTAAGCAACTTAGATCCGGTAAAGGCACCAGCCAACACGCCCAATATCACTGGAAAAGCCAGACCGGGATCCATATAACCTCTTTGCAGGTAAACGACGGCGCTGGCAGCCGCGGTTACCCCTATCATGAAATTGCTGGTTGTAGTGCTCACCTTGAACGGGATTCGCATCGTTGCATCCATTGCCAATACTTTTAGCGCACCTGAGCCGATACCCAATAAGCCTGAGATAATACCCGCCAGGGTCATAATAGAAAACCCTGCCCCTACATTTTTGATCTTGTAGCTTACCTCCCCATCTTTGGTTGGATAGCTATTGTTAAGTTTTAGTAAGCTTGCTAATTTGCTTCCCTCATGCGAAGCTTCTTGATTCTTTTTACGCAAGGTCATGGCGGCAGAAAAAATAAGGATGCCACCAAATAGCATCGCAATAGTATTTGTGGGTGTATAAACGGCGATCAGTGCGCCGATTACGGCACCAATGGTAGTTGCTATTTCCAGGAACATCCCCAGCCTTATATTGGTAATACCCTCCTTCACATAGGCAGTAGCCGCACCAGAAGATGTAGCGATAGAAGCAAGCAGGGCCGCCCCAATGGCATAACGGATATCAACGTGAAATACGAGCGTAAGTAATGGAATAATCACTACGCCACCGCCAAGGCCGGTTAAAGAACCTAACAGACCGGCAAAGTAAGCTCCGATCAATAATATAATTGTAAATGTTAAAATGCTCATGATGAATTAATAGTTATGATCTAAAATCTGTTGCACTATCTGCTGCGCCTGTTTTGGCTTACGGCCCTTGATCGCATCAAATAGCTGTTGGTGCAGGTGGTGGCTCAGCGCGAAATAACTTATCCCAGGTTTTTCCCGTTTGTTAAAAAAATCTCTGATAATGTGGGCAAAGCTTTGATAAAGATCTGCCAGAACATTATTTTGAGAGGCTTTGGCGATGGCCAAATGAAAAGCGATATCTGCATCGGCACAATCTTGGTGCTGCTCCTGCTCTATAGCGTTCCTGCGGGCTTTAAGAAACCCTTCGATTATAACAAGTTGCTCTGGAGTATGTCTTTCACTTGCAAGCTTTACAATTTCTTTCTCTAATAGGCTTCGCACTCCATTGATGTCTTCAAAATTTGCCTGTCGCAAGCGCTGGTCAATGGTCTGATCAGCTATCTGCGTATTCACAACAGTGCCATAGCCCTGCTTTACCGTTAAAACCCCTAAGTTTACCAAAGTTTTTACTGCTTCCCTTATCGTAGATCGCCCTACGTTATAAAGTTTCATCAGTTCTGGCTCTGCAGGTATTTTTTCTCCTACTCTGAAAGTATTTTTTGAAATATCTTCCTTTAACTGATTGGTTACCCGATCTCCAAGCTTTTCTTTTATGGTCATCGATTTCTTTTTTACAAAGCAAAGATAGGATGAATATTTAAAACATCAGATGTTTAATTTAATTTTTATGAATTAATTCTAAATATTGTGGATTACCACCTATTTACACTTTCGGTCTTTTTATTTTATCTTAGATCATGAAATTGATATTTGAGTTTTTTGAGAGGGCATATCTATATGGATACCAACAGATGGATCTTATAACAGCATGTTGAATATCTGTTAAAAAAATGCCCCCCTATACAGGCAGTAAGTTTTATTATAATTAACTACATCCATAAATTTCACATCAAAACCATGAAGGCAATTAAAACATTCTTGCTATTAGCATTTTTCCTTACAGCATCTTCTACTGCATTTTCACAAACAAAAACAGGGCAGGTTTATTTGATCCGGTCCACGGGGTTTACCGGGTCGGCGGTTAATTATTCATTTTATATCGATGATCAATTAGCCTGCAAAATGAAAAATAAATTGTTTTCGATACATGATTTACCTGTAGGCGAACATACCGTTAGTGTAGTTAGTGGTGGAATATCAAACGGAAAAAAATCAACCCCGTTAAAAATAACGGTGGTGGAAGGGAAAGTAAATTACATCAGCGTAGTTAGCACGCAAAGTGGCTATGCAAATAAAATCACCTGTCAGGAAATTACCCAAAATTCTGCTGATCCGATCCTGGCAAAAAGTAAGCAAAAAAATGATTGCTTGTCTAAGAAGTAGAAGCGGAGATTTAAGAAGATTATAAACGCCTCTCTCCGCAACCTTAAATAATTAAATGCCACCTAAGTAATTAGGTGGCATTTTTTATATCAATTAAAATAATTGGCCCTAAATGTTAACCCGGTTGCTTTAGTGGCTGGTATCAGGGATACTATATTATTCAGAATTTCTCCAACATCTTTTCTTAAATCGCCAAAAAGTTTCATAATGGCGTTATATAAGCTGATTAGACAGAGTGCCCGGTTTGCAAAAAAACTGATCGAGAACCAGTTACCTCCAAATATGCATTTTCATAACTTGTTGCATACACAGTATGTAGTAAATGCGGTTTCAGAAATTGGTTTTCAATGTAAAATAAATGATCGCGATATGGCCATCATTCAGATAGCGGCCTGGTTTCATGATACGGGCTATTGTTATGCCTATGTTGGGCATGAAGATAACAGCATTGGCATTGCCGCAACTTTTTTAAAACAGGAAGATGCTGATGGGAGTTTCACTGATGAGGTTATAGCTTGCATTGCCGCTACAAAAATGCCGCAATCCCCACAAAGCCCGCTACAGCAAATTATGTGCGATGCCGATATGTTCCATTTAGCTGACGACAATTACCCGACCTATGCAGCACGATTGCGGGCAGAATGGGAATATAGTTTGAACAAAAAATACAGCGACGACGAATGGCACCATATGAATCTTAACATGCTTATTCAGCATAAATACTTTACCGATTACGGAAAAACCGTTCTGCAAGAACATAAACTTGCTAATATTGATATGTTACTGCGTTAGTTAAGAGTTAACAGAATACAGTATTTCTCCAATTTTAAGTGTTAAATTTATAAAGTGAAGATACTGATAGTAGAAGATGAAACCGGCCTGCGCGATAGCATTGAAGCATATTTTACAGGCAGCGACAGCATTTGCGAAACCGCTAACGATTTCACATCGGCACTGGCAAAAGTTAGTGTATACCGTTACGATTGTATTATACTTGACCTTACACTCCCCCACGGCAACGGGCTTAACATAGTAAAGCATTTAAAAGAGAACAATCATAATGATGGCGTGCTCATCATATCAGCAAAAGATTCGCTTGACGACCGGCTAACGGGGCTTGACCTGGGTGCCGATGATTATTTGACCAAACCCTTCCATCTATCCGAATTAAAGTCGCGGGTTACGGCTATTGTAAGGCGCAGGTCCTTCAACGGCAGTAATAACCTTAAATTTAACGAGATAGAGATTGACCTGGATGCGAAAGCTGTAAAAGTGAAAGATGCTGTTGTAAAATTCACCCGTAAGGAATACTCCCTGTTATTATATTTTATAGCCAATAAAGGCAAAGTGGTTTCTAAAAGCGCCATTGCAGAACACCTTTGGGGCGATAGTATTGATATTGCCGATAACTTTGATTTTATTTATTCCCACATCAAAAATATCCGTAAAAAACTGGTTGAGGCCGGCGGTAATGATTATATACAGGCAGCTTACGGCATGGGCTATAAATTTACCGATGCATGAAGCTGTTCGATAAATATAACCGCGTAAACATTGCCGTTACAGTTGTTATTATGCTGGTTACCGGCATAATTTATTATTATACCATTAGCCATATTTTAACCAACCAGATAGATAAAGACCTGGTACTTGAAGAGAACGAGATATTTAGCTACGTAAACAAAAACCACCGCCTGCCCGATGTTTATGAAAGCAACCATCAGCAAATAGTTTTTGCCCCATTGGGCGACAAGAATACAGCGCGCCGTTTTTTAGATACCACCTACCATGACTCGGACCAAAAAGATTTGGAGGCAGGCCGCGCGTTGATCAGTTCGGTAAACATCTCGGGTCAAAACTACCGGATACTGGTAACACAATCAAAAGTGGAAACCGAGGACCTGATCCAGATCATCTTCCTGATCACTATCGGGGTAATTGTTAGCCTGCTGGTGATACTGATTGTACTTAACCGGGTGATACTGAAAAGCATCTGGAAACCTTTTTATAAAGTGCTGTTTCAGTTAAAGGAGTTTAGTTTGGCCGGCCATGCTACCATCAATTCCACCCCCTCAAACATTGATGAATTTACAGAATTGGACCAGGCAGTTATCAGCATGGCCCACAGGGTAAAAAGTGATTACCAAAACCTGAAAGCTTTTACCGAGAACGCATCACACGAGTTGATGACGCCCATCTCGGTCATCAACTCAAAATTGGATACACTGGTACAAACCGATGAATTTACCGACAGGCAAAGTAAACTGCTGAATGATATTTATGGCACCGTTACCCGTTTAACCCGCCTAAATAAATCCATGTTGCTGCTTGCCAAAATAGAGAACGGCCTGATACAGGATAACCAGGATGTGGATATAAAAGAAGTGATTGAAGAGTGCCTTTACCAGCACGAAGAAATGATCCATCAGTTAAATATAAAACTGGTAACCGACTTGCGTGATAAACATTTGCAGGCAAATAAATCGCTTGTAGAAATCCTGTTAAACAACCTGCTGAGCAACGCTATCAGGCATAACCACCAGGATGGTGAATTATCCGTTTATCTCGACTCAGAAAAACTGACCATCAGTAATACCGGCGAAGGAAGTTTTGATTTTCAGCAGGTGTTAAAAAGGTTCCATAAATCTGATGGTTCTGAAGGCATCGGCCTGGGCCTAACTCTTTGCAAACAGATCTGTGATAATTACGGGTTTAAGCTACACTACCTACACAATAGTCAAACTCATACCTTTTCGGTAACTTTCTGATACGAGCATATAACAGCGAACAAATTTCCCCTCAAAATTTGCACAGAATTGAGTAGGAGATTTACAAATAAAACTATCTAAATTAATAGCGGATAGTCAATAGCGCCGATGAAGTATTTTCTTAACCTGTTTTTACTCTTTTTAACATCTGCTACCTGCCTTGGCCAAAGCAAAACTTTGGATGATTATTTGCAACAGGCTGTAAAAAACAGTCCGTTGTTAAAGGATTTAAATAATCAGATCCTATCCGCACAACTGGATAGCGTACGCATCAAAGCCGGTTTTAAACCACAGGTTACGGCCAGCAGCGCGGGCATGTACGCCCCGGTTATAAAAGGTTACGGTTATGCATCGGCCATTACAAACGGCCAAACGCTTAATGGTTTAATTACCGTTAGCAAAGCATTTATCGGCAAAGATTACCTGAACGCACAGTTTGCGGGTTTAGGTATCCAACGCGACTCGTTACGTAACAGCATCAAACTATCCGAGCAAGACCTTCGCCGCACCATTATAGCGCAATATATTACCGCCTACGGCAGCCTACAGCAGCAACGTTTTAACCAGGAAGTGGTTGACCTGCTGAGCAAAGAAGAAGACCTGCTAAAGCGCCTTACCCGCAGCAACGTTTACCGCCAAAGCGATTATCTTACCTTTTTAGTTACCCTTAAACAGGCGCAACTACAGTTATCGCAAACCCGTTTGCAATACAAAACAGATTATGCCACGCTCAATTATTTATCCGGCGTAGCCGATACCGCTATTGTTGAGATAACCAAACCCGAGCTTCAAAAAATTATCAATACTACAGACCGCAGCGCCAGCATTTTCTTTAAACAATATCAACTGGATAGCATCAGGCTTACAAACAGTCGTAAACTGATAGATTACAGTTATCGCCCCAAACTAAGTGTTTTTGCCGACGGCGGCTACAACTCCGACCTCACCAGCCAGTACTACAAAAATTTTGGCACCAGCGTAGGCTTTAGCGTAAGCATGCCTTTGTATGATGGCGGGCAGCGTAAACTGTTGTACAAAAAACTATCGCTTGAGCAGGAAACCCAGCGCAGCTACAAAGCTTTTTTTAACAACCAGTACACCCAGCAAATTAACCAGCTAAACCAGCAAATTAGCGAATATGATAAACTGATAGCCGAAATAAACGACCAGTTTAAGTATTCGGAAAGTTTGATAAAAGTTGATACACAATTACTACAAACCGGCGACCTTAAAATTGCCGACCTCATATTAGCCGTTAACAACTACCTCACCATCAAAAACCTGCTTACCCAAAACACCGTCAGCCGGTTACAACTCATCAATCAACTTAATTATTGGAGCCGATGATCATAACGCAACCTTACCTACCCCTTAATATATTATTTGCCTGCCTGCTTGCTGCAACGGTATGCTCATGTAGTGGTGGTGCCAAACCTGCTACCGAAGAAGATGCTGCAGCCACCGCGCAAACACCCGTTACGGTTACCACAATTAATAATAGCGCCCTGGCAGATACTATTGAGCTGAACGCAACATCAACCTTCCTGCAAAAAAATTACGTTAAGGCAAATGCCATTGGCTACATCCAAAAAGTAAATGTACAGCCGGGCCATTATGTAGAAAAAGGCAAGCTGATGTTCACCATTAAAACCAAGGAAGCGCAAAGCATTGGCAATACCATTAACGTGTTAGATACCACCTTTAAATTCTCGGGTATTAATAGCATCCGGGCATCACGCAGTGGTTTTGTGACCCAGTTACTACACCAGGCTGGCGATTATGTACAGGATGGCGACCAACTGGCCATCATCAGCGACCGCGAGAGCTTTGCCTTTGTGCTGCAATTGCCATACGAGTTAAGGGGCGTAATTGCCAATAACCAAAACCTTACGCTCACCCTGCCCGATGGTGAAAAACTAAACGGGCATATTGCTTCGCTAATGCCATCGGTTGATTCGTTATCGCAAACACAAGGTATTGTTATCAAAATAAACAGCACTCACCCCATCCCCGAAAATTTAGTGGCTAAGGCGCTTATTGTAAAAACAGCAAAAAGTAGCGCGCCTTCCCTGCCAAAATCGGCAGTATTATCAAACGAAACGCAGAACGAGTTTTGGGTAATGAAACTGATAAACGATACCACCGTTGTAAAAACATCCGTAAAAACAGGGATCGAATCCGGCGGGCGGGTGGAGATCCTATCGCCAAAATTTAACCCCGGCGACCGGGTAGCCGTAACAGGGAACTATGGCCTGGCCGATACCGCCAAAGTAAAGATAGTGAAGCCATGAACAGCCTGAATAACTTTTTCATTACTCATAAAAAGCCTATCAGTTTAGTACTGTTTATTATACTATTGGGCGGCGGCTTTGCTTATTCAAGATTACAAACTTCTCTTTTTCCCGAAATTACGTTCCCCAAAATAAAGATCATCGCCGATGCAGGCCTGCAGCCTGTTAACAAAATGATGGTAACGGTTACCAAGCCGCTTGAGAATGCCGTTAAGCAGGTGCCCGACCTGCATTACGTACGCAGCACCACCAGCCGCGGCAGCTGCGAGATCTCGGCCTACATGAACTGGGACGCGGATATAGACCTGAGCCAGCAACGCATCGAATCGCGCATAGCGCAGATCAAAAACCAGTTGCCACCCGAGGCCAATGTTACGGTAGAAAAGATGAACCCCTCCATCCTGCCCGTAAGCGGCTACACGCTGGAGAGCCACAACCTTTCGCCTATCGAACTAAAGCAACTGGCTACTTACACCATAAAACCATTTCTTTCGCAGGTAGATGGGGTGTCAGAGATAAGGGTGATAGGCGGCAAAACAAAAGAATACTGGCTGGTGCTTAACAGGCAAAAAATGAGTTCGCTTGGGTTAACGCCCGATATGATCACCAATACACTTGCACAAACAGCGTTCATCAAATCAAACGGGTACCTGTCGGACTATAAGATGCTGTACCTAACCGTTACCGATGCCAGCGTTAACACCAGCGAGCAATTGCAAAACCTGGTGGTAAGCAATAATCGTAAGCGGGTTATCCAGCTAAAAGACATTGCCGAGATCCAGATTAACCCAGGCATTGAGTACACCAAAATAAACGCCAACGGCCACGAAGGTGTGCTGATAGCGGTTATCAAGCAACCCAACGCTAACCTGGTAGACCTATCCGCCGCCATGACCACCAAGGTCGCCGATTTGCAAAAGGTGCTACCCAAAGGCGTAACCATAAAACCGTACTATGTACAGGCCGATTTTGTGAACGAATCTGTAAAAAGCGTGAGCGATAGCTTATGGATAGGTTTGGCGCTGGCTATCATCGTAGCTATCATCTTCCTGCGGTCGGTAAAGGCAAGTGCCACCATTTTAATAACCATTCCGATTACGCTATGCTTTACATTGATTGTTTTATACGCGGCAGGTTACACGCTAAACATCATGACATTGGGCGCTATTGCAGCCGCTATAGGGTTAATTATTGATGATGCCATTGTGGTGGTAGAGCAGATCCACCGTACGCACGAGGAACACCCGGAGGAACCAACTATAACGCTTTTAGAGCGGGCTATTAATTACCTGTTCCCGGCCATGGTGGGCTCCTCTATCAGTACCATTGTTATATTCATCCCTTTTTTGCTGATGACGGGCGTTGCCGGCGAATATTTTAAGGTAATGACCAACACCATGATCATTACCCTGGTTTGCTCCTTTTTTGTAACGTGGATAGGCTTGCCGGTTATTTACCTGCTGCTAACCAAAAACACACAAACTAACAGCCTTAAAGCAAAACAAGAAGCACATGGCGTAAAAAGGCAGCGCTGGGTGCCGTTCTTTATCCTGCGGCCATTCATGAGCATTATTTTAATAGGGGTACTGGTGGCAATTATCGTCATTATTCCGGGCAGGTTGGAAACGGGTTTCCTGCCGGATATGGACGAGGGCAGTATTGTTTTGGATTACACCTCCCCTCCCGGTACATCGTTAGAAGAAACCGACCGTATGCTGCGCGAGATTGAGAAGGTAATTATCAAAGAGACCGATGTTGCCGCATACTCACGCCGCACAGGTACACAAATGGGTTTCTTTATCACCGAACCAAACACCGGCGATTACCTGATCCAGTTAAAGAAAGGCCACAGCAAAACATCCGAAGAAGTGATCAGCGATCTGCGTACACATATTGAAGCCACCCAACCGGCACTAAGGGTTGATTTTGGACAGGTTATAGGTGACATGCTTGGCGACTTGATGACATCCACCCAGCCTATAGAAATAAAGGTATTTGGCGACGACCAGGCAAAACTGCAGGCTTTATCAAAACAGGTAGCCGCCATTGTAACCAATGTTAAAGGTACTGCTGATGTATTCGACGGCATTGTTATAGCCGGGCCATCGGTAGATATTGTGCCCGATTATACTAAGCTGGCACAATACAACATCACCCCGGCAGCTTTGCAGCTGCAGGTACAATCGGCTTTAGAAGGCAATGTGATAGGCACCTTGTTTGAGAGAGAGCAGCAATCGCCTATCCGCATGGTATATCCCGGCAACCGCTTGCAGGATGTGGCCGGTATAAAACATTTAAGTCTGTTTTTGCCCGATGGCAGGCTGATCCCTATTACCCAACTGGCCAGCGTAAACCTGCGCACCGGTGATGCTGAGGTTGAGCGCGAAAACCTGCAGGCTATGGGCGTTATCAGTGCCCGGTTAGAGAATAGAGACCTGGGCAGCGTAATCCCGGCCATACAAAAAGGCATAGCCGAAAAAATAAACCTGCCACCCGGCTACCACATAGAATATGGCGGCGCGTATGCCGAGCAGCAGCAAAGCTTTAAAGAACTTTTGATGATATTGATAACCGCAAGCCTGCTTGTATTTGGGGTGATATTGTTCCTGTTTAAACAATTCAGGATAGCCCTGCTGATACTGGTGATAGCCGTATTAGGTATTGGCGGCAGCTTGCTGGCCTTATTCCTGACCAATACGCCGCTTAACGTAGGCAGCTACACCGGGCTGATCATGATAGTAGGCATTATTGGTGAGAACGCCATTTTCACCTTTTGGCAGTTCCGCGAAAGCGCGAGGGAAAGCAGCGTGGATGATGCCATTGTTTATTCCATATCAACCAGGCTTCGCCCTAAATTAATGACGGCATTGGGCGCTATAATTGCACTGATGCCTTTAGCATTGGGCATAGGTGCCGGGGCGCAGTTACACCAGCCACTGGCCATTGCGGTAATTGGTGGCTTTTTAGCTGCGCTGCCTTTATTATTGATTGTATTACCCAGCATGCTGCGGGTATTTTATCGCAACCATGTTTTTGCAAAGAAGTAAGCAAGTAATTAAAACTGCATAGAAAACTGCAAACCCAAAGTGCCCTGATTGTATGATGGTAGTAAAATAGAACTGCTTTTAGGCTCTTTCTTCAACTCTTCGGGTACATCCCTGTTATTCTCCTTTTCGCGGCCTGCTTTAAAAAGCCGGTTACGTATATAAGGATAAAGCAGGTATGCAGCTTTTGCAGATAGGATACCGAACCCCGCACCGGCAACAACATCACTAAACCAATGATCGCGGTTATACATACGTAAAATACCCGTGGCCGTTGCAAAGCTATAGCCTATTGCACTGTAACCTATAGATTTATCGCCCAGCTCCTGCGCCATAAACTCAGCTCCAAGAAAAGCATTGGCAGTATGGCCGGATGGAAAAGAATTGTAGTCGGAACCATCGGGGCGCAACCTGTGGGTTACTTTCTTTAAACCAAATGTTGCTACACCCATCATGCTTTCGGCCATTACCAATATTAAGGTACGGTCAACAAAGGTATTTTTGCCGTGGATGCCAACTAAATTCAACCCATAAACTAACGCCATAGGCGTGTATTGAAAAAAGTTTTCGGGATGATGCTTAAAGTTGGGCGCATCCTCGTTGATATCATTATTAATGCTGACGTCAAGCCGCCTTACGGGATGAAAAAAGAAATTGCTTGCCCCGTAAGCAATCAGTACAGACGGTGGCACTAATGCCCATGCCTTACTGCGCAGATGCCTAACGGTATCGGGGGCAGTAAACAGGTCTTTTTTTAGCGTATCCGCTATGTTTACTTTTTTGGCTGTGTCTGTTACCTGTGCCCCAGCTTTAAAGCAGGCAAGGCAGAGTATAATGTATATGGCTTTCTTCAATGTATAGGATGTTAGGGGTATTTATTTACCTATCTCAATAATATGGAATGTGCCGGCAATCATATGCGGGCGTGGGTGCGCGTTTTCTGTAGTGGGCGGTGTTGCTTCCATTTGCGCGGCCGGGAGAAACAGATGGTGGGTTTCCAGATCGATACCGATAGTACGTGCACTTTTTTCGGTAGGGATGTTCTCTACAAATACAAATGTATTGGCATTCACCTCTTTAATAACTGACATATTGCCATCCCCGTTAGAGCTGTAGGCCAGTTTTAGTGCCGGGTCGAACGCTACGCCATCGCAATCGCCAATTTTAAATTTGGCCAGGTTTTTACCGTTGGCGGCATCCATAATAACCATAGTAGCACCACCACAGCCAATAAATAAGCGGTTGGTTGCCCTGTCAATAGCTAAACCTGATGGCTCATCACCTTCATTAATTTTAAATCGGTTAATTACATTATAGGTATTGGCGTCGATAACAACCACCTCGTTGGTAGTTTCAGAGTTTACAAAGACCTTTCCTTTACCGTCAGATACGCCTGTTTCGGGCTTGCCGCCTAAGGGAATGGTAGCAACTACCTTATCTGTAGCCGGGTCAATTACCGATGCATCCTTGCTTCTGCCGTTAAAGGCATACACTTTTTTGGAGAACTCATCATAAAATATAGCATCCGGGTTGGTACCAACGGTTATTTTGCCAAGCACTGCATTGGTTTTCAAATCAAAAACTGTGCAGCTGTTGTCGCGGCCGTTACTGGTATACCCTTTATTAAGTGGTTTAACTAACGCAATGCCATGCACGCCATTAGTGTTGGAGATAACACCTATAGAATCGCCGGTTGCAGTGCTTAAAATATTAACCTGGGTACCGTGCGATACGTAGATCCTTTTATCGGCGGCATCAACAGTAACATAATCCCAGCCACCGCTGCTTTTTATGCTGTGTTTTTTTAAAACATGTAAACCTGTTTTGGTTTGGCCCGATACGTTTAAGGATGTAACGGCAATAAACAGAAACAAAAGTGCTTTTTTTAACTTTGGAGACAGCATGATATTTAATTTTCATGCTATATAGTATTCTATTCTGTAGAAATACTGGATAATTGGATTTGAGCTATTATGTTGTCTTTTCCCCTTTTACCCCAATATTCATCAATACCACTGCAAACAGGATAAGTATAACACCAAGCCATTGTAGCGCGCTAACGGGCTCTTTTAACAATATGTTAGCCATTAATACCGATACCGGGATCTCTATAGATGCAATAATGGCCCCAAGCCCCATGCCCGTTAAAGGCATACCACGGGTAAACAACAATGGTGGCAGGATGGTGCCGAACAGGGAAAGTATAATACCCCAGCGCAGAAATATTTGATAGTGAAAAGCCTGGTTAAGGGATGAATGAAAAATAGCGGCGATAATGATCAACCCGCCCAATATCATGTAAAGGCTTCGCCTTAACGGGGGGAAATGTACCTCAATGTTGTTTGATGAGTACATAGTACCCGTATAGCAAACAGCGGCCAGCATCCCCCAGGCAAACCCGGCCCAGTTGATAGTAATGGATTGCTTAAGCATATTGGTAGCGAGCACCGTACCCGCCAGGATGATAAAAACAGCCGCAATTTTACGCGATCCGGGTGCTTTTTTTTGCAGTATCATTTCTACTATTACACCCATCCAAACGGTTTGCATCAACAGCACAATAGCAACACTCACCGGGATGTACTGAACAGCCAGGTAATAGAAAACGCTGGTTAAGCCCATAGAGGTACCAGCAGCTATTAACTTTAATATGCTTTTACCGCCCGATGTTTTTGCAGCCGGCTCAGCATCCCGTTTACGGAACAAGGTTAATATAAACAGCCCAATAAAGCCAAGTCCAAACTGCGAAAGTGTTACCTCCGCAGTGCTGAAACCTTCATGATAGGCCATTTTTACAAAGGTTGCCAGCATCCCATAGCTGGATGCGCCCAATGCAATAAAAAGGCTCCCCTTAAGTACATTACTTTTCATGTTAAACCAATTCTCTCTCCAGCACACCCTTTATGGTTTGGTGCGCTATTTCTATCGACTTCTCAAATTTCTCCGGGTCAAAGGCTGACCCATTAATGGTTACTACATGAATATCGCTGATGCCTATTATGTTAAAAACCGTTTTCAGATAGTTACTCTGGTAGTTCATATGCTCGTTGTATTCCCCCTTCTCGTATCCCTGGGCACCTCTTGAAAGCAGCAAAAATAATGTTTTATTTTCGAGAAGGCCAATATATGGGTTCTGTATATTGTTCGGGTTAAGTTTCCAGGTTTCATTCACCCTTAATATCTGGTCAATGTAAGCTTTAAGCGAACTGGGGATTGACCAGTTGTACATTGGCGAACCAATCACAATAACATCAGCATCCCTTAACTCGGCAATATAGGTATCACTTGTTTCTAAAGCCCGTTTTTCAACTTCCGATCTCGCTTCTTGCGGTTTAAACGCGGCAGCTATCCAGTTTTCGGTAATATGGGGCACATCTGTATTACCCAGTTCACGATGGGTCATCTTCGTATCGCCATAGATGCTTGTCCAATGGTCTGTAAATACTTCCGTAAGTTTCCTGCTTTGTGATTTAAGCCCGCGCGCGCTTGAATTAATAACCAATACTTTTTTCATGCTGAATAATTTTATACAAAAATACCGGGGCGTTGGAGTATATTTACATACCAATTCTTATAAAAACTACAGCCCAGATGTTACCCTACAAATCATTGATCCAGGTTGACCGGAATGCCTCTGTAACCTTACACATCCAGGTGTGCAACAGCTTTATATCCCTGATAACAAATGGCACGTTACAGCCTGCCGATATCCTGCCAAGCTCGCGTGTACTGGCCGAACTGATAGGCATTAACAGGAATACCGTAAAACTGGCCTACGAAGAACTGATCAGCCAAGGCTGGGCCGAATCTGTTGAGCGCAAAGGTGTGTTTGTACTGTCTAAATTGCCTATACGTTCAAAAGCTACAATGCCCGATGCTGGCAAAAACAATAACCGCAAGGAGGCATTTACATGGGTTAACAATTTTAAAGATGCACTACCTGATGTAAACCTTCAGAACACGGCTCTGGCCATTGACGATGGTTTCCCTGACGTGCGCCTGGCCCCTGTAGATGTACTGATGCGCGAATACCGGAGCATTTCAAGGAGGTTCCATGGCCGGAGTTTTTTAAAGTACGGCAGCTCTAAAGGGTCCGAACATCTTCGCGATGCTATTTGTAATTACCTCTCCAACAGCCGGGGCCTGGTTGTTTCCACAGAGAATATAATCATTACAAAAGGCAGCCAAATGGGGATTTATTTAGCGGCACAACTGCTACTCACCCCTAATGATACCGTAGCCGTCGGGGTTTCAAACTATTTTTCGGCCGATGATACCTTCAGGCATACGGGTGCAAACCTGCTGCGTATCCCGGTTGATCATAACGGCATGGATGTGAACCACCTGGAAGATGTTTTAAAACACAAAAAAATAAAGGCGGTATATGTTATCCCCCATCACCACTTCCCAACAACGGTAACCATGAGCATGGAGCGCAGGTTAAAATTGCTAAACCTTGCCAAAGAATACCATTTTGCCATTATTGAAGACGATTACGACTTTGATTTTCATTACGATAATAAACCCTACCTACCGCTGGCCAGTATAGACCATAACCATAATGTGATCTATATTGGCTCTATCTCTAAAACATTCGCACCTGCCTTACGCATTGGGTTTATGACAGGGCCTTTACCCTTTATTGATGCCGCAGCTTCATTAAGGCAGCTGATAGATAAACAGGGCGATACGCTGTTGGAAGAAGCTTTTGCTGTACTGTTTGATGATGGCGAGATGGAGAGGCATTTCCGCAAATCGCTAAAAATTTACAAACAGCGCAGAAACCTGTTCTGCGATATCCTCAAATCTGATTTTAATGATGTGATAGATTTCAAGGTACCCGAGGGCGGACTTGGCATCTGGGCAAATTTTGACGAAGGGATAGATCTGATCAAAATGCCTCAGGAAGCCTTAAAAAAAGGGCTTTATATAAGCAATGGGAGTTTTTATAAAAACGAATCTTTTTTTGCCAACGCGTTAAGACTGGGCTTTGCCTCTCTTAAGGAAAATGAAATGATAGAAGCGCTTGATATCCTGAAAAAGGTTATCCATTAAAGCCGCTGGGCTACCCTTTATTTTGTAGCTGGTATACATAGCATCCACGCCATCAAGCTACTTTTGTGTCGAAATAAAATCATTAAGAAATGCAAACACGAATCAAGATTGACAAGACAGAGCCAACCGGATACAAAGCTATCCTTGGGCTTGAAAAATTCATTGAAAGTACCCCGCTTACCAGAACACATAAAGACCTGATCAAAATAAGGGCCTCGCAAATAAACGGTTGTGCTTTTTGTATTGATATGCATACCAAAGATGCCCGCAAGGCCGGCGAAACCGAGCAGCGGATTTATGCCCTTAACGCCTGGCGCGATACCACGTTCTTTACAGAAGATGAACGCGCGATACTGGCCCTTACCGAAGAGGTTACTTTGATAAGCAACCATGTTAAAGATGCTACCTATGAGCAGGCAGCCAAAGTGCTTGATGAAACCTACCTGGCGCAGGTTATCCTGGCAATTATTACCATTAACGCCTGGAACAGGATAGGCATTACCACCAACCTGATACCCGCATAAAGCGCTTAACAGTTTAATTAATTTGTATATAACAAAGCCCTGTAAATACTCTTTACAGGGCTTTGTTATTAGCGTATTATTTTATTTCGTTTTTACCTTGGCGGTTAGCTTCTCGTTATTCCTCGTTTCTTCCGTGGCTTTCAATAGTAAAGTATCAGATAATTTTAATGGGCCGAAGATTTCGGTTTTGCCATCAGTATTACGGCCTGTTTTTATAGATACCCATTTAGAAGAATCGCGGGTTAGTTTAACAACAAACGTGCCCAGTGTAGAGTTCAGGATAGCGTCTGACGGTACAACAAAGTTGTGTATTTCATCACTCAGCGGGATATCAACCTCGGCAACCATACCCGGCAATAAATTTTTCCCGGTATTCATAACGTCCATCTCTGTACGTTGCGCACGCAGCCTGCTATCCAGCGCACCGGCCAGCCTGGCTACTTTTGCGTTAAAAACATGATTGGGTAATGATCGTACGGTAAAGTTCACCACGCTTTTATTATTCATGTAGCCGGTATAAGCTTCAGGGACGCTTACCACCAAACGCAGCTTATCCTGCTGCTGCAGGGTAAACAGCGGCGCATCTGATCCTTTGCCCGACGGGCCAACATAAGCGCCCTGGCTTACGTTACGTGCCGTAATAATACCCGGGAACGGCGCCCTTATCTCCAGGTAATCGCTGTTAGCACCCACTTCTTTTAAAGAGGCCTGTGCCGATTGGAATTGCGCGTAATCTGCACTTTTTTTGGCCAGCGCCTGGTCAAGGTCGTTTTGTGAAACGGTACCCGGTGTTTTGCTGGTTTCCAGCAAACGATCATAGTTGGCTTTGCTGGCTATATACAAAGCCTCCTGTGCCTTCAGGCGCGATTGCGCGCCGTTCATCTGCGAACCAATCTCCGGGGCTTCCATACGGGCTAAAAGCTGCCCGGCGCTTACCACACTACCCACATCAACATACATCTTTTTCACAAAGCTGTTCACCTTGGCGTACAGGTCAACCTGTTGGTAAGCCACCAACTCGCCCGGGATGGTGATATTTGATTGCATGGCACTCTTGCTTAACAAAAAGGCATCTAAGGCATTGTCGGCCGGTGCGGCAATTTCTGCTGTGGCTTTGGCCTCCGGCGATTTGCATCTCACCAGCATCAGGCTTGTTACCATTACTAAAGCAGAAACAGAAAGGACTTTACGGATATACATGGAATGATGATATTATGATTTATACTCAAGTTTAATAAAATGAATGCTCTCCTCGTCCTCAGGGTCGAGTGAAACACTTTGGATACTTGTTTTACCCTGCCCCCAGGCAAATACCAATGGCAAAATAAACAATGCGGCAAATGTTGAGGCTATCAGCCCGCCAATTACGGCTCGCCCAAGCGGTGACGACTGGTCGCCTGCCTCGCCCAGTCCGCTGGCCATAGGTATCATACCCACAACCATGGCTAAAGCGGTCATTACAATTGGCCTTAACCTTAATGAGGCAGCCTCGCGGGCAGATGCCATGGCATTGCCGTTAACACGGCGCAGTTCTTCGGCATTGGTAATTAACAGCACCGCGTTAGAGATGGATACCCCTACAGACATGATCATACCCATGTACGATTGCAGGTTAAGCGTTGAACCGGCCAACATCAATAATGATAACGAGCCCAGCATTACCGCCGGAACGGTTGCCAGTACAATGCCCGATACTTTAAAAGATTGGAAATTTGCCGCCAGCATTAAAAATATAACGATGATGGCTATGCCAAGCCCGCTCTCCAAACTATCCATTGTTTCTGTCAGCGTATCGCTTAAGCCTATCAGTTCAACGTTCAATCCACGCGGAAGATCGCCTAATGATTTGATGGCCGCTTGTACATCTTTAGATGCCGTCCCCAGGTCCTGATTGTTCAGATTGGCCGTAACCGATAGCATAGGCATAGCACCTAGGTTGTCGGCTTCGCCATAAGTAGTGCCGGGTTTTATATCGGCTATATCACCCAAAACAGGCCTCGACGAATTTTTCAATACCGGTATCTCGCTGATCTCAGAGATGCTGCTCATTTTACTCTCCGGGATCTGTACCTGTACGCTGTAGCTGTTGTTTGTTTTATGATCTATCCAGATATTTTTATCGGTGTAGCGGGATGATGATGTTGAAGCGATAAGCGAACGCGAAACATCATTGATATCTACCCCTATCTGTGATGCCCTCGTGCGGTCAATATCAATATTAATGGCCGGGTATTTGGTAGACTGCCCCAATTGTATATCCCTCAGGTAATTAATTTGGCCCAGTTTGGCTATCAGTTTTTGTGCATAAGCCTCACTCAGTTTTTTATCCCTGCCAGAAAAACGCACCTCGATAGGTGTTGGCGAACCCTGGCTCAGTATCTTATCGGTAAGCTCGATAGGCTCAAAAGACGATTTAACATCAGGCAGCTGTTTAGCGTACGATGCCCTTATTTTTTCCTTAAGCTCATCCAGGTTGGTTTTAAAGCCTTCTTTAAAGGCTACCTGTATTACGGCCTCCTGCGGGCCTGCCATCCACAAATAAATAGGGCTTGTTGAGAACAGCGAGGGGTGCGTACCTACATAAGCCGATGTGATGGAAACATTCTCTGGCCCAACAAGGCTTTTAATAATGTTGATGGCTTTGTAGGTGCGCGTTTCTGTCTGCTCTATACGGGTGCCCTCCGGCGCGCGCAAACGTACCTGAAACTGGCTGCCATTTACCTTTGGCAATACATCGCGGCCAATGCTTTGCATTAAAATTGCTGCAAGGCCACAAATAACAACAATGTACCCCAATACAATTACCTTTCGGTAAGGCATCATCCTGTCAATAAACCTTAGGTAGCGCATGCGCATGCGTTCAAAACCGCCAACTTTACCATTGTGGTTGCGGTCGGCAGTGGCGGCGGCCACTTCTTTTTGATGTAACTGCGATGGCCTGTCGTCGCCCTCAAGGCCCGATAGTTCAAACTCTTCGTTATCGGTTAACTGGTGCCCATCTTTTGCGTGGTGGTGCTTACTCTTCATTATCCAGTTAGCCATTATCGGCACAAAGGTTTGGGCCAGGAAGTAAGACACGATCATGCTGAAACCAATGGCTAATGCCAGGGGTAAAAACAACGAGCCCGGGATGCCACCCATGGTAAACGCCGGTGCAAAAACCGCCAGGATACAAAACAGGATCAATAGCTTAGGGAATGCGATCTCCTTACAGGCATCCCATATGGCAAGCGCCTTGGGTTTGCCCATATCCAGATGCTGGTGTATATTCTCGATAGTTACCGTGCTTTCATCTACCAGGATACCGATAGCCAAAGCAAGGCCGCTCAATGTCATAATGTTGATGGTTTGCCCAAATAGGTTCAGGAACAAAACCCCCGATATGATAGAGGTAGGGATGGTTAAGATAACGATCAAAGCGCCACGGGCATCGCCCAAAAACAGCAGTACCATTAAACCGGTTAAAATAGCGCCGATGGCCCCTTCTGTAATTAAGCTCTTTACCGAGTTCATTACGTAAACAGATTGGTCAAACTCGTAGCTTACCTTAACATCTGGCGGCAGCTGGCTTTGTATTTTAGGGATAGATGCTTTAAGGTTTTGTACAACTTCCCAGGTGGATGCATCGGCACTTTTGGCAACGCTTAAGTAAACCGAACGCTTGCCGTTAACCAGCGCGTAGCCTGCGGTTATATCGGCCCCGTCAGATACTGTCGCCACATCCCTTAAATACAGGCTTTGCACACCACCTTTAAACAAAGGGATGTTCTCAAAATCTTTTATAGAATTTATGGTGGTATTGGTTGGGGTGATGTAATTTTTATCGCCAATACGCACGTTGCCCGATGGGGTTGTTTGGTTATTTACCCTTAGGGCTTCAACCAACTGGTCGGGCGTCATATTGTGCGAGCGTAGCAGCTCCGGGTCGGCTTTAATAACTACCGTACGGATGTTACCACCAAAAGGCGGCGGTGCTACCAAACCGTGTATAGAGGTAAATGACGAACGCACATACACGTTTGCCAGATCGGCTAATTCATTATTGCTACGGGTGGCGCTGCTTAAAACCAGCTGGCCAACCGGCAGTGTGGAGGCATCAAACCTGATAATGAACGGTGGGTTTGAGCCGGGAGGGAACACCGCCTGGATACGGTTTGTAAAAGAAGCCAGCTCGCCCGCCGCCTGCGCCATGTTTGTACCCGGGTAAAAATTAAGCTTCATTAAGGTAAGCCCCTGGATGTTTTTGGTTTCGATACTTTTTAACCCGTTGGTATACAAAAGGATGTTTACGTATTGCTTGGCAAAAAACGATTCCATTTGCTCGGGGGTATAACCGGTAAAAGGGTGCGATATATAGATCACCGGCATATCCAGCTTAGGGAATATATCTACTTTGATGGCCGTGATCGATTTTATCCCAAAAAAGAATAAACCGGCCACAATAACCATAATGGTGATGGGCTTACGTAATGCGAAACGGATCAAGTTCATGTATATATGTATTTCGAAGAAAAATTATCAGTTAAATTATAACGCGCTGTCAAAAAGGTTAAAATCGCCTTTGGCAGCAGCCTTTAGCAAAAGCGCTTGCCACACATTGGTATAAGCGATATCCCTGTCGGTTTCGGCACGGGTTAAGGCATATTGTGCCTGCGTAACATCAACCAAATTGGTTAGCCCATTTTTATACAGCACCGATTTTTGCAGATACGCCTGCGATGCCGCCCTTACCTGTACCGGCGCTTCGCGGTAATTGTTCAGCGCGTTTATGGTTTTGGTATCGGCCAGTGAAAACTGTGCCTTTATTTGCTGGTTGGCCAGTTCGTACTCATCTGTAAGCGCCGCGCTCACATACCTTTGCGTTTTTACCTGTTTGGCCGTGCGGAAAGGCTGCGCCAAATTCCAGCTGACGCCGATGCCTACCAGGTAATTGCTGCGGGTTGGTTTGGTACCATCCCAGTAATTATCGGTATAAGCGTTTTGGTTGGTAGAATATTCATTGCTAAAGCCCGAGCCACGTGTTTGCACAATACCTACAAACGAGAAACTTGGATAGTTAAACTTTTTCAGATATTTGATCTGCTCGTTATTAACATCTATCCGCGATTTGTAGTAAGCCAGGGTTGGGTGCTTGCTAACGGCCGAATCGATTGGTTCCTCTATATTTTTTGGCAGGTGCGATACAAACACAGTATCTAAATCAAAATGTGTTGGTGTAACCCCCATCAGCTGCGATAACTGGTTACTTTGCTCCTGCTCCTGGTCTATAGCCCGGGTAAGTACAATACGTGCGCTTGATACCTCGGCGCTTGCCTGCGAAGAATCTACACCGGCAATAAGACCGTTAAACGCGCGCGTTTTTACTATGCGTTTAAACGTATCTGCACGCGCCAGGTTTTTGCGGTACGAGTCGGTCAGCTTTTGCGCGGCCAGCAGGTTAAGGTAAGCTGCCGCAACTTTCACCTTGTGGTTAAAAAGTTCCTGTTGAAGGTCGTTTTGATCTCTTACAGCAACCTGTTGGGCCGTTTTGATCCGTTCTTTTATCCTGCCGAAGGTGAAAAATTCCCAGTTAAGGTTTGCCAGGTATAATGAGCCAAAAGCGGCGTTCCAGTTTTGGTTGGGCAACGGTATGCCGGATGATGCCACACCAAACCCGCCGAAACCATACAGCGGACCATTCTGGCCGTTTACCGTTCCGTAATCCTGCTGGGCGCTTAAGTTTAAGTTGGGCAGGTAATCGGCTTTGGTTTGGCCAATTGCCGCTTTTGATGCTAACGCGTAGTTTGTTTTGGCTTTTATAGCCGGATAATTGACTACTGCTGTTTCTATAGCTTGTTTAAGTGTAAGGGGTTGTTGTGCAACTACTAATAATGAACTAAAGAGTATAAAACACGTAGATATCGCTTTTTTCACAGGGTTGTGTATCTTAGTTAAACCAATAACTACCGGGCTGGTAATTATTTTGTAAAGCAACCCATCAAATTTGAAGCAATTTTGAAGTAAAGCCTCAATTTGTTACCGATTTGTAAAGCTAATGTAATAAAAGGTGCAAATTTGTTAAGCCTGCGCAACCAAAGCAGCACTATCAGCTACAGCCATACCATTAAAATCTATTCTAAGTGAATGAATACCATCGCGATACGTATATCGTACGTTAAATTTATTCAATTCGCAGATCTGTTTTACAATAGCCAGCCCCAAACCAATGCTTTCACCACACTGATCGCTCTTTTTGAACCGCTCAAATAATTCTTCGGTAGGTATAACCGGGGCCGCGCCGGTATTTTCTATCACAAAAGCTTCGTGGTTTGCTTTAATATTGATAATCCCGTTCTTAACATTATGCCTGATGGCGTTACCTAACAAATTATCAAAAAGCAAGTCGGCCAGCGCCGGGTGTATTTTTAGCGAAATATCATCGCCTATATGAGTAGTAAGCGTCAACGCCTTCATCTGGATACGGTCTTCATAAAAACCCAAAATAGACTTGATGTGCCCGGCAAACGATATATTTTCGGTAGCCTCATACTCCTGGTTCTCCAATTTGGTGAGCAGCAATAACGAGTAGTTTATACGGGCCATTTTCTCAATGGCGTGTTGCATTTCACCAATCAATATGGCCTGGTCGCCTTGTATATTGGTATCGGCTAAAAGCTCCAGTTTACTTCTCAGTACTGATAACGGGGTTTGCAATTCATGCGATGCATTTTCGCTAAACTCTTTTACAAGTCCATATTCGGTGATGGCCATATCGGTCATCTTTTTTAGCAGCAGGTTAAGTTCCTTAAACTCTTTGGTATTACTCTCTGCAAGCACCAGGGGCTTTTTCTTCCGGAGGTTGAATTTCTGCATCTGCGCAAGCGACTGGTTAAACGGCGATAAAATGTTGCGCGATAACATCCTTGCGGCTATCAGCACCGCCACTATCATCAGCAATGATTTTACCAAAGCTACCGGCAGCATCCCCCGTAATATTTGCCCGGATTGCGTTACATAGTTGTAAGATGAAACCTTATAATTAAGCCCTTTAATATTATAAAATGAACTTACCGTAATGCGGCATTCGCCCTGGTCGTAATTTTGTTTTTCGGTAAGTATTTTTTCGTTTGGTAAATTACCGGCAAACGTACTGATAGATATTGGCCGCCCCTGCGAGTACTTATCTGGACTAATACCTGATTTTAGCTGCAGCGCAACTTCGTTATTTACGGCACTTAAACGCTCAATCTCAACATTATCTATCCTTTGTTTAATGCTATAGTGTGTACTGTAGATACTTATTGGGGTTACAATAAAAAATATCAGCAAAAAGCACAGCGTAAATTTATCTACCAGTTTCATATTTATGGGTGTTAAATTTATAGCCCAGGCCATATACCGTATCAATATAGTCGTTGCCCTTTGCCTGATTTATTTTTTTACGGATATTTTTTACGTGCTGGTACACAAAATCAACATTACTGAGGTTATCGGTATAATCGCCCCACAAATGGGTTGCAATTGCCTGCCGGGATAATAAACGGTTCCGGTTCACTAAAAAGTATAACAGCAGTTCTACCTCCTTACGGGTAACATCAAGGTGTTTGTTACTGATGGTAACCTCGAAGGTATTGGTGTTGAGGCTTATCTCGTTAAATACAACCAAATGGCTCCCATCCAGGTCCTTACGGCGATGGATAGCCCGCAAACGTGCGTTTAACTCGGGCAGGTGAAAGGGTTTGGTTATATAATCGTCAGCACCTTCTTCCAGCCCGCGGATCTTATCGTCCATAGCGCCTTTAGCCGATACGATGAGTATGGAGCCGGAGATATGCTTTTCCTTGATAAAATTAAGCAGGTCGAGCCCGCTGCCATCGGGTAGCATAATATCTAAGATAATGCAGTCGTAAGCAAAAAAAAGCAACTTCTCTTTGGCTTCGTGCAGGTTAAAGGCCTGCTCGCAAACGTAATTCTCGCGCGATAGGTACTCATGCACACTACTGGCCAGCGCCCGGTTATCTTCTACAATGAGTATTTTCATTAACTAATGCTTACGGCCTCAAAACTACTAAGGTACGGGTTAATATTGAAGCAATTTTGAAGATACCGCACCAGCTGCCCGTTTTATAATTAAATAAAATGGCAGTGCCGGTTATCAGCACTGCCATTTTAGCTTTAGTTGATCAGGGCGCCGTCTCTAACCTCGTCGCTGGCATTCTTCAGTATCACCTCTTTGGCTTTAAGGTTACCAAATACCTCTGTTGAATCATTCCGGGATAAGCCTTCCTTAATATCTACCAGCACCGCCTTGCCATTTTTTACAGTAACAACGTATTGCCTTTCGGTAGACCGAACGATGGCATTGTTAGGCACCAATAATGATTTTGCACCGGATAGCATCGGGATCTTCACCTCGGCATACATGCCCGGTTTTAAGTTGCCATCGGGGTTATGTACATCAATCTCTATCGCTTCAGACCGCATGCTGCCCAGCGCATTTGCCGAGCGGCTGATGCTGGCGGTTTGCTCCCTGCCGGGCATAGCGTTAAAGGTGAACTTTACCAGCTGTTTCAGGTCTACCTTATCTACATAATCCTCGGGGATGTAAACCTCTAAGCGCAGCTTGCGGGTATCCTGCAAAACCAGCATGGGCTGGTCTGTTCCCTTACCCGGCGCTACCAGCGCCCCCGGCGATACGTTACGCTGGATGATCATCCCATCAAATGGCGCGCGAATGTTCAGGTAATCGTGCATGGTGCGTACCGATGCAACGTTTGAGTTTTCTGACTTGGCCATCGCTTCATCAGCCCTCATTTTTGCCATGGCGTTGTCCAGTTCAAGCGGCGATACCGAACCCGGTTCTTTAGCGGCCTCTTTCAGCCGCTGGTATTTTTCGCGGCTGGCAATGGCGGTTTCCTGGGCTTGCAGGTAGCGCGAGCTAACGGCTTGTACCTGCGATTCCATCTCGGGGGCTTCAATGGTTACCAGCAACTGCCCCTTTTTTACCATGGTGCCCCTATCAACATAAACAGATTTAACAAACCCGTTTACCCTTGGGAATATGTAAACCTCGTTAAATGGTTTAAGCTGCCCCGGCAAGCGGGCCATACTGGAAAGTGCCTTTTCGGCAATGGTACCTGTTTCGTATTTTTTTGCCCCCTTTGCTGATGGGGCGGTCATATCTACCGGTTTTTGGCTGCTGTTGCAGGCTGCTAAAAAACTTAAGCTGCCAAGCAGTATTAAATATCTTGTTTTCATGTTGTTATATATTAGTGGGTTGAGGGTCTTTGGTTGGGTTGGTATTTACATCTTTCATTAGCGATGGCGACTCATAAGTGGTTTTATTTTGCACCCAGGCAAACACCATCGGCAAAATAAACAGGGCGGCTATGGTTGAGGCAAACAGCCCGCCTATAACGGCGCGGCCTAAAGGCGCGGTTTGCTCGCCCGCCTCGCCCATGCCTGATGCCATGGGTACCATACCAGCCATCATGGCAAGGCTGGTCATTAAAATTGGCCTTAGCCTGATAGAGGCGCTGGTTACTGCCGCCCGGGTTGCATCTTTATAATCTAACCTCAGGGTTTCGCCGTTGGTAACAATAAGGATAGCGTTGGCAACCGATACCCCGGTTGACATGATCATGCCCATGTAGCTTTGCAGGTTAAGGGTAGACCCGGTTAGCAGCAAGGCTGTTAACGAACCCAATATTACAGCCGGCACAGTAGATAATACCGTAAACGACAGCTTGAACGACTGGTAATTAGCGGCCAGTAATAACAGTATCACCAAAATGGCAAACATCAGCCCGTTTTGCAGGCTGGTGAAGGTTTCTGTCAATAAGCTTGACATACCCTTAACCTCGGCCAGCAAACCCTTGGGCGGTTCGCCAACAGCTTTAATGGCTTTGTGCACATCGGCTGTTGCCGTACCCAAGTCTTTTTTATAGATATTGGCGCTTACCGTTAAAAAACGCCGAGGGCCGGTGCGGTCATACTCGCCGGGGGCGTAGTTTATTTTAAAGCTTGCTATATCGCCCAATACGGGTGTGCTTTGCCCTTTTACCAGCGGGATCTCCTTCAGCTCGTCCATGGTGTTCATCACATACTCGGGTATCTGCACCTGCACCTGGTAGGTATAGGCCGATTTTTCATCCAGCCACTGGTTCTTTTCGGTAAAGCGGCTTGATGATGTACTTGCGGTAACAGAGCGGGCTATATCGGTAACATTTAGGCCTAACTGCGCCGCCTTGATCCTGTCTATGCTGATAGCTATAACCGGGAACTTTAGCGGCTGTGTGATCTGTACATCCCTCAGGTAATCTATCTTTTTCAGTTTATCCAATACCTTGTTGGCGTAACCCTCTATCTGACCCATGTCCTTCCCTGCAACGCGTATCTCAATTGGGGTTGATGCGCCCTGGCTCATGATCTTCTCAGTCATGTCTATCGGCTCAAAAGTTATACGCAGTTCGGGGATGCGGGACGCGATGTTTTTACGCAGGGCATCTTTAAGGTCGTCCATATTTACATGGTAACCTTCATCCAGGTTTACCTGTAAAACAGCCTCGTGCGTGCCGGTATTAAACACATAAAGGTTACTGGTACCATAACTGCTGGGCACAATACCCACATAGCCCGATGTAATGGCTACATGGTGGTTTACCGTGCTATCAATAATGGCCAATACCGTTTTTAGCTTATCTTCGGTACGCTCTAAACGGGTACCATCGGGTTCTTTTATGCGGATCTGGAACTGGCCGTTGTTTAACTTTGGCATCATATCCTTACCAATAAAAACAAAGCATAAACCGGCAAGGGCAATTACCACAACCAGGTACACGGGTACTATTATTTTCTTGTAAGGCATCCAACTTTCAATAATGCCCATAAACCGCATTTTTATCCGCTCAAACAGGTCGTTCTTTTCCGGGTGCTTTTCCTCCTGCTGCAAATGATGGTTTACCTGGTCTTCCTCCTCCCGGTTTAATGTTTCACCTGCATGCGCGTGCAATTCGCCATGTTCATAATGCTGATAGGTTTCGACTTTAATAAGCCAGTTTGATAATATAGGCACCAGTGTTTGGGCAATAACATACGACACGATCATGGTTAACCCAATAGATAGCGACAGCGGCAAAAACATAGCTTTAGGCACCCCGTTCATCATAAATGATGGCGCAAACACAGCCAGTATACACAGCAGGATAAGCAACAGCGGGAAGGATATTTCCTCGCAGGCATCATAAATGGCCTGCGCTTTGTTCTTACCCATCTCCAGGTGCTGGTGTATATTCTCAATAGTTACCGTAGCCTGGTCAACAAGTATACCAATGGCCAAAGCGAGGCCGCTCAGCGTCATGATATTGATGGTTTGGCCAAACAAACCTAACAGCAGCACACCTATCAGGATAGATACCGGGATGGTTATCACCACAATTAAACTGCTTCGCCAGTCGCGCAGAAAAAGCAGCACCATTAAACCGGTAAGCAAGGCGCCAAGACCGCCCTCGGTTATTAAGCTTTTAACCGCGTTTATTACAAATACCGACTGATCGAATTCATAAGAGATCTTTACATCATCGGGCAGCAGGCTTTGTATATCGGGTATTTTGGCTTTTAACGCTTGCACTACGCTCCAGGTGCTGGCATCGGCTGTTTTAACTACCGGTATATATACCGACCGCTTGCCGTTAATGAGGGCATAATCTACCGTTATATCGCTGGCATCGGCCACGCGGGCAACATCTTTAACCAATATGGGCACGCCATTTTTAGTTACCACCGGGATATTGCCAAATTCATCAACCTGTTTTACCAGTGTGTTAATGGTGGTAACAAACATAGTGTTATCCAGCCTGAGGTTACCCGATGGCGACATTACATTGAATTTGGCCAGCGCACTAACTACTTCGTCGGGCGTGAGGCCGTAGCTTCTTAGTTTGTTAGGGTCGACATTTACGGTGATAGACCTTGAATTGGCCCCAAAAGGCGGCGGCGCAGACAGGCCCGGTACCGATGCGAACATGGGCCGCACCCTGGTGGCGGCCAGGTCATAAATTTCCTTGAGGCTGCGCGATGGTGCTGATAACACCATTTGCCCAACCGGTAATGATGAGGCATCAAACCGTACTACCTGCGGCGGCAAGGCCCCGGGCGGGAAAAACTTCATGGCGCGGTTAACCTGTAAAGCAACCTGGGCCTGTGCTTCGGCCATGTTGGTGTTTTCGTAAAAACTAAGCTTAAGCATGGTTAAGCCCTGTATATTTTTACTGGTAATATTTTTTACACCATTAACGTACAAGAACTGATCCTGCAAACGGGTGGAAAAGAAACCCTCCATTTGCTGGGGCGACATGCCCCCGTAAGATTCTATAACGTATATGGTAGGCAGGTTTAACTGCGGGAAGATATCTATAGGTATATTTATTGCACTAAGCACTGCAAATATGAGCAGGCTTAAGGTTATCACCACCGTGGTGATAGGCCTTTTTAGTGCGGATGTGACCATTGACATGTTTAAATTATTTTAAGAGGGTTAAAACTGCGCCTACCTGGTTCTCGGTAACCGCTTTTTGGAATAACGCGTTGGCAAAGGCATACCTTGCTTCGGCAAAATCAGTTTCGGCACGATACAGGATGTTGAGGGCTGCATTCAGCTCAATAATATCTGTTAAGCCGTTTTTGTAAAGCGATAACTTTTGCCGGTAGCCATCTGTTGCGGCCTTTAGCTGATGAGGGATCTCCTGCAGGCGCTGTTGGGCGGTCTCCAGTTCCACATCGGCCTGGCTGGCGTTTACAGCCAACAGTTGCTTTTGCTCTTCCAGTTTTTTACGGTTGTAGTAGGTAGCAGCCTTTTGCGTGCTCAACTTTAACTGTTTGCGGCGCAAGTCGAAAAGGTTATATGATATCCCTATACCAACCAGGTAGTTACCACGGTCAAACCCCCAACCGCTGTCCAGGCTGTTAAAATGATCGTTCGCATCTACACTTGAGCCGCGACCCCAAACCGCACCCTCAAATAGTATTTTAGGGTTATAGCTTTTCTTCACCATATCCTCGCGCTGCAGGCTGTTATTATAAACCGATTTATAGTAATTAATAACCGGGTGGTCAACGGTATCCAATGTTAGCTGGCCTATAGTAACGGGGGCTTTCATCAGCTTGTCGTCAACAGTTGTATCGGGTATAATAGATGTATATGGCAATCCGCTGAGCGACGACAACTGCAATTGCAGCTTTTTAAACTGGTTGTTAAGCTCGATATAATTGAGCCTTGCCTTTGATAGTTCGGCCTCGGCTATGCTGGTATCAACACCTGCCCTAACGCCACTTTTAGCCAGCGACTGCACCGAGCGCCTTATCTCGGCATTGCGTTTAATATTACGCAACTGTATAGACAGGTAGTTTTGCAGCCTGAGCAATTGCAGATAGGTGTTGATGGTATAAGCCTGCAATTGATATTTTGAACCCTGAAATTGGTTTTGCTGCACCCGCACATCAGAGCTGGCTACTTTATTTTGCGCACCGTAAGCCCCAAAATTGTACAGTTCCCAATCCAGGGCTACAACACCAACATTGGCCGATACGGTTGTGGTGTTACTCTCCGGCCGCACCCCTCTTGAATTTGACGGGATAATGCCAAACCCAAAATACGGGCCGGCCGTATTGTTATTTGTGCCGTAATCGGCCTGGTAATTCAGCTTTAAATTGGGCAGCCAGTTGCCGCGTGTTTCGGCAGCCTGTGCCTGTTTTATAAGGATGGCCGACGAGTCGGTAAGCAGCGTCGGCGCGTTTTGGTTTATATTGTTTAAAAGCGTTTTTAAACTTACCGGCGGGTTGTTTTGCTGTGCATACGCACCGGCGCTTATTAATAGGCCAATAAGCATGCATACTTGTTTCTTTGAAATTCGCATATATTGATGTTCCGGAATATGCCTACCGTAAATAGCCCACACTGTTTTACACAGCATAGCTATAACGATAAACGATGGATAATTAATTGAAAAAATGATTGAGTAAGTGCTAAAAGGCAGGATGCCCTAAAGCGACAGGATCAGATACGGAAGGTGCAGAACGTGAGGTAAGAATATTGGGCGCTGTAAACGGTTTTTAAAAAATACAGGCGCCGTTTCAGGCTAAGCTTCCATGGTTGAAGCATAAGGAACAACAGGAGAAAAGAGGCGACGATCGCTTCGGGAGCATTGATGGCCGATCTTTTATCCTCAAGGGTAGATTTATCTGGCCGTTGCAGTAAATTAGACTGAAAGCCTGTTTCAGAAATAGTTTCCGACTTTCTTTTAAAAATGGAGCTGTGGCTTGAAGAATGTTTTTGCGCCACATTATTAAGGCGCGGCAGGAAAAATATATGCGTTATGGCAATTGTAAAGTACAAAGCCATCATACCTAACGCCAAAAAAGACCTGAAAAATGCTTTTCTATTTTCCATCTATTACTTAAACCGCACAAAATTGAAAAAAGTATTTGATAATTAATGCAACAGTATTGTTGCATAATTATCAACGGCATTTAAAACAGGCCGGGGTAGTTTGATATAATGTTATCTACTCCCATAGGTATAAGCAATCAGAAATACAGCTAAAGCAATAAAAAACAAGCACTTGGCACAACATTAACCAACAATTTAAAAATATCCACCGTTGTATAGTGCTTATCTGTAAGGTGTAATTGCTATATTTAACCGTTGGTTTATTTGAGCGATACGTAAGTAAAAGACGCGCAATATATTAACACCTAATTAACTACGCCAAACCATGCCTTATCCCCCCCCTATAAAATGGTTTATGAAGCGCTGCTGCTGGTTGCTGCTGCTTTTTTCTATGCCTTGCTATGCCCAAATCGCTAAGGTAAATGAGTTGCAGGGCCAGCTCAAAAAAACCATTCCGGATACAACCCGTTTAAGGCTGCTTGGAAAACTTACCGAAGCCTATAAAACTGTAGACCCTGAGAAAAAATTTTATTACTCGGTTATCTATAAAAAACTTGCCGAAAAACTACATGACGATAAAGCCCTCGCCGATGCTTACCTGAGCATGGGGGTATCCTACGGGATCCGCAGCAGGCTGGACAGCGCCATTTATTATTACACTTTAGCCTACGATACCGCAGTAAAAACAAATTACCTTATTGTAATGGGTAAAAGCCTGTCAAACACAGGCCTGTCATACACCCGGTTAGATGACGATAAGGAGGCCATTAACTATTACCTTAGGGCGCTTACGATCTTAAAAAAAGCTGATTTTACAAAAGGTGTTAACCAGTGCTACATCAATATTGGCTCCATTTATGAAGACCGCAGGGAATACCAGCTTGCCAACACTTATTACACCCAGGCATTAAAAAGCTATACCATCTTAAAAGATACCGCCGGTATTGGGTATGCCCTGTTTTGTGTTGGCGACACCTACGCGCAAGTGGGCCAGATTGAAAAAGGCATGGATTGCCTGAACAGGAGCCTTGCCATCCGCATAAAGCTCGACGACCAAAACGGCATCGCCCTTGTAAAAAAGGCCATTGGCCGGGCGTATCGTAAGAACAAGCAATACGGGCTGGCCGTCAGCAATTTAAACGAGGCATTAAAAATTGTGCAGGGATTAGATGAGCAGTACGAACAGCTTGCCATTCTTTTAGACCTTACCGATGTTTATCTTAATGTACCAGATTATGATAAGGTAAAAGAATACGCACTGCAAGGCATCAAAATAGGAAAGGCTATCGATTCAAAATCGGGTGTTGCCGATTGTTACCTGCGCCTGGTTACGGTTTATAAAAAGAAGCACGATATACCAAAGGCTTTTGCTGCCCAATCTGAAATGTTGGCCATACAGGATAGCCTGCAGGGTGAAAAATCATTAAAAGATGTTACGCTTATTGAAATAAACCGGATGCGATCAGAAAACGCTGTGCTGGCAAAAGATAATCACATCATCACTACCAAAAACACCAGCATCCTTACCAAGCTAAATCAGTATTCAAACACCATTGTTTTTACATCATTAGTTTTGGTGCTGGCCATTTTTCTGCTGATAGTGCTTTACCGTCGTAATGCCGAAAAACAGGCCTCTAATAAACAGCTTGTAGTACAACAGCAGGAGATAGCCAATATTAATAAAGAACTGGCCGTGCTTAACGAGGAGCTTAACACTCAAATGGAGTTGGTAAACGCGCAGAATACAGAACTGGAAAGGCTTAATGATATCAAAACCAAGTTCTTTTCCATTATCTCTCATGATCTGCGTGGGCCCCTGGCTACCCTTCAAACACTACTCGCCGTTTATCATGATGGCATTATTGGTAAAAAAGAGTTTAACTCCTTATTGATGAAACTGGAAGATACCATTATATCTACCGGTACCTTTTTAGATAACCTGCTGGAGTGGTCTAAAAGCCAGTTAGAGGGTATTGTGGTTAAGCCTGCAAATTTCAATATAAGCGAATGTATATTGGAAAACATGCGGCTTTACGAAACCAAAATAGGTTTAAAAAGCTTAAAAGTAATAAACCAGGCAACAGAGCCTATACACGTGTATGCGGATAGAAATATGATAAACCTGGTAATCAGGAACCTACTATCAAACAGCATAAAATTTTGCAACCCTGGTGATGAGATAAAACTGAATGCCGAGATTAATGGTGACAACGTAATTGTAAGCATCGCAGATACGGGCCCAGGCATAAGCGCGGCAAATGCCGATAAGCTTTTTAACCTTGAGCATACCCTAAGCATGGGTACCCACGGTGAAAAGGGCAACAATCTTGGCCTTATATTATGCCGGGATATGGTAACCCAAAACAATGGTAAAATTTGGTTTGATACCAAACAGGATGAAGGCACCGTATTTTGGGTGGAACTACCCGGCGGGGCAAAATAAAAAAGGCCACCCCAAACAAGGCAGCCCTTATATAAATTAGTTTGAATTTATTTGGCCAGCAATTCGTCCAGGTTGCCATGTGCCATGGTAAAGCCTTCACTGAAGCCCATGCCCACTATTTTTTCCATGTCGGCAGTTGTTGGGAAGGTTATTGCAACCTCAACCTTTGTATCGTCGCCAATAGCGTTAAAGGTAGCAACCCAGTTCATCTCCGGGAAGGATGCATCTTTATTGCCATCCTCGTCACAAAAACTAACAGCAGCGCCAAAACTATTACCGGCAATAATGTTATTAAAATCAACCCGGCACCATGAGCGTTCGCCCTGCGGGCCATTCATGCTGTAGATCCACCTGCCACCATCTCTAAAATCCATTGATTTGGTTTGTGCCTTCCATGGCCTTGGCGCCCACCACTGGTCAAGCGTATCGGCATCTGTCCATGCTTCCCATACATCTGCTACAGGTGCTTCAAATTCGCGCACAACATTTAGTTTTTTGTTTGGCAGATCTTTGCTGATCTCCGTTTGCTTATTTGCCATAATTTTTAGTTTTATTGTTTTTTAATAGGTTATCTAATTGGTTAAAGCGGTCGTCCCACATGGCTTTAAATTGTTCCAGCCATATATCTACTTCTTTCATTTTTTCGGGGTTAAAATGATAATAGATCTCCCTGCCTGCTTGCTTTTGCTGCACCAATTCGCATTCGGTTAATATTTTAATGTGTTTTGATACGGCTTGCCTGCTGCTGTCAAAATGATTGGCCAGCGCGTTCGGCGTCATGGCTTGTAAAGCCAGTAAGGCAATTATAGCCCTGCGTGTAGGGTCGGCAATGGCCTGGAAAACATCTCTTCTCATCATTATATTTGCAACCGTTTGATTGTAAATATAAACGCAACCATTTGATTGCGCAAATTTATTTTCAGTTTTTTAGATGTCTAAAGCGTGTGGGAGTATGTGCTTACCTTTCTCTTCTAATTTTATCGCGGTGCATTTCGCCCCATTCCGCTAAGGCCAGGAATAAATCCTCGAGCGTATCGGCATAATCCGTCAGTTCGTATTCTACCACAACAGGTGTTTGGGTATGCACGGTCCTTTTCACAAAGCCATTCATTTCAAGTTCCTTTAACTCGTTAGATAGTACCCTGGCAGAAATCCCCACACTAACTCTCTGGATCTCATTAAAGCGTTTGTGACCTTCTCTTAAAGACGCTATTACCCGCAATTTCCATTTACCGCCAATTACATAAAGCGCATCATCTATCGCGTTTAATTTACTGGTACATTCTTGTACTGATCTCTCGGCCATAATTTTCAACTCATTGATTTACAAAGTACTATACAAAAGGTTAGCACTAACCTTTTGTATAGTACTAATAATATGTAAGCAAATGTAGATAGTTTTGGCCAGATAAAAAATCAAACACGATGAAAAAAATACTTCATATCATTTCCAGCCCAAGGGGCGCGGCATCTTTCAGCATTAAATTAGGAAACGCCATTATAGAAAAGCTAAAGGCCGAATATCCCGGCAGTACGGTGAAAGAAACCGACCTGGTTAACCAGCACTTCCCACATCTGGAAGAGGCCCACCTTACCTCCTTCTTCACCCCGGCCGAAAGCAGGACACCGGAAAACATAATAGCCGTAAAACACTCTGACGATGCTATACAGGATATACTGGATGCTGATATTATTGTGATAGGTGCACCTATGTACAACTTCACCATCCATTCGGCATTAAAGGCCTGGCTTGACCATATTGTAAGGGCTGGTGTTACCTTTAAATATGATGAGAATGGCGCAGAAGGCCTGATAAAAGGTAAAAAAGTGTACATCGCTGAAACTACCGGGGCCATATATACAGAAGGGCCTATGCAACCATTTGATTTTATTGAGCCTTATTTAAAAACCATCCTGAGCCATATTGGTCTTACTGATATTACTATCTTCAGAATAGAGGGTACCGCAATACCGGGCATACAGGATACCGCGGTAGAAAAAGGCATCAGCAGTATCATACTGAACTAATTTTAAAATACTTCTGATCAATATGGTTTTCAGGGGGTAACAAATCTGGCGGGCAACTTATATAGATTTAGTTAACCTTATAACAAACCATATTATGAAAAAGTATTTATCAATATTTATACTGCCATTTGTAAGTACAATGGCATTGGCGCAGGCACCTTCAGCGGTAGTTTCGATAGGTGGCGGCATTAGCACCACTTCATCAGCGTTAAAAAACGAAGCATTGATTGGTAACGGGTACCTTATTAATACCAATGTTTTTGTACCATTTGCACGCAAGGGTTGGGACGGATCTGTAAAAGGGAGCGGCAAGTTTGCCCTGGGCATCATTGCCGGTACAGAGTATAACTCAGCTAAAAATTTACTCCCCGGTGTAGGGCCAACACAAAAAATGTACAAGCTATACACCGGGGATTTAAATATAATCAGCGATCAAAAAGGTTCGGCAAATAGCACGGGGTTTACCGGGCTGGCCGGCTTACAGGCCGATTTTACTTTAGGGAAGGTCACTTTATCGCCATCTGTTAGCGGGGCGTATTTTAGTTTAAAACAAGATGGCTTTACCCAAAATAGCCAGGTAATGGTTAACGGCACAACGCAAACCGTTGTGCTTTTAGAATCGCAACCCATAAAAAGGACAGGTTTTGTTTTTAAACCTCAATTTAAAGTTAGCTACCCCATAGCCGGCAACCTGAGCTTTTATGCAGCCGGAGGGCTAAATGTAGGCCCGAAGATAACTACCACCCAAAGCCGCCTGGTACCGGCGGGTGGTTTTACCGACAAAAACATGTACGAGGCTATGCAGCTTACCACAGGCACACGTAATGAGCAATCAGTAGTAAGCAGGTACCAAACCATTGCGGTAACCGCCGGCATTAGCTGGGGATTTGGAGGCGGTGGCTCTGAAAGCAGCAGGCGCCATTATAGGGGTAAGGTTACAAAACCGGGAGATGGCGGCATGCGTTATATCGGTGCAGTGGAAGAGCCTTTAACTAATGCGCAGGCAACAACTGATGAACACAGAACATACACTGGCGGGCGCAGGGTTGAAACCAGTGCACTTGTTGCCGGCCAGCCAATTAAAGGTGTTATTGTAAAAGGTGGTAAAAATCCTGGTGAGAATATGATAGGTGTTGTTGCCAATAATAACGGAGAGATAGAATTAAAAGGACTTGAAGCAGGTGATTATAAGTTTACAGTTATCGCTCCTGAAGAACCAGCAGGCAAAAGCATCTCTGAAAAAGGGGTATCAAGTACTAAAGGGAGGCCTAAGAATATGGTTTTTTCTCCCGGCAACCCAATTGGTGGCATTATTGTAAAAGGTGGCAAAAACCCCGGTGGCAGCATGATGGTGATCACCACTAATGATAACGGTGAATTTGAATTAAACGGAATAGAAGCAGGCGATTATAAATTTACAGTTACCGCGCCTGAACCTTCAAACGCAGAAGCCACAACCGATGAGCACAGAACATACACTGGCGGGCGCAGGGTTGAAACCAGCGCACTTGCTGCCGGTAACCCTATAGGCGGTATCATTGTAAAGGGTGGCAAAAATCCTGGTGGGAGTATGATAGCTGTTGTCACTGACAATAACGGCGTGATAGAACTAAAAGGATTGGAGGTTGGTGATTATAAATTCACCATTACCGCGCCCGAACAACCGGCAGGCAAAAGCATTAACGAAAAAGGCATAAAAAGAAGCGAAGACGCTGCATCCAACCGCCTTTCTATGACACCCACAAGCACCAAACAAACCCAGGGTGCTAATTTTGGCGAAAAGGTTGCCAGTGGTTTACAAAGCGGGGCAGGCGCAGTAAGCCAGGGTGCAAGCAAAAGCATCTCTGAAAAAGGGGTATCGAGCACTAAAGGAAGGCCAAAGAATATGGTTTTTTCTCCCGGTAGCCCAATTGGTGGCGTTGTTGTAAAGGGTGGTAAAAACCCCGGTGGCAACATGATAGTGATCACCACTAATGATAATGGTGAGTTTGAATTAAACGGAATTGAGGCCGGCGATTATAAATTTACAGTTACCGCACCTGAGCAACCCTCAGGGAGAAGTATATCAGAAAAGGGAGTAAAAAGAAATTAGGCCGCAATGCCGCCTGTTTAGCATATTTTACTCATAAGGCGTCCGGAAAAACCGGACGCCTTATTTTTTTCAGTCTATATGCTTTTCTGTAACAATCATTATACTATGCAAGCATTGTATTAAATAAGAATTTGCTTTACTTTGGTTTGTTTTACTAACTGACCTTTTAATGAATAAATACCTATTAACTGCAACGGCATTTGTGCTGGCACTCAGCGCAAATGCCCAGCAGCAGGCCCCGGTAACAGCTAAAGATTATGAGCATGCCGAAAGCTTTTTAAGTTTTAATACCGAACCACTTATTGACCACGCCGGCATCAAGCCAAACTGGTTACCGGGTAATAAGCTATGGTACCGCGTTACCACCGCCCAAGGCAGCGAATTTATCCTGGTTGATCCTACAAGGAAAACGCGCGCAACAGCTTTCGACGCGCAAAAACTGGCCGATGCACTTGTTGCCTCGGGCGGTAAAAAGTACGATGCCAATAAATTACCTTTTCAAAGTATAAACTATACGGCCGACGGCAAAACCGTTTTGTTTACCGCCGATGATAAAAAATGGGCATACAACCCGCAAAACAACCAGCTAACTACAGATACTTCTAAAACTCAGGCAGACAAACCGGATCGCGCTGCACGTGGCGGTGGCAACGAGGTGTTATCGCCTGATGGTAAACGGGCCGTGTTCATTAAAGATTATAACCTTTGGGTACGCGATGTAGCCACAGGCAAACAAACCCAGCTGACTACCGATGGTATAAAAGATTTTGGGTACGCCACGGATAACGCCGGCTGGGCAGTCAGCGACAGAGCTATCGTATCATGGTCGCCCGATTCTAAAAAGGTGGCCACCTTTCAGCAGGACCAGCGCAACGCCAGCGATATGTACCTGGTTACCACCAACGTGGGAAAACCAACTCTTAAAGCATGGAAATACCCCCTGCCGGGCGATAAAGAGATCATCACCATACAGCGGGTAATTGTTGATGTAGATAATGCAAAGGTGATCCGTTTTAACATAGCGCCTGATCCGCACCGCTCAACACTAAGTGATAATATAACAAGCAACGGTACGCTTAATGATGTAAACTGGAACAACGATGGCAGCGAGCTTGCCTTTGTATCTACGTCCCGCGATCATAAGAACGAAAAAGTACGTATCGCTGATGCAACTACCGGCGCGGTACGCGAGGTTTTTGAGGAGACGGTTAAAACGCAATACGAATCGGGTTGGAGCGCAATTAACTGGCGTTACCTGCCTGCATCAAAAGAGATCATCTGGTTCTCTGAACGTGATAACTGGGGCCATCTTTACCTGTACGATGCCACAACCGGCAAACTAAAAAACCAAATAACCAAAGGCGATTTTGTAGTAACCAAACTGCTTAAGGTTGATGAGAAAAACCGCTTGCTTTACTTTGCTGCCGGTGGCCGCGAGCCGGGGAACCCATACTTCTCGCATTTTTACAAAATTGGTTTTAATGGTAAAGGCTTAACCCTGCTTACGCCCGAGGATGGCAACCATACAGTCAGCCTATCGCCCGATGATAATTACTTTGTTGATAGCTACTCTCAACCAAACATTGCGCCCGTTACCGTACTGCGCGATATGAAGGGCAAAATGGTTGCTACTTTAGAAAAAACAGATATTTCCAGATTGGTAGCTACCGGTTGGAAAGCACCCATCCCCGTTAAAGTAAAAGCGGCCGATAAAACCACTGATATTTACGGCCTGGTGTTTACACCAACAAAAATAGAGACCGGCAAAAAATACCCGGTTATCGATTATATCTACCCCGGCCCGCAAGGCGGTAGTGTGGGCAACTGGTCGTTCGCGGCATCAAGGGGCGACCACCAGGCGTTGGCCGAATTAGGCTTTATTGTGGTGGTAATAGAAGGTACCAGCAACCCGCTGCGTTCAAAAAGCTTCCACGATATGAGCTATGGCAATATGGGCGATAATACCCTTCCCGACCAAATAACCGCCATCAAACAGCTATCGGCACAGTACCCTATCGATACGACCAAAGTGGGTATCTGGGGCCACTCGGGTGGTGGCTTTGCAACCGCAACAGCTATGTTCCGCTACCCCGATTTCTTTAAGGTAGGGATCTCCGAATCAGGCAACCACGAGAACCGCAACTACGAGGATGACTGGGGCGAACGCTATAATGGTTTGGTTGAAAACTCCAACTACGATGCGCAGGCCAATCAAAACTTCGCCAAAAACCTGAAGGGTAAACTGATGCTTGCCCACGGCATGTTGGATAATAATGTGCCGCCATACAATACCCTGCTGGTAGCCGAAGCGCTTGAAAAAGCAAACAAAAGCTTCGACCTGGTGATATTCCCTAACAGCCCGCATGGTTACGGCCAGTACACCTATTACATGATGCGCCGCCGCTGGGATTATTTTGTAAAAAACCTGTTAGGTGCCGAACCGCCTCACGATTACGAGATAAAACCCAAAACAAGCCAACGCTAAAAAACCGCGACAAGTTTATATTTCTGAGAAAGCCTGCAATGAAAATTGCGGGCTTTTTTGTGCCCAATCAAACGTAGACGCTTGAATGGGCGGATAGCACCAAACGTTCCTACGGAACGTAAATGGATGTTTTCGTGTTGTACCTACCGACGACGCGTACCTACGGCACGCTAACGGCAGTTCTTTTTCGTTCCAGCGGAACGCCTGGTTGGTAGGAATAATACATTCGGTAGTTTCGTTCCATAGGAACGATTGGTGAACTTAACGTTTCGCAGGCCGATATCGCCGCAGTATCTCCCGGAAGGAACCCTGCTAAACTTAATTATTATCAATACTTTTATTTATGCTTCGCCCGATAGACAATTACTTTTTGCAGCACCCTGAGCCAACCAAAAGTTGCCTGCAATTTATGCGCGGGCATATTTTAAAACTCGACGATCATATAACCGAAGCCTGGAAGTACGGCATGCCTTTCTTCTGTTACAAAGGCAAAATGATGTGTTACCTGTGGGTGCATAAAAAGCTGCTGCTACCCTACCTGGGCATTGTTGAGGGTAAACATATCAGCCATCCAGATCTTATTATTGAAAAAAGGGCCAGGATGAAAATTCTTATCATCGACCCAAACAAAGACCTGCCGATGGAATTGATAGATGGCATTTTGAAAGAGGTTGTTCAATACTATACCAAATAAAAAATGCCACCCCTGCGGGCAGCATTTTTATCAATTTATGTTTTAAATATTATAACGCAGCTGCACCTGCTGAGGCCACTTCGTGATCTTGATCAACCGAACCGCCGGATACACCGATGGCGCCAACTATTTTACCACTGCCATCTTTTAAAACAACGCCACCCGGGAAGGTAATTAACCCACCGTTTGAATGTTCAATATTATACAACGGCCCGCCCGGTTGCGACAATTTACCTATCTCGCCGGAGTTCATATCAAAGAACCGCGCGGTTTTAGCCTTTTTTATCGCGATATCTATCGAACCCAGCCACGCATTATCCATCCGGTGAAATGATACCAGGTTGGCACCTTCATCAACAATGGCGATGTTCATCGGCACGCCTATCGCCTTTGCTTTTTCTTTTGCAGCTTCTGATAATTTTTCTGCCTGCTCTAATGTAACGCTCATAATTAGTGTATTTGATTAGTAGGTAGAACAGCACATGCTTAATGATGTTTCAATTATTCAACGCTTTATCAGCGTGGAGGTTGTAGGCTCGTTCAAGTAAAGCGAGCGCAAGTTGTTTATCGTCATGATGTTTCATGTAAACACTTATCCACCCGGAGTTTTTAAAACTGTGATGATCCTGCACACGCCTGTCCTGCTGCATTAACTGTTGCTTTATTTTACGGTTCAGCAGCATATCCAGCAGCCCGTTACTATGAATATGGCCTAACTCTTTCCCATTATAGTTAAATTGCAGCCCGCCGTATTTATGGGTGGTTACGGTAGTGCCCGGCCAGGTTAAAACTTCGTGTTCAATATCGTCTATCCAATCGAGCAGGTTGGGGTTTACTATCAATGTCCATAATTTTAACTGTGCATCAAATAACAGCGCCAAACCCGGTATAAATTTCAAAAACCCAAAATACCTGATGATGAAAACGAACATTTTATTTAGTTTCTGCCAATTGTTTAATATGCTCCATTACGCGCAGGTGCACATTGCGGGTAACGCTTTCGGCCCAAATATCATAATACCAAACCGGGAAAACATACAGCCTGTACCAGCTATTGCCCGTAAGTGTTGTAGTGCCGTTGTGGTTATCTTTCAGCAGAAACTGCCCGCGCAGGATATCGATATGCCCCATTATCTCCGGGTCGCGGGGCTGCTTGGTGATATCGAAGGTCAGGTCTTTATTCTCCTCGTAGGTTACTATCTTTTCGTCAAACACATAACCATTACTAAAGATGCATTTACGCTTTGCCCCCTGGTAATAACCATCGGCGGTTGACTGCACCGGGCTTGGCATCCCTATGCGGAAAAACCAGTATTTGCTCGGGCTTTCTATCCGTTTATAAGCCACCACATATTTCCAAACCTCGGCAGGCGGGGCGTTGATCACTATGGTATCCGCAACTTTGTTTTCGTAATGATGAACAGATAATGAATCGAAAACAAAGATGCCGAACAGCATAACAAATATGCTTGCATTAAGGGTTTGGTTGTTTTTCTTAAACATCCTCCGCCCCGTAAAAGCGCCCAAAATGATGAAACACATTAATAATGGCGCTACTATAACAAGGCATATTACGCCTTCTTTAAGTATAAGTGCGCTTAAAAAAATAGCGAAAACTGTGTTATAGCATGACCATGCGCTTAATTGCCTGCTGCCAAAATTAACATTCCTCCAAAACCAGGCGCTGATTATCCCCATCAGAAAAGGCACGATCACGAATTCAGAAAATATCAGTGTCCCATTAAAATCGTTCATAAGCAATTTGCTTATACTTATTGCGGCCATCCCGAAAGCGTTTGAAAATACAAACCCGTTATTTTTTGGTGAGAATATTGAGTTGATCATGATAAGGTTGATTTAAAGGTGATTATTATTTGTGATATTTTCTAACTGATAGGTATAGCGGCAGGCAATATATAAGGGGATAAAACCTATCACCCCGAAAGAGCAATCTACCAGTTGCCAAAACATGGGGATGTGCCTTATTGGCCCGGCTATAAAAGCCAGCGGGAATATCAATACGCAGGCTATCATGCCAAACTGTAACACCCATATATTCCGCACAGGGTCGCGAAGCGGGCCAATAAATGCTATGGCGATAACGATGTGTGCAAAGGCCAGCCAGTCGGTGCCGTAACTGAGGTATGGGTATTGGGCATTAGTTGTTTTTACAGCCGTATAAATGGTAGTTAGCCAATGCTGCATTTTTGGCGAAAATATGTCCAGATTATTCATGGCAATGGTCAGCTCGCTTTCTATAGGGAAGGCGGTGATACCGCTTAGTACCAGGCCGGCCATCAGGAAAATGAGCCAGCGTTTTATCTTCTTTTTTAGTTGTGTTGGAGTGGGGTGCATGGTGTTTGGTTTTAGATCCTGACGCTTAAAATATCTTTGATGGCATGTTCTACCTTTGCAAACTGAAACTGAAAGCCTGCATCCTGCAAGCGTTTGGGCAATACCCAGCGGCTTTTCAAGATCAGCTCGGTTTCGGTACTAATGAAAGCGGCACCCATTTCCAGCAGCCATGCCGGTGCGGGCAAACCAAACGGAACGCCGCAGGCATGGCGCAGTTCTTTCATTAGTTCAGTGTTTTTTATGGGATTGGGGGCGGTGCAGTTGAGCACCCCGTTTATCTCCGGATGTTGTAGCAGCCACTCGGTACATTTTACAACGTCCTGCTCATGCACCCATGAAACGTATTGCTGCCCATCGCCCTGGTGGCCGCCCATGCCCGCTTTAACCAGGTTTATTAAACGGGGCAGGGCGCCTTCGTTATGGCCAAGCACTATGCTGATGCGTAAAGCAACTTTGCGGGTGTTTGGTGTTTCTGCTTCAAAAAAGGCCTGCTCCCATTGTTTACAAACCTCTATAGAAAAGCCATAGCCAATTTCTCCTGTCGCTTCGTCCTGCGGGCGGTCTTCAGCGTGGCGGTATATGGTAGCAGATGCCGCATTGACCCAAAGCTTTGGCGGATTGATAAGCCCGTCGACAACCTTTCCCAGCAACCTGGTTGGCTCCACCCTTGAACGGATGATCTCTTCGCGGTTTTCCTTTGTGTAGCGGCAATTCACATTTTTGCCGCAAAGGTTTACCAGCAGGTCGGCACCTTCCAGTTCTTTTACCCAGTCGCCTGTGGTACAGCCGTCCCACGCCAAAGTTTTAATATTACCTTTTGCAGGGGCGTGTTTCCTGCTCAGGATGATGACTTCATCGGCGATATCTTTATAATAACCGGCAAGGGCTTTACCTAACTGCCCATTGCCGCCTGCCAATATGATCTTATTATATTTCATGACGATTGATGTTTAGATGAATAAAATAGCAGCCAGGATAGCCGCACGGTAAATAGCCCAGGTGATGGTCATCACCCAGCCGAGGTTTAATATTTTGCTCCTGCGGATATGTTCTAAAAACATCAGCCCGGCCACCAGCATAAAGTATCCGGCATAAATAATTGGGTGCTGGCCCAATACATTTACCAATAATACCACCGGCAACAGCAGCAAACTACCTGCGAAAGAGATGGTCATCATGTTACCGAGGTAATCCCATTTTTTATCCGCTGCAATTATGCTGATGATAATGCCCTGGAAAAATATTTGTCCCCCACATATCAGGCATTCCCGGTACAGGCTGCCTACAGGCATTATCCCGGCAAGCAATACCGCATAATGGGTGAGTATGTATGAGGTAATTGCCCAGGTAAAGATCAAGTAAGCTAACCTGTATCTTAATTTAAAGGTTGGCTGCAAAGCAAAGCCATCGCCCGCAGTGGGGATAATAACCCTGCGGTTGTATGATATAAACGCGTAAACTTTGCTCATCAGCCAAATAAAGGGTGCAAATGCGAAAAGTGGTTTAAATACCGGCATCGCGTTACCTAATATTTTAAAAAGGCTTTTTATGCCGTAAGTAACCTCGCCGGTTTTATTATCAATCAGCGCTATCTCGTTTACAGCACGTTGCCTGTTTACCATTGGGCAGGTTTGGGGTTGCAGTTGCTGATAAGGGGCGCGGCCGTTATTATCCAATAGCCCGGTTTGTACAAATGCTTTGGTATACAGGTTGCACATGGGGCATTCGGCATCGTAAAGTATGGTGTGATCTTTTAGGGTTGTCATTATCGTACTATTTGAATTTTCAGTAAAAATTGAAATATATAAGGCAAAAAAAATGCTACTTGAACATTTTAAAAATAGAGCCCCAAAACCAGCTTTCTTCTGCCTTTAGCATGGTCTCTAAAGTTTTATCTACATTCTTGGCCATCTTATTAATATCGGTTACCGATGTATTAAAGGTTTTGTACGCCGGGTCTTTACTATCCCCCTGCACTTTTGTTAACTCATCTAATATTTTCAGCACGGGTTCAAGCTCGCGCTTGCGGCGTTCTTTGGCAACCTGGCGGGCAATGTTCCAGGTGTTTTTATCGGCAAAAAAGTATTCTTTGCGCTCGCCGGCCTTGTGCTGCTTTTCTACCAGGCCCCAGCTCATCAGGTCGCGCAGGGTCATATTGGCGTTACCGCGCGATATGCTCAGGCTCTCCATAATATCCTCGGTGGTTAAGGCATCCGGGGTTACCAGCAGTAGGGCATGTACTTGCGCCATGGTACGGTTAATGCCCCATTCAGAACCTAACTTGCCCCATGCCTCAATAAATTTTTGCTTTGCCTCTGGTAATTCCATATGCAAATATAAATAACTTTTTAAACTTTCAAAATATATTGAAAGTTTATTTTATTATTTTAAACTGGCTACCATTGGCATACATACGGCTACGCCCTTTTTATCTTTAAAGGTGAGTTTGGCTGGATGGTTCACTTTAAATTTATTATCGCCCTCTGTAATCTGCAGAAACTGGCGGGGTGCAACGTTCCTAAACTTTTGAATGGTGCTGCTGCCTGCCCATGTTATTTCCAATTCATCAATTGATTTGGCCTGGCCTATGCCAACCTCCTGCTGCATAGGCGACGAGCCCAGACTACCGCCCGAGCTTACCACTTTATATACGGTACGCTTTGCGCCGTTTTCGGTAAAGGTTATCTTAATGCGGCTGCCCACAGCGGCTTTGTTTGCCTTTACACCAACAAGTTTAAGGCTTATCCAGTTATTGTTGTTTTGGCCGGGGTTAAGGTAAAGCGAGCTTGTATAAGCATCGCCACTAAACGCGCCGCCAATCTGTTCAAAAATATCCTGGGTGCCAATGTTCCTGATATCGGCAAATGCTACACCATGCCCTTTTTGAAGGTTGCCCGTGCGCGATGTTGTGGTTACGTCAACAAACTTTTTGCCGCCAATGTTATGGAACATTTTATTTGGTATCAGCGATTTGTAGTCCGGGTTACCTGTACCAAAATACATATCCAGGTAGCCATCGTTATCAATATCGCCAAAGTTGCCGCCCATGCTAAATACCACCTTATTAAGCCCTACCTGTTCGGTAACATTTGTAAACGTACCATTGTGGTTATTATGGTACAGGTATACATTACCGGCTTGTGGTACGGGTTTGCCAAGCGCTTCTGCACCCGCGTAATAGGCAAGGCTTTTGCTAAAATACGAGTTGCTCACCAAAATGTCCTGCCAGCCATCGTTGTCATAATCATAAAACCAGGTAGTGAACGTACGGGCTTTGTTATTGCCAATACCCGATGCTTCAATTTCATCAACAAAATCAATATCGCCACCGGGTTTGGTTATGTTTTTAAGTAAATGCTTTTGGCCATCCCATCCCGATATAAAAATATCCGGCTTGCCATCGTTGTTATAATCGCCGGATACAACCTCTTTTACAAACCCCTTAATGTTGCTGTGCGATTTTTTGCTAACATCGGTAAACGTACCATCGTGGTTATTAAGGTATAACAGGCAGGCGTGTTTGCCAATTTGCCCGGGGCGGCTTTCAATGCCAACATATAGGTCTATCCAGCCATCACCGTTAAAATCGGCCCAGGTAGCTGTTTGGGTTGGGCCAAAATAAAGCAAACCGGCATCCATGGTAACATCGGTAAAGGTGCCGTCGCCATTGTTGCGTAACAGTGAGCCGGGCTGATTGCCAAAACCGTTGGTAAGCCATGCGCCGCGCACTACAAAAACATCCATGTTGCCGTCGTTGTTATAATCGGTTTGCTGTATGTTCAGCCCACCTTTTATACCTGTCAGGCCGCTTTTTTCGGTAACGTCGCTAAATGTACCGTTCTTGTTATTCTGAAAATAATGCATCGGGTCGGTCAGGTCCCAGCCGGATGTTATGATATCCATATACCCGTCATTGTTAAAATCGTCAACAATAGCCCCGCCAGACCGGCTGCTAAAATTCAACCCTAAACTTGGGGCTATATCAACAAATGGCTTTATGTTGTTTGCAGTATCGGCATTTAAACCCGGTATCAGCACAGCTTTAGGAACATTTTGAGGGTATTGCCCCAGTGTCATATAAGCTATATTAAGCAGCCATCTCGATTCCATGTCATCGGGCTTTCTTTTTAAAATGGCCTGGTAAATGTCTATCGCGTTTTTTGAGCCTGTTTGCAGGGTATGGATCCCCTCACCCTTTATCGGGAATATACACGATGAGCCGGTGTGGTTAAGCATACAATTGGTGCGTTCGCCAAGGCGCATGTAAGCAAGGCCCAGTTCGGGCATCAGGGCGGCCATTTCCTTATCGCTGTTTGCCCGGCTTACCAACTCCTCGTAAAGGTCTACGGCCTCCTGCTCCTTTCCTACTTTAACGGCTAACGCCGCTTTAGCATACATTACCTCCATGCGCTCCTGCCTGTCGGTTGTACTTGTAAGTAACGAATCGGCATACAGGTAACCTATCTCCGGGCAAAAAGAATTTTGGGGCGTATAGTTCCTATCGGCCAGCTGTTTTAACAGCACTACCATTTTTTGATGGGATGATTTGCGGTTATGAAAAATTATCGCCGCGGCAACAAGTGGTATCAATGCAGCAATTACCACATATATTTTTTTATTTTTCATGATAGTTCCCGCATTTTAGGCCATTTGTAAAGCCATTGGTTTATAATTATTGAGGGCGATACGGGTTACTTAAAAATGCGCTTAATAAATAAGCTTTCAAAATTTATTATGGGGTACAAACGTTCTACAATCTTATACTCACAAATAATTTCCATCTTTACGGTACATCTACTATGAATATTTTAGTTACCGGCGCAACTGGCTTTATTGGGCGGCAGCTTTGCCTTGTGCTTGCACAAAAAGGGTATCAGGTAAAGGCGTTTTGCCGTAACGTTAATCACCCGTACCTGGCAGACCACCCCAACATCGAACCCGTAAAAGGCGATATACTCGATCCATACAGCTTGCTTAAAGCAATGCAGGGATGCCAGCAGGTTTACCACACCGCTGCTATGGCCAAAATGTGGTGCCGCAACCCGAATGAGTTTACAGAAACCAACGTAACCGGCACCCGCAACGTGCTGGAAACAGCGAAACAGGCAGGTGTAAAACGCATAGTTTACACATCTACCTGTGGGGTTTGGGGGCCTACACTTAAACACCCCATGACTGAAGACGACCCGCGCGTAGTAGGTTTCCAGATAGCATACGAGCGTACCAAATATTTTGCCGAATTGGAGGTGAACAAATTTGTACAGCAGGGCATGGATGTGGTTACGGTTAACCCATCGCGCGTGTTTGGCGAAGGGCCAATAACCGATAGTAATACCGTAAGTAAAATGATAAGCGGCTACCTGAAAGGCAAATGGCGCATTATCCCCGGCGATGGCGGGCAGATCTCTAATTATGCTTACCTTAATGATGTGGTTAACGGGCACATTGCCGCCATGGAAAAAGGCATTACCGGCAACCGCTATATTTTAGGTGGCGAGGATAAGAGCTTTAACGAGTTTTTTGAAACACTGGAAGGGCTATCGGGCGTGCATCACAAAATGGTAAGGCTACCGCAAAAGGTTATTAAGTTTTATAGCCGTTTTGAGGCGTTAAAAACCAAACTGACCGGCTTAGCCCCTGTTTTTTTACCCGAGTTTGCCGACCGCCTTTTACTTAATCAAAAGTACAGCAGCCAGAAAGCTACGAAGCAGCTCGATTATAAAATAACACCTTTTGCCGATGCTATGCGTAAAACGATAGCCTATTTAAAAGCACACTGATATGCCGCAACTAACCGCCATAATAACCGGTGCCAGCGAGGGCTTGGGGAAAGCCTTTGCGATTGAGCTTGCCAAGCGGGGCCATAACCTGGTGCTGTTATCGTTGCCCAACACCGGGCTTGGTAACTTAGCGGCATATCTGCAAAAAACTTTTGACGTTAAGGCAGATATCCTGGAACTTGACCTGACCGCCGCCGGCAGTGCTGAGCAGATCTTTACGTATTTATCAAAACAAAAACTCACCGCGCATATCCTTATCAACAACGCAGGCATAGGCAACTGGGACTGGTTTACCGATAACAGCATCGCCTTTTACAAAAAACAGATAGACCTGAACATCACCACCCCTGTTTTGCTAACGCGATTATTTTTGGGGCAGGCCGATACGGCGGTTACTTCGTACATATTGAACGTTGGCAGCCTGGGCGGTTTATTTGTGGTGCCTAAAAAGCAGGTTTACGGTGCATCAAAATCATTTATGCGCTATTTTACCCGGTGCATGCAACTGGAACTTACCGGCACCAACGTAAAAATGAGTTTGCTTAGTCCGGGGGGTATAAACACCCGGCCCGAAATTATCCTGATGAACCAAAAGCTTAAAGGCATTGCCAAAGCCACCATATTTGAAGCCGACGAGGTGGCTCGCATAGCCATTGATGGTATGTTCAAAGGCAAAAAAGAGATCATCCCCGGTGCTGCAAATAAGCTGCTGGTTTTTTTGAACAGCTTTTTACCGGGTTTTGTAAAAGATGCTATTATTAAAGGGAAGTTGAAGGACCATGCGTAAGTAGATTTACCACCACGTCATTGCGAGGAGCGATAGCGACGTGGCAATCCTCTACATGCTCGCCGCCAACTTTTCTATCGAAGATTGCCACGCTACGCTCGCAATGACGGTTGATATAAACTAATTACTTCCCGGCAAACCTTGGCAGTATATCAACCGCCATACCGGGCATTTTAACTTTGTAACGGTATCCGCCGCCAAAGCTGTCTTCTTCCTTTAAAAATTCGTGCCCCTTTTTGCTGATCCAGAACGTTTGGGTGTAGTGGGTGCCATTATTGTCGGCTTCGATAAACAGTTTCCAGCAATCCACTTTTTGGTTATCCAAAGTACTGATCACTTCGCTGCCGCTAACTTTGTAAATAACGTATTTGGGCTTGTCAAAACCTGCATCATAAAAGTTAATGGCGAATGTTTTACCTGCAGCCAGGGGCAACATTTCAAAGGTTTCAATATCCTGGTTCCAGTTAAAATTGGGCTCAGTGAAATTTAGTATAAAATCCTTTTTTGTGTTTAGGGCAACGGTATCGGCCCCTTTTATTTGAGCGCTGTCCCAGTTGTAGGCCCCAACTTTACCGCCAATGGTTTCGGTATGGTACACGGGCGAAAAATCTTTCACCCGGTTCACCGAGTAGCCTGTGCGATAGCTTATGGTATCGCTGCCATACCAGTGCTGGGTAGTGGCAAATACTTTTTCGCCATTGCGGGTTTCTATTTTTGTATCGCGCAGCCAATACCAAAACCTTAACGTTTTGGGGCTTTTAGGCATCTGAAAGTATACCAGGTACTGGCGCAGGCCGGGTTTTAAAGTGGCGGTGTTAAGGCGGTGATCTTTTAAACGAATGGTATCAACCTGCGCCGTTGCATATTTGGGGTGGGCAGATAAGAATAAAATAGTAAGTGAGGTAACTATTATACCAGTTATTGATGATTGTAATTTCATGGCTTGTATGAGGTTAAGTTTCGTTGTTTCCCTCAAAACTGCTGCTTATAGCGTTGCGTGTAAAAACCTTTCAACCTTATACAGGATATATTTAGCTAATGAGCTGCTCTTTTCAATACATACCTGCCATAGCAATTATTTAATGAATATGCCTTTTCATTTAATATTAACGGGAATTGATTTAATAAAAACGCCAACCTGTTTAAATGGATAGGCTTCTATAAAAAAGCTTTGTACTTTTAAGCATGTTATTTTTTACGCGTAAACCCAACACTACACAATTGCAATGGCTGGTTTGGGTGTTTGTGTTTTTTATTGCGCTGTTTTCGCTAGGGCCCATGGACGGGCCGGGCCAATCATCTGTATTCGCGCTGATCAATACCATTTTTTATGCTGTAATTATATATGGTAACATATTATGGCTTTTCCCGCGGTTATATCAAAAGGGGCGCATTGTTATCTATATCATCGCGGTAGTTGCCTTATTGCTTTTAACCGGGGTGTTAAGGGCGTATATATCTATGTTTATATACAATACCTTTTTTGCCATGGGACATCCTTCCGATATGAAATCCGGGCCGATAGTTAGCTTTATAATTGCCGGGTTATTAATTTTCATGCTTAGTTTTATCTTCCGGATAGCGCTGGCTTACTTCACCTTAAAACAGCAATCAGAAGAGATCATCGCGCAGAAAACGCAGGCGGAGCTAAACCTGTTAAAATCGCAGGTGCAGCCGCATTTCCTGTTCAATACCCTCAACAATATTTATTACGAAGCTTACCTGGAAGCGCCACGCACAGCATCCTTAATAGAACGCCTGAGCGATATTATGCGCTATTTTGTTGACGAAAGCCCCAAACAGGAAGTAAGCCTGGCCACCGAGATCCATTTCCTGGAAAACTACATCGCGCTGGAGAATATCCGCATCCGATATGGTGTTGATATCACCTTCAACAAGTTTTGCGACACGGCCATGAGCCTGCCGCCTATGCTGCTGATCACCTTTGTGGAGAATATTTTTAAGCACGGTGTTGATAAAAGCAGCAGCCATAATAAAATAGATATCGACCTGATGCAGCAAAACGGGCGTTTAATATTTACCACAACCAATACGGTACCGGGCAAACCGGTAAACAGCCCATCTACCGGGTTTGGCATAGAGAACCTGCGTAAACGGTTGATATTGCTTTATGGAACCGATTTTGAGTTACAGGTACAAAATAAGGGCGATATTTACGTTGCTAACCTAAACATCCCGCTGGCATGAATTTAAGGTGCATTATTATAGACGACGAACCCAACGCAGTTAACCTGCTGGAAGTGCTTATTGGCCAAACTACCCAATGGCAGCTTCTTGGCAAATGCTACAACGCGCTGGAGGCGATGGATTTTTTGAAAAAGCATACCGTCGATTTTATTTTTTTGGATATTAATATGCCCCACCTTACCGGTATGGAACTGGCGGGTTTGCTGCCCAGGGAAACCAAAATTGTATTTACTACCGCCTATGCCGAGCATGCTGCCGATAGCTACGCTTTCCAAACTATCGACTACCTGCTGAAACCCATTACGCTAAAGCGCTTTTTGGCGGCCACCCAAAAAATTGAAGCCGCTTTTGGAAAAACAATTCCGGTTGTTGAAAAAACAGACGGCAAGGCCGACGAGGGCTACTTCTTTGTAAAATCGGGCAAAACATTGAGAAAGATATTGCTGGATGAGGTGCTGTATTTTGAGGGCGAAAAAGAATACGTGCGACTGGTAACCGGCACCGAAGAATTGTTGATATACCGCCGTTTAAAGGATATTGAAGAGCAGCTTTCGGCACCGTTTGTACGTGTGCATAACTCCTACATTGTAAACACCAAATTGCTGAGTAAGGTACAGGATAACCACATTTATATTGGCGATAAGCAGATACCCGTTAGTGATAAATTCAGGGAAGTGTTTATGGGAGTGATTAAGCAGCGGATGTTTTGACAAAAGCCAGCCCGTCATTGCGAGGTACGAAGCAATCTCCCGACTATGCATCGCCAACTATTCTAACAAGCTTGCATACAAATCTACCCATTCGGGATTTATAGAATTCACCAATTGCCTTTTATGTTCTTTGCTGCTCCCTTTTATGCGCTTTTCCTCCGCTATAGCTTCTTCAATGTGAGAATAAAAGCAATAGTATACTAATTTATGACATTTATATTTAGCGGTAAAGCTGGTTGGATAGACACAATTCTTATGATCGGATACGCGCCCAATAATATCGGATGTTACACCTGTGTATAGCACGTTATGATATAGATTGGCCATGATGTAAACACAGCCGCCTCTTTGGAATACCTTGCTCATTACTTTTCTATCTGGAGATTGCTTCGTACCTCGCAATGACGCGTGGGAGATTAACGCAATTGCATATCGCCTATTTGTCCTAAAGAGATTGCTTCGTACCTCGCAATGACGTATGGGGGCTACGATTCCGTTAGCTCACCCCTTAGGTCTTTCTCCAGGCAACGTTTTACTTCTTTGGGGTCTTCAATCTCGCCCAGCAGGTACATCATTTTGGTAACAGCGGCTTCGTAGGTCATATCGTAACCATTGGCTACACCAATATCCTTTAGCTGCTTGCTGGTTTCGTAGCGGCCAAGCTCAACCGTACCTACTTTACATTGCGAAATATCCAGTACTACTTTGCCGCTATCGATAGCGTTCTTCAGCAGGTCAATAAACCATTGGTCGGTTGTGGTGTTGCCCGCGCCAAAAGTTTCCATCACAATACCGCGTACATCTGCGCCTAAAATGGTTTCTACCACTTTGGGGCTAATACCCGGGTATAATTTTAACACCACAACATCGCTTACCAATTTGTTATGGATCTTTAACGGGCCTTCGCCGGGTTCGCGGATATCATTTGCGCTGAAACGCAGGTGCACGCCAGACTCTGCCAGTATAGGGTAGTTTGGCGAACGGAACGCCTCGAATTTTGAAGAGTTATATTTAAAGGCACGGTTACCACGGAAAAGTTTGTAATCAAAATAGATACAAACCTCGGGCACGCGCGATCTGTCGTTCTTTTTGGCCTTGGCAATTTCAATGGCGGTCATCAGGTTTTCCTTGGCATCGGTACGTACCGCGCTGATAGGTAGCTGCGACCCTGTGAAAATTACCGGCTTGTTCAGGTTTTGCAGCATAAAGCTTAATGCCGATGCCGTAAACGCCATGGTATCTGAGCCATGCAGTATTACAAAACCATCTACCGTATCGTAATTGGTTTCAATAAGCGCGGCAAGCTCGCCCCATATAACGGGGTTCATGTTTGAGGAATCGATAATATGCTCAAACGAGTGTACCTTAATTTTGCAATTAAGTTTTTCAAGTTCGGGTACATTATCCATTATCTGTTCAAAGTTGATTGGTACCAACGTTTTTGTAACAGGGTCGCTCATCATACCGATTGTCCCTCCGGTATAGATGATCAATATTTGGCTCATTCAGATCAGGTTTATGCTGTAAATACTTTTTAAATTATACACCAAATATCTTTTTTGAATTTTCTGTGGTTATCTCGGCCACCTCTTCAACAAAAATTTGGTATAGGTCCGCCACCTTTTGGGCTACGTAGATCAGGTATGAGCTTTCGTTAGGTTTACCACGGTACGGAACGGGCGTAAGGTACGGAGAATCGGTCTCTAAAACCACATGCTTCAAGTCAATTTGTGGTAAGATTTTGTCAAGCCCCGCATTTTTATAGGTAATAACGCCCCCAATACCCAAATAAAAGCCTAAAGCTATTATTTTTTCGGCCTGTTCAAGCGTGCCGGCAAAACAATGAAATATACCACGTAGGTTTTCGTCCTGTTCGTCAAGCAAAACCTGGTAAACCTCATCAAACGCGTCACGGCAATGAATTACGATGGGCAATTTTAGTGCCTTGGCCCATTTTATCTGCAATTTAAACGCCTGGATCTGCCCGGTTAAAAATGTTTTGTCCCAGTACAGGTCTATCCCAATTTCGCCTATGGCGTATATTTTATGCTGATGCAGGGCGGGTTGTATCACGGCCAGTTCTTCTTCCCAGTTATCTTTTACCGAACATGGGTGCAGGCCCAGCATGGGGTAACAGTTGCCCGGGTAAGCTTCCAGCAATTCAAACATCAATGGTACCGATGCCGCATCAACGTTTGGTAAAAACAAACGGCTGATATCGTTTTGGATACAACGCTGCATCAGCTCCGAGCGTTTTACCGCATCGGTTTCATAGTATAAATGGGTATGCGTGTCTGTTAATACCATGGTACAAAATTAAAAAAGCCTTCTTTGCAGAAGGCTTTTCCATTAAATTAATTTTTCTTTTTTGCAGCTACCCGCTTTTTAAGCGGGGCTTTTTTCTTCAGTGGTGCTTTAGCAGCCGGTTTTGCAGCAGCATGTTTTACACGTACTACCTTTACCAGCTCCACATCAAATAACAGGGTGGAGTATGGTTTGATATCAGCACCGGCGCCACGTTCGCCATAAGCTAATGCCGATGGGATGATAAACCGTGCTTTCGAGCCTTCGTTCAACAACAGCAGGCCTTCATCCCAGCCTTGTATTACACGGCTTGTGCCTACGGCAAAGCTAATTGGCTCGTAAGTACGACCAGGTTGCTGTAAGCCGCCGGCTTTGGCATCAGCTTCAATGCTCGAGTCGAAAACTTTTCCTTCCAATGTGCGGCCTGTATAATTTACATATACCGTATCGCCATTTTGCGGCTTAGGTTTTAAGCCCGCCGTTTTCACTACATACCTTAAACCCGATGGGGTGCTTTTTGCCAAGATATTATTGGTTTTTATATAGTTAGCAATGGTTGTATTTTCTGTAGCCTTTAGTTTCTCTCCTTCGGCCTTTATTTTTTCCATAGCGGCATTACGCTCGGCCATGGCAGCTTCCATGCTTTGTGTTTGTAAAATTTTTACATGGAAAATAAGGTTACTGCCTTTTTTAAATATAGGCGGCATATCTGCTTCGTGGCCTTTAAATACGCTATCAACAGGTACTTTTACAATAACACTATCATTAACCGATAAAAGCGGGAATATATCCATCAGATCGGCCACGTTGTTTGATGGGCGTAACGGCGTTTTTATAGGTTGGCCCAGTTGGTATGTGCTGAACAAAACCGAATCGCTTTCGGTGCTTTGTACCGCATTAAAAGTGATAACATCCGTTGGTTGAATTTTTGCCCCGGGGTTGGTGCTTATTACCTGGTACTGTGCCCCTTTTGCAGTACGTTTAAACTGAGCGCTGGCGCTGGCCCCAAGCAGGCAAAGTATCAGGCTTAAATAAAAAGTATGTTTCATCATAATAAAAAAGCCTCCCGGTATACCGGGAGGCTGTATAAGTTTTATAAAAATTATCTAACCGCCGGCGCCGGTGCTACTGCTGGCTTTGGAGCGTTAGGGTTTGGTTTAATAATGTTTACCATTTCAATATCAAAGGTAACCGGTGCGAAAGCGCCAATCATTGGCGGAGCGCCCTGCTCACCCCATCCAAGTTCAGACGGGATAACTAAAGTTGCTTTAGCGCCTTTGTTTAAAAGTTGCAAACCTTCGTCCCAACCTTTAATTACGCCACCCGGCCCAACTTTACCAACAACAAGCTTTATAGGCTCGTAAGTACGGCGAGGGTCAACTTGTTTGCTTTCTTTCTGGGCAATTTCTTTTATGCTGGTATCAAAAAGTTTACCGTTCAATAACCTGCCTGCGTAGTTAACTTCAACCGTATCGCCGTTTACAGCGTTAGCGCCGGCACCAGGTTTAGTAATTTCATATTGCAGGCCAGATGCTGTTGTTGTTGTTTTCAGTTTTTTATCCTCAACAAACTTTTTGATCTTGGCAGGCTCTTGTTTTTTTACAAGATCGCCCTGTGCTTTAAAGTAATCGGTAATATGAGCGTTGAAAACAGGCTCTGTTTGATCGCCCCTGGCTATTACTTTTTCTACTTTAATTTCATAAATAAGGTATTTGCCTTTGATGCCGGGAGGCCTTGGTGCACCCTTTTTAAACATCGAATCAATCGCTAATTTAACGGTAGCGCTATCACCTTCGCTTAAAAATAAAAACGCCGATGTTACGTCACCCTTACGCGGGCTTTTTTCCATGATCTGCGGCGCAGGGCGTCCCAGTTCATAAGTACTGCCTAATACAGAGTCGCCTTCTGTTTTCAGTATAAGGTTAAGGCTTACAAAATCGCCCGGTTTAATGGTAGGTCCAGATTTATCTGTACGAATGTTGTATAACAACCCGCCGTCGGCCTGTTTAAACCCACCTTTACAGCCTGCAAGCCCTAATGCTGCCGCTGCTATGATCATTAAATTTTTTCTCATTTTTTCTTTTAGTTCGTTATTGTATTAATAGTTTAATAGTGTTTTATACTCGGATAATATTTGTTTAAATTTAGTTACGGTTGCTTCAAGCGTATCTTCAGACTGCCCGCCCGCCGCATTGCGGTGGCCGCCACCCTGAAAATATTTTTTACAGATCTCATTAGCCGGGAACTCCGCTTTTGACCGCAAAGATAGTTTAACCCTATCGCTACGCTCAACAATAAATGCTGCTAAATGCACACTGCCAATTGATAATGCATAGTTAACAATTCCTTCGGTATCGCCGGTGTTTACATCAAACCTGGCAATATCCTTTTTACTTACAGCTATAATAGCTGTGTTATATTCGGGCAGTATCTCTAAACAATTGGCAAGGCAGTGGCCTAAAAAGCGTAAACGGTTCTCTGATGAACTGCTGTATATTAATTCGTGAATGCGCGAGTTGTTGGCGCCGGCATCAATCAGGTCGGCAGCTATGCGGTGCACTGTTGATGTTGTGTTTGGCAAACGGAACGACGCGGAATCTGTCATGATACCTGTATATAAACAGGTGGCCACGTCTTTATTGATCAATTCTTTATGCTGCAATTGGTCTACTATAAATGTATACACCAATTGTGCTGCGGCGCAGGCGTTAATATCCCAGTGGCGGTAATCGTCAAAATCTTCGGGCTCCAGGTGATGGTCTATCATCACTTTATAGGCAGGGCTTTCGCCAACCAGCACCCCCATCTCGTTGATGCGGCTAAGGCTGTTAAAGTCAAGGCAGAAGATGATCTCGGCATCAGCGATCAGCGTGGCAGAAAGCTTGGTGTTCTCTGTATAGATGATCACCTCTTCGTTACCGGGCATCCAGCTTAAAAAATCGGGATAATCTGTAGGGGCAATTACTTTGGCATGGTGGCCCTGTTGTATAAGGTAATTATACAACCCTAAGGACGAGCCCATAGCATCACCATCGGGTTTATGATGGGTAGTAATTACTATTTTACGTGGCTGATCTAAAAGTTCAGTAAGCGAGGCTAAATCCAACATCAATTTTAAAAGAATTGCAAAGCTAATAAATTAATTAAATACGTATAGCTTATTTATAGCAAATGCTTTAATATCCAGTAATAAAACGCTACTTTTGCGCCTCTTTTAATTACAAAGCATATTAATATAATGGCAAATAACAGAACATTTACAATGATAAAGCCCGATGCAGTTGCAAACGGCCATATCGGTGCTATTTTAGACCAGATAACAAAAGCAGGTTTTAAAATTATAGCGCTTAAATATACATCACTTAGCGAAGCAAAAGCGGGCGAATTTTACGCTGTGCATGCCGAACGCGGTTTCTTTAAAGACCTGGTTAGCTTTATGTCATCAGGCCCTATAGTAGCTGTTATACTTGAAAAAGATAACGCTATTGAAGATTTCCGCAAACTGATTGGTGCTACTGACCCTGCTAAGGCAGATAAAGGCACTATCCGTAACCTTTTTGCAAAATCAATTGATGCAAATGCGGTACACGGTTCAGACTCTGACGAGAACGCAGCAATTGAAGGCAACTTCTTTTTCTCGGCTTTCGAAAGATTCTAAGCTACTAACGTTCAAATAAAAAGCCATTTGTAACTAATAATTACAAATGGCTTTTTTGATATTTTTTTATTGCTTATTAAAAACTAATAATATATCTTTACATACTGGGCGGCTTAACGCTCAACCAATTAACACAATTGCCATGAAGTCGCTATTTAAATATCTTATCTATTCAGTTATTATAGTGACTATCATTATTGTTTCGATGGATATTTTCAGGAACCACCCTGAGGCGCAATTCGCATTTATATTCCCGGGCATCTTCCTGCTTGCTTTCTCACAAATAATGGACGATAGCTTCCGTAAGGTTTCTCACCGTTTACGCCTTTCACGCGGCAGGTAATATTTCTTTCTTTATTACAGGAATACGATCTCTACCACCAATTCGGTTTTAGCATCATCATTTATTTTTTGAATTATCTGGTTACGCATCATCACCAGCTCATTCTTTATTACCGACGATTCTATCCGCAGGAACAACCTCTTATCTTTTATAAATAATTCTTTAGTACGGTTAGCTACTGATTTGCCCACCAGATCGGGCCAGGCAGATACGATGGCGGTCTCGTCAAACCGGCGCTTTATTTTATACACATTAAGCATTTGCTCAATGGCTTCCTTCAGCGATTTGTCGTTTGCTTTACGCATCTATATTCCCTTCCGATACTTTAAATAGTTTCACATCAACGTTTATCTTCTCAAAAATACCCTGAACACGGGCCATACTGGTATCGGTAATAAACACCTGGCCAAAATCATTGTTGGATACCATCTGCATCAGCTTGGTAACACGGTTATCATCAAGCTTATCAAAAATATCATCAAGCAGCAATAAGGGTTTAAACCCTTTTTTTTGGGTAAGAAAGGTGTACTGCGCCAATTTCAGAGCGATCAGGAAAGATTTTTGCTGCCCCTGCGACCCAAACTTTTTCATGGGCATACCGTGGATGTTAAACTGCAGATCGTCCTTATGGATACCGGTTGTGGTACGCTCCAGTACCCTGTCGCGCTCCATGCTTTTCTTTAACAAGGCGGCAAAGCTATCCTGCAACAGTTGCGATTCATAAACCAGTTCTACCTGTTCGGCATCTTCGCTTATAAACTGATAATGCTGGTTAAATATCACGGTGAAAGCATCCATAAAAGCACGGCGCTTTTCAAAAATGCGGGCGCCGGATGCTACCAGTTGTTCATCAAACACGGCCAGCAGTTCCGGGTCGTAACGGCCGGTATCGGCAATTTGCTTTAACAGCGAATTACGATTAGCTAACACCTTATTATAGGTTATCAGCTCGTCCAGGTATTGATGGTCGGTTTGCGAGATAACGTTATCTATGAATTTACGCCTCTCCTCGCTCCCCTCTATAATAATACTGATATCATACGGCGATATCATTACCAGCGGCAACAGGCCAATATGGTCGGCAAGGCGCTGGTAGTCTTTTTTATTGCGTTTAAACTGTTTCTTTTGGTTGCGCTTTACGCCGCAGGCAACTACTTCTTTATTGCCGCCCTTTTTAAATACGCCGTTTATCATGAAAAAGTCGGCACCCTGCTTTATCTGCTGGCTATCAATCGGGTTAAAGTAACTTTTACAAAGCGACAGGTAATGCACCGCATCAAGCAGGTTGGTTTTGCCCGCGCCGTTATTACCAACAAACGCGTTTACCCCTTCGGCAAGCGAAATCTCGGCTTCGGCGTAGTTTTTAAAGTTGATAAATGAGAGTTGCTGCAGGTACATAATGAGGAGAGCAAATTTAGTGTTTTAGTCCGAATAAATTTCCCAAGTTTCCATATTGGAAATTTTTCATTGAGATTTATTTCACGCAAAGACGCAGAGGCGCTATACACTTCGGCAATCAATTGCGGCTTAGCGTCTTTGCGTGAAACCAATGCTAATTAACACCTATTATAATATATCAATCTACATCCAAAATTTAAATTTGCTAAAAGGATTGAAAACCGTATTTTTGCAAACTTAATTTTTAAATACAGATGTCAGCAACCGAGGTGAATACAAAATCTACAGCAAACAAAAACAATGTTGTAAAGAGCGGTAGTTTTGTTCAGGAGAACCAAAAAAGCCTATTATTTATTGCAGCAGCCATTGTTATTATGGTTGTTATTTACATTGCATACCTTAAATTATACCTTGCACCAAGGGAAGTTACCGCTGCAAACCAAATGCACGTAGCACAAGATTTTTGGGCTAAAAAAGATTGGGACAAAGCCATTAACGGCGATGCAGGTTACCCTGGTTTCAAAAAAATTATTACCGATTACAGTAACACTAAAGTTGCTAACCTTGCTTATTTTTACTTAGGCACTGCTTATTTAAACAAAGGCGAATACCGCCAGGCAATTGATAATTTAACCAATTATCGTGGTGATGACAATATGGTTGCCGCCGAAGCTTTAGGCAGCACCGGCGATGCTTATGTTGAATTGAAAGATTACGACAAAGCTGAAACCTACTTTAAAAAAGCGGCCGATAAAGCCAGCAACAAACTGCTTTCTCCGTTTTACTTAAAAAAACTGGGCTTGGTTTACGAAGCTAAAAAAGACAACAAAGCCGCTGCGGATACCTACAAAAAAATCAAATCTGATTATTTTGATAGTGCCGAAGCACAAAATATCGATGAGTACATTGCCCGCGTAGATGCGAAGTAATTAATATTGATATCGAATTTCGAATGTTCGATTTCGGATTTATAAGTTGAATAATTACATTCACTAAATAGATCAGGAATCGAACATTTTTGTTTACACCCGATATCACACAAATCCGAAATTGAAAATTCGAAATCCGAAATAACAACATGGCTACTCAATTAAAAAACCTGTCAGATTTTTCAACCGCCAGCGAGATCCCATCGGCCGAAGGCTATAGCTTTGGCATTGTGGTGGCAGAGTGGAACGCCGAAATAACAAATGCCTTATACCAGGGCGCTTATGATAGCCTGATCAAACATGGTGCAAAGCCCCAAAACATACACTCGTACCCGGTACCGGGCAGCTTTGAGCTAACAGCCGGCGCCGAACTTTTACTGAAAAACAAAAAGCTCGACGCGGTTATTACCCTGGGTTGTGTGATACAGGGCGAAACCCGCCATTTTGATTTTATTTGCGCTGCCGTTGCAAATGGGGTAACAAATGTTGCCATAAAATATTCAAAACCTGTTATATTTCGTCTCTTATACTATGAGAAGCAGCAACAGGCTATTGACCGCAGTGGCGGCAAACATGGCAACAAAGGCGATGAAGCCGCTGTAACAGCCATTAAAATGGCTAAACTGAACGAAACTTTAATAGGGTAAAATCGTATAAATATTTAGTTTAATAAACATAATGAAGAAGATCTTATACATAGCAATTATAGCATTGGCGCTGGGCAGCATGGCTTCATGCTCAAATAAATTATGCCCGGCCTACGGTTCATACCCCAGCCACCGTTAACAGCCATTTGTCATTTTTTTGCCTTTATCCTAAAACTAAATTCGGTTTTACATTGTTTTTACGTTTAAACAGGCACTTTACATTATTTTTGTTTTATGGAATGGATATCGTTAGAAACGGCTGATCAGCTGGATAATATTAAACAACAGCAAGGTTATAGCTTAATTTTTAAACACAGCACCCGCTGCTCTATCAGCATGATGGCTAAAAGGCGCTTTGAGCTTGACTGGGACAACCTGCCTGCCGATATGCCCCTTTACTTTTTAGACCTGATCAAACACCGCGACCTATCCACCAAAATAGCGGTTGATTTTTCGGTTTACCACGAGTCGCCGCAAATGCTATTGATAAAAGATGGCGAATGCATCCTCGACCAATCGCATGGCGCCATCTCTGTTGATGAGGCCATGAGCGTGCTGGCGTAATTATAGCAGCAAGATTTTTTAGCATCAGGAATCAAGACATATGATATATGATCCGCAGAAAAATAATTTCTGCGGATTTTTTATGCTCTTCCGTCATTGCGACGTGGTTTTTATTAATATAACGCTTGTCATGCCGAGCGATAGCGAAGCATCTATTCGCCGACACGTAGTCGATATGCAATTTCATTAAGCACAGTTCATTAATAGATCCTTCGCTATCGCTCAGGATGACAAATATCCCGCCCTTCCCGGTTTAATTAAAAGTTATTTATTGGAGTGTTTGCTAATAAATTATAAATTACCTGCCATGAAGTACAAACTGCTTGTGGCTGTTGGGATGTTGTCTTTATCGGCAATGGCCCAAAAAAGCGATAAATTATGGTACACACAACCCGCCAAAACATGGACAGAAGCCTTGCCCTTAGGCAACGGGCGGTTAGGGGCAATGGTATTTGGCGGTGTAGATACCGAACGCATTCAGCTAAATGAATGTACACTATGGTCTGGCGGGCCAATAGGGCATAACGTTAACCCCGATGCCTATAATTATTTACTGCAAACCCGCCAGGCATTACTCAAAGAAGAAAACTACCCCAAAGCCATTGAGCTTACCCGCAAAATGCAAGGCAATTTTTCGGAGGCATTTGAGCCCCTTGGTAATTTAGTGATCAAACAAACATTTAAATCGGCCGCGCCAAGTGCCTATTACCGCGAACTGGATATTAATAATGCCATCACCACAACTCGTTTTACAATTGATGGCACCGAGTTTACCCGGCAGGTGTTTATTTCTGCACCGGATAATATTCTTATTGTACATCTTAAAGCCAGTGTAGCCGGTCAGTTAAATTTTAAGGTATCGGCCAATAGCTTATTAAAGTACAATAACGTTGTTATCAATAATAGCGAGATAGCAATGAAAGGCAGCGCCCCCCTGCATGACGACCAGCACACACAAACCATTACTTACGAGGATGAAAAGGGGAATAAAGGCATGCGTTATGCCATGTTTGTAAAAGCAGTTGGCGACGGGACAACCACTACCGACGCAGAGGGCATAACAGTAAAAAACGGAACGGATGTTACCTTATATCTATCGGCAGCCACCAGTTTTAACGGTTTTGATAAAGCCCCCGATAAACAAGGTAAAGACGAAGTTAAAATAGCTTCCCAAAACCTGGATGCTGCGGCCAAAAAAAACTGGCAAACCATATTTAACGCTCACGTGGCCGATTATCGCCAATACTTTAACCGGGTATTGTTTACTTTGGGTAAACCTGCCAATAACAGCAATGCAGCGCTGCCCACCAATGAGCGGTTAATTGGGTACACCAATGGCGCAAAAGATACTGAATTAGAAACCCTTTATTATCAGTTTGGCCGCTACCTGCTTATCTCCTGTTCAAGGCCGGGTGGTACAGCCGCCAATTTACAGGGGATATGGAATGATAGGATGCTACCCCCATGGAGCTCAAATTATACCATCAATATCAATACACAGATGAATTACTGGCCGGCGGAGATGACCAACCTCCCCGAAATGCATAAGCCCTTGTTTGATCTGATCAAAAACATAGCCCAAACAGGTAAGGTAACAGCTACCGAGTTTTATCATGCCAATGGCTGGGTTGCACATCATAACAGCGATATATGGGCTTTATCAAACCCCGTAGGCGTTAAAACCGGCGATCCCGCCTGGGCTAACTGGCCAATGGGCGGGGCATGGTTGTGCCAGGATCTATGGGCACATTACCAATTTACAGGCGATAAAGTTTTTTTACGTAATACGGCTTACCCTATAATGAAGGGCGCTGCCGAATTTTGTTTAAGCTGGCTTGTTAAAGATAAGAATGGCCTGCTGGTAACCGCGCCGGGCATGTCGCCCGAGAACGAGTTTATTGACGATAAAGGGAATAAGGGGTCGGTATCTGTAGCTACAACTATGGATATGTCTATCATCTGGGATCTGTTTACCAATGTGATAGAAGCTGCCGACGCCTTAAATACTGATAAAACCTTCCGCGATCTGATCATTGCAAAAAGGGCAAAACTATTCCCCTTGCATATTGGCAAAAAAGGCAATCTGCAGGAGTGGGATAAGGATTGGGAAGACGAAGACCCTCATCACCGCCATGTATCGCATTTATTCGGGCTGCACCCGGGCAGGCAAATATCACCCATAACAACACCCTTATATGCTGCGGCCGCAAAAAAAACACTCCAGCTTCGCGGCGATGATGGCACCGGCTGGAGCCTGGCCTGGAAGATCAATTTTTGGGGGCGTTTGCGCGATGGCAACCATGCTTACCTACTGCTTCATGACCTGTTACGTGCTGCGGGATCTAAAACCGATGGCGCCATGAAAAATAAAATGGGCAACGGTTCCGGAACGTATCCAAACTTATTTGACGCGCACCCGCCGTTCCAAATTGATGGCAACTTCGGTGGTGTAGCCGGCATGACAGAGCTATTATTACAAAGCCATATGAATGAGATCGACCTGTTACCTGCATTGCCTGATGAATGGGATACCGGTTCTATCAAAGGGCTTAAAGCAAGAGGTAATTTTGAAGTAGCTATTAATTGGGCAAAACATCAATTAACCCTGGCTACCATAAAATCGGTAATAGGCGGGCCATGCAAGATCAGGACCTCCGCACCTATAAAAATAGCCGGGCAAAACGTAAGGTCTGTAAAGTCTTCCATAGGCTATTTAACAACCATACAAACCGTTAAAGGGAAAACATATCAAATAGCCCCGCAATAAATAAACTATTCATTAGCCCCTGTTGGCGTTGTCACCAACAGGCCGCCATGCATCCAAGCTGTGCATACGCCACTATCCTAAAGGTTGTTGGTGACAACACCAACAACGGCGGACAAGGCGAAAGTTTATATCCGCGAGGCACGAAGCAATGACGATAGCTTAACATTATTATCGTTTCTTAGCCCTTGTTGGTGTTGTCACCAACAAGCCGCCATGCATCCAAACTGTGCATACGCCACTATCCTAAAAGTTGTTGGTGACAACACCAACAACGGCGGAAAAGGCGGAAGTTTATATCCGCACGTCATTGCGAGGTACGAAGCAATCTCCCGATATACAGGAGCGCATGCAAAACGTTTATGCACAATCAAAAAGATTGCTTCGCACCTCCCAATGATGATAGCGTAACATTATTATCGTTTCTGCGTAATATTCGTTTACGCTGCGGATGCACATACTTTATTTTTAACTAATTTTGTAACATGATAGATTTGCCTGTAGTACCCGCCAACCAGCCGCAGCGTAAGCCCGATTGGTTAAGGGTTAGGCTTCCGGTAGGGAAGGAATACGCCCACGTACGTGGCCTGGTTGATGAGCATAAACTGCACACCATTTGCGAAAGCGGCAATTGCCCCAATATGGGCGAGTGCTGGGGAGCAGGTACCGCTACGTTTATGATACTGGGCAACATTTGTACCCGTTCATGCTCTTTTTGCGCGGTAGCAACCGGCAGGCCTTTGGCTGTTGATACCGACGAGCCAAACCGCGTAGCCAACTCAGTTAAATTGATGCAGGTAAAACATTGCGTTATTACCTCGGTAGATCGTGATGACCTAAAAGACGGCGGTTCTATCATCTGGGCCGAAACCATCAACGCTATACGCCGCGAAAGCCCGGATACCACCCTTGAAACTTTACTGCCCGATTTCCGCGGGGTATGGGATAACCTGGACCGCGTGTTGGAAACCCGCCCTGAAGTAGTATCGCATAATTTAGAAACCGTACGCCGCCTAACCCGCGAAGTACGCATACAAGCCAAATACGATCGCAGCCTGGAAGCGCTGAAACGTACATCGGCTACCGGCCTCCGCACCAAATCGGGCATCATGCTTGGCCTGGGCGAACGCGAAGAAGATGTATTAGAAGCGATGGACGATTTGCTGGAAGCAGGCGTACATATCCTTACTTTAGGCCAGTACCTGCAGCCGACCCGTAACCATCACCCGGTTATTGACTGGATCCATCCAGACCAGTTTGCAAGCTACAAGGAATGGGGTTTAAAAAAAGGTTTTAGGTATGTAGAAAGCGGCCCGTTGGTGCGCTCATCATATCACGCAGAAAAACATTTGTTTGAAATGTGATAATTCCTTTCTATCTTCATCGAGTTGACCCCCAAACGCAAAATATCGCTATCCGAGGAAGAATTAGTTCTTGCACTGCGCAATCGTGAAAAGATCGCGGTGGAGGCGTTATATAACATGTACTCAGCATCTTTGTTTGGTGTCATATCCCGCATTATTACTGATGAAGCCATTGCCGAAGATGTTTTACAGGAAACTTTTGTAAAAATATGGCATTCATTTAGCGGGTACAGCAGCGAAAAAGGCCGCTTATTTACCTGGATGGTAAATATCGCACGCAATTTAGCTATAGATAAGGTTCGATCGAAAGATTTTAAGAACCAAAGCAAAAACCATGAGCTTGAAAATAACGTAACTTTCATTGACGAACAAAAAAATACAGTTTACAAGCCTGAGTTGTTAGGCATCAGGGATTTGGTATCTACCTTAAAACCTGAACAACGATCGATTCTCGACCTCGTGTATTTTAAAGGTTACACCCATGTGGAAGCTGCCGATGAACTCGGTGTGCCGCTTGGAACCATAAAAACACGGTTAAGAATGGGCATACTTCAACTCAGAAAACATTTTAATGAATAGTGGAAAACGTTAAGGCATATATCGAATCTGGCATTTTGGAACTTTACGTTCTGGGCGACATTAGCGCGGAAGAAAAGTTGCAGGTGGAAGATATGGCCCAAAAATATCCTGAGATAAGGGCGGAAATTACGGAGATTGAAAAATCGATGGAGTTTTATGCTGAAGAACATGCCATTGAACCGCCCGCAGATCTGCGCCAGCGCGTTTTGGGCAGTCTGCTTGTAAATTTAGGTGATGATAATACCTTTACAAAAGCCGTTACCCATCAGGATGATGATCATATTAAAAGATTGCCGGGTACCCGTGTAAACAACTTTTACAAATATGCTTTTGCCGCTTGCTTAACTTTATTGCTGATAAGCGTTTACGGTTTAGTAAATATTTACAGCAAACTGCAGGATTCAAACACGCAGCTAACGGCAATGCAAACCGATAAGATCCGCATTGCCAACCAGGTTAACCTGATGGATAGCCAGCTGGATATGTACCGCGATACCACCTACAAAGTATTGAGGTTAAAAGGCCTGCCAAAAACACCATCAGCCGCCATGATACTGGCCTGGAACTCGGTAAGTAAAAAGGTAATGGTTGATGTACAAAGCGTAAAACTGCCTAAAAATGATAAGCAACACCAATACCAGTTATGGGCGCTTGTTAATGGCAAACCGGTAGATATGGGTGTATTTGACGCACCCGAAGCTGATACCGCCGGTATAAAAGAAATGAAAGCAATAGCATCGGCACAGGGCTTTGCTGTAACCTTAGAACCAACCGGCGGCAGCATTAACCCAACAATGGACCAGATGGTGGTAATTGGTCAGTTTTAAAAAAAATATTTCAACATTTAGAAGCCGCTTTGCTAACGCAGGGCGGCTTTTTTGTTAAATTTTTGTTAAAAAAGCAAAAAACTATAAAACAAAAAAATATTTAGCGTTGTTACTGTAACTAATATATGCGTTGTACGTCATATATGTACTTAGTTAGAAGTATTTAGTTCTTTATAAGATCAGTTAATAGTTTGAAAAGCGAATGTTTGATACTGACATTCGCTTTTTTTATGCCTTTAATTTTGCCATGGTTACCGGCAATTGGGCAATAACCCTTGTAGGTAATACCACATTCAGCCTGTTTGGCAACGCCAGTTCATCCCCGGCCTTGCCGTGTATATAAACACCTAATAAACAGGCATCCTGCGCAGAATACTGCTGTGCTAATAACGAGGTTAAAATACCTGTAAGCACATCCCCCATACCACCACTTGCCATAGCCGGGTTACCGGTTGAATTAAAGTACAACCGCTCATCAGGCGTGGCCGTAAGAGTGTAATCGTTTTTCAAGATGATATAAATATGGAGTTCTTTAGCCTTCGCTTTAGCCGTTTGCAGGCGCTGCCACCAGCTGGTATGTTCGCCAAACAAGCGGTCAAACTCTTTCATGTGGGGCGTAATAATGCTCCCTGCGGGCAGTTTTTTCAATAAAGATTGATTTTCTGCCAGTACATTCAGCGCGTCCGCATCCACAACAACAGGTTTGCTGTAATTTTTACAAATAGCTTTCAGCAGTTTTAACGTACCCGGCTCTTTGCCCAGGCCCGGGCCAATGCCTATGGCGCTAAATTTATCCCATTTAATATTCGGCAGCTTATTATCATCCCGCAGCAGGGCCATAACCTCGGGCATGGAACTGTTCAGCGCGATCAATCCGCTTTGCGGGATACAGGCCGTTGTTAGCCCCGCCCCGGCATGCGCGCACGCTGATGAGGCCAGTAGTGCCGCGCCCATCGTTTCGTCCTTACCGGCAATGATAAGCGCATGCCCATAGGTGCCTTTATTGCTAAAGCGTTTACGCGGTTTAAGTAATTGGTACGCATCACGCTCTTCTACTAAAAAATATGGTGTATCAGCCGTGTTTATAAACGCCTCGTTAAGGCCTATTTTAACTACCTCGCAACAGTTTATATATGGCCCAGATTCCGGCAGCAGGAAGTTGATCTTTGGTTGCTGAAAGGTGATCACCAGGTCGGCATTCAGGACGGTGGCATTTTTGGGGAGCTCGCCATCAGTGAAGAAGCCCGTGGGGACATCCACGGCAACTACCGTTTTCTGCAGACTGTTTAAGTGCTCAACCAGCTTTTTGTAATCGCCGGCAAGGGGTTTATTAAGGCCGCTGCCTAATATCGCGTCAATAATTACATCCGCGGTTTCCTGGGGCGTTTCAGAGCCGTTTTTTAGCGTTTGAAAGGCGATTTTTGCCGTTTTTAGTCGCTTAAAATTCGCATTAAAATCATCGCTGGCCTTATCGCTAAAGCGGCAGATCTTCACATCGATATTGCAGTAACCATGGTCGCAAAGTATGCGGGCAATGGCCAAACCGTCTCCGCCGTTGTTGCCTGTTCCGCAGTAAACCGCGATGGTTTGTTTTTTATCCTGAAAGTGATTGATGAACCAGCCCACAAAAGCTTTACTGGCCCGCTCCATCAAATCGATAGAACTTATGGGCTCATGAGCTATGGTATAAGCATCAGCTTCGCGAATTTGCTTCGATACGAGTAAAGGCAACATATACCCTAAAGATAGGATTTATGCTTTTTGTTTTGTGTGTAAAAACATTTGTCATCCTGAGGAATGAAGGATCTAATTCGCGAATAGATACTTCACTACGTTCAGCATGACAAACCTTTTATTTCACCCCCATCTCTTTCTTCAGGAACTGGCCGGTAAAGCTTTCTTTAACCTTGCACAAACCCTCTGGTGTCCCGCTAAATAGTATTTTACCACCGCCCGAGCCACCTTCCGGGCCTAAGTCAATCACATGGTCAACCACTTTAATCACATCCAGGTTATGTTCTATTACCAATACGGTATTCCCTTTATCAACTAATTGATTAATTACACCAAGCAATACGTTAATATCCTCGAAATGCAGACCTGTGGTAGGCTCATCTAAAATGTAGAAGGTGTTGCCTGTATCTTTTTTACTTAACTCGGTAGCCAGTTTTACGCGTTGTGCCTCGCCACCGGATAGCGTGGTTGACGACTGGCCAAGCGTAATGTATCCCAAACCAACATCAAATAAGGTTTTCACCTTGCGGTAGATAGACGGTATATGCTCGAAGAATGGTGTTGCATCCTCAATACTCATATCCAGTACATCACTGATAGATTTACCACGGTAGCGTACCTCCAGTGTTTCGCGGTTGTAACGGCGACCACCGCATTCTTCGCATGGCACCTGTACATCGGGCAAAAAGTTCATTTCTATCACCTTTTGGCCTGCGCCCTGGCAGGTTTCGCAACGGCCACCTTTTACGTTGAATGAGAAACGGCCCGGTTTGTACCCACGGATCCTCGACTCGGGCAATGCCACAAACAAGTTACGGATATCCGAGAACACACCTGTATACGTAGCCGGGTTTGAGCGCGGCGTACGGCCTATAGGCGTTTGGTCTATCTCAATAACTTTATCAATATGCTCCAAACCCTCAATCTTTTCGTAAGGCAGGGGGTGTTTTTTGGCGCGGAAAAAGTGGTGGTTCAATATAGGGTACAGTGTTTCGGTTATTAAACTGGATTTACCACTGCCCGATACGCCGGTTACCCCTATCAGTTTCCCTAACGGAAAATCGACAGAAACCTTCTTTAGGTTATGCCCGGTTGCCTTTTTAAGCGACAAAGTGTTACCATTCCCCGGGCGGCGCTCTTTAGGGATAGCAATTTCCCGCTCGCCGTTAATGTATGATGTGGTAAGTGTATGATGGCTCATCAGCTCGGCAGGTGTGCCCTGTGCCACTATCTGGCCGCCATGTACGCCTGCTGCCGGGCCCATGTCTATCACATGGTCGGCTTCCAGTATCATATCCTTATCATGCTCTACAACCAAAACGGTGTTACCCAGGTCGCGCAGGTTTTTAAGGGCATTTATTAAACGTTCGTTATCGCGCTGATGCAGGCCGATGCTTGGCTCATCCAGAATGTACATTACGTTCATCAGCTGCGAGCCAATCTGTGTGGCCAGCCTGATACGCTGCGCCTCGCCACCCGAAAGGGTTTTGGCGGTGCGGTCGAGCGTTAGATAGCTCAGCCCCACATCCAGCAAAAAGCCGATGCGTGCACGGATCTCTTTCAGTATCTCTTTAGCTATAACGTTCTGGCGCTCGGTTAACCTGTCCTCTAAGCCTGTGTACCAGCTATTAAGCGTGGTAATATCCATACAGGCCAGTTCAAAGATATTCTTCTCGTCAACCTTAAAGTGCAGCGATTCTTTTTTCAAACGGGCGCCTTCGCAGGTAGGGCAGATACGTAATACACGATAATTTTCCATATCGTCCATTCCTTCGTCGTTACGGCGCTCCTGCTGCTCTTCCAGCATACGGATGATGCCATCAAACGAGATCTGATAGTTTTGTACGTTCCACTTATTGTACTCAACCGCTACGCTTATCATATCCGGCGAACCATTCAGGATAATATCCAAATGCTCGCGGGTAAGTTTTTCTATCGGGGTTGATAGCGAGAACTCATATTTTTTGGCCAGCGCCTTCAGCACCTGGAATATCCAGGTTTCGCGGTACTCGCCTATCGGGGCAAGGCCGCCGTTAAGGATGCTCAGTTTTGGGTTTGGTATAACCGAGGCTTCATCCACCTCAAAGATGTAGCCCAATCCGTTACACTTCTCGCAGGCGCCATAAGGCGAGTTAAACGAGAATGTATTTGGCTGCGGCTCATCATATGATATACCCGATACCGGGTCCATTAAATACTTACTAAAGTAGGCTACATTATTGTCCTTATCTGCAATACGGATAATACCTTTGGCTATCTTAAGGGCTGCTTGTACCGAGGTGTATAGTCGCTTGCTATCGGCTTCGCTTACCACCAGGCGGTCAACCACAATATCAATATCATGAATTTTGTAACGGTCTACCTGCATTTTGGGTTCTACATCAGCAATAACACCATCAATATAAACTTTCAGATAACCTTGTTTGCGTATCTGCTCAAATAGTTCGCGGTAATGGCCTTTACGGGCTTTTACTACTGGCGCTAATATGTTTACGGGCTGCCCGTCGAACTTTTCAAAAATAGTTTTCAGGATCTGCTCCTCGCTCATGCGCTCCATTTTCTCGCCGGTGGTGTAGCTGTAGGCATCACCCGCGCGGGCAAAAAGCAGGCGCATAAAATCATAGATCTCGGTAATGGTACCAACGGTACTGCGGGGGTTTTTGCTGGTGGTTTTTTGCTCAATGGCAATTACCGGGCTTAAGCCTGATACTTTGTCGACATCCGGGCGCTCCATACCGCCCATAAACTGCCGCGAATAGGCCGAAAACGTTTCCATATAACGGCGCTGCCCTTCGGCATAAATGGTATCGAACGCTAACGACGATTTACCGCTGCCACTTAAACCGGTTATTACAACCAGCTTATTACGCGGAAAAGAAACATCTATATTTTATAAATTATGTACCCGGGCACCATAAACCTCAACTTCACTTTGCTCGCCCAGATCTAACGTTTTTTCGCTCATATATTTTTATGGAAACAGCATAAATGCCGTATAGGTTTTTATGCTGGCTAATTACTAAAAATTTTCGCAAATATACACAAAAACGTCGGTGATTTAAAGCGATAGCCTTGGCAACATGTACTGTTTAATGTAAAATTTTATCCTCATCGTCAACATGTTGCCCGCGCTGTAAAACATTTTTTTTAAAGTTAACCATGGGTTTACACAACAGGGCTTGCTTTGCAAAAGCGAATAGCTATAATCTACTAAAATGAAAAAAGCTTTACTGAGTATGTTTGCTATTGCGGCAGTAAGTTTAACAGCCTGCCAAAAAAATCATAACGATACGGTAACACCGCCCGCTGTTACCTACCCGGATATGGCAGAAGCCGCCGATCCTGCTTTATTATTTACTACCGCTGCCGGTGTTAAGGTTTATAACGGTGGCTTTGGCTCATCTGTTGCTGCCGACCCTAACGACCCTGCCGTGTTTTATATGCTTACAGACCGCGGCCCAAATGTAGCCGGCACTACTGTTCCCGGTTCAATTATTTTGGGCAAGTCTGATTTTACACCTGCTATAGGCAAATTCAGACTGAAGGACGGTAAACTTTATTTAGAACAAACCATTAACCTTAAGAATGCTGCAGGGGCTCATTTAAATGGCTTGCCCAACCCTATTGACCAGGGCAATACCGGCGAGATACCTTATGACCTTGATGGTAAATTACTACCAACCAGCGCCGATGGTATCGATTCGGAAGGCATGGTATTAGCTGCCGATGGTTCGTTTTGGATAAGTGACGAATACGGCCCGCATATTGTACATTTTGATGCAACCGGCAAAACCATTGAGCGCATTAACCCATTTGGCACCGGCACCGGCGGTCGTAAAATACCTTTGGTTTTCAAAAATCGCAGGGCTAACCGCGGCATGGAAGGCTTAACTATTACACCAGATGGTAAAACATTGGTTGGCTTAATGCAATCGCCCATGTATAACCCTTCAAAAACGGCTATTGGCAACTCGGTTGTTTTAAGGATATTAACTTTTGATATTGCTACCGGCGCAACCAAACAATACGCGTATTTAATGGAAAACCCAACGCTTACCGGTTGCAGCGAGATTACAGCCGTTAACGCCACTACTTTTTTAACCATTGAGCGTGATGGCCTTTATGGTGGCGCACCAACAAACCCTGCAACGTTCAAAAAGATCTTCAAGATAGATATCAGCAACGCTACTGATATTTCTGATGCCGCTAACAGCGTTAAAGGTAAACTTTACGGTGGTAAAACCGTAGAGGAATTAGTGGATGCCGCAGGTTTGCAAGGTGCCGGTATAGTACCTGTTACCAAAACCTTAGCGCTCGACCTGCTGAAGGACCTGCCAACCGTTTACCCGCATGATAAGGCCGAAGGCATCACTTTGCTAAAAGGCAACATCCTGGTGATATCAAACGATGATGATTTTGGTGTGGTTGATAACGGCGCAAGTGGTTTTGCCCAAAAAATGCTCCCTGCTACCAATACCATAGACCATAACAGGTTATATTTTGTGAAGCTGAAATTATAATAACGTTATATTACCCCTGCCTGAGTTTATTCAAGCCCCCTCTTTGCACAGAGGGGGCTTTTTTTTGAAAGATGTTATATCCAAAACATATCCTTAATATCATCTTTGATATGGGCTGGCAGGGCATTATTTATGATGTCCACATTAACCGTATTGCCCGAATTAGTGAGGGCCACACAGTCGGTTATTTTAAGGTGATGTGATGAGAAATACTCCTTATACTTTTTTTCTACGGCATGTAAATACCTTAAGGCATGCTCTAAATTATTCATAGCATATCAGTTTAGCATGATAAAAAAATGTCGTTTAAAGGCAAGCTTGGTAGGTTGCTTTTTAAATAGGGGAAGGTAGTATCGGCAAGGTCTTACCCTAAATACGGATATTGGTACGGCCTTGGTTTTCGGGTAAATAATTTTTTTAATTATTTTATATCCAAAACATATCGTCGATATCATCTTTAATTTCCTTTGGCAGGTTGGTGTTTGTAATATTTACAATAACCATTTTGCCGGAAGCCGTAAGCGATACACAGTCGGCTATCTTCAGGCTATTATCCATAAAATATTGTTTATTTTTTTTCTCAACGGCATGTAAATACCGCAGGGCATGATCCATGTTACTCATAGCGAATATAAATTAGCATCGGTAAAAAATGGAGTTTCCGGGGCAGCGCGATCAGCTGCTTCTTAAGGGGGGTGGTGTTAATACGGGTTACACTCTGTGGTAATTACGTATTATACTCGTATTAAGTTTTATAAATTGTATTTATACTTTAATTTGATGATTTAACGCACGCCTGCGGATACTTTTCACCGGCTATCATCTTTAGATAATGTGCCGGGTCCGCTCCATCTCCTTTGAAAATGCCGGGGAGAGTCTATAAAAAAAGCCACCCCGACTGGGATGGCTTTTTAAATGTGCTCCGTAATAATTAAATTGCTTTAATTGTTATACAGCCCTAAAAAGGGAGTTGGTTTTTGCATATAACTATAAAAATTTTTATAGCCATATTTTGCAGGATTACTGATGATCTCTTTCATGGCAATAATCTTGTAGATGTAAGAACCGGTTTCGCGGTTAAGCGTCATGCGGAAATAATTATCCTCATTTTGCTTGTTAATGGCGCGTTCCAGTTTAATTGAACCGTTATTGTAAGCGGCAGCGGCCAGTGTCCAGCTGTTAAACTCACCGTACAGTTCTTTAATGTACTTGCAGGCCGCAATGGTTGATTTGCGCAAATTTAAGCGCTCATCTTTGGCCTTGTTAACCTTTAAGCCGTAGGTGCGTGCGGTACCTGGCATAAACTGCCAAACGCCACGTGCGCCTTTAGGCGATGTACCTTCTTTTAAGCCCGACTCTACCAAGGGGATGTACTTAAAATCTTCGGGGATACCGTAGGCTTTTAAGATAGGCTCGATGATAGGGAAAAGCTTATCAGCTTTTGAGTGCAAAATGTTCGATTGAATGTTTTTGTACCCGTGTTTCGCTATTGATTTTTTTAATTTAAAATCTACTTTTTTGTCGTTTACCGGCAGGGCCTCATCTGCAAAACTAAACGCCTCTTCGGCTACTTCAGCAGGTAGGCTGAAGAGCAATTTTGAAGGTGTGTGGGCGATGTATTTTACAGGATAAACCGGGTCGGTACTGAAAATGTTAAGCCTGGAAATGATAACCAGCACCAAGATTACGGAGCACGTAATTAAGTGTTTTTTAGTCATTTCAATTTTACTCATTAATTATACTTTTTGGTATGATGTGCTGCAAAGGTACGTTATATAAAGCAGATTATCAAACACTTGCAATTGCCTTAGTGTTTTGAGGATTTTAAAAAGGGCTAAAAATCAGCGTTTAAAGTGGTTTAAACCTACATTTTGAACCCTATTAAAAAGTTGTTTTTTTGGTTAAAATGTTGTACTTTTGACCCTCACGCTGCGAAAGCGCAAAACAAAAAATTATGGTATTTAAAAGACCAGCCGGTAGTCGCGACGACAGGCCCAACAAATCATCGGGCCGCTCAAAAAGTGGTAGCGAAAACGCAAAAAGACCATCATCTTCCTCAACAGGAAAACCCTTCGGCGCAGGCCGTACAGATGGCAAAAAAAACTTCTCGGTAGATAAAAGGGGATCCACCTATTCAAAACCAGATTCAGGTAAACCAGATAGCGAAGGCAGCGAAAGGCCAAAGAAAAGCTATGGTGCAGGCCCGTCATCATTTGGCGATAAAAAGGCATTTGTACCAAAAGGCAGGCCATACAGCGGCCGCCCTGCTGATGCCGACCGCCCAAAAAGAAGCTTCGGCGATGCACCATCCGGCGAACGCAAAAACTTTACCCCAAGAGATAAACCATACAGTGGCCGCCCGCAATCATCAGATGGCGAGGGCAGCACTTACCGTAAACCAAGTTTAGGCCCTGCATCATATGGTGCGCGCAAAAACCCGGTTGCCGGCGATAAACCTTTTAACAGGCGACCTGCCGGTACCGACGGACCAAAGAAAAGCTTTGATACCGAAGGCGGCGAAAAACGCCCATACGGCACCCGCGAAGGCGGACCAAAGAAAAGCTTTGGCAACACCCGTGGTGGCAATAAAGATTTCCCGAGCACAAGCACGGGTTACAAAAAACGCGAAGGCGATGACAGGACACGTACAAACGATGGCCCGGCTAAGCCAACCATGCGCGGCCGTAAAAACCCGGTTGTTAAAGCTAAAGACGATGGCCTGATTCGCCTTAACCGTTATATTGCCAATGCGGGCATCTGTAGCCGCCGTAAGGCTGATGAACTGATTGCAGCAGGTGTGGTATCGGTAAACGGCGAAGTAATATCTGAGCTTGGCCATAAGGTTGACCCGCTTAAAGACCTGGTACGCTACAACGGCGAGGCTTTGAAACGCGAGAAAATGATCTATGTGCTTTTAAATAAGCCAAAAGACTACATCACCACTACGGATGACCCGCAAGAGCGCCGTACCGTAATGCACCTGGTTGATAAAGCCAGCAAAGAACGCATTTACCCTGTTGGCCGCCTTGACCGTAACACAACCGGTTTATTATTAATGACCAACGATGGCGACCTGGCCGATAAATTATCGCACCCACGTAACAGCGTTACTAAATTATACTTGGTTGAGCTAAACAAAGCCCTTACACAAGGCGACCTTAATAAAATCGGGTTCGGTTTAGAGCTTGAGGATGGTTTGATAAAACCGGATAGTATATCGTACGTAACAGGTGGTACTAAAAAGGAGATCGGCATTCAGATACACAGCGGTAAAAACCGTATTGTACGCCGTATCTTCGAATCATTAGGTTATGATGTGGTGAAGCTTGACCGTTCGGTTTACGCCAACCTTACCAAGAAAGACCTTCCTCGCGGCCGTTGGAGATACCTTGACGAAAAGGAAGTGATACAATTGAAACATTTGATATAATATCAGAATTAAGAAACTTTCAGAATATATAAAGGCGTCGTAAAGGCGCCTTTTTTTGTTTTATGGCGTTGCTTGCAGCCGGGCTTTTATCTCCGCGTCATTGCGAGGTACGAAGCAATCTCCGGACTATACATAACCGCTCTGCATTCGGCTTGCCCTATCGGGAGATTGCTTCGTACCTCGCAATGACGCGCGGTGAAGGGTAGATGAATAAAATATTATTAAATATTTTTCACCCCTACCCTCTTTATTATCACCATATTAAAACACCAAACTCTGTTTTGGGTTACACCTTTATTATTTATGCGTGTTGCAGATTAAACTTTTTGCACGTAATTAACTCTACACACTATATATATTTAATACTTATGAAAAAATTATTCTTAATAGCCGCATTAATTGCCACCACATTTGGGGCATTCGCACAAAACGCAGATCTGCGCCGTAAAATTGAAGTTACCGGCATTGCCGAGCAGGAGGTTACTCCCGATATTATAAACGTTTCTATCTCTTTAAAGGAATATTTAGATGGAAAGAAAAAAGCTGTTACCATTAGCCAGTTAGAGAAACAACTGGAGAAAGCTGTTGCCGAAGCCGGTATAGCTAAAGAGGATTTCACTATCAATAGCTTATCATCATGGAACTACCAGACCGAGAAAAAGAAAAACCCCGATTTTTTGGCCAGCAAACAGTATAATATCAAATTTCACGATCTGAACAGATTTGACCAGATATTAAGCAAGCTTGATGCAAAAGGCATCCAAAGCACCAATATTGATAGCTACGATTACTCAAAGATCAACGATATAAAAAATGAGTTGAAACTAAAAGCGCTGATAGGTGCCCGTGATAAAGCCGCTTTTTTGGTGAATGGCCTTGGCGATAAACTGGGTAGCGTGCTAAACATCACCGAAAATGATAACAGCAGTTTCCCGCAACCAAGAATGTACGCTGTACAATTTAAAGGGGCAGCAGCAGATTCTGCAACTCCGGAGTCGGATATTGATGTTAAAAAAATCAAACTGAGCTTCCAGATCAACGCCATCTTCGAGATAAAATAATTAACCTGCTATATACAAAAGCCCTCTCGACAATAGTTAGGAGGGCTTTTTTTGTTTAGGGCCTATAAAAACAAATGTTTTAAAGACCTGTTATTTGATATACAAACACACTCACAATTATGAAAACCACACATTATATAGCAGCTATTGCACTTTTAGCAGTAACTATTACTGCTTGCGGCGACCGCAGTAAAGCTACCCTCGGCGGCACAAAAGATACTGTCGCCAAAGCGGGAACCGGCGATCCGAATAATACGCAGGTGGCCGACACCACTAAAAAAGACAGCCTGAACAAAGGCAACGCCGACCCAACCGGGCGCAATGCTATTGACACCGCAGACGCGCGACCGGTTCATTAACAGGCAATTAAATATTAATTTTTGCTCAAATGGGTTGATAATATAAAATATAGATTTTATATTTACGTCCCCCAAATGGATTGAGCATGATACGTACCCGTTCTAAGAGAGTACTTCTGGTAGCTCCGCACGCTTTTCCCGACCAGTTACTGGACGAGTACGATAACGTGAAACACATTTCGGCTATCACCACTATATTCCCGTCTATACACGAGCTAAAGCCAGACGTTATATTGTTTGACCATGCACATATGATTGGCAATATGGAACGCATCCTTCGCCGCCTGCAAACAAACCCTTTTTACAAGCACATTAAAATTTGCTGCTATAAACACACAGAAAGCGTTACTGCCGATGCAACACTGAAGGTTTTAGGCGTACACCACATGATATACCACGCCGATCTGCAAAAAACATCAAAAAGCAATGCCGCCCTTACCGCCATTAACAACCTGGTAAATGCCTCCCTGGTAAAATGGGTAGCGGGAGTAGCCTAATTAGTCATTGAGTCATTACGCTTCGCTGTCATTAAGTCATTGTATTAACAGGTGTTTCTGTCTTTCGTATCTCCGACTTACGGACTTTCCAACTTTTCCGCATCAATCATTTTACATAGGGGTAACACTTTTACAATAAATTGCTGTTAAACTTGCATGCTCATTATCAGCGTTAAATAACTTAACATTGGTTAGGGCTTAAAGCGTATCATACAACAATGAAAATAGGAATAGTTTGTTATCCCACCTTTGGCGGAAGCGGGGTTGTTGCAACAGAATTAGGCAAAGCCCTTGCAGACCGCGGGCACCAAATTCACTTTGTTACGTATAACCAGCCTGCCCGGCTCGATTTTTTCTCGGAAAACCTTTTTTACCACGAGGTATCGGTATCACAATACCCTTTGTTTGATTACCCGCCTTATGAACTGGCCCTGGCCAGCCGCCTGGTTGACGTGGTAAGGTTTGAAAAGCTGGACCTGCTGCACGTGCATTACGCCATCCCGCACGCTTCGGCTGCGTTTATGGCCAAACAAATATTGGCTACATATGGCATCTCTATCCCATTTATTACTACACTGCACGGCACCGATATTACCCTGGTTGGGCAGGATAGCACCTACAAGCCTGTGGTAACCTTCTCTATCAACCAAAGTGATGGCGTAACAGCGGTATCGGAGCATCTAAAAAACGACACCTACAAATACTTCGATATTGAAAAAGATATTAAGGTGATCCCCAACTTTATAGATCTTACCCGTTTTAGCCTTAAACCTAAAGATCACTTTAAAAAAGCCATCGCCCCAAATGGCGAAAAGGTTTTGGTACACACCTCCAACTTCCGTAAGGTAAAACGCACAGAAGATGTGATAAAGATGTTTGCCAAAGTGATAGAAAAGATCCCCTCGAAATTATTGATGGTAGGTGATGGTGGCGAACGTTCGGGCTGTGAGCAGTTAAGTCGCGACCTGGGCATTGCCGAGCATGTACGCTTTTTAGGCAAACAAGATGCTATTGAAGAGATCCTTTCGGTTTCTGATCTTTTCCTGATGCCGTCACAGTCAGAGAGTTTTGGTTTGGCTGCCTTAGAGGCTATGGCTTGTAAAGTGCCTGTTATCAGCAGTAACGCCGGTGGTTTGCCCGAACTGAATATTGAAGGTGTTACCGGCTTTTTACTTGATGTTGGCGATGTAGATGGTATGGCCGAAAAAGCTATTTATATACTGGAAAATGAGACCAGGCTGAACCAATTTAAAGAGAACGCCCTGAAGCGCGCTAAAGAACTGGAGCTTGCTAATATTATGCCTTTATATGAAAACTATTATAAAGAGGTAATAGAACTGAACAAAAAAGAAATATCAAAGTGTAAATAGTAATATTATTATAACCTTTTGGCTTGATTTGTGTTACTACACCAAATAACACATATTATTTTATAAGACAGAACATGAAAAAGATATTTCAAACATCCCTTGCTATTTTAGCCTTAACCTTTATTTTTTCGGCTTGTTCAACACCGCAAAACACAACGGCCTCTACAACATCCGGCAGCAGCATATCGCGCGGTAAATTTGTAGGCACCTGGACGTTAACCAACGTAAGCTACGACGGGCTTTTGCCAGGAGCTGTACATAACGTATTTGACCAGGCAGCACCAAATGATTTTGTAGGTAGCACCTGGAAATTCACCAACAGCGGCAATGGTATTTACACCTTACAGAATGGCACTTCGCAAACTATTTTCTGGTCGGTGTTTAACGGTGGCAGCACCGGCACCCAGTTCCAGTTTAAAAAACTATACGAAGGCGATAAGGCCAAAAACGTACAGGAAGGTTACCGTTTAGATATCGGCAGTATTGACAATGCTAACATGAGCCTGCGCTCGCCTATCGCTATAGGTAATGGCAACGGTTATATTGTATATTCATTTACCAAAGCGCAATAATAAAGCCCGAAGTAAAAGTCTTAAATACAAAGAAGCCGAAAGTGATACTCACTTTCGGCTTCTTATTTTTATCCCTTAGGGTTTTACTTCTTACTTAAAGGGCCGGCGCAAGTTGCAGGCATACCGGGTTACCAACCTCAATCCGGCTAACAGCCTGCATGATCCTGCCTGTAGTTTCATCTAATCGCCAAACCATAATATTATCGCTGTTTTGGTGCGCTACCAGCAGGTATTTGCCTGTTGGGTCTATAATAAAATTACGGGGGCCTTTACCGCCAGATGGCCTGCGTTCTATAAAGGTAAGCTCGCCATTCTCCTGGTTGATGCTGAATACCGAAATATCATTGGCATCGCCACGATTGGTAGCATAAAGGAACTTCCCGTTTGGTGATATGTGCATATCTGCCGCACCGGTAGCACCTTTAAAGCCATCAGGCAGCAGGGTAATATCCTGCCTTTGTTTTGGCTTGCCGTTGTTATAATCAAACACAAGTACAGAACTCCCCATCTCGGTTATCAGGTACATGGTTTTCTTATCGTTTGAGAAAGCCAGGTGGCGCGGGCCGTAACCCGGGGTTACACTTACAAACGCAGGGTTTGCCGGTACAATAGGGTTATTTTTACCGCCTTTGTATTTGGTAATATTTATTTTATCGGTACCCAGATCAGTGTATAATACATACTTTTCATCGGGTGATAGCACAGCGGTGTGTACGTGTGCTTTTTCCTGGCGCTCTTTATTAGGGCCGCGGCCGTCGTCCTTTATAGTTTGTACAGCCGCACCAATAGAACCATCATCGTTTAAAGGCAACACGGCAATATTACCGCCCGAGTAATTAGCTACAAACAGGTTCTTCTGATTTTTATCAACCGAGATGAAGCATGGGTCTGCCCCTAAAGTGGATACTTTATTAATGAAGGTTAGTTTACCTGTTTTTGGCTCAAAACCAAATGAACTTACTTCCCCCGCAGTATTCTCATTAACGGCGTAAACAAACTTGTTATTTTTTGATACCGTTAAGTACGATGGGTTACTTACGTTATCTATCTGATTTAAAAAGGCCAGCCTGCCGGTTTCGGTATAAAAGCGGTAAACGGCTATGCCTTTGCTGCTGCCGCTGGTATAAGCGCCAACAACCAGGTCAAGTGTTTTGGGCAATACCGGCTTTTTTTGTGCGATACCCAGTACGGGCGAAAGCATGGAGATCAATATCAGGATTTTTTTCATCAGGAATGTATTGGTTTACAAGTGCAAGTTAATAAAATCATTAAAAAAGATGGCAGTACTTATTAATAATGTGTGAGACGAGCGGGAAAGAGATTGGTTTAATGAAACCTGCCACCCAACCATCCCGCGCGTCATTACGAGGAACGAAGCAATCTCCCGATTGGCAAGGGCGCATGCAAAGCGTTTAGGTATAGTTCTGAGATTGCTTCGTTCCTCGCAATGACGTGTTGGTTAGAAACAAAAAAAGCCTCCCGATAAATCAGGAGGCTTTAAATATTATGTAAGAAGTTTTTATTCTTCTACCATTTCGCTGTTAGGGCTGCTCACCTCGGGCTCTTCGTGTTTAAAGTACCGTTTTTGGTTAAACAGTATCATAATAACACCTACTGATATAGAGGCATCGGCCAGGTTAAATACCGGGCGGAAAAAGATAAACTCTTCGCCTCCCCAAATAGGTAACCATATTGGAAAATGACCTTTTAACAACGGGAAGTAAAACATATCAACCACGCGGCCATGAAACAAGCCCGCGTATTTATAGATGATCCCATAAAAAGTAGAATCGATGATATTACCCAGCGCACCGGCCAGTATCAAAGCCACCATCATGATCAACCCGCGATGGTACTTGTGTTTGATCAGGTGCACCAGCGCATACCCTATACCACATACCGCAACAATCCGGAACAGCGTTAAGGCAAGTTTACCCAGCTCGCCGCCAAGCTCCATACCAAAGGCCATACCGTTGTTTTCGGTGTAATGGAGCATACCACGGTTACCCAACAACGGGATTTCATCCTGAAGTTGCATGTGGCCCCTTACCCAGATCTTGATGATCTGGTCGATAAGGATAATAATTGCAGCAGTTAAAAAAGGTTTTGTATAAGCGGCCTTCATTTATTGCTTCAGTTTTGCTTCCATTGTTAGCGTTGTGTGCGGAACTGCACGCAGGCGTTCTTTAGGGATAAGCTTACCCGTTTCGCGGCAAATACCGTAGGTTTTGTTTTCGATACGTACCAAAGCGGCTTCTAACTGCTCAATAAATTTCTTTTGGCGGGCAGCTAACTGGTTAATTTGTTCTTTCTCCAACGTCGCAGATCCATCCTCCAGTGTTTTATAAGTACCGGCAGTATCATCAGTACCGTTCGCGTTTGGCGAACTTAATGAAGTAGCCAGGGCGTTAAGCTCTTCTTTTGAGCTGCGTAATTTTTCTAATAATAGGTCCTTAAATTCTTTTAATTCTGAATCAGAATACCTTGTTTTTTCGTTTTCCATTTAACTTTTACTTATAGCAATCAAAATTTCGTACTCGTCAATAACGGCCTTTTCGCCTTCAGTAAGCTGATTATCAAGCACAAGGCTATCAGCTAAAATTTCGGCGCAAATATAGGATAAATTATTCTTCGTCGCCTTCCAGATCTCCGCACCGCAATTCACAGCCACGGTTATCTTATCGGTAACTTCAAATTCTTTAGCCTTACGTAAGTTTTGTATGCGGTTTATTAATTCGCGGGCAATACCTTCCTCTTTCAGCTCGTCGGTTATCGTAACATCTAAAGCCACGGTTAGTTTTCCTAAATTTGCAACCTGCCATCCCGGAACATCCTCGGCGATAATTTCAACGTCAGATAACAGGATCTCATATTTACCATCAAGCACCGGGATAGAACCATCGCTCTCCAGTTTAGAAATATCTTCCTGGCCGAAAGCATTGATAGCTGCGGCTACATCTTTCATATCCTTACCAACCTTAGCGCCAAGGGCTTTAAAGTTTGGTTTTATCTTCTTTTTGATGAAACCGGCTGCATCGGTAATATACTCAATACTCTTGACATTGGTTTCGGATAATATGAGTTCTTTTACCCGCTCTACCTTCTCTTTGAAGTTCTTATCCAATATTGGCAAAAGAATTTTCATTAATGGGCGACGAACCGGCACTTCTATTTTTTTACGTATAGATAATACCAGTGATGATATATCCTGTGCCAATTGCATGCTGTCTTCTAAGTCGGCATCAACCAAATCGTTATGATACTCGGGATAGTAAGCCAGGTGGACCGATTCAAACTCTTCTTTACCGGTAACGCTGTTCAGGTCGGTATATAAACGCTCGGCAAAGAACGGCGCTATGGGCGACATTAACTTACTGATGGTTATTAAACAGGTATAAAGCGTTTGGTAAGCCGATAGCTTATCTTCAGAATTATCCGAGCGCCAGAAACGGCGGCGACTTAACCTGATGTACCAGTTGCTAAAGTGCGCGTCAACAAATTCCTGTATGGCGCGGGCAGCTTTGGTTGGTTCAAAATCGGCGTAAAAGCCGTCAACCTCTTTGCTCAGGGTGTTTAGTAACGATATGATCCAGCGGTCAAGCTCGGGGCGTTTATCCAAAGCTATCTCGGCCTCTTCGTATTTAAACTTATCGATATTGGCATAAAGCACAAAGAACGAGTAAGTATTGTACAGCGTACCAAAGAATTTGCGCCTAACCTCGTCTAATCCTTCAATATTAAATTTAAGGTTATCCCACGGCGATGCGTTGCTGATCATGTACCAACGGGCGGCATCAGCACCAAATTTTTCGATGGTCTCGAACGGATCAACCCCATTGCCTAAACGTTTAGACATTTTGTTGCCGTTCTTGTCCAATACCAATCCGTTTGATACCACGTTTTTAAACGCTACGCCTTTGTTGCCAACCAACTCATTTACGGCTTTCACCTCGTCGCTGGCTTCGCTCAGCATCACCGCAATGGCGTGCAGGGTAAAGAACCAGCCACGGGTTTGGTCAACACCTTCGGCAATAAAATCTGCCGGGTAGGCAGCAGCAAACGCGTCTTTATTCTCGAACGGGAAGTGCCATTGCGCGTATGGCATAGCGCCACTATCAAACCAAACGTCAATCAGGTCGGGCTCGCGCAGCATGCGTTTGCCGGTTGATGAGGTTAATATCACATCATCAACATACGGGCGGTGCATATCCTCCAGCTTAAAGCCCGCAGGCATTAAACCGGCTGCTATTGATTTCTCTATCTCGGCATTCAGTTCTTCTATCGAACCGATACATTTTTCTTCTTTTCCATCTTCCTCGCGCCAGATAGGCAGCGGGGTACCCCAGTAGCGCGAGCGCGACAGGTTCCAGTCTACCAAATTTTCCAGCCAGTTACCAAAACGGCCTGTACCGGTACTTTCGGGTTTCCAGTTGATGGTTTTGTTTAGCGCAACCATTTTATCCTTCACCGCGGTAGTACGGATAAACCAGCTATCTAACGGATAGTATAAAATCGGTTCATCAGAGCGCCACGAGTGCGGGTAGCTGTGCTCATATTTTTTAACGTCGAACGCTTTGTTCTCGGTTTTTAGTTTGATGGAGATGAGTACATCAGTAGGTTTAAACCCTTCTGCCGCGCGGTCTGCATCGGTATAATATTCTTCTTTAACGTAACGGCCGGCAAAATCGGTAACCTCTTCTACAAAGCGGCCCTGTTTATCAACCAAAGGCACTTCCTTACCGTTCTCGTCCTTCACCATTACCGATGGCACGTTGTTTTCCTTACATGCCCTAAAGTCATCCGCACCAAAAACAGACGCGGTGTGTACAATGCCTGTACCGTCTTCGGTGGTCACAAAATCAGCCGGGATAACACGGAAAGCGTTTTTCTCCAGGTCGGCATTGGTTACATACGGCATCAGTTGCTCGTAGTGAATGCCAAGCAGGTCGGTACCTTTAAACTCGCGGGTTAAAGTCCAGGGGATAATTTTATCGCCGCCTTTGTAATCTTCAAAAGATGCGTTCTCGCCCTCGGCCTTAAAATATTTTTTCACCAGGTCCTTAGCCAGTACAACACTAACAGGCTCGTATGTATAAGGATTGAAAGTGCTTATTTGTACGTAATTGATGCCTTCGCCAACGGCTAAAGCACAGTTTGACGGAAGCGTCCACGGGGTGGTCGTCCAGGCCAGGATAAATACATCGCTGCTTACGCTGTCGAATAAAAAGGCCGAATCTTTATCGTTCTTTACTTTAAACTGGGCAACAATGGTGGTATCCTTCACCATTTTGTAGGTACCCGGCTGGTTCAGTTCGTGCGAGCTAAGGCCGGTACCCGATTTTGGCGAGTAGGGTTGTACGGTATAACCCTTGTACAGCAGGTCTTTATTGTAAAGCTGCTTCAGTATCCACCAAAGGCTTTCAATGTATTCGTTCTCGTAAGTAACGTACGGGTTGTCCAGATCAACCCAGTAACCCATTTTAAGGGTAAGGTCGTTCCAAACATCGGTATAACGCATTACCTCCTTGCGGCAGGCATCGTTATACTCTTTTACAGTTATTTTTTTACCAATGTCATCCTTAGTGATGCCTAACGATTTTTCGACCGCCAGCTCAATGGGCAAACCATGGGTATCCCAGCCGCCTTTACGCTTTACCTGGAAACCTTTAAGGGTTTTATAACGGCAAAAAATATCCTTAATGCTCCGGCCCATAACGTGGTGAATACCGGGCATACCATTAGCGCTGGGCGGGCCTTCATAAAAGGTGTACGGCTTGCTTGCCGGCCTGCTGCTGATACTTTTTTCGAATATGCCGTTCTGTTTCCAGAAATCCAGCACATCTTTACCTGTCTGGGATAGATTTAACTGCTTATATTCCTTGTACATCAATATGTTCGCGTCGAATTTTAAAGGTTGCAAAAATACGGAATTTTATTATTAAATGATAGTAAAATGGGTAATTATGACCGAGAGATTTTGTTAAGTTAACATTAGATATCTGCGATTTTAACCACAGAGGGCACAGAGAGGGAATCACAAAGAGGCACAGAGAATTTGATGCTGTAAATCTCTGTGCTCTCTGCGGATAATAAATATGCTATTCTCTGTGTCCTTTGTGGTAATTAAACAACCTGATAATGGGCTAAATTTCATCCAATCAAAACACCTCCGTGTTCTCTGTGTATAATAATCATTACAATCTCTGTGCACTCTGTGGTTAGAAAAAACCTTTATATATTTGATTTACAAAACACACCGATCATGAAATTAAACTTCATCGGCTTTTTAGCCCTCTCCGCCCTTTTAGCCGGATGCGCCGGTAACGATAAAAAACAAACCGCCGATACAGCTGCCGATACCGGCATGGCAGCAGACATTAAACAGCACATTGCCGTTTTAGCTAACGACAGCCTGCTTGGCCGCAAACCGTTTACCAAAGGTGAGGATAAAACCATTACCTACATAGCCGATAAGTTTAAAAAGCTTGGTTTAGAGCCGGGCAATAACGGCAGCTATTACCAGGAAGTGCCGATGGTGGAGATCACCTCCGCATCGCAAAACCTGCAAATTAGCGGCGCGGGCAGCGCGGTGCTAAAACCGGGTGTTGATTTTGTGGCCGCTACCCGCCGCGAGGTAGATACGGTAAGCCTGAAAAACTCCCCGCTGGTTTTCGCGGGTTTTGGGGTGGTTGCACCCGAGTTTGGCTGGAACGATTACAAAGGCCTTGATGTAAAAGGCAAAACCGTTGTTGTTTTGGTGAACGACCCGGGCTTTAAAGCAAAAGAAAAACTTTTTAAAGGCGATACCATGAGCTACTATGGCCGCTGGACTTACAAATACGAGGAGGCTGCCCGCCAGGGTGCCGCGGGTGTGATCATTGTTCACCAAACCGAGCCGGCAAGCTACGGCTGGCAGGTAATCCAAAACAGCTTTAGTGGCGCTAAACTTTACCTGCAACAAGCCGATAAACACATGAACCGCTGCAAGGTAGAGGGCTGGATGAGTGAGGAAGCCGCCACCAAATTATTAGCCACAGCAGGCATTAATGGCGATATCCGCGAGTATGCCCGTAAAAAAGATTTTAAGGCTGTGGCGCTTAACAGCACCGTATCATTAAACATAAAAAACGCGCTTAAGTACTCTAAATCACATAATGTGATCGGTATTATAAAAGGTACCGAAAGGCCCGATGAAACCATTTTATACACCGCCCATTGGGACCATTTTGGTGTAGGTAAGCCCGATGCCAAAGGCGATAGCATTTACAACGGGGCCGTTGATAACGCCAGCGGCGTAGCCTCAATTTTAGCTGTTGCCAAAAAATTCGCGGTGCAAAAAGATAAGCCAAAACGTACCATTGTATTCCTGGCGGTTACAGCTGAGGAGCAGGGACTTTTAGGTTCGGAATATTACGCTACCCACCCCATTTACCCGCTTAATAAAACAGTTGCCGACCTTAACCTGGATGCTTTATCTGACTTTGGCGAAACCAGTAACTTCTCTATCACCGGTAAAGGGCAGAACGATCTGGATGATTACGTAATAGCCCTAACCAAACCAAAAGGATGGGATGTTGTGGGCGATGAAACCCCGGGCTCTGGCAGTTATTACCGCTCTGACCACTTTAACTTTGCTAAGGTAGGCGTACCTGCGTTAGACCTGCATAACGGGGCAAAAAGCATTCAGCGTGGCGAGGAGTTTGGTAAACAACAACTAAAAGAATACAACGACCAGCGCTACCACCAGCCATCCGACCAATACAGCGACGCGATGGATACTAAAGGGATGGCACAAACCGCTAACCTGATGTACCAGCTTGGTGTTAAACTAAGTAACGAAACCACCTTCCCGGGCTGGAAAAAAGGTTCGGAGTTTAAGGCGATAAGGGATAAAGCGATGGCTAAATAAAAGCCATTTCTCTCTTGTCATGCTGAACATAGTGAAGCATCTATTAGCCGACATGCTATTTCGATATGCACAGTTCGCTAATAGATCCTTCGCTATCGCTCAGGATGACAAACTGTTCACGCAGTCGCTCGGCTCCAGCCGAGTGACAACTATTCAGCGGCGTCTCGCCGCAGTTTGCAAATTGGCGACAATAGATATAAAACGCTGATTATAAGCAAAATACAATGCGTATAAAATACAAATCGCTGGTTACAAGTTAGATACAGGCGTTCACGGGCGTTCACGGCAGTGAACGTGAACACTCGGGGATATCATGGCCGTTTCAGATCGTTTTAAGGCGTTTGGGGACGATACAAAGCGGTGATATTTTACCCTAATCCCTCCGCCAACATCGGCACAAGATCACTGCGGGACGGCATATCCAGGTATGGGTATCTGATCTTGCTGAGGTATAATCCTTGCGGGTAAGCCGGTTTTATCAGCTGCGTTTCCTGCGGATGGATGAGGTAATGTTCAAATTCATCCACACTTAAAGTACCTGTGCCAATGTCAATTAGCTTACCGGTAATAATGCGTACCATCCTACCCAAAAAGCGATTAGCCGAAATGCTGAAACGGAGCCTGTCCCCTTTGGCATTGCTATAAACCTTCGCCGAAGTGATATTGCAAATGGTGTGCTCATTCCGGTCGGGCATTTTGCAAAAGGCGTGGTAATCGTTGTATTTTAAAAGCAGGTTTGCAGCCCGCTGCATCTGGTCTATATCCCACTTTTTAATGGCATAAAACGCACTTAATCCGCCCAAAAAAGGGTCCTTATAGGTATGGATAAAGTAATCGTAGCTCCGTTCAACGGCATCGAAGCGGGCATGGGGCTGGCCCTCCATCGGGATGATATCAAACACGGCAATATCATCGGGCAGCAGCTTATTCAGCCGGAAAAGCAGGTCATAATCCCAGGGCTTATCCACATCCATGTGGAAGAAGAACTGGCTGGCATTCACCTGCGCATCGGTACGGCCGCAGCCGGTAATGTACATAGGTGTTTTAAAGATCTGGCTCAGGGCCTCCTCCAAAACCTGCTGCACGCTTAGGCCGTCGGGGTGCTTTTGCCATCCGCTGTAGTTAGTGCCTAAATATCCTAAATGAAAAAAGTATCGCAAAGCAGGTGATGATTGTAAGGGATAAACTTACAACATTATACCTTATCTATCCGCACCCATTGCATACCGGCAGCTTCGGCGGCTTGTACGCCCGGGTCGCCATCTTCAAAAACCAGGCACTGGCGCGGGTCTACACCAAGCTGTTTGGCAGCAGCCAGGAAGGGATCGGCGTAGGGTTTACCATGGGTGGTTTCGCCGGCGCATATCAGCACCTCCACCAGGTCAAGGATGCCTAAAACCTGCAGGGTCTTCTCAACCGAGGTACGGCTACCGCCAGATACCACACCAATACGCACTTTGCCCGCGTGGTTCTTTAAGTGGTTTACCACATAATCAATAGGCTGGGTTTGCTCAATGTATTCGCTAAAAAATATCTTGTGTTTGCGGGCTGCAAAATCAACAGGTTCAAAAGCAGTATTATAGCGTTTGTTTATTTCGCCTACAACATTCAGGATAGGCAGGCCGGCAAATTCATCAATAATATCGCCTTCTATACTTATGCCATCATCGGCAGCTACGCGGATGTAACTTTGTTTATGTGCCCCCATATTATCGGCAAGGGTGCCATCGCAATCATATAAAAATGCTTTAAAATCGCCGGTAGAAAGCTTGGTTAAAGCCTTGTATTTTTGAGTTGTTTCCTGATCCATTATGGCTGCAAGTATAAATAAACGGGCTAACATTTTTGTAACAGGGAAGTCAACAGGTTGTTAACGCTATGTTAACCATTTTTTAATATCTTGCGTAACCAATTGTATCCCTGCATGAAAAGAACCTTTACCTGCCTGTGTTTATTACTATTATTATTTGCCTGTAAAAAGGATAAAAGCGTAACACCACCACCCGTTACACCACCGGTTGTTGTAGTAACCGGCCCCGAAATTACCGAGATCAAAATAGAAGCAAAAAATAATACAGGCAAAGTAACTGCGGATATTGTGTTAACCGCTGATGGCACCAACCTGAAAGGTTATACCCCCGGCACAACCGAAGGCCATAGCTTTGTGCTTACATTTAAAACAAAGGATGCGGCATCAACAGTAAAAATTGGCGATGTAACCCAGGTTAGCGGCGTTACCGCTAATGACTTTACTAAACCTGCAACCTACACCGTAACCGATAGTAAAGGTGTAAGTAAGGATTATATTGTAAGCATTTACAACTTTACAGGCCTGCCTATATTTAACATTACCACATCGGCCCCGGTTGTTTCAAAAGACGATTATGTTACCGGCAGTTTAAAGGTAAACACCAACGGGCTGTTTGACCAAACCACCAACGATATTGCCATGCAGATAAAAGGGCGCGGTAACTCTACCTGGGGGATGGACAAAAAGCCATATCGTTTAAAATTTAATTCAAAAGCTAAACTATTGGGTTTGGCATCGGCGAAAAATTGGGTGCTGCTTGCCAATTACTCTGATAAAACCCTGATGCGTAATTATATTGCCGATGGTGTAGCCCAAAGCTTAAACGGTGATTTTACCCCCCACGGCATATTTGTAGAAGTAGTTATGAACGGCGGGTATGTAGGCACCTACCTGCTTACCGAACAAGTGGAAGTGAACGCCGACCGGGTAAATATTACCGAAATGAAAGCCGGCGATGATGGCGGGGCAGCACTTACCGGCGGCTATTTATTGGAGCTTGACCAGCGCCAGGAAGACCCTTATAGGTTTAAAACATTGGGCAACCTTCCGTTCACTATCAAATCTCCTGATGTTCCAAGTCCCCAGCAAACGGCTTATATACAAACCTATATACAGGATACCGAGAACGCCATTTTTGCGGCAAACTTTGCCGACCCGGTGAACGGTTACGCCAAATACATCAACAGTGATTCGTTCATTAACTGGTTTTTGGTAAATGAGCTGTTTAAAAACCAGGATGCTGCCAACTTTAGCAGTATGTATTATTATAAAGACCGTAACAGCAAGCTGGGTATGGGGCCAGCCTGGGACTTTGACCTGGGTGCAGGGAATGTAGATTACAGCGACGCTACCCAGCCAACCGGCTGGTGGGTGCGTACAGGGCCATGGTTTAACCGCCTGTTTCAGGACCCTGTTTTTGCTGCCAAGGTTAAAACACGCTGGCAATTTTTAAAGGCAAACGGCATCCCTGCCATGTATAAAAGCATTGATGATACCCAGGCTTATTTAACCCTGCCCGCTAAAGAGAATTTCACCAAGTGGAATATTTTAAACCAGTATGTTTGGCCAAACCCGGTGGTATTGGGCACCTATCCAAAAGAAGTAGCGCAGCTAAAACAATGGCTTACCCAGCGTGTGGCATGGCTGGATAGTAATTTGTAAGTTTGCCGTATGAATTGGAAAATTTACGTGGTGATATTTGCCGGCGTGCTTATTATACTGTTTGCTGTATTTAGCCTGTTTGCGGTTGGTTCACAAAGCCAGGAATGGGGCAAGGTATTAATTGGCGCTGCCATTGGCTGCGCATTGGCCATTGGTTTCCGTGTGATGAAAAAGAAAAGGCTGGCCAACAAAAAGCCTTAATAAATATTACGCCCGGCGCCGCCATCAACCTGTATGGTTTGCCCGCTGATGTATGCAGCCTGTTCTGATGCCAGGAAGGCAACCAGCGCGGCCAGTTCTTCGGGTTTGCCAATACGGCCCAGCGGGATAGTTTTAGCCTTTTGTTTAATGGCCTCGTCATAATCAATATCTGCCGGCAGGGTATGTTTAATGCGGCCGGTTAGGATTAAGCCGGGTGCTACGTTGTTCACCGTGATGTTATAAGGGCCAAATTCATCGGCCATTAATTTAGCCATCCCTACCACGCCCATCCGCATAGCGGTTGATAATACCGAACCTGCCAGCACCGATTTTACCGACCCGCTGATGATATTGATAATGCGACCGCTGCCCGTTTTTTGCAGGTGCGGCAATACCAAACGGCTGGTACGCGCCATGCTTAGCAGGTTCAGCTCAAAAGCCTTTTGCCACTGCTCATCATCAAAATTCTCAAACTTATCAAAGGGCGGGCCGCCTGCATTGTTCAGCAATATATCTATCCGGCCAAAGGTGCTGGCGGCCTTGTTTATAAATTCGGTTACCTGCGCGGCATCTGCCACATCAACCGGCAGGGCTATTACATCGTTACCGGTAAGCTGCTTTATTTCGGCGGCGGTTTGGTTTAAGGCATCCTCATCGCGCGATCCTATAATAACCTTCGCGCCTTCGGCAGATAATGCCATAGCAATGGCTTTGCCTAATCCTTTGCTTGCTGCCAGTACAATGGCTACTTTGTTTGTTAGTTTCAGATCCATTTTTATTGAGGGTTTGATTGTGACATATCATTGCTAACATAAATAAAATATATTTGTACTAAGCAAAGCGGCTTACCCCTTTATTTAAAATTACAATACCTATATGAAAAATCAGGTTGCCCGTACATATTTCCTGCTGGGCATAGCACTTATATTATTTGCATCGGCCAAGTTGTTTGTACCACCGGGCACTTACCAGGATATCTGTAACGGTGGGTCGGCAGGTTTTGCCCTGGCAGGTTGCATCAGCTTTATTATGTTACTGGTAGATAACTTCAAAAAACGCTAAATACGATATGAAAAAGTTCATCCTGAGTGTTGGTTATGCGGTTAAAGGCCTTCGATTTGCCTTTACAACGCAGCAAAATTTCAGGATACAGGTAAGCGTTGCGGTGCTGGCAGTGGCATTAGGTTTTTACCTCAACATCAGCACTGCCGAGTGGCACTGGATAAGCCTGTGCATTGCCCTTGTACTGGTAATGGAGTTGTTTAACACAGGCATTGAGACACTGGTAGACCTGGTATCGCCCGATTATAATAAACTGGCCGGGCATATAAAAGACATAAGCGCGGCGGCTGTGTTACTCATGGCCATATTTACGCTGGTAACCGGCGCCATTATTTTTTTACCAAAAATACTACTGCTGTTCCATGCTGCATAAAACCCGTGGCATTGTATTTAAAACTACCGACTACAGCGAGAGCAGCGTGGTGGTGCAAATCTTTACCGAAAAATTCGGCCTGCAATCGTACATCATTAACGGGGCAAAAAAACCAAAGGCCAAAATAAGCCGCAACATGCTGCAGCCGCTGCATTTGGTTGATATGGTGGTTTACCATAAAAGCAATGGCAACGTACAGCGCATCTCCGAGTTAAAGAACAACCCCACGCTGCAAAGCATCCCTTATGATGTGATAAAAAGCTGCATAGCCATGTTCCTGAACGAGGTTTTGTACAAAGCCGTAAAGCAGCAAACGCCCGACGAGGCCATCTTTGATTTTATATTTAACGCCGTTGAACTGCTTGACCATAAAACCCGCGGGCTGGCTAACTTCCACCTGCTTTTTTTGGTTCAGCTAACGCGATACCTGGGCTTTTACCCGCATGGGGGCTTAATGGCCGAGGCCGACTTTTTTGATATGAAGAACGGTGTGTTTAGCAAGTATAAGCCGGATAGTGTGAGTTACCTCTCGCCGCCGCACATCAAAAACTTTTACACTTTACTGCAAAGCAGTTTTGGCAATATAGATGAGGTAAAACTAAGTAACGATGAACGCCGTTACCTGATCAACAAACTACTGGAATACTACGCCATGCATATTGAGGGCTTCGGCAATATCCGCTCGCACGAGGTATTGGAAGAGGTTTTGGGGTAGATTTTAACAATAATTAGTAACTTGACCGCGTGAATAAGCATCTGACATTAAAACTTATAACTATCCTTTTTGTACCTGTTATACTTGCGGGCTGTGGCCGCAGAAAAGAGGACAAACCAAAAATATCGTTCAAAAGCGTGGAGGGCATTACCTTTTTAGAGGTCTCGCGCAAGCAAAATAACGGGCTTACCTTTAATGAATATGGGTTTCGGCTGGTGCCCGATTGGAGGCTCCGTTTTGTATCGGCAGATTCGGCAGCGCTGTACAGCCCGGTTAAAGATCGGTTTTTCAACTTTCCATTGGCTTTGGGTACCGATTCGGTTTTTAACATCGCTCATGCATTTTTAAAAATGAAGGTAATGAGTAAGGATAGCCTCGTTTTTTCATTACTTGAAACCGAAGGCGATTCTGTTAATCTTAATAAATCGCGTGTAACCATGCGGCTTTATTCTGAAGACTTTATAAAAAACAAGCTTCATACAGATGCTTCGGTTTTGCAACGCCCCAGTAAGCAGGATACCGCTTTTGTACGCGGTTTGGTAAACAAGGCCAATGCCGATTTCAAAAAAGCATTCGCGGCCTGGCAGCCGGTACAACTCATCAGTAAAAACCCGAATGTTGCGGTTGATAAAGTAAAGGCAAAGCCCAGCCTTTTGGATAATAAATACAGCACCGACGATGATTATTTAAACCCTGTTTACAACATCGTTATCCATAAAGCCTATCAGGATTTTAACTACTCGTTCGAGGCTACGGTAGATACTGCAGGCGTTTGGCATTACAACAAACCATTGGTAGGTTTCATGGGCGATGAAGCAGCCGAAAAGAATTATACTAAAGTATCAACAGGCATTATGAATACGTATTTAAAGCTGTTTTTAACTACCGTACCCGGCCAAACTTTAGGCATGAAACACGCCAGCACCATCTCATTAAACGTGCGTGGCATTGTAGCGGCGAAGTAGCAGTTATTGGATAGGAGGCTCTTTTAAAAGGAGATTGCTTATTTATTCTTCTTAAACAGTCTGGTAATAAAATTACCCTCTTCGCCTTTCTTCTCTTTTGGCGGGCCTATTAAAAAGGCGTAGTCGTGCAGAGGTTCGAAGTGGTCGCAAACAATTTTGAACATACCCAGCAGCGGCACGGCCAGCACCATCCCCGGGATGCCCCATACCGCTTCGCCTATTACGATGATAAGGATGGTGAACAGCGGGTTGATGTTGAGCCTGTCGCCCACTACCAGCGGCTCCAACAGGTAGGTTTGGATGAGTTGTACCAACCCGTAGGTAATCAATACGCCTATTACCACCCGGGTATCGCCGCTTTGCGCCAGGGCCATTAAAACAGTTATGGATGTACCTGTAATATTGCCTGCAAATGGTACCAGTTCAAGTATACCGCACAGTACCGCGAAGAACAGCGCATTATTTACGCCGACAATAGTAAAGCCAATGCCATACATTATCCAAAGCATTACTATCATAAGGCCCAGGCCACCTAAGTAATTTTGGGTTACTTTACCCGCATTGTTCAAAACCACTTCAGTTTCCTTACGGCTATCGGGCTTAAACAACCGAAGGATAAATTTCTTGAAATGCGCCCTGTAATAAATAAACAGGAATGTGTAAACCAGCACCAGTATGGCATCTATCAAAATACCGGCAAATGATCCTATCAGCATGGTAACCATGCCGGCAGCTTTGCCCATGGTGCTACCCTGCTGTTCTTTGATTATTTTTTGCTGTTCGCGATGCGAGATGCCGAAATGTTGCTTCACATAGTCCTTTACGCTGTTGACTATATTATTTACCCGATCCTCAATTTTAGAGAGGTCTTCCACCAGGTCGCTTAACTGGTATTGCAGCAAGGTTATTAACCCGCCAATAACAACCAATAAAGCCATCACACTTAAAACAGATGCAAACCCATTACTCATGCCTTTACTTTGTAACCAGTGGCATATAGGCAAAAGCAGCATAGATAGCACTACCCCAAACGTAAGCGGTATCAGTACTGCCGAAGCCAGGTACAGGATGCCAAAAACCAGCACGAACAGCAGCAGGATGCGCAGGGTTTGGTTAAGATATATGTTGTTCATTCAAATGGTGGTTACTGGTAAACGTAAAAAAGCACAAGGTGCACCATGCTTTTAGCTACTGGCTTAACATTAACAGATATTAGCCTGGTAGTTTTTAAACGGAGCGCACCTTGTGCAGATCTTTAAAGTTTTTATTCAAAAACTTCTTATCATCCAAATATGCGTTTCTTGATATAGTCAACAGCCGAATCGGGCATGTCGGTACCGCCGGTTTGTATCACGTTGCCGTCGGCCTGAACGGTAAGCTCGGCTTTTATATTATCTTCAATGCAAACGGTAATTTTGTCTTGTTCTTTAACCACGGTACAAGGTACTTCGCGGCCCGAATAATGAATCTCGAATTCGTATTTGCCATCTTTGGCAGCTGGGGAGGTGTCTTTCTCGTCTATCATGGTTTAGCTCTTTTTTAGGTATAACACCAAAGAACGCACCAATGTTTCATAAAGCAAAAAAGAGAAAACCAGCGGTTTCCTCTTTTTATGTTTTTACTGACCTCATTATATCATAAAGAACAATTGGTTGGGTAGGATATATAATAATTGACCAAATATAATATCTATATACTAAGTAGACAATATTTTATAATAAATAATTTTCAACAACACTATAAAATTTGGTTTAAATGTTAATAAGTACTTATTTACCAGGCAGATATTTCAGCGTCAACTGTTTAGCAAAGCGCAGGCCGCGCTGTAAAAGGCTGCCTTTACGATTTTTCAGGAAATATTTTATGGCATTATAGGCAGGTATATTTTCATGTAATACATCCGGAAAATATGAAACAGGCTGCTGTGCTACCTGCACGCCATAGGTATCTTCGATGTTTGAATGCACCCCGGTGCCATCATGCCCAATGTTGTGAATGAGCGATTGCGCCGGGTTTAGGGTTAACCCATTTTTTAAAAATACAGATGCATACCAGCGTATAGCCCACGAATTATTTTTACGGGCCTTAAAATCCTGCATCTGTTTCCAGAAGTTCATGCTACCTTCAATAGAGAACTGGTGTGTTTTCGCGGCATCAAACTGCGCCATCAGCCCATCAATATCCGGGTTGAAATTTTGCCAGGCGCGTGCCCAGGTAGCCCAGCCCCAGCTAAAGGCAGCCCTAAAAAAGAAAGTTTGGGGCAACGTGTTATCCTGTAACGGGAACATATAAGCGCTGATGTGCATTACCTGCTCTGCATCGGCATAATGGGTTAAGGCATTATTAAAATATTGCAGTGTATAGGGTGATGATACCAGGTCGTCTTCAAATACAATCACCTTGCCATATTCATTAACCAGTTGCGTAACCCCACTGATGATGGAATTGGCCAGCCCCATATTGCTTTCACGCGCTATAACCTGAACTGTTTTAAAGCCGGTTGTTTCGGCAGCTAATTTTCGTACAGCATCTACACTGGCTTTATCGGCGTCGGTTTTGGGGCCGTCGCTAAAAATAAACAGGTCCGTTTCCTTCGCCAGCAAATTATTTTGCAAATAGCTTAGCGTTTGGCCGGTATGATAGGGCCGGTTATAAACAAACAGTGCTATAGGTGCGGGAGAGGTCAATTAATGAATATTGCGTAATTGTTAGTTAATTAAAATATATCGGCCTGCTTATCTGTTCTGGTGCATAATACTGTATATGCATTGGCAAGCTTCTCTTTAAACTTATCGCTTAGTTCAATCAGGGTATTCTTTACCGCAAACGCCGCAAGTATCTTAAACCTATTGATAAAGGTTTTTGGCTTTTTTTGATTGATAAAGGTATTGAAACGGGTAACCTCGGGCCCTATGATGGACGTAAGACCTTTCTTGATCTCAAACCCTTCTGTTTGTAATAAATACCTAAGCGACGTTGGTGTATACATATTAATATGCCCGTAAGCCAAAAAATGCTTTATACGCCTATCTACGTTGGTTTTATAGTCGATGGGGACTTCTATCACAAAACTACTGGCTACGCGCTTAATTTCGCGCAGCAGCATGCGCTCATGCTCTACATGCTCCAACACATGCGACAGGATGATCAGATCAAAGCTATCATCCTCAAACGGCAGCTTATAACCATCAAACTCCTGTACCGATACCAGATTTTTAATATTACGCGATTGGATGTGTGCTACCCCGCTTTTCGAGATCTCTACAGCATGGTATTCGGGCGCAAAATTATAGTCGGATAATTTTTGTAAAATACTGCCATCGCCGGCACCAACCTCCAGCACTTTTTTGAAAGATTGCCCTTTACAAACGTCACTAATGTGGTGCGCTTTATATTTGGCCCCAAGCATGCGCCAGGCTTCATCATGAGTTTTGTAAAACTCATCGTACGCCGTTTTTACGTTGTTGCTGGTTTGCATTTTACAATATTAATAAATAACCATTACCCAACCCTTTTTTATTACGCTAATATCATTTAAACAGATAATATAATAATAAACGGCGGCCGGCAATTTTTACCATTGTAGGTTGCATCTCAGTTTTTACCGTAATATTTAGATATCTAAACAGTTCCCGGTTTTGTAAAACACCGAGGTTGATTTACGATAAAACAATCCCGGCGAGATGCCGCTAAGCAGCAGATGTTTAAAGCCTTTGTTCAACAAAAAATCAACCCCTTCTTGATATACCTCCCGTTCAGAATCATCAAGCACCATTACGCCATTTGGCGATAAGGCTTCAATACCCTGCTTGCAGCAGTTCACCCTGTCGCGGCCGTCAACTATAATAATATCAAACTTTTCGCCCAGCTTTACAGGCATACGGCAGTAGTCGCCATCGCGTACCAGTTCGCAATAGATCAGTTCAGAGTTATCTGGCTTGGCAGGCGATTTCTCTATCTTATCAAACCACTCCTTATCGTGCTCTACAGAAACCACTACGCCTGCGTATTTGGCATAAAAATAAGTGGAATTGCCCGATCCAAATTCAAACACAGTATGTTCTTTGCTAAGCCTGGTTTTTATAAAATCAATAAAAGAGTACGTTACCCAGGGTATAGGGTTACCGTCTTCGTCAACCGGCGATCGGGTATCAAACGCCTTAAACCAGCCCACATCTGCCAGGTAGCCTTTTTTATCGAAAGAAAGCAACGCACGCAAATGCGACGGATTTGTTAATACTTTTATTAGTGATGAAAATGTACTCAACGCTTTATAATTTTTTGAAAAAGTGAAATTAAGAATAATGATCTTAACATCATCACACCCTGGTTACTAACTTTTGGAATAAGTAATAAAAAAAACGCCGAACTGGCGTAGGCTATCAGCGTAGCAATAGCGGCTCCCATCATCCCCATTTTAGGGATAAGGATAAGGTTAAGCAATATATTTACAATTGCACCAAACCCGGTGCGCCAAAAGGTAAGTTTTACATAGCCCTCGGCTATTAAATATTGGCTGCTGGCCGCCCCCAAAAACACAAAAACGCCCGACCATATATGAACCGACAATACCGGTGCGGCATAAGCGTATTCGGGCGTGTAAACTTTATATATCAGATGTGATGCAAAGGTGATAATGATAGCAGCCGGCAGGCTCAGGTATATCATCAGGTCGTACAGGTTCTGGATGCGTTTTTTATACCTGTTAATATCATCACGGCGCGCATTCAATATGGCCGGGAACAGCGTTGTGATAATAACGGTTGGTATAAAGTTCCATGCCTCGCTAAGGGTTGCTACCGTGGCATATGCGCCGGCCTCTTTTACACCCGAGATATTCTGAACCATTAACTGATCTATCTTCATATATAACGAAACCATTATACCCGATATAATTAACGGCCATGAGTAATGCAACAGCTTTTTAGCCAGCTCGCTGTTATAAGCCCAGTTAAATATATTGCGCCCTTTGCGGTTATAAGTAATGAAGTAACCGGCCGCCAACAGTACAAAATCTAACGCGTACGCATATACAAAAGCGATGAGCGGCATTTTCAAATAAATTAATATCAGCTTTATTGCTGCCGATAACAACGTACCCGCAACCTGCACCTGCATAATATATTTCGACTTTACTTCCGACTGAAAGTATGAGTCTATTACGTTAAAAGCCTGTACAATGCCTATGATAGAAAATATAAGCACATAACTATAAGGTGTGCCATGCGCAGGGTATACCTGGTAGGCCAGCCATATCAACGGGATGCAGCCCATGCCGGCAAAAACCTTCATCCAAAAAGATGTACCTAAAATGCGGTCGCGGTTTTGGGGGAACTGGTGAAGCTCTTTAACAATAAACTGATCCAGCCCGAGGGTGGCAAGTGCCGAGAACAGGTAGATATAAGTTATGCCCCCGGTAATGATACCCAAATTGGCTTTGCTTAAATAACCAGCAACGGCAATGCTTACCAGCATTTTTACAAACAGGCTGCCAACTTTGCCAACAAAAGCCATCCCTGTATTTTTAAAATACTTATCTAAAGCTTCTTTATCAAATCCGGGGATGCTGGGTATGCGCATATTTATACTGCAAAGGTATAAAAAAAGCTAAGCCCGATTGTTTACCGGGCTTAGCTTAATAAGTATTATTTGTTTTATGGTTATTGATGATGTACCACGTTGGCCTTATCTATCCACCACGCTTTACCATCGGGCGTAACCGATATGTTAGTACCACCGGTAATATTTAAATTATTCCAATTATAGGAACCATCGTATTTAAAAATATCCGGATCAGCATCCCCCGTATTTCTACCGGTTACAAATACGCTGCCATCAGCACCTATGCCAATATCTGATGCCGTGATATTATTAAAAGCAACCCATAAATAATCGCCGCCGAATACATAAACAAGGCCTGATTTATTAACAACCCAAGGGGTGCCATCTGGTGTAACAGCTATACGGATAGCGGCGCAATCAAGCATATCTACCCATCCTGTCTCCGTCCATTTCATAATATTATTCCCCCCCGATGGTGAAGTTTCAATATTACCGATGGCAAATACAGCACCATTAGCGCCTATGGCAATGTCTGTTCCCAAACCGGGCATTTCATCCCAACCGGTGCCGTTATATTTTAATATTTTATGCGCTTTGGTTACTACCCATGGTGTACCTGTTGGCGATACTGCAACACGCACCGCGCCGCAATCAGGCAGTTTGGTTAATGTATTGTCTACCAATTTTGATATACTGTAACCGCTGCTTGCTGATGTACTATCAGCACCAATAATAAATACAGAGCCATCGGCACCAATGCCAATATCCTTACCCTCTATAACCATTGCCGATACAACAACATGGCAAATAGCCGAGATATTATACTGCTTGCTTTTGGCAGTCATGGTGGTTTGGCCTTCTTTTAGGGCTACAATTATACCTTTATCATTTATGGATGCTACGGTACTGTCAGACGATGACCAGGTTATTTGCGAGGCATCGTACCTTCTTGCCAATAATTGTTTGCCGCTGCCTACCTGTAATTGCAGGTCGGTATAGTTAAGCGTTATCGAATCGGGGCCTTCTTCTACGCTTTTCACGCATGATACTGTAGAAAACAATAAGAAACAGAATAGAACAGGTAAAATTTTCTTCATTTATAATTGGTTTATGATCAGGTTAAATATAATGATATCCTTTATAAACCTGTCTCTTATACACATCT
>NZ_LGEK01000199.1 GCF_001636615.1 Mucilaginibacter sp. L294 | reverse complement strand
ACAAATTTAAAAAAAGCATCCCTACTGCTTACAGGTTTACTGGCAGGCAGCACTTTATTCGCCCAAACAGATTCAGTAAACACTGAGAATTACGTTAAACCGTTTTCAGGCGGACCGGTAAAAACATGGTCTATAGGAATACACGGTGGTTTATTAACACCATTTACCATTTTTGGAGCCAATGGCCGCCAGGATTTCAGACAACCACAATCAGAAATTGGTTACGGTGGTTACATTAAAAAGCAATTTACGCCAACATTCGGTTTACAGGCCGATTTCCTTCGCGGGCAAGTTAGCGGTTTACGTGGCCAGGATGGCGTAGGTACACCAGAAGGCTTTAACACCAAATTAGATTGGTCGGCTGCTTTAAGTACAAATATTACTTTAGGTAACATTAGCTGGTTTCACAGCAAAAGTGTTATACAGCCTTATTTAACAGCTGGTGCCGGTTACATGGGTTACAAAACAACCATTTCAGATGGTGCCGGTAACACTACAGCCTACACCAACGGTGCAGGTGAAAATTCTATCAAAGAATGGTTTATACCGGTAGGTTTAGGTTTTAAAGTGAACTTAGGTTCAAACGTAAATTTAGATTTAGGTTACCAGGTTAACTTTGTACAATCAGACAATTTTGATGGTTACAACACAGGTGGCTCAAATGACAGGTTCTCTTACGCTCACGTAGGTTTAGAGTTTCTGTTAGGTAGCTCAAAAACACCTAACATGGCTACTTACAACCCGGTTAACTCATTGCGTACCGAGTATGTATGGCAAAATGCACAAACCAAAGCTTTATTACAGGCACAAATTGATGCTGAAAAAGCTAAGAACGATCAGCTAAGGAACGACCTTAACACTACCAACGCTAACTTAGCTAAGTTAACTGTTGATAGCGATGGTGACGGTGTATTGGATATTAACGATAAATGCCCTAACACACCTTCAGGTACTAAAGTAGATGGTTCAGGTTGCCCATTGGCTAAACCGGTTGTTTACGTAACAGAAGAAGACAAACGTGTTGTTAAAGACGCGATCAATAACCTTGAGTTTGATTTGGGTAAAGCAACTATCCGCGAAAAATCATTCCCAAGCCTTGATAGGGTTGCGCGTTTATTAACCGATAAAAACTTCAGCTTAAAATTAGCTGGTCACACAGATAATACAGGTTCTGATGCCTTAAACTTAAGGTTATCTAAAGACCGTGCAGAAGCTATCAAAACTTATTTGGTTAGCAAAGGCGCAAATGCTTCACGTATAGAAGCTACCGGTTACGGTGAAAGCCAACCAATTGCTACTAACAAAACAGCAGCAGGCCGTCAGCAAAACCGTCGTGTAGAGTTTACTTTATACTAA
>NZ_LGEK01000198.1 GCF_001636615.1 Mucilaginibacter sp. L294 | reverse complement strand
TGTCTTGTCCTGAAATGAGTTTACATAAAAGTAAACTAAATGAAGAAGAACATTAATGAAGCCCGGCGACACTATGCAGAGGGATTTAAGCGGAAAGTAGTTAAGGAGTATTTAGCGGGAGGGATAGGCTATCGTGCGCTGCTGAAGAAGTATGATATCAGGAGCAATGGCAGCATTATTCGTTGGATGCGTCAAATGGGCTATGCAGAATGTGGGGTAAAAGACAGATATTTACCATCAGCAAAACCACTATCCTTGCCAGCAAACAAACCCAAAAAAGATCAGCCTTCAGGTGCCTTGTTACAAGAGCAGCGCATCAAGGAACTGGAACGCCTACTGGAAGACGAACAGCTTCGCAGTAAAGCCTATCTGCGGATGATCGAGATCGCTGAGAAAGACCTGAATATCCCTATCCGAAAAAAGCCGGATATCAAGTGATCCATGAGATGAAGGACATGTATACAGGGGTCAGCCTTGTACGTTTATGTCGGTTACTTGGTATTACCCGTCAGGCTTACTATCAGCATTTTTGGCAACAGGAAGCCTCGGGCATAGAAGAAACGCTTGTTTTACAGGAAGTTATCAGCATCCGTAAAGATCACCGCGTAATGGGTGGAAGGAAGCTATACGAAAAGCTATACCCATTTCTGCTTGACCATCAGATCAAGATGGGAAGGGATGCCCTGTTCAGCCTTTTAGCGGCTAATGGGCTATTGGTAAAAAAACGTCGCAGGCGGCATTTAACCACCTGGTCAAAGCACCGGTTCAATAAATGGCCAAATATCATCCGTGGATTACAGCCCGTAAGGCCTAACCAGTTATGGGTGAGCGATATTACTTATTGGAAAGTAAATGAAAAGCACTTGTATATCAGTTTGATAACAGATGCTTATTCCCGCAAAGTGGTCGGTTATCATTTAGCCGATACCTTAGAGATGATGGAAACCATCAAAGCATTGGAAATGGCTTTAAAAGATTTGCCGGGTGAACTGCCTGAACCATTGATCCACCATTCGGACCGGGGTATTCAATATTGCAGTGAAGGGTATGTAAGGCTGTTACAGCGCAAAGACATACGCATCAGCATGACCCAGAACGGTGACCCTTTAGAAAATGCCCTTGCTGAACGGATGAACGGAATATTAAAGGAAGAATACCTTAAACATGGTACCCCGGTAAACAAGGAGCAGGCCTGGCGCCTGCTCCGGCGGGCTATCAAACTTTACAATGAGCACAGGCCTCATTTTAGTATTGGATTGCTAACGCCGCAAAGTGTACATGCCAATAAGCTTAAACCGGAAAAATTATGGAAGAACTATTATCATAAAAATAGTAACATTGTAAACCTATCTCAGGACACTATTAACCTGTAAATAAATAACAGGACTATCTTAAAACCTGTAAACTTTTTTTAGGACGAGACA
>NZ_LGEK01000196.1 GCF_001636615.1 Mucilaginibacter sp. L294 | reverse complement strand
GATGTGTATAAGAGACAGGGTTAATAGTGAATTAAAATTTATAGAGAGCAGGTATAGCGCAAGGCCAAGCCTGCTCTTTTTATTTAAACGAAAAAGCCTGCAACGGTTAAGCTGCAGGCTGTACTTAGGTGTATAATTGATCAGTATAGTTTCTTATTTTAACACTTCCCGGCTGATAACAATTTTTTGTATCTCGGAAGTCCCTTCGCCTATAGTGCAAAGCTTGGCATCGCGGTAAAATTTCTCTACCGGGAAATCTTTGGTATAACCATAGCCGCCAAATATTTGCACAGCCTCATTAGCGCAGCGTACCGCTACTTCAGATGCGAAGTATTTAGCCATAGCCGATTGCTTGGTTACAGGTAAATGGCGGTTTTTCAAATCGGCAGCCTGCATAATTAATAGTTCGGCAGCTTCTATTTCGGTAGCCATATCGGCCAGTTTAAACGCTATCCCCTGGAAATTGCTTATCGGCTGGCCAAACTGTTGGCGTTCTTTAGAGTAGGCAACGGCAGCCTCAAATGCGCCTTTAGCAATACCCAATGATAACGCCGCAATAGAGATGCGGCCGCCATCCAGCACTTTCATAGCTTGTTTAAAGCCTTCGCCTTCTGCGCCTAAAAGGTTTTCTTTGGGTACACGGCAGTTATCAAATATCATTTCGGTGGTTTCTGAAGCACGCATGCCCAGTTTGTTCTCTTTTTTACCGGCGCTAAAGCCCGGTGTACCACGTTCTATCACCAAGGCAGAAATACCTTTGCTATCGCCTTTTTCGCCTGTGCGCACCATTACTACAGCAATATCGCCACTTTTACCGTGGGTTATCCAGTTTTTTGAACCATTTACAATATAGTGGTCGCCATCCAAAACAGCCGTTGTTGCCATACGCATCGCGTCGCTACCGGTATTGGCTTCGGTTAATCCCCAGGCACCCAGCCACTCAGCGGTAGCCAGTTTGGGTAACCACCTGTGTTTTTGCTCCTCGTTGGCAAATGCCAAAATATGGCCTGTACATAATGAGTTATGTGCCGCAAGCGATAAACCTATCGAACCGCAAACTTTAGCTATCTCAACAATGGTAGTTACATATTCTGCATAGCCAAAACCAGAACCACCATACTCTTCAGGTACCAATACGCCCATCATGCCTTGCTCGCCCAATTGCTTAAACAATTCTAATGGAAAATGCTGCTCTTCGTCCCAAGCCATTACATTTGGGCGGATGTGCTTTTGAGCAAAATCTTTGGCCATCTGGCCTATCATCTTTTGGTTGTCGCTTATAGAAAAGTCGATACTCGCAGGGGCATCGGTTAGTAAATGATCCATTTTTAAATAGTAGATTTATAATTGGTTTGCAGTAAAACTAACGATTAATTTATGTACTTGGATCACCCGAAAAGCTGCTCAAATCAACACCAAAACGGTATAAGGCTGTCTCTTATACACATCTC
>NZ_LGEK01000195.1 GCF_001636615.1 Mucilaginibacter sp. L294 | reverse complement strand
AAGTATATTTAAAAATTAAACAACGAAAACGAAATAAATAATAACAAAATGGAACAAACTAAAAAAAACCAAACCGGGTACTGGCTGGTCAAAAGCTTCATCAGTTTCTTTATGCTTTTCAGCGCTTATATCACTTACTCCCAGGCGGCGGGTATTGCAAAACTCGGCTTTCCCGACTATTTCAGGATCGAGCTTGTTACCGCCAAAGTAATAGGCGCTATTGTTCTTTTACTCCCCCTTACCCCGCTCCGGGTAAAAGAATGGGTGTACGCCGGTTTTATAATTGCTATGGTGTCGGGTTTAATAGCCCATATATGCAGCAATGATCCTGTATCTAAAATAATTTTTGTGTCGGTCGACCTGGTGCTTATCCTGTTAAGTATCCACTACGTTTCAAAAAAGGAACTGTTGAACAGCCAATATCAAACAATACAAAAATGAGCATAACATTTTATAACATAGCCTTAGTAACCCATGTGGTAGGTATTACCATAATGGCCGGTACAACTTTTATTGACCTGATCACCTTCCGCGTGGTTGCAAACAACTATAAAACGAACAAGGCAAAAAGCATTGTATTTGAAGATTACCTGTATCAGCTTCAAAAGTTTATAGGTATTGGCATGCTCGTGATCCTTTTGTCGGGCGTAATAATGATGGTTAAACTGCACGAGGTTTGGGGCGCGCAAATTTGGTTCAGAATAAAAATGGGTGTTTTGCTACTTGTTATAGCTAACGGATTAGCGCTGCGAAGAATAGCCGGTACCAAGCTTAAACAAGTTTTAGCTATCCCCCAGCCCGGCAACCATGCCGACCGGGAATTTAAAACCATCAAACAAAATTTAACAGCTATACAGGTTATTCAGTTACTGCTGTTTTTAACAGCATATGTACTAAGCATTTTTAAATTCAACTAACTAATGATGGAACATGAACAAAAAACCAAGCTCTATCATATTGCTGTATTAGGCGCTAACGGGGGTATTGGCAAGCATGCCGTATTATGCGCACTAAAAGCCGGCCATATGGTAACAGCTATACTACGCACACCGGCCAACTTAACCTTTGTACATCCAAATTTAAATGTAGTACAGGGGGATGTGATGAAACAGGATACATTAGAGGAACACCTGAAAGGTAAAGATGTGGTAATATCTGCTATCGGCAAAAGTTCATTCAAGAAAACAACTCTCTACTCGGAGGGGAACAAGAACCTTATTGATGCCATGGCAAGGGTGGGAATAAACCGCGCATTTTTCATTTCTGCTTCGGGCCTTGATGTAAACCCCAGTCACTCTTTTTTGGTGAGGTTTGCTACAAAATTTATCCTACAGGTGCTTTTACGCAACATGTACGCCGACCTGAGGCAAATGGAAAAGATAATTAAAGAAAGCAATCTTAACTGGACGATCATGCGGCCGCCACAGCTTACGGATGGCCCCGAAACCGGCACTTATAGAATCGCTATCCACAACTTTTTAAACAACGGATTAAAAATTTCGCGGGCGGATGTGGCACTTTTCATTATCAATAATTTAATGGATGCGGCTATAACCAAAAAAACAATAGAGATTGGTTATTGAAATAAACATAATGTATGTAAACCTGTCTCTTATACACATCT
>NZ_LGEK01000194.1 GCF_001636615.1 Mucilaginibacter sp. L294 | reverse complement strand
AGATGTGTATAAGAGACAGATATAGTACTTTGTATTGCATAATACTATATAAAGCACGTATCTTTATGAAGATTTAAAACACATCACAAAAATGAAAACAAAACGCACGCTGAAAACAATCATACTTTCCCTGCTGCTGATGGCAGCAGGCGGTACAGCATTTGCCCAATGCGATAAAACTGCAACTTTCACCGCATCGGCAACAAATTACCTGAATGATAAAGGTGTAATTGAACGAACCAAAGACGAAGAGACTGTTGTAACATTCGATAAAAAAGCGATCAACATTACTACCGGTGGCAGCCACGAACTAACCGGCGCGGTAAAAACCTATACTTGCAACTGGGCGGCTCCTTATAAAACCGGCAAAACCGTTATTACCACACTGATCACTGATGGCGGCCGCGACATGAACGCCACCATTACCATTGAAGGTAAAGACGGCAAAGTTACCCTGACGTTTGAAGCGATAGAAATGCCCAACAAAAAAATACAGTTGCTTGCAGATAAGTTTGAATAATTTAACCTTAACATATCCTACAATGAAAACAACATCCATCCTTAAAGCCACTACAGCCGCCTTGTTCCTGATGGTAGCAGGCAGTACAATGGCTTTTGCGCAATGCGATAAAACGGTGACACTTACCTCGTCAAAAACTAATCATTTAGATGAGAGCGGTAACGTTGAAAGCACCAAAGATGAAAACGCAGTGATCACCATTACCCCCACTGATATTACCATTGTGCCGGGTGATGAAGAGCATAAAATGACCGGTAAAATAACCTCAAAAACCTGCGACTGGAAAGTGCCTTTTAAAGAAGGTAAAATGGTTATAAAAAGCGTAGTAAGCGGTGATGGCAACGACGAAAAAGATATTACCCTAACCATTGAGGGCAAAAACGGTAAGGTTGTATTAACGTTTGAAGCCGCTGGCATTACCAAGAAGATACAAGTAGTTGCCGATAAGTTTGAATAATTGACCGGTATTGCTTTTTTGGATGGCGGGACGATGTGGTGCATCTCCCGCCTTTTTATATCAGGTTATTATTGGTTAGATAATTTCGGGCTTCGGTAAAATCAAGGAACAACTGGTCGGCAATGCCAAGCTTATGGTGTTCGGTAGTGTTGCTTTGAATAGCATAACATGTTAAACCTGCTGCTTTTGCGGCTTTTATGCCGTTTATAGTATCTTCAAAAACAAGGCATTCACTTTTGGCTATGCCAAGCTTTTCGCAGCAAAGGTTATAACTCTCGGGGTCGGGTTTGCTGTGGGTAACATCGCTGCGGGTAATAATAAGCTTAAAATACCTGCCCAGGCCATTTCTTTCAAAAACCGCGTCAACATCCTGCCTGGGGCTTGATGTTACCAGCGCAAGGGTTAAACCTTTACCGGTTAAAAAATCCAGTATCTCCGCCGCCTGGGGCATCAGGTTTACATCTTTGGTTTTCAGGCGCTCAAGTGTCAGGTTTTCGCGGCGTTCAATTATGGCCTCTAATGGCGTGTTTATGGCATACTTATCTGCCAGGTTTTTAGCATTGGTTGGCAAGGGTACACCCGCGTAATTTTGCAGCCAGTCGGCATAGGTAAGCTGCACGCCGGTTTCTTCTAAAATTTCATTCCAGCATTCAAAGTGGAAATATTCCGAATCTATCAGGGTGCCATCGAGGTCAAAAAGTACAGCTTTAAGTTTGGGCATTATACAAGGTTTATGAGTTGTTTTTTGCGTTACAGCGAGCGGCTAAATTTAATACTTTGATCTGTCTCTTATACACATCT
>NZ_LGEK01000193.1 GCF_001636615.1 Mucilaginibacter sp. L294 | reverse complement strand
TAGATGTGTATAAGAGACAGGTATGGTTCTTATGGTATCGGTTTAACAAGAGAATGGGGGCAAGCTAATGGATTGAATCCTTTATTTTATGTAGATAAAAAGTCTAATGTTGGCACATCGTATTATGAGGCTTTTGTAGAATTACTTTACGGTCAAAAAAAGAAAATAACAGAGTTGTCAACAATAGATTCAAAGCTCTTGGATGTTTTCAGATATATGAAAAATTATGAAGCGGATTTAATAAGAAACGAAGATATTACCCATGATTACAAATTCGCCGATGAAAAGGAATGGCGATTTGTACCCGTTAAGAAAGATGCTAACTATATGGTAATTAAAAAGAACTCTTATTTAAAAGCTAAAGATAACGCAAACAACTTGTTAAGCGCCTTAAGACTACAGTTTGAACCAAAAGATATAAAATATATTATTATCAAACACGAAAGTGAAATTAGTGAGTTTATCAATGTAGTTAGAGACTCCAAAGGGAAGAAATACACATTAAATGATGTTGAACGCTTAATGACTCGAATTATAACTGTCGAGCAAATTCAGACAGATTTCTAACATTGATACAATCCGCAACCTTACAACCATTGCTAAGTATATTTTCGCGATCTTATTAATTCGACGAGATAGCAAGATAAATCTTAACGTGCGGTAAATGATAAACTTGATTGTTAGAGCATGCGTGTGTTAGCGGATGAATTATTCAAATAGTTCTGTTTTCACATCGTCTGATAATTCGTCATAATCATCAGTATCGATTATTACAAACTCTTTAGGAAATCCTTTTATATTTTTTGCTACTTTCTTTATATATCTATTACTCTCTAATTTACTTGAATTAATATTTAATCTGGCTGAAAAAATAAACCCAATATCTCGACAATAACTTTGTAATCGACTTGCAAGATTTATACTATACCCAATATATTCTTCCTTATCAGTATCATTGTATGTTAGTTTATATACTGATCCTGCGGCAATTCCAAATCGGATATCTTTAGGTATATCAATAACGGGGATGACTTCTGCGGCTATTTTTAGAATTTGAGCAAAATTATTTTTCAAATTATAAAATCTATTAACCAAACTTGTTAATTGACTTGCATTGAAATCTTTGTATTTCCATATATATAAGCCCCCGTCACCAAGAAATTTTGAATGAATATTTTTCGGCAAAGGTTTATACTGGCGATCTTCTTCAGTGTCGCCAATTAACCAATAATGATCACCTCCATCTAAACACAAGTTTATTGCCTCAAAAACAATATTCAAATACTTTGGCACGTATTCTTGTACATCTGGCTGACTAAAAAATTGAGAAAAACCTTCTAAATCAAAAATCATTACTACAGCCTGTTCAGGATAAGATGCTTCGGGTTTAAAGTTTGAAATTTTATTTTCCACAGATAAAGATAATATAAATGAATAGTCGTCCTTCCATCTATCCCCCAAATTAGACGGTTGGCGGACGATATACCAACATATTATTACGATGAGTAAGATGTATAATTCTATTTATAAGAGTAATTGCGAATTGTATTATGTATTATAAAAGAAACGCTGCCTTGAAGCCGAGTAATCAAAAAAATTTACCTAATATCTGTCTCTTATACACATCT
>NZ_LGEK01000192.1 GCF_001636615.1 Mucilaginibacter sp. L294 | reverse complement strand
TGAGATGTGTATAAGAGACTGTGGTTGGTTTCATGCCGGTTAAATTATAACAAGATATTTATTAATGTGTCGTTTTGACGTAATGGGTTGTTTGGTTAATAAAATTTAGTAATTTCATCATCCGTACATTATCCAATTATAAAACAAAATTCATGAAAAAAAATATATTGTTTTTGATGCTGCAATTTACCTATATGGTAACATTTGCTCAAATACAGCTTAAAACCGCTAACGGTATTGTTGAAAGCGTAACCGAAAAATCGGGTGTTAATAGTTTTAAAGGTATCCCTTTTGCGCAACCACCCATTGGCGAGCTGCGCTGGAAAGAACCTCAACCCGTTAACGATTGGAGAGGCGTGCGCAAATGCGATGCTTTTGGCTATAACCCCATGCAGAAAAAAGTTTTTGGCGATATGGGTTTTCGCACACCGGGCATGAGCGAGGATTGCCTGTACCTGAATGTTTGGGTGCCCGCAAAACCATCAAAAGCTAAATTACCGGTACTGGTATATTTTTATGGGGGAGGATTTGTAGCAGGGGATGGATCTGAAGCCCGTTACGATGGCGAAAGCATGGCTAAAAGGGGCATTATTACTTTAACAGTAAATTATAGGTTAGGGGTGTTTGGGTTTATGGCCCATCCGGATTTGAGCAAAGAATCAGCACATCATTCATCAGGTAACTACGGTTTGCTCGATCAGAATGCAGCGTTGCGTTGGGTACAGCAAAACATTGCAGCCTTTGGTGGCGACCCTAAGCGTGTTACCATAGCAGGCGAATCGGCCGGTTCCATAGCGGTATCGGCACAAATGGTATCGCCATTATCAAAAGATCTGATAGCCGGTGCTATTGGCGAAAGCGGCGCTATGATAAAACCAACACTGGCTGCCATACCGCTTGCCGAAGGTGAAAGCAATGGGGTGAAATTTGCCGGGATGACCGGTGCAAAATCATTACAGGAACTGCGGGAGATGCCTGCGGATAAATTACTTGACGAAGCGGCTAAACCCGGCGTGCCGTCAATGCAGGCCGCCACTATTGATGGTTATTTCCTAACTAAAAGCCCGGCCGAATCATTCGCGGCGGGCGAACAGGCAAAAGTGCCGTTATTAGCCGGATGGAACTCTGCAGAAATACCTTACCAGGCATTAATGGGGGGCGATGCGCCAACACCCGAGAATTATGCTAAAAAGGTAAAGGCTTTATATAATGATAAGGCCGATGAGGTTTTAAAACTATATCCGGGCGATACACAGCAGCAGGTTATCCAATCGGCTACCGAACTGGCCAGCGACAGGTTTATAGTTTACAGCACCTGGAAATGGGCCGATGCGCATGCTTTAACCAGCGGCCGGCCGGTTTACCGGTACCTGTTCTCGAAACCACGCCCGCCCATGACGGCTAAAATGGGCAATGCCAAAGCAGGCCTTGCCGGTGGTGTAATAAAGGGCGACGTTGCAAAACCGGAGGTTAAAAAAGCACCGGAGCCCTATGCTGGGGCAGCACACGCGTCAGAAATTGAGTATGCAATGGGCAACCTGGCTACCAACACTACCTATGCATGGACACCGGCCGACTATAAAGTATCGGCCACGATGGAAAGTTACTTTGCCAATTTTATAAAAACAGGCAACCCTAATGGTGTTGCATTGCCCAAATGGAACGCTAATATAAAAGGCGGTGCGGTTACCTTTATAAATATAGATGTGAAGACGGTTTTAGAAAAAGAAAGCCCGCAGCTTAGAGGCCGATACGTGTTTTTGGATAAGGAGTATTTAAACTGTCTCTTATACACATCT
>NZ_LGEK01000191.1 GCF_001636615.1 Mucilaginibacter sp. L294 | reverse complement strand
AGATGTGTATAAGAGACAGGCATATATAGGTTTATTACAAATTATATTTGGTTTAAAGAAGTGTATTGGAGACGGGTATCTACCAGTTTTCGGTAGAAACCTTCTTTATAGGGTCGGTTTTCTTAACCACAGGCTGTTTATCCATTGCCTGTTTAATTTTAGCCGCGGTGTTGATGCAGAAGTTGGCTATCTGGTCGAGGTAGTTATCGGTGTCTTTTTTGCCGTATTTGGTGCTCATTTTTTCCAGCGGAACTTCTATGCCGGGAATAGGCACCATGTTACCATACCTATCGCGCTGATAGGGTTTAAATACAAAATTGCTGATACGGTAGCGATATCTTTGGTCTTTAGTTTGGATGTTAATGGTGTAGTTTATCTCCCCGCCTTCCTTACGCATTAAGGATACACCGCTGTATACTATAAACTTGCCAGAGGTATTTAATGTGCTCTCCGCCTTGCCTTTTGCCGGTTTAGCTGACGGATTAAATGCTACTGCAAAGTCCCAGCCGCGTTTATATAAGGTATCGGCAGATAAAGCAGGCTTATCTACCACACGATAATAGATATAATTATTGCCTTCATCAATTTGCAATGAATCTTTCTGAGCGAAAGCTATTTGCGTGCACAATAAACATACGAGGCTAAAAAATACTTTTTTCATAGGATAAAGATAAGCCATCCGCAGGTTATACGGATGGCTTATAAAAAATCAAATCGTTTAAACTTCAGAATTAGAATGCGTATACCGCTGCAAGTACAAATTGTGATGCATTTTTAGTTGGCGCGCCGCTTTTGTTAATAAAACCATCATTAACGTCTTTATTGTTATCTAACCTAAACTCAGGGATAACAGTTAACGGGCCTGCTTTAATGTTTGCAGTTAAAGTTGTTGCAAATACCGAACTACCCGGTGCAGGGCCTGCTGTTGCGTAGCTACCTGCTTTAGTTTTAAAGTACTCACCTCTTAAACCAAATGTTACATCTTTAGATACAGCCAATTGCGGGTATAAAGCAACGCCTGTAAAGCCACCTGTGCCAACTACGTCGGCAGGTTTAAATGTAGCCGCGTTTAAACCTAATTTAAAGGCATCGGTAATTTGGTAGCTGGTTGTTAAATCAAACTCAGTACCCGATAGTTTGCCGGTTAAAACGTTCAGATATGCTGTCCAGCCTTTTACCGGCGCTACCATTAACTGCGCACCAAATGTATTTACCTGGTTTACAGATGTGTAAGCGTTCCAGCTATCGTTAAAAATACCGGCCATCAAACTAACCTTACTTGTAAAGGCATAGGTTGCTTTAAAACCCGGGTTTTGGAATGGGCCGTTGGTAAACAGATATGAGGTTGAGTAGTTAAAGTTACCAACCGGGCTAATTACCTCATAACCCATAAATGTTGACATATAACCACCTGTTAAATTAAATTTATCGGTTACGTCATATGATACATACAGGTTTTGGATATGAAAGCTATTGCCATCGTCGCTGTTTGGTAATGATTGTGCCTGGCCACGCGGACCGAATGATAATTCACCTACAAATGCAGCTTTACCAACTTTTTTCTTCAAAGCCAGGTCTATCATACCAATTGAAATAGAGTTATTGTCTGATGCAAAACTGGTAGGGATATTACTGTGTTTCGAAAAATCGTACTTGTAATAAGTGTCAACCGAACCGGAGATGATCAGAGGCGGGTCTGCCTTGGTAGTGTCCTGGGCACTGGCTGCGAATACGGATGCAACAAAGAAAGATAAGAGTAAAAGTCTTTTTTTCATGATAAGGGATTTAAATTTTAATGATTAGTTATTGTTTAGTTAATTGTTGATTACTATTTGAATAATTAATTGCAAAAACGACCATAAAATTCAATCCAACTTCACTACATCTATATATTTAGTCGCTATTTTACAAACAATACAAAATATTATATAAAAAAATATAATCTGTCTCTTATACA
>NZ_LGEK01000190.1 GCF_001636615.1 Mucilaginibacter sp. L294 | reverse complement strand
AGATGTGTATAAGAGACAGATCTATATCTTTAGTCCGATCCCAGAAACCGCATCCAGCTGCTATCAAAGTTTTTTCTCTTTTTGGATTCACGTTAGCCCGAAAGACATGGAAACTACCCGGAAATCCGTTATCACAAAAACCTTAATGCGTTTGTGGTTTAAATACAAAATGTTCGTTGGTGAGATTACCTGCAAGGATGTCCGCAATAAGCAGGACATCGCCTACTGGCGGGAAAAGCTCTTTACGAGTTTTATAACATACCTGCTGCCGGTTTGCCTGATATCACTGGTACCCGGCGTATGGGTAGCTTTACAAGATGGTTATTGGGTTATCGCCGGATTTGACCTGTTTGCGGTTGCCAGTATTATCTTGGTTGCTTTTAACTGCAACCTACGCTTAATTTTTCGAAAGGCATTTGTCATGGGTGTATTATACGCACTGGCCATCGTACTTCTGGTCTATTTAGGCTCATTCGGCCCGGGCCTGCTTTACCTGTTTGCCCTGAGCGTATTTATTACGCTGATATTTCCCCGGCATATTGCCTACTGGTCGGTTGGGCTGAACCTTTTTATTTGCATCTGTTGCGCCCTGATCGTTGAACTGAAGCTCTTTAATTCGCCCTTAGGCAAGCAATATCAGTTGGTGCCCTGGATAGCCGTCTCATCGAACCTCCTATTTTTGAGCTGGGTCAGTGTCTTGCTTATCAGCAAGACCATCAGTAGTTTGGAGCGAACCATCATCAAAGACCGCCATTTAAGCGATCGGTTGAGAAAGGAAACTGATGAAGGGATTCTGCGCAACCAGCAGCTCAAAGAATCCGAAGTTTACTATAAAAAGCTTTTTTTTCAGGGCCCGTCACCTATGTGGATACTGGACAGCGAGTCTTTGAATTTTTTGCAGGTCAACGAAGCGGCGATAGCAGAATATGGCTATACCACTGAAGAGTTTCTATCCATGACCATTATGGATATTAAATTGCCTGATGATATGGCAGCGATGTACAACGAACTGCAAAAAAGCGCGTCCATAGAAACCCCGCTCAGTATATTTACCCGCCATCTTCGCAAAAGCAGTGAATCATTCCCCGTGGAAGTAAAATTCAATGCGATTGTATTTAAGGGTAAAGAAGCTGTATTAGTCATCGCTCAAGATATCTCAGAACAGGTAGAGCAACTTATGGCTATAGCATGCCAGAATGAACAGCTGATGGAGATAGCCTACATTCAATCCCATCATGTCCGAGCGCCCCTGGCACGGATTCTGGGATTAGTGGACATGATCATGAATGGCAAAAATGAAAAACCTGATCAGGAATTATTGATTTACCTGAATCGTTCTGCCAGGGACCTGGATGATATTATCCGGAAAATAACCGACCACACACAACGGCTAAAAGCTTCGCTATGATCGTACGTTTTATTCTTTATCAAACAAATAAATAATTTAAAAATTGATTTAAATAGAGCCACGATTCTGTTACACCCACCAATAAAAGAATTCGAGCCTCTCGCAGATCACCAAATGCAGATAGTTTAAAGTTGTAGCAAAATGCTATCTTTTCAGGTGCCTTATGCCCAGGTTCAATTCCTCATTAAACTGGCCAATAGTTACAGAAGTGAGCATTTTTTGCAGTTGGTTACGCACGGTCATAAAATCGTCATGAAGGGGGCACGGGCGTTCTGACGAGCATTCTTCCAGCCCTAAACCGCAGCCGGTAAATATACTGTTACCATCAACCGCTTCTACAACATCTGCCAATGGGCGTTCCAGGTTTTTTCTATCTAAATAAAAACCACCATGTGGCCCTTTTACAGATTGGATGATCCCCCTTTTGCTTAGGTCTTGTAATATTTTGGCTAAAAAATGTTCGGGCGAATCAATGCTGGCGGCAATATCTTTAATACCTACCCTGCCACCATTGGCGGTTCTGTGGGCGATTAAAAAAACCGCCCGCATTGCATATTCACACGTTTTTGAAAACATCCCCATAACCTGATCAAACAAAGGTAACAGTTATACCGGTCAATAAAAGATCTGTCTCTTATACACATCT
>NZ_LGEK01000188.1 GCF_001636615.1 Mucilaginibacter sp. L294 | reverse complement strand
AGATGTGTATAAGAGACAGTTTTAAAATAGGCGTTAATAATTACTTAAAGAATAACGAAGAAAATTACGATTTACTTTGGATAGCATCTGCAGAAGCGGCATTGCGAATTGGGCATTTACTTGATAACAAAAAGTATGTATTGAACATTTATGAACTTTACGACAAGGCCCCTAAATATAAAAAGTATCTTAAGCCTATAGCCCAAAAAGCGGTTAATGTTATCGTGCCCGAAATTAATCGTGCTAATATTTTAAAAGTGTGGTTGGAGTTAAAACACTTGCCAAGCGTTGTTCCAAATAAGCCATTAATACACCCATTAAAAAAGAACATTATAGTACCAGAATTTGCTGATATTTTAAATCATCCTAAAATCATAATATATCAGGGAGCCATTGGAAAAGATCGAAATTTAGATAGTATTTGTGAAGCGGTTAATAGTATGCCCGATTACAGATTACTATTATTAGGAAAGAAAACGGATTATTTTAATGAGCTTAAAGCAAAGTTTAAAAATATTTACCATATAGGATTTGTTACCCCACCATTACATTTATATATAACAAGTAATTGCTATATTGGTATAGTTACGTACTCTTATTATTCTTTAAATACAATATTTTGTGCTCCTAATAAAATATGGGAATACTCCGGTTTTTCATTACCAATGTTAGCAAATAATATACCCGGCTTAATTAATACAGTAGGGCACTTTGGAGCTGGTGTGTGTATAGATATGGATAATGTACAGCAAATTAAAAACGCAATTGAGGATATTGATAATAATTATCAAAAATACCAGGAGGCATCCTATAAAATGTTTTTTTCAATTGATGTTAAAGAGAAAATTAATAAAATAGCAAAGCAATCCTTAAATATTTAACGTGACAATTAAAAAATTCTTCAAATCAATATCAACAATAATAACTAAGACCCTTAAATATTGGATTTTAAAATATTGTATGTATTCGGTATTATTTTATCCATTTAACAGCAGGTATTTACGCCCCAGATTATGGAGAATAATTGGATGTAAGGTAGGCAAAAATGCATATATCGGTTATGATGTTGCCATCGATGTTATAAACAGTAGTTATATTGAACTTGAGGATAATGTTTCTATAGCTAATCATGCATTGCTATTATGTCATTTAAGAGACCTATCTAACTATTGTGTGGGCGATGAGTATATGGATTTAGGCTATCGTTATGGCAAAATACATATTAAGCACGGGGCTACTGTAGGAATGAAAGCAATAATATTACCTGGTGTAACTATAGGCAGAGGCGCAATTGTTGGTGCAGGCTCACTTGTAACAAAAGATGTACCAGATTGGGCAATCGTTGCCGGAAACCCCGCCAAAGTGATTAAGGTACTCAAAGAGAGGCTTAATGAACAAGATGTTTAAACTGTATCAGAATGCGTAAGTTAGCAGGTAAAATAATTTCTAAAATATGGTTTAGCCTAAAATTAAGGGCACGGGTTGCTGCTATTAGCGAATCAGGCGAAATATTATCTGTTTTTTTTCACAGGCCAAATATTGTAGAGTTTGAAAAATGGATAAACTGGTGCACAAATAAAGGTTTTGAATTTATCTCATCAGTTGATCTGGGAAATATTCTTGATAAAGGAATCAAAACAGGTAAAAAGCAAATATGGCTTACTTTTGATGATGGATGGCGCAATAACTATACTGAGGTTTTACCAGTATTAAAAAAGTATAATGTACCTGCAACCATATTTGTTTCTACAAATCTAATTAATGACGGGGTTTTTTGGCTAGAGCTGGCTCGTTTAAATCAGAACATTCTTCCTATACCGGCAAACGAATTGAAATTGAAAAGTGAGGCTGATCGGAATGACATATTGGATAAACTTAAGCAACATACAAAGTTCAAACAAATGGATCGCGAGTTTATGACTTGGGAAGAGCTAAGTTCAATTAATGAAAATAGTTTAATAAGCATAGCTAACCATACCCATAACCACGTTATATGCGTTAATTGTACATATGCCGAACTTGATGAAGAAATAAAGCTATCTGAAACATTATTGGATAAATATTGCCCGGGCCATATAAGCTTTTTTGCATATCCTAATGGCGATTTTAATAATAACACTCAAAGTTATTTAATAGATAAGTTTGATCTGATAGCGTTAGTGGGTAATAATAATACAAATTTCGAAGCAGATAAAAAGGCTATCACAAGAACTGTCTCTTATACACATCT
>NZ_LGEK01000018.1 GCF_001636615.1 Mucilaginibacter sp. L294 | reverse complement strand
AGATGTGTATAAGAGACAGTAATTATCATGACTGCTATTCCCAATTCACAAACCACCCAAAGCCGTGTATGGTCAATCGTAGGTGGGTCATTAGGCAATTTGGTAGAATGGTACGATTGGTATGTATACTCGGCCTTTTCGTTATACTTTGCAGGCGCGTTCTTCCCCAAAGGGAACCTTACCGTACAATTACTGAATACCGCCGGCATATTCGCTATTGGCTTTTTAATGCGGCCTATTGGCGGCTGGCTGATGGGTACCTTTGCCGATAAACGTGGGCGTAAAACCGCGCTTACCTTTTCGGTATTGCTGATGAGCGCGGGTTCGTTAATTATAGCCATAACGCCCGATTATAAACACATTGGTATTGCCGCACCTATCCTGCTGGTATTGGCCCGTATTATTCAGGGGCTTAGCGTTGGCGGCGAATACGGCACAAGCGCAACCTACCTCAGTGAAATGGCCACCAAAAAAGATCGTGGCTTTTACTCCAGCTTTCAGTACGTTACGCTTATTATGGGGCAACTGCTTGCCCTTGCCGTGCTGATATTGCTGCAACGCGTTTTCCTGACCGAGGCGCAGCTTCATTCATGGGGATGGCGCATCCCGTTTGGTATTGGCGCCGCGCTGGCCATTATTGTGATGTACCTGCGCCGCAGTTTGCAGGAATCGGTAACCATTGATAAAAAAGAAGATAAGCATAAAAACGCCCGCGGCTCGTTACGGGCGCTGGCCGAACATCCGCGTGCCGTGCTAACAGTTATTGGCCTTACCATTGGCGGCACCGTGGCCTTTTATACGTTCACCACCTATATGCAAAAGTTTTTGGTGAACACTAACGGCTTCAGCAAGAACGAAGCTACCCTGATATCGAGCCTTACACTGATTGTTTTTATGCTGATACAGCCCTTATATGGCTATGTATCCGACAGGATAGGCCGCAAGCCCATGCTAAAAACATTTGGCATTTTGGGTACACTGACAACCGTACCGATATTTACCTACTTAAGCGTAACGCATAACTTTTGGGTTGCCTTTGGCCTGATCATGCTGGCCTTGCTTATTGTGAGCAACTATACCGCCATAAACGCGGTGGTAAAAGCCGAGCTGTTCCCGGCGCATATCCGTGCGTTGGGGGTTGGTTTTCCTTATGCCATAGCGGTATCTGTTTTTGGCGGCTCGGCCGAATATATTGCCCTGCTGTTTAAGGAAGCCGGCCACGAGAACTGGTTTTTCTGGTACGTTACAGGGTGTATTATGATATCGCTGGTGATATATGTTACCATGAACGACACGCAGAAGCATTCCAAGATAGAGGATAACCTGGATTAAGCAGATTTTTACGATTGCCAGATTTTTCGAAGGCAATCCGTTGGCTAAAGCCAACGGCAATGAAATGTGCAAGGTATCAAACGCAGGTAAAGGCCTGACAGAAAAGCGGGCAAAAAGGTAAAGGCTTGTGTGGGGAAGCTTTTTTCTGTCTTGATCTTTTGGTTACTTTTGTATCAAGACAAAACGGCGAAGCCCTCTTGAGTACCTTAAAATAAAATAAAACTACGAAAAACTAACAGCCTCCGCGGCAATTGAGCGGGCGGATGATCATAGTGGTCTACTAAGCATGAGAGAAGGCTGAACATGACGGCCACCTGTCCTATCGAAGATTGCTTCGTACCTCGCAATGACGGTTTCGGAGGTTAAACACCACTTACTTAGATACCAGCCCAGATATTACATTGATACTCAAGGCTACAATAGCCGTATTAAATGCAAAAGCGATAAGCCCGTGCGCCCAGGCAAGGCGACGGATCTGTTTGGAGGAGATCTCCACATCTGATACCTGGAAGGTCATCCCTACAACGAAAGAGAAGTATACAAAATCCAGGTAATCCGGACTTTTTTCGCCGCCGGGGAACTCCAGTCCGCCAAGGGGTGTTTTTTTGCCTTCATCGGTAGTGTAAAACAAATGGGCATAACGCATGGTGAATACCGTATGCACCATCCACCAGGATACAATAACCGCTGTCATGGCCAGGAAAACATAACCGGCAACAGTTTCATCTGATGCGCCTTTGGTTGATTTGAGGAGCAGTAAAATAGCTACCAAACTTACCAGCGATGCCGTCATCACAAAAACAAATATCATTACCCGGCCGCTATCTTCCAAGCTGGCAATTTTACGGATATCTTTAGGATGCGCCCACAGGATGGTTACCCAATCTAATATAATAATGCTTGATGCAACCGCTATCCAGGTAATTAAGGTAACCGCAGGCACGGATGGATTATGCCTTACAAAAAAGAAGGTGATAGCCCCTATCAGCAGCGATAGGTATAGCCTGTAATTCGCATCAAGGCGAAGCAAGAAATTCTTTTTAGGTTCGGTTATTTTTTCCATATGTTAGTACATGGTCAATAGTCGATAGACCATGGTATATTTTTACTATGAACCATCGACTATGGTCTATGGACTAAGTTAGTCTTCTTCCACTATTTCTGCAACACGGCCCACTTGTCCATCTTCCAGCCGCACCTTTATACCACGGGAATGGTAAGACGCGCTGGTGAGGAGGTCTTTCACCACACCGCGTGTAAGCTTACCGCTGCGTTGATCCTTTTTCAGGATGATATCTACTTCCAGTCCGGGGTATATGTCTGCTCTGTTACGTCCTTGCATAGTTTTTATTAATTATCTAACTCCAGATCCGTTGGCAGAATCCAAAGTGAATTGATCGTAGGATTATGGTTCGCAACCTCAAACGGGTCTAAGTCTTTTTCAAATAACACTAAAACTCTTGTATTGTACAACTTGTCATCTATTACTTCGCCCTTTTCACCAATAAGCTTCCAATAGTTATTACAGGGGTCTATTCCTTTTTTGGGAATCAATGTTCCCGAAAAAGTCTTTAATCTAACTTTGGTACCTTTCTCAATCTGCATACTCTTACTTACTTCACCAACCAGCTAATCGCATCTTCCACTTTCTTAAAGTCGAAACTACTGATCACTTTATCCATCGCTTCGGTTATCTGCTGATTTTGCAGGTTGCCTATGCTACCCTCGTGGGTATGGTTAACTGTTTTATCGGGATTAAAGTTACCCTGTTCAATATCCAACCCTATTTGCTTGTAAGCATCGCGGAACGGGGTACCATTTAGCACCGACTTATTCACTTCCTCTACGCTGAACAGGTAGGTGTATTTAGGGTCATCGAGTATATTTTTATTCACGCTGATATTTTGCAGCATAAAGGTTGCCATTTGCAGGCAGTCTATCAGGTCGGCAAAGGCCGGGAACAATAGTTCTTTAAGTAATTGCAGCTCGCGGTGGTAGCCCGATGGCAGGTTGGTGGTCATCAACGCTACATCGTTTGGCAGGGCTTGCAGGCGGTTACATTTGCCGCGCATAATTTCCCAAACATCCGGATTTTTTTTATGCGGCATAATGCTGCTGCCGGTGGTCAGGTTTTCGGGGTAGCTTACAAAAGCAAAGTTCTGGCTCAGGTACAGGCATTGGTCCATAGCCATTTTAGCTAGTGTGGCCGCAACAGACGATAAAGCCTGGGCTATCACCCGCTCGGTTTTGCCACGCCCCATCTGCGCGTAAACTACGTTATGGTTAAGGCTCTCGAAGCCTAAAAGCTGGGTTGTCATCGTTCTGTTTAAAGGGAACGACGAGCCATAGCCCGCGGCCGAGCCTAATGGGTTTTTATTGGTGATCTTCCAGGCAGCCAAAACCATTTCCAGGTCGTCAACCAGTCCTTCGGCATAAGCGCCAAACCACAGGCCGAAAGATGATGGCATAGCTACCTGCAGATGTGTGTAACCGGGTAGCAGCACATCTTTATGTTCTTCACTCAGCTGTATCAATTGGCGAAACAGGGTATCTGTCTCGTTAACTACCTGCTGTAACTGGTGGCGAAAGAAAAGTTTCAGATCAACCAGAACCTGGTCGTTACGGGAGCGGCCGCTATGGATTTTTTTACCGGCTTCGCCAATGCGACGGGTAAGCACCATCTCTACCTGCGAATGCACGTCCTCTACATCGGGTTCTATCTCAAAATTATCGTTCGCTATTTCGGTGTAAAGGTTTTTTAGCTCCTGCTGCACCAGCATCAGGTCGGCGGCATCCATCAGGCCGATAGATTCCAGCATTTTGGTATGGGCAAGTGACCCAAGCACATCAAAAGCGGCCATTTGCCTGTCCAGCTCGCGGTCGCGGCCAACGGTAAAGTTTTCTACCAGCTTATCAACGTTTGTGGTTTTTTGCCATAGCTTGCTCATTCGATTTACAATTTTTAGATGTACGATTTTAGATTTAATATCTAAAACCTAATTCACTTTGCGCGCAAAGTGTTTATTGACGATACAATTATAGAAAGAAGTTCGTTGCCTTCCTTGTAGATAGGTGTTATTTTTTCTTTTAGTTCGGGATTCAATTCAACCAAAAGCTCCAGGAAAAACATTGTTTCATCAAGTTCTTCCTCAACAATCTTTAATTTATTAATAAAGTCAGCTTTCGATTTTGCCCTACATGCCGCCCGGTAATTTGCGCCGGTTGAACTTGCACTTCGTGCCAGTTGGTCGCAGTAATTACGATTAACCATATTCACCGGGATACTAAGAACTAACCGTGCGTTTGCAATTGCATATTGCTTAGTTCTCGAGAGTAGCTCTTGCCTATTCACTTGAGTTTTTTCTTAAATCTAAAATCGTAACTCGTAAATCTAAAATCAAATTCAGCCATTTCATAATATTATATTGACTATTTGCTTCATTTAACTTAATACCAGAACGTTACTTTGGCGGCATCTATGAAAGCTTCCAACTATTATTCGCTTAATCTTAAAAAAAGACCATTCCAGATATTTGTGTTAACGTCTGTAGTATTGTTTATACTTTCATTTTTTTCAGTTGCTAAAAGTACCAACGTTAGTGTTAACGATATTCACATCGAAATATCATGGAATATTGTCTACAAGGTGCTCTCGGCTTTCCTTTTATTGATGTGGTTGTTATATATTTTCATCAAAAAACGCCTGCTCTCTAAAAAACTAATATGGGCACACGCGCTTGCAACCATATTACCTATACTGGCGGCTATAATTTATTACAATTTTACACCTCAGGATAGGTTGCAATCACCAAAAACAAGCTATTGGGCTATTTATTCCATGCTGCTTTTTGTAGCTGTTAGCGCGCAATTTATTTTAATATTAAATATTGCCGGTGGCATAGTTAAACGATTAACAAAAAAAAGAGGCAGGGTTTTAATACACGACACCCACTAAACTATCTTATCCAGCATCTGGATATGCAGATCTATCCCCTCGCCTATTTCATCCACATAAATAAATTCATCGGCCATGTGCGAACGGGCCGAATCACCGGGACCAATTTTGATGGAGGAAATATCCAGCAGGGACTGATCTGACGTAGTGGGCGAGCCATAGGTATTGCGGCCAAGCGATACGCCTGCCTGTACAAATGGATGGTTTTTGTCTATTGATGATGGTTTTAAGCGGATACTACGCGGCTTCACCTCGCAGCTTACATGCTGGCGGATGATCTCCAGTACTTCTTCGTTCTTATAAGCATCGGTTACCCTTACATCAACCGTAAAGGTACAGGTAGCGGGTACCACGTTATGCTGCGAACCGGCGTTGATAATGGTTACCGACATTTTTATCGGCCCAAAAACTTCCGATTCTTTCGGGAATTTAAAATTGCGGAACCATTCAATATCTGCCAGGGCTTTATAAATGGCGTTTTCGCCTTCCTCGCGGGCGGCGTGGCCTGCTTTACCGTATGCGGTGCAATCCAATACCATCAGGCCGCGTTCGGCAATGGCAAGGTCCATCAGGGTGGGTTCGCCTACTATGCCAAAACTCAATTCGCCAAGGTCGGGGATGATGAGTTCCAGCCCGTTTACGCCCGAAATTTCTTCTTCGGCGGTGGTAGCTAAGCAAAAATTATATTTCAGGTTCTCCTGATCGTGATAGTGCAAAAACACGGCTATGAGCGATACCAGGCAACCGCCTGCATCATTACTGCCCAGGCCATATAGTTTACCATCTTCTATTTTGGCGTCGTATGGGTCGCGGGTGTAGCCGCTGTTGGGTTTTACGGTATCGTGATGTGAGTTGAGCAGGATGGTTGGCTTTGACGCATCAAAATGCCTGTTCCACGCCCAGATGTTATTAAGCTTGCGGTGGGTTTTTACACCGTGCTGCTGCAAAGTTTGGTCTATTAGGTCGGCGGTGCGGTCTTCTTCTTTACTGAATGATTGTATGGAAATGAGTTGCTGCAGCAACTGTAAAGCCAGTTGCGATAATGCTGATATATCGGCCATAGATTATCGGGATAGTTCCCGCAAATAGTGAACGGCAAAAGTAATGCTTTTGGTGTAAGGGAACAAAGGATGGATTAAATCGTATTGTAAGTTTGAGCTTGCCGAAAACTTGCCTGTTTCACTAATGGTTCGACAGGTCTTCGACAAGCTCAGACTGACAATTTGTTAATGAATGGCGGTTAAAAGTGTTCACGTTCACTGACGTGAACACCGTGAACATGAGTAAATAACTAATAATCAGCAATTTAACAATTAAGCTACTGGCAAAGTATGGTCACCATCTTATTCAGGTCAACAAAAGCATAATTTTGGCAAAAAAATAAGCCGGGCTGTCCCGGCTTTGATTATTTGTTTTCTTTGAGTTTCGGCTGTATCTGCCCAAACCTACAAAAATACCCAGTAATATTCAGCTGCTATACTGCAACAGGCACTATGCTGATCAGTTCTACTTTACTGACGATAATTTCCAGGTTATAGCGCTTAATGCGTTCGGCATCAATGATAGTTGTTGTATGAATTTTCCCTTCAATAAAAAGCGTATGCCCTTCTTCCAGGTTAAGGCCTTCCTGCTGCAATAGCTTTTCGGGCATCTTTATCTTATGATATTCGTTATGCCCCACATTATCCACTCCCTTTTTTATAAGTTCGTTGGTTACTAATGTAAAGCACAGGTAGCTTTCGGTTTTATCAGTTTTATTTATAAAAGGGTGGCCGGTTACCTGCCCAAGCAATAATACTTTGTTAATTCCGGAGTTGCTAAGCATTCATAGTCCCTTCGCTAAATTTTGCTAAGCAAAACTTGTCTTTCCAAAAAATACTATGTTTAGTATTAATACCATTAAAACACGTGTTAAATACGTATTTCATGCGGTAATATTTAAACAGTATTTATTCACTTCGGCTACCAGGTCGTTAATATCGAATGGTTTCGCTATAAAACTATCATAGCCATAATGCCCCAACGAGTTTAGTACATTTGAATATGCTGATACCATAATAACCGGTAAATGAGCGGTTTTTTCATTATGCTTTATCTGATGGCATAGCTCGCCACCGTTTATACCTTCCAGGATATAATCTATCATTACCACGTGCGGGGCGTATGCAGCTATATCTATAAAAATATCATCTGTGCGCCGCAATGTTTTTACTTCAAAGCCCTCATATTCAAAAACTTCCTTCATTACATCAAGCACATTTTCGTCGTTATCTACAATAAGTAAACGTTTATTCATCTGGGACCGGGTTAATATTTTATGCTAATGCTTTTTAATCCCTGCAGAAATTGGGATCATTACTAATGAGCGGGTAACGGGCATTTTTCAATACCACTAATTAGTGTATAAATGTCAACAAAGGGATATCACGCGCACTACGTATAAATACGATAAATAACAGTATAAATACGTTAAATTATCCTATTAAGATAAATACACTCGCTAAAATTAACACTTTAGTATTGGATTAACCGATGATCCGATTTAAAACTGCATAGCGAATAAGCGCCGCGGTGTTACGGGTACCCGTTTTTTCTACCAGGTTTTGGCGGTGGCTTTCGATGGTACGTTTGCTGGTAAAAAGTTTATCGGCAATTTCCTGGTTGGTAAAGCCCTGGGATACGAGGGAGAGTACTTCGATCTCCCGGTTAGACATATCGATATTGGACGCATCGATATTAGAATTATTTACTGCCGAATGCAGCAGCTTATCAAGCAAGGTTAAGGCAACCTCGTTACATAAGTATCTTTCGTTTGCAGCAGATACTTGCCTGATGCCATAGATCAACTCGCCGGCCTCAATGCTTTTTAACATATAACCCGTTGCGCCCGATTTAAAAGCGTGCAGGATGTTATCAATACCATCCATCCGCGACAGGATGATGATTTTAATATGGGGATGGCTTTGTTTAACCCGGGTTAACAGTTCGAACCCTGTAACCGGCGCCATATTAATGGCAGTTATGATAATATCGGGGTTTTGACCCTGGTTAAGTAGCTCTAAAACTTTTTCGCCGTTGCCTGCTTCGGCAATAACTTCAATATCGTTTTCTTTTTCTAACAGGGCTTTTATACCATTACGTACAACATTATGACCTTCGGCCAGTATAATTTTAATCATTACAGGAATACTAAAAACTTAGCGGGATGATAAAAGTACCGGGAAGTATATTGGATGAGTAGCTATGAAGCCTTAAAATTACATATTATGGTTGGCATTATGAAGAAGTAAATGAATTGATTTGCGTGTACATTGTTAATCAAGCAACAAAGTATCGTCCTCGTCGCCCAGGCTTAACTGTATCACATCAGTACCGGCAATACCTTCTATCGATCCTTTGATGTGTGCTGCGTTCAGCAATACTTTTTCCAGCTGTTTCTCGCGTGCCTTCCAGAGTTTCTCCATCGCGTCGCGTTCTTTCTGGATAGATACACGCATGCTCATATACCCCTCGCGGATGGCTTTCCACTGTTCAGAAAACTCGCTGCTGGTTAGGTAATCGTACAGCAGGTGCATTTTATCGCCCTTATTATCCTGTGCTTTGGCCAGGTTGGCCAGTTTCATTACCCCATCGCGCAGGATGTAGGATACAGCCTTTACCTCATCAAAACTACATATCCACACGCCATCCTTTTCGCCAAAGCAGTCCATGCCTTTTGGGTAGCAATGGGTTACTATCACGGCAACATCAATTGCCTGGGCGCGCATATCTTTTTTCAGTTTGTCTATCCAATCGCCGCCAAACGCCGTGGTTCGCTTGCTTTCGTAGATGATACGACCACACTCCTGCCCAAACTGGTTACGTACGGTTTGCACACAATCCGCCCCCCGAACGCCCTTACCCACCTCGCTGATCAGATCGAACGGAAAATAACTGCGCAATTGTTCTTCCAATATCAGTTCCTGCGCCTCGCCCTGTAACTGCATAGAGCCCTGCTCGGCACGGCGTTTCATCTCGTCAACCAGTTTTTTCTGGTCTTCCAGCTGCTTTTCCATTTCCTTCACCTTTAACTGGTGCTCGGTATCTTTTATGCTGTATTTTTCGGTTTCCTGCTTGCGTATCTGCTCGCTCAGTTCGGCGCGCTGCTCCTGTAACTTGCGTTGCAGGGCAAGCTCCATCTCTTCTTCTTTTTGCTTGAGGGATTGCTCGCGCTGTAAAAACTCCAGTTCTTTCTGGCGCGATTCTTTTAGCTTTTCGGCGCTGGCGTTTACAGAGTTTTGCAGCATCAGCAACTGGTTCTCAAAGTCGGACGCGATGGATTTGCGCAGGTTTTCTTCCAGTGTTAACTGCAGGGCCTTCTTTTCGCCGGCCAGGCGTTCTTCAAAAGCCACCTGCTGTTGCTTTTCGCGATTGGTGAACTCCGCCTCCTTTTTCTGAAACTCTTCTTCTTTCTGGCGGGTGTAATCCTGCATTTTCAGCCTTAGCTGCTGCTTATATTCCTCGGCCATAACTTCCTCAATAGGGAAACCATGTCCGCAGCTGGGGCACTTAACTTCTGTAGCCATAATTTAAAATAGAATATCAAAGATAGCGGGATTTTTGTTGGTTTTAGAATTTTAACCACAATGGTATATGGTGGTTTTATAATTTTACCACAGAGGGAAAAGCACAAAGTTCACAGAGGTTTTTTTGAGTTTCACGCCAAGACGCTAAGACGCAATAATTTCATACACTTTGCGCCTTAGCGTCAGTTATTAAATTTATTCTCTTTGCGCTCTCTGTGAAAACCTCCGTGACCTCTGTGGTTAATAATTTTAATCGCAAGGTTTTGAGTTAAATGGTTTAGAATTTCAACCACAAAGAACACAGAGTAAAAACACAAAGTTCACAGAGGTTTTTTTGAGTTTCACGCTAAGACGCAATAATTTTATACACTTTGCGCCTTAGCGTGAGTTATTAAATTTATTCTCTTTGCGCTCTCTGTGAAAACCTCTGCGACCTCTGTGGTTAAAAAATCAACCTTAAAAATCGTGATACAAGTTCCTGAAGCTGCTTCTTAGCCCAAAGGAAATAATAGCGGCATTTTTTGTACCAATGCTGTTTGATTCTTTACGATAAATACCGCCAAGCTCAAAGCGCAGGTTGTATTTAGGGTTCACCAGGAAGGATACCGTTCCCTCGGCATAGTATAAGTTGGTATTGATGCCCTGCCCTACGCTGGTTGTGGTAAGGGTAGGCACTAATGGTTTGGTAACATCCTTGCCATTGTTTTCGCCCGTAGCATCCAGCCCGTATTTGGCGTACATCAGCTGGCCCTGAAAATCAAACCGGCCTGCAGAGTAGTTCATAATGCCGATCAGTTCCCTGAAGTTGGCGCCAAATGGGTCGCCCAGTGGCTGACTGAAATAAGTGTACGCGCTGATAGATTTTGTATCGGCATACGTATATGGTTTAACCGTATTGTATTCCAACAAATAGTTAAGGTCTTTTACGCCGAATATATCGGCCCCGCGGATACCCACCTGGTAACCATTGGTATTCCCTTTAAATACATCTGTGCTTTTTATGCGGTCTATCAATAGCTGGCCGTATAAAGCCGATTTATCAAATATTTTGTACTTACCTGTAAACCCTACCAAAGCATTGCCCGGTTGCGACGACGGGCCCAACCCGCTTGCAAAAACGATGGGGTTAATAAAGTTTACGTCGAAACCACGGCGGTTGCCCAGGTCGTCGGCCTCGGGTACTATGTACGCGTTAAAGAACCCTAACGACAGGCTGTTGGTTACATTCCAGTCTAAATAATGGAACAGGCCCCATTTGCGGCGGTTACTGCCAAAGCTATCAAACTTAGGCTGGTTCATATCCTGCATATAAGCCCACATCATCATATACTGCACTTTGCCTACGTTAGCGGTAAGGCGCAACAAAGGGTAGTTAGCGGCATAGTCTGACAATAGTATTGAGCGGTAACCATCGCCAATAAAGGTTTTATCCTGCCCTAAAGTGATGTTAAGCTGTTTGATAGGTGTGTACGATATAATTGCGGTAGTGTATGAGTAATCGCGGTAAGTTTTTATCGCGCCGCGGTCATATGCCTGGCCTGGTATAAAATTTATCGATTTTACGTAATCGGTATAATAATCAGGGAACGAAGCCTGGTTCTCAAACCCACTGGTGTAGAATGAGAATTTTGTACCTACCGTACCGCCAAACTGAAACCCGCGCGTGTTTAAACCTATCCGTGCATTTGGGCCAAAACCAATAGGTTTAAAGTTTATCGATTCGGTTGATTTATCCTTAAAATCTTTCCCAAAAGTGTTCTCTAATAGTATATCGCCGTAAAAGGTGTAATCTTTGGTTTTAACATCTATCAGGTGCTCGTTAAATATTTTACGCAGAAACCAGTTTCTGCGGGTGCTATCCACACCAACGCTCATCAGTTGGTTATACCTGTTGTTGAGGGCGCTATCCATCAAAAAAGGGCGTAGCGAGGTATGCAAGCTGCTGCCTTTTGAATATACATCGGCATTAAACTTTTGATACAACTGATACGATTGCGGTAAATAAACCGATTGCGCCTTACTTGCCGCTGCCGACAAGATGATTACGCACAATAGCAAAATAGTTTTACCTGCCAGCTTTGTATAGTTTTTTTGCATACTCAACAAAATAAGTGTTATTTATTGTAACATTAAAATTATAGGGCTAATTAAAGTATTGCCAGCCCCATAAACAGTTAAATTCTGTTAAATTTGCTTAGGGTGCGGTTTATTATATTACCATACCTGCAAAAAATACTGATATTTGCCCCGCTTAATTTTACCTTTTCAGGAATGCAATACAATAAAATTAATAACCTTTTTGGCTGGCTTTGCTTTGTTATAGCTTCAGCAACCTACATCTTAACATTAGAACCATCAGTAAGTTTTTGGGATTGCGGCGAATTTATTTCATGCGCTTACAGGCTGCAGGTATCGCACCAACCGGGTTACCCTTTGTTTGCCATGCTGGGCAAGGTTTTCTCGCTGTTATCCATGGGCGATAACACCAAAGTACCCTACTTTACCAATATGGGGTCGGCTATTGCAAGCGGCACCTCTATCATGTTTTTGTTTTGGACGATTACCGCCATGGCCAAAAAGCTACTGGCCAACCGCGAAAAAGATTTTGGCGATGCAACAACCACTGTTATTATGGGCGCAGGTTTGGTTGGCGCACTGGCGTTCACCTTTACCGATACCTTTTGGTTTTCGGCTGTAGAGACCATCGTTTTCGCTTTATCGCAACTTTGTATTGCCGTAGTATTTTGGGCCATATTAAAATGGGATGCTCACGCCGACGAGCCCGGTGCCGATAAATGGCTTATATTTATAGCTTACGTAATGGGGCTTTCAATAGGTATCCACCTGTTAAACCTGCTAACCATACCGGCTATTGGGCTGGTGTATTATTTCCGCAGGTATAAAAACGTTACCGTAAAAAGCGCCCTTATCGCTTTCTTTATCAGTATTGCTATACTTGGTTTTGTACAGTATGGCGTAAGGGGGTATACTATTAAATTCGCGGCGTTTTTTGATCTGTTCTTTGTCAACTCGCTTGGGCTTGGTTTTGGCAGCGGCGCATTCTTCTTTTTTATATTGCTTATTGCCTGCATTGTTGCCGGTATTATGTACAGCATCCGCAAAAATAAGCCCACGCTGAACCTGGTGTTTTTGTGTATCGCGTTCATTTATTTTGGCTATGGCTCATTCGCTTATATCCCCATCAGGGCATCGGCAAATACCAACCTCAACAACTCCCATCCCGATAATGCATTCACTCTTTACGGCTACTTAAACCGTATCCAATACGGCGAAAACCCGCTGTTAACAGGCCCATACTTTGATGCGCAGATCGTAGACCAAACCGATGGCAGCACCATATACCGTAAAGGGAAAGATAAATATGAAGTGGCGGGGAAACGGTCTGACTATAAATATGACCATACCACCATTTTGCCGCGCATGTACAGCACTGATGCCGGCGACGTAGGCTTTTACCGCGGCTGGCTGCAAATACCCGAAGGCCAGGCGCCAACTTTTGCCGATAACATGAAATGGATGTTTAGCTGGCAGATATACCAGATGTATTTCCGCTATTTTCTATGGAACTATGTTGGCCGCTATAACGACCAGGATGGCCAGCAAAGCACCGAAAGCATTGACGGTAACTGGACCAGCGGCATATTGGATGGCGGCAGGCACCTGCCAAAATCTGTTGTTGATAGCCCTGCTTATACCCCGCTTTATGCCCTGCCTTTTATTTTAGGCGTTATAGGGATGATTTACCAGATAGAGCGTAAAAAGAAAGACGCGCTTATTATTGCCTTGCTTTGGTTTTTTACCGGGCTTGCGGTAGTGTTATATGTTAACCAGCCAAGCGTACAGCCGCGCGAGCGTGATTACTCGTACGTGGGTTCCTTCTACGCGTTTGCTATTTGGATTGGCCTGTCGGTTATTGCCATTGCTGATGGGATCCGTCGTAAGGTGAATGCACGCACATCGGCATATATTGCTACAGGTGTTTGCCTGCTGGTTGCGCCTGTGCTGATGGCCGTTAAAGAATGGCCGGGGCATGACCGCTCTACCAAGATGACACCGCACGATATGGCCTATAATTACCTGATATCCTGCCCTCCTAATGCTATATTGTTTACCTATGGCGATAACGACACCTACTCGTTATGGTACGATCAGGAGGTGGAAGGTATCCGCCCGGATGTACGTATTGTAAACCTGAGCTTGTTTAGCGGCGATTGGTACATCCGCCAGATGCAGAAAAAAATGAACGCATCCGAGCCTTTGCCTATTACCATGCCTTATGATAAATATAAAGATGGGGTAAGGGATATCATCTATTTTAATGACAGCAAAATAGCGGGCTCGGTTGAGCTGAAAGAGGTGTTTGATTTTATCACATCGGATGATAAGAGCATGCAGGGGCAAAACCAGGGCGGCGAAAGCGTAAATTACCTGCCTACCAAAAACTTCAAGATCACGGTAAACCCCGATGATGTAATGAAGAATAAGGTGATAACTCCCGAGCAAAGAGATAAACTGGCAAGTACTATTGAGTGGAAATACACCTCAAACTATGTAACTAAAGATCAGCTGGCGCTGATAGATATCCTGGCGCATAACAACTGGAAAAGGCCTATTTGCTTTACCACCACTATTGGCACCAGTAACCTGATAGGGCTACAGCCATACCTGTATAAAGAAGGCTTCACCTACCGCCTGTTACCTTTAAAGGCCGATACCGCCAATCACGACCAGTTGAGCAAAACCAACAGCATGCTGATGTATGACAACATGATGAACAAGTTTAAATACGGTAAATTTAAAACCGCCAAGTTCCTTGATCATGAGTCGACCAATATGTTTTACCCGGTGCTGCTAACCACGTTTTTAGACCTGGCGCATAACCTGGTAAACGAAGGCCACCCCGATATGGCGCTTAAAGTATTGCATAAATGCGATGATGAATTACCCGAGGACCTTTACCCCTACATTGATGTAGCGGCACGCAAAATGTTCCTGGCGCAAACAGCTTACCAGCTTAATGATACCGCGCTGGGTAATAAATTTGTGAACAACATTGATAAGTTTTTGGTTGACCAGCTTGACTACAACGCCTATTTACTTAAAGACGACATGAACCGCGTAAACCAACGCGACGTGCAAATAAGCATGCAGGTATTAAACGGCATGGCCGAATATGCCAAAGACGCGAAGCAAACCGCCATCAGTAATAAACTGGAAGCACAGCTAAAAGATTACGCAACCAAGTTTGCACCTATAATAGGGCAGCAATAATAACAGTAGCCCTAAAGCAAAAAAGCCCTGCCGGTATATCCGGCAGGGCTTTTTTTTTAAATATAACCTATTATGGGTGAACGTAAAGGATGGTATCGGCAAGGTCGCGGTTTATTAGTTTAAGGCGTGTTGCAGATGATTCTAAAACACTGTCTTTACGTACGGTACCGTCTTCTTTGGTAAACTCAAGTGTACGGACGCTGTTAGTTAGAGCCCATTTGCCCGATTTGCTGCCTTGCGGGCTTACCGATGCGTAAGTATGGTCGGCATTGATGTTTAACCTGATGCCCTGCACCATAGCAACGATCATATCTTTCTGCGCATCAATTTGGTCTTCGGAACCGGGGTTAGCTTCAATCGCTTTATCGATAACTTTTTTAACGGTGGTGCTTATATGCGATTCGTCAATTTTCCATGAACCCACCAGGTCCTTCTCTGATGTTGAGGCGATGGTGAAAGCAGATAGCAAGGCGGTTGCTGCTACTGCGGTTAATACTTTTAGTTTCATTTGTTTTAGTTTGTTTGTTTTTGATGGTAACTGTACTGCTTTGTTACACAAACCTACCTATTATTTTCGTCTTGATTAACCTAAAAAGTCTTTCATTTGGTGTGGCAGCGGGTAATTCCCGTTGTTATTTTATCCTGTTTTTTATAAGATTTTCATCTTGAGTCGGATTCAAGAATTAACAAGTAAGCAAGAAGGAATTTCTTGCTTACTTGTTAATGATTTTTAATTAGCAACAATTATCGCATATCCAGCCACACGGTGTGTTTGCGCAGCCATTTGTAATGCAATAAGTTATTCCACCACAGTTAATGCAATTTTGTAATCCTTCACTGTCTTTTTCAATAAAGTCACTTTTGTTAACCTCAGTAATGAGCGCCAATGCCTTTTTATTGAATTTTAATTTTTGTGAAAATTTCACATTACCGAGTTCGTCGCTGCTAAATTCGTATGCAATTTCGTTATTAACAGAAATTGCACATACCGTGTCAGCCTTAAATTGTACATTCATTTGTACGTCATCAGTAAATTTTACTAATAATGCTATTTGTTTCATAATTTATAGATTAGTTTATTAAATCTACAAGTAACAAGCAGCAAGAAACGGGGTGAAATAACCCATTAATTAGCGTTAAATAACGATAGGTTTATGATATATATTAACGTTGATTTGCAAATCAGTTAAACATTTACATCGCCAAAACCTCGTTCTCTTTTTTGATGCGCACTGTAAGCATAATGGCATTCAGTATGGTAAACACAACAGCTGTATAGTACAGCCCAAACGCCAGCGGGATAACCACTATCTCGCAGATAACGATCATATAATTGGGGTGTTTAATGTATTTATAAATGCCCGTAGCAACTGGGCGTGTGCCGGGCACTTTGTAAATTTTGGTGTTCCAGTAATGCCCCAGGGTTGATATCACAATAACCTTAATCACAATCAGCACAAAGAAAAATATGATAAGCGGGTAGCTCACAATGGTGTAGTCGCGCCAGATGTATTCGGCAATAACTGAAATAATGAACAGCGTATGCATAGCTACCATAAACGGGTAATGTTCCTTACCATACTCTACCGCGCCGTTTTTGAGCAACCACTTTTCGTTTTTGGATGATACGTACAGCTCGGCCAGGCGCTGAAAAATAAGGAACAGTATAAAAATGATGAATATCATCGGTTTAGTTTTTCATATCCAGTAAAACCATTTCGCTGCTAAAGCCCGGGCCCATAGCCAGCATCAGGCCATAGCCATCTGTAAAGCCTGTGGCCAGGAATTTCTCCAGTACGTATAACACCGTAACACTGCTCATGTTGCCATAATCGTTCATTACCTCGCGGGTGTTCTTTAAAAAATCGCCTTCTATCTGCAAAGCATCAATGTAAGCATCCAGTACCTTTTTCCCACCGGGATGAAAGATAAAGTTTTTAATATCGCTCAACTGTAAGCCCTGCTTCGCCAAAAACACATCAATATCGGCACTGATGTTTTGGTGGATAAACGTTGGGATATCTTTTGAGAAAACAACTTTGAAACCATCTTCGCTAAAATCCCAGCCCATCACCTCAAGCGAATCATAGTACAATTTACTGCCCGCGGCTTTAAACTGCACCTGTTGTTTTGGCAAGGGGTGGTTATCCCCCTTTACAATACAAGCCACCACCCCATCAGAGAACAAACTCGACCCGATGAAATTACTTTTACTGTAATCGTTTTTGATCAGCGTAAGCGAGCAAAGTTCAACCGCTACCAAAAGCACTACAGCATCGGGGTTTGCCCTGGCCGCCATATCAGCCTTTGCCATACCAGCCACTCCGCCCGCGCAGCCCAGGCCCCAAACCGGCGTACGGTTTATGTTTTGGTTTAGCTGCATCTGGTTAATGACCAGGGCATCCATACTGGGGGTAGCCAAACCTGTGGTAGATATAAAGATGATATCGGTGATGTCTGTTTTATTTATGCCCGCTTTTGCAACAACTGCTTCCACAGCTTCAACCGAGTATTGCAGCGAAAGCCTGATGTACTCATCGTTACGCTGCTTAAACGTGGTAGTTTCGGCGTAATAGCTAAGGGGTTTTACAAAATTACGGGTAACTATGCCGGTATTGTCAAACGCGGGCATCAGCCTTGCAGCCTGCGGAAAGTTTACAGAAAACATGGCCTGCGCCTGCTCCTTCACGGCTTGCTGGTCGGTTTTATCCGGAAGATCGATTTTTGCTACTGCTGCTATATGTGGCATGGTTTTTTTTATGAAGCCTTTATAACAGATACGTTAGAAGTTTGGCTTTGGTTGACAACTTTTAATAAACACTATTGTTTTATTTACCACTAAGGTTTTACATTAGCACACCAAAACAGCAACACCATGCCCGAACTACCCGACCTGCAGGTTTTTAGCCATAACCTTAATAAAAAGCTAAGCGGCAAAACCGTTAAAACGGTTACCGTACATAAAGCACCCAAGCTTAATGTAACCCACCAGGAGCTACAAGAAACCCTGCATGGGCAAAAACTCAGTTCGGTTTACCGTGATGGGAAAGAGCTGTTCTTTAAATTCAGCAAAGGCGATGTGCTTGGCCTGCACCTGATGCTGCATGGTAAGCTATTTTTATTTGAAGGCAAAAGCGATCATAAATACCCTATTATTGAATTGCTGTTTACTGACGATACCGGCCTGGTGCTGACGGATTTTCAGGGCATTGCCGCCCCCACCCTTAATCCCGAAGCTAAAGATGCGCCGGATGCTTTGTCTGCAGATGCAGGGGTTGATTACCTGAAAGGCATCCTCGCCAAAAAGAAAACCAATGTTAAAACCGTACTGCTGGACCAGAAGATCATCCGGGGTATTGGGAACGCTTACGCCGATGAGATCCTTTGGGATGCGGGCATTTCGCCATTCTCGGTAAGTAATAAGATCCCTGCGGATAAAGTGGCCGACCTGGTCAAATCTATCCATCATGTTTTAAAGGATGCCGAGAAACAGATCATCAAAAGCAACCCGGATATTATTGCCGGCGAGGTGCGCGATTTTATGCTGATCCATAACTCAAAAAAGAAACACAGCCCAAAAGGCGCTCCTGTATTGGTTAACGAGGCCTCGCGAAAGACTTATTATACGGAGGAGCAGGAGGAGTATAAGTAGATAATAAAACACGCGTCATTGCGAGGAGCGTAGCGACGTGGCAATCTTCGACATGCTTATCACCAACTTTTCTATCGAAGATTGCCGCGCTATCGCTCGCAATGACGTGGCGATTAAAACATCCTCAAATTTTCTACAAACTTAAAACATTTAACTCAAGCGGTATGTTGAGCATGTAGAAACATCAACTACTATGGGAACACTACAACATGTACAACACCAGATCTCGGCACTGAACGATCTGATCAAAATAAATAACGACCGTATAGCAGGCTACCAAAAAGCCATTGAGGGCACGGACGACATTTCATTAAAGGGCGTTTTTGAAGGCTATGCCGACCAAAGTAAGGGCTATATTAACCAACTGAACGACTATATTCACCTGCTTGGCGGCCAACCAACCGACGGCACCACCTTATCGGGCAAATTTTACCACGCCTGGATGGATGTAAAATCTACTTTCACTAAAAAAGACAGCCACTCCATATTAAGTGACTGCGAGTACGGTGAAGATATTGCTAAAGGCGCCTACCGTAAAGCCTTAGATGATAAGGAGCTGATATGGGAAGACGAAAAGGTTGTGGCTTTGCTAAACACGCATATGAGCGGCCTGAAAATAGCGCACGATGCTATCAAAGCCCTGCGCGATTCATCTAAACAAGTAGCTTAATATGGATAGCCCCGATCAGGATTTTTTTAAAAATTACAAGCCCCTGCACGTACCCCATAAGTACGATGCAGCGGCTTCTTTACAAGATAACGTAGTTTATGCTTTAGCGCAGCTGGAATATGCCAATGCGCCGCAGGTTGCCGCCAAAATGGATGAATTTGAACCGCAAACGGATAAGGCTACCCACTTGCAACAAACCCGCGAAGTACTGGAAGGCTTGTTTAATAAAGGCCTCATAAAAGGCGACGACGAAGCCGAAAGGCAATATAATTTGAGCAAGATACTGGTACCAAATTCAGGCAAGGCAGATCCGTTGTTTTAGAAAATTTCACGAGGTTATCATCCTGAGCGATAGCGAAGGATCTGTTAGCGAACTGTGTTACCACCAACGCAAATCGGCGAATAGATGCTTCACGATGTTCAGCATGACAAACGCTATTTTGCTGTAGGCCACCGGCCAATCTAATCACTTCATAATAACACTACAAGCAATATTACGGGCACAAAATAAAATACGCCAAATTCATATTTATTAAAGTAGAACCCACCGGCAAGCCCCCCAAAAAAGTAAAAGGCCAGTACAGTAAGCCTTACATATATGCGGTTGCGGATCTCCCTATCCTTATTGGTGCCGAAGTAAAAGTACTCGGCAAACTCGCTGCCCAGATCAGTAAATAAGCTGGCCAAACTGGTTGATTTGATCAACCCGCCCGATACGATAGATACCAGCCCTGTTTGCAGGCCCATAGCAAAAATGGTAAGGCTTATCACAATCTCACGCTCCAGCTTGGTTTCTTTATAAAAATTGTGGCCATAAATGGCAACACTTAACAGGATCAGCATTTCCAGTACAACCGGGAAAGCATGCGCTTTATACTGATTCTTTTTAGCGAATGATTTAACTGTGAAACTGGATACAAACGCGCCCAAAAAGAATAACATCATCCAGATGGCAAATACACTTATTTCATAAAAATTCTGGGTTACCATGTTCTTGGCCAGGTTGGCCATATGCCCGCTGATGCTTGATGTAAACGCAAAGAAAGATACCAGCCCGGCTACATTTATAATACCCGCCGCAAACGCGGTTGATGATGCCAGCGCAAGGTTTTGTTTTAAAGTACGCTCTTGTTTCGCCTGTCGTAACATTTTAGGTTTAGGTAATTACTAAAGCTAAAATGTGCATTAAACATCACATAGCAAGTCGGTTAAGCTTAATTTAATAATAAGTTCACATTAAACCTCCCAATGTTACGCGGATGTTAAATTAAGACCATTGAAATGTTAATTATGGCGCCGTAGGCGACACCAGTGTAACCGACATCACACTATCAACCACAAAATTACTCACCCCGCGCCATGGCAGCGTATGGATGTATTCTTTGTAATGCAGCTCAAGCATGGCGCCTGCGCTATGGTTCAGTTTATCGGCCACCTTTGCGTCGGTAACAGAAAACATAAATTCGTTTGATGAAATATTACCCTGCGTTTGGCTGCGGATACCGCTTTGTATCAACCGGCCCTCGTAGGTTTTAAACATATACCCCTTCTTAACAAAATAATTCATGGTGCCGGCCTTGGTCCCTTCGCCAAAAACAAAATAGTAACGATAGTAAACCGTCCCGATAATTACTACCGCCAGTACCAGGAATATAATTGTTAAAACTCTGCCTCTCATGGTGTATATATTATTTTATGTATAAAGCTAACATTAAAACAGCTTATAAGTTCACAAAATAATTCACCAGCGAATTAAAATCATCGAACTTCAGATCATAATCATCCGTTTGGCCAAAACCATAACTTACAAACACAAACGGGATGCCCGCCAAACGGCTTTGCTGGCCATCACCCTCGGTATCACCCACGTAAACCGGGGTCTTTAACCCGTGTTTATCCATCAGTAGTTTAATGTTATGATTTTTGGGCATAAAGTTAACACCGTGTGCCAGTTCATCTTTTATCAGGTCGTCAATACCGGCCCAGTCAATAAACTGGCGGATGATGCCTTTGGCGCAATTGCTTAATATAAACAGCGGGTATTTTTCGGCAAGCAGCTTTAATCCGTCTTTAACACCATCATATAAAATACCACCTTTTTCGCTGATGAGGTTATGGCGGCGGCCATTCACCAAACCGTATATCTCTACACGTTTATCATGATCAAACTCGGGCATTAAAATTTCTATAACCTTTTTACCTTCCATGCCCACCATCCCGGCCAGCACATCGCGGGTAATGGTTTTATCTATCCCCAGGTCGTTAAAAACAACATTCCAGGAGTGCGCGTAGGTGTCAACAGCATCCCAAAGGGTGCCATCCATATCAAAAATAAGGCTGTCGGGTTTTTGCATGGGGTGAAATTAACTTTTAGTTTTTTAACTGCAAAGTTTGTTTAACCACAATATATCAACCGGCAATTAACCACAGAGAGCACAAAGTTTTCACAGAGAGCACAGAGATTTTTTAGTTGATTATTATCTGATGCCATTTATAACCGAGCTTCCTTTGTGTTCTTTGTGCTTTTCACTCTGTGTTCTTTGTGGTTAAAAAAATGATTACAATCAGTAAAAAATACCATAACAACCACATTCCGCACCATTGCGGTTGGTAATTGTTGGGTATCTTTGTTTCATGAAAAAGGCATTCCCGGTTTATGATATATGTTCATTGGCTGACCATCAGCATAATGACCTGCTTATCAGCCGTTTTGCGCCTTACCTGCAAAAACACCAGAATCTTAGCCTGCCGCATAAGCATACCTTTTACCATGTGGTACTATTTACAGATGGCGGCGGTAACCATTCTATCGATTTTACAAGTTTCCCGGTAAAGCCATACCAGATCTATTTTATGGCGCCCGGCCAGGTACACCGCTGGAACTTTGAAGGCCCTGTTGATGGGTATATCATCAACTTTTCTGCCGAGTTTTTCCAATCGTTTTTACTACGGCCCGATTACCTGGAGGCCCTGCCTTTTTTTACCGGGAACGTAGATGACGAGGTGATAAACCTAAAACCCGATATTCATCAGCATGTGGTGGGTTTGTTTGAACAACTGATACTGGAGAGCCGCCAAACCGGGCGCATGGGCATGGACCTGATCCGTACACTGATGCTGCAACTATTTATACTGGTAGCCCGCCAAAGCGAACAGGGCCAGCAAACAGCCGCGCCTACGTACAATTACACCCTGCTGCAGAGTTTTAAAAAGCTTACCGATAAAAATTTTGCAACGCTGCGCCTGCCAAAAGATTATGCCGCCCTGCTGTACATCACCCCAAATCATTTAAATGCTTTATGTAATGATATGCTGGGGATACCGGCCGGCGAGGTGATCCGTAACCGGGTGATACTGGAGGCCAAGCGCCTGCTGGTAAACCTGGACATGAACATTAACGAAATTGCTGGCAAGCTCAACTTTGCCGATAACTCTTACTTTACCAAATTTTTTAAAAAACATACCGGACTAACCCCTGAGGAATTCCGTAAAAACCCCATAGCACAATGACACAGAATAATATAAAACCCGCCGGACACGTACACGTTTTAGAGGCCTTTATAAAAGCCAAATGCCCGCGCTGCCGCCGGGGCGATATTTACAGCACCCCTACCTACAGCTTTGGCGGGCAAAAAATGCACGAACGCTGCTCGCACTGCGGCCTGCACTACGAGCGCGAACCGGGATACTGGTATGTGGCCATGTTTGTAAGCTATGCCTTTAACGTTGCCGAAATGGTGACCTTTGCGGTAGGCCTGCATATTTTAACGGGCTCTAATTCGCCGTGGGTATATGTGGCGGTATTACTGGGCGTGATATTTATATTGTCGCCGTTTAATTACCGGTACTCGAGGGTGGCGTTGTTGTACTGGCTAACCCCGGGTTTAAATTACGAACCGTGGAGAGCGGAAGATAGCGCTAAGGTTGAAGCAAAACCCGCCCAAATAAAAGAATAGCTTTCGAGTTTATTCACCCGGTCTTTGCTTCGCGGAAAGAGGGTTTTGTTTCTCACCCTCTTTGCGAAGCAGAAAGGGTCGACCAGTCCCGACTATCGTTGGGATCGGGGTGAGTTGATTGCAGACTTTCAAATCTTATCGCGTCAACTTTGCAATTTTCGCCAGCAGCTCATCCATCTCAAATGGCTTGGCTAAAAAATCGTCGGCACCGGCGTCTATAGCCGATTGCTCAATATCCCTGCTGGCCGATACCATGATCACGGGGATATTTTTGGTGGCCTGGGTTGCTTTTAACTGGCGGCAAATATCGCGGCCATCTTCGCCGCTCATCCATATATCAAGTAAAAGCAGGTCGGGCAGTTCATCCTTCATATCAAGCACGGTAGAGCCATCCACGGTTGAAGTTACGGTGTAGCCCTCAAATTCGAGCAGCATTTCTACAGCGTCCACTATCCCGGGGTCGTCATCAGCTATCATTATTTTTTTCGGTATCCGGCTCATTTTACTATACAGTTTTGAATACAAAACCGCGTACAAGTTTAACTGATTATTAAATAATTATTTTGCTTCGGGCTCTTTAACTTCGGCAACCGGTAACGAAAAGCAAAAAGTAGACCCTTTACCTTCTGTGCTGTTTACCCACATCCTACCCCCTTCGCGGCGGATGATCTCGTTTGAAATGTATAACCCCAGCCCCAAACCGGGGAAGGTATGCTGCTTGCTGCCGCTTACCCGGTAAAACTGTTCAAACACCTTTTCTTTTTTATCGTCGGGGATCCCTATACCAAAATCTTCCACGCAAACAGTAACCATATTTTCCTCACGCTCGGTACTAATGATGATTCGGTTGGAGTGTGGCGAATATTTAACCGCGTTGCTGATCAGGTTGGTCATTACCTGCCCTATCCGCTCCTTATCTGAGTACACCTTCCCTGTTTCTTTAAAATCCATCACCAGTATGTGCTTGTTGGTAGTATGTTGCAGATCCTGCACACACTCTTCTACAGCCTTATTAAAATCGAACCAAACCTTGTTAAACAGTATCCGGCCCGAGTTTATTTTGGTAACATCAAGTAAATCGCCTATCAGGTTGGTGAGGCGGTTTAGCTGCGCATCCATCTTCATCACCATCTGCGCCTTCTTTTCTTCCCCCTCGTTGCTCAGCATAGCGCCAAGCACCTGTGCGTAGGCTTTTATACTGGTTACCGGTGTTTTTAACTCGTGGCTGGCAATGCCCAAGAAATCATCTTTTTGGCGCTGCATTTGTTTTTGTTCGTCAATATCGGTATTGGTACCAAACCATCTTACTATCTCGCCATCGTTTATAAAAGGCAGGGCGCGGGCAAGGTGCCATTTATATTCGCCTTTTTTATCACATAGCCTAAATTCGTACTGGTAAAGTGTGCCGCTCTGTAAAGCCGCTGTCCAGGCGTTGATGCAGCCGGGCCGGTCATCCGGGTGTACGTTATTTATCCATTTTTCACCAATAACAGCTTCCATTGGCAAACCAAAAAAATCGATGGTTTGCTTATTCACATAATCCAGTTCGCCGCTTGTTTTAGCTGTCCAGAGTTGTACGGGCATAAAATCGGTCACAAACTCAAACTGCCTTATCTGGTCGTTAAGTTCGCCGTTCTTTAACTGAAGCTCAATATCGGTAATGGTTTTTTCGGTAACATCAGTACAGGCGCCTATATAACCCATAAATTTACCCTCGTGGTTATACTGTGGATGGCCGGTGGCAATGCACCAGCGGATCTCACCACTTTTGCGCCTGATCCTGAAATCAACTTCGTACGGCTTTTGCGCTTTCAGGTCTATCAAAAACTTTTCGGCTGCGCGGGCCCGGTCTTCGGGCAAAATGCAATGCAGCCATCCTGTACCTAATAAATCTTTAGTGGGTTGCCCTGTCCAGTCTGTCCAGGTTTTATTGGCGTAGGTTATCATGCCGTTATCATCAGCCATCCAAAGCGCTGTAGGCGATGCGCTGGTTATATTTTGCAGCAAATGCTCGCTATCTATCAATGCCTGTTTGTTTGCGATCTCGGCGCGCAGGTCGCGTGCTATGGTTGCCCTGCCTTGCGGTTTTCCGGTTGGGTCGTCTATCAGCATGGTTGTACCCATAACGAGGATAGCTTCGCCGGTTTTAAAGTTACGGTAAAGGATCTCGCCGCTCCACTTGCCTGTTGTTTGCAGCGATTTGTTTATCTCATTTTTCAACTTATCCTTTTCTCCGGGCATAATAAACTCCGAATTATGCGGTAATTCGGCATCATCGTCTATCCCCATCATTTTACGGCCGGCAGTATTTACGTAGCTAACGTTACCGTCAAGGTCAGAGAGGCTTATAAAATCGGATGTATGATCAACCAGGGTTATCAGCTTACGCTGTTCTTCCTTATCCCGTATCTCGGCGGTAATATCCTGCGTGGTACCCGCAAAGCGCACACACTGCCCCTTCTCGTTAAAATAAGCCTTGCCTTTGCTGCGCAGCCACCTTACCCTGGTGCTGCTTGGGCAAATAATCCGAAAAGTTTCGTCGTAATAAGCATCGCCCCCGGGGGTAAGCGCTTTTTGTACCTTTTGTGTTATATTTTGCAGATCATCCGGGTGGATGTGTTTTAAAACATCGCTATAAACGGTTACTTCACCCTCGGTAAAACCATGCAGTTGGTTACAACGTTCGTCCCAGGTAACGCGTTCGTTTTCCGGGTCCATGTCCCACGCACCTAACTCTGCCGAATCAAGTGCAAAGCGCGAGCGTTCCTCGGCCTCGGCTAACTTTTTTCGGGTGAGCACCAGTTCGGTAACATCGTCGGCGGTGTTCAGTATCCCCCACACCTCGCCATTAGCGTTTTTTAGTGGCTTATATATAAAATTGAAGTAAAAGGTTTGCATTTGCCCGCTTATCAGCAGGTCTACCCGTTCGGCGTAGGCTTCGTATGCTATGCCTGTTGCAAAAACTTTGTCAAGCAGGTCAAAAAAGGGTTGGCCTTCCAACTCGGGCAGTGCCTGCCTAAAGGTTTTACCTATAATGCTTTTATCCTTATCCCATACTTTTAAAATGGCATCATTGGCCAGCGTTATCACAATATCGCGCCCCACATAAAGGCCAACCGGCGAGGGCGACTGCTCTATGATGATTTTAAATACGTTTTCGCTTTCCGCGTCGGGGTGAATGTTGCTTTTCATTATTCAGGCAGAAAAACATAAATATATTTCAACAAGTATTGGCAAATATATGCTGTCGGGTAGATTGTAATACAATATTAAATTTTATGATTGATTATAGCTAATACATCTGAATAAATTATCATACAGCTTTTGCCACCACCCGGAATTAAATGAATGTTAAAGTTTTTATTCAAGGGTTATTTTTTATAAATGAATTGTAAATAATATGCTAAAATCCAAACAATTAAAATCCTACGCAGTTAAGGTGAAATAATTTTAGAGGATACTTTACAACATAACTGAATAAATAAAGCCTGTTACAGGTAATACTATTGCGTAATAAGGTATAATTTATACTTTTATGAAATTACTGAAAACGAATACCTATGAGTAAATCTCAAATAAAGAAAGCCCCTGTACTGTATGGTACTTTACCAAAAGCCTTAACCGGTATTACGGGCCTTGATGAAATTACAGAAGGCGGTTTGCCCCTGGGCAGGCCAACATTAATATGCGGCGAGGCCGGCTGCGGTAAAACCCTGATGTCGTTAGAGTTTATTGTACGCGGTGCTGTACAGTATAACGAACCCGGCGTTTTTGTGGCTTTTGAAGAAAAGAGCGACGAACTGGCTATGAACGTAGCTTCCCTCGGTTTCGACCTGAAGAAACTACAGGAACAAAAGAAATTAAAAATAGACCACGTACATATTGACCGCAGCGAGATAGAAGAAACAGGCGAGTACGACCTGGAAGGCTTATTTATCCGCTTAGGGTATGCTATTGACAGCATTGGCGCTAAACGCGTGGTGTTGGATACGCTGGAGAACCTTTTTTCGGGTTTAAACAACCAGGCCGTTTTGCGTATGGAATTGCGCAGGCTTTTTGGATGGCTAAAAGAAAAAGGCGTAACCGCTATTATTACCGGCGAGCGCGGCGAGGGCAATTCATTAACCCGCCAGGGATTGGAAGAGTATGTATCTGATTGTGTGATACTGCTTGATAACCGCGTGGTTAACCAAATAACTACCCGCAGGCTACGCGTTATAAAATACCGCGGCACAGTGCATGGCACCAATGAGTATCCTTTCCTGATTGATGAGGACGGCATTTCGGTACTGCCGGTTACGTCACTTAAAATGGCTAACACTGTATCTACAGAACGAGTATCTACCGGTGTAAAGGGACTTGATGACATGCTTGGCGGCCTGGGCCTTTACCGTGGCGGCAGCGTATTGGTATCGGGTACAGCGGGTACGGGCAAAACCAGTTTGGCGGCATCATTTGCAAACGAATCCTGCAACCGAAAAGAAAAGTGCGTGTATTTTGCGATGGAAGAATCGCCAAGCCAGATCATCCGCAACATGCGGTCGATAGGGATAGACCTGCAAAAACATATTGATAAGGGGCTGCTAATTTTTAACGCATCGAGGCCAAACTTATATGGCTTGGAAATGCACCTGGTAGCCATGCACAAGTGCATCAGGAAATATAAACCAAGCGTAGTGGTTATTGACCCGATAACCAACTTCATCAACATAGGCTCGGTAAGCGAGGTTAAGAATATGCTGGTGCGGATGATAGACTTTTTACAGGAGGAGGGCATCTCGGTAATGTTTACCGCGCTATCCTTAAACACCGTTGTGAGCGAACAAACCGACGAGGGCGTATCATCACTGGTAGATGCCTGGATACTGGTGCGTGATATTGAGTTTAACGGCGAACGCAACCGTGGCTTATACGTCATGAAATCGCGCGGAATGAAACACTCTAACCAGGTACGCGAGTTTGTAATAACCAATACCGGCCTTAACCTGATAGATGTTTATCTGGGCCCTGATGGTATCCTGACGGGATCTGCCCGTGAACAACAGGTACTGCTTGAACAAACCGGCGAAGCCATCCGCAGCAATGCTTTAAACCGTAAAGACAGGGAGATAATCCGCAAACGTACTGTATTGGAAGCTAAAATAGCCAGCCTCCATACGGAGTTTGAATCTGTAGAGGAAGAACTGAACAAGGTTTACCTGGAAGAGGAACTGAAGAAACACATTTTAGACAAGAACCGTGCAGAGGTTACCAGGCTTAGAAGGGGCGAAACAGCCGAAAAACCAAAAACATCCAACAAAAAATAATGGTAAAGCGAGTAGATAAAAAATGGGAATTAAGGTTGTATGTAGCAGGGAAAACACCAAAATCTGTTACCGCCCTAACTAACCTTAAAAAATATTGTGAGGAACATTTAAAAGGCCAGTACCGTATTGAGGTGATCGATCTTTTAGAAAAACCACAATTAGCTGAGGGCGACCAGATACTGGCCATCCCCACACTTGTACGTAAGGTTCCGGAGCCTATCCGTAAGATAATAGGTGACCTATCCAACGAAGAAAAGGTGCTTGTCGGTTTAAACATTCGCCCGGCTTAATTGTATAAATATTAGTTATGGCCGAGGATGGAGTTTTTGACATATACGATAAGGATACCGGGGCCGAGCCTTATGTGTTACGCTTATTTATAACAGGGGCATCCCCTAACTCTATCCGCGCGGTAGAAAACACAAAGGCTATTTGCGAGGAGTATCTTAAAGGCAGGTACCAGCTTGAGATTATAGATATACACCAGCAACCGCAGCTCGCCGAAGGCGAGGACGTTATAGCAGTACCTTTAATGATCAAAAAATCGCCCTACCCCGAACGCAGGATGATAGGCGACATGAGCGATACCGAAAGGGTTTTAAAGGGGCTTGGCCTTACCAATAACAGTTAAATTATGGAGCAAAATTCAAAAGATCTTTTAAACGAGATACAGGAATTGCGCTACCAGTTAGAGGAAGCGCACGATACGATAAACGCTATACGTACAGGCCAGGTTGATGCCCTTATTGTAAAGGACAATACCGGCCATCAATTGTACACCCTAAAAACTGCCGACCAAACCTACCGCGTTTTTATTGAAAAGATGAGTGAAGGCGCTGTCACTATAAACCGTGATGGTATTATTTTATACTGCAATACCCGCTTTGCAGATATGGCCGCTACCCCATTGGAAAAAACCATCGGTATGCCTTTGGAATCTTTTGTGCCCGAAAGCTCGAAAGATAAACTGCGGGAAATGATATGCAACAGTTGGGAGGAAGATTGCAGGCAGGAAATTATCTTGAAAGATGGTGGCGGTGCGGATATGCATTGCATGTTCTCATGCAATACCATTGAGCTGGATAGCGGCATAGCATTAAGCATTATTATTACTGACCTAAGCGTACTAAAAGAAACCGAAAAGCAGCTACAGCAACGTAACGAGCAACTGGAAGAATCGCGCGCGAATACCGAAAAACTGAACAACACACTGGAAGCAACGGTAAAAGAGCGCACCGGCGATCTGCTGATCAGTCGCGAGCACTTTAAGCTGCTTACCAACAACATACTGCAAATGACTTGGACTAACCTGCCCACAGGGATAGTTAACTCATTTAACCAGCGCTGGTATGATTATACCGGCCTGAGTAAAGACGATATAGCCGATTTTGAATGGCACATGGTTGTCCATCCAGACGACTTGAAAGAAACCATTGCCAAATATGAATTATCCCTTAAAACAGGCGATATTTTTGAGGTAGAGAATCGCTACCGCAGGCACGATGATGTTTACCGCTGGCACCTTAACCGCTCAAAACCGTTAAAGAATGATAACGGGGATATTATATTTTGGGTAGGTACCGCTACCGATATTGAAGACCAGAAACAGGAAATGGACCGAAAAGACGAGTTTATTGGTATTGCCAGTCATGAGCTTAAAACGCCACTCACCAGTTTAAAAGGGTACTTACAATTGATAGCCAGTTATAAAAAGGAAGAATTACCACCGGTAATTAAACAATATATTGGTAAAGCGGGGGTATCTATTAACAAACTGCAAACGCTGATAAACGATTTACTTGATGTAAGCAAGATAAAAGCAGGCAGGTTAGAATACGCTATTACTGAATTAAATATTACCGACCTGGTAAGCCAATGTATAGAAAATGCAGAGCATGTATACCCCGCCTATATTTTTGAGTATGAACCGCAGCAGCCTTATACCGTTAAAGGCAACGCCGAGCGATTGGAACAGGTGATCATGAACCTGGTAAATAACGCCGTAAAATATTCGCAAAACAATAAGATAGTTACCATAGCTACGCAAAAGCATGGCGACAACGTAAGGGTGTCTGTGCATGATAATGGTATCGGTTTATCAAAAGACCAGCAAAGCAAAATATTTGAACGCTTTTACCGGGTAGAAGATAAAAAAAACATGACCAGCGGCCTGGGCATGGGCCTCTACATCTCTAACGAGATCATCAGCAACCACAAAGGCACCATTGGTGTTGAAAGCGAACCCGGCCAGGGTGCTACGTTTTATTTTGAATTGCCGGTGGTATAACCGCTCCCGATTTGCAGGTACGTTAAATAGTTCGGATATTGCCCTGCATTTTATACCAACCAATAATGACCGATACCCAAAACGGAAATGTAGTGCTTAATACCAGCGCCGATGGCGTTGCTACCATAGGTTTTTACCACCCTGCGCAAAACTCATTACCTGCTCATTTACTACAAGCCTTAACCGATAAGATAAACGAAGCAGGCAATAACCCGCAAACTAAAGTGATTGTACTGCAAAGCGCCGGCGAGCGCACCTTTTGCGCCGGGGCAAGCTTTGATGAGCTGTTGCAAATAAAAGATAAGGAAGCGGGTGCCATATTCTTTTCGGGTTTTGCCAATGTGATCAACGCCTGCCGTAAATCGTCAAAAATTATCATAGCCCGTGTGCAGGGTAAAGCCGTTGGCGGTGGTGTGGGCCTTGCTGCCGGTGCTGATTACGTGCTGGCTACCGAGGCCGCCTCCATCAAACTAAGCGAATTGGCTATAGGTATAGGGCCCTTTGTAATATCACCCGCAGTGATCCGTAAAATAGGGCTGCCGGCTTTTTCGCAACTTACTATTCGTGCTGTCGATTTTCAATCGGCTACATGGGCAATGGAAAAAGGCCTGTATAACGAGGTGTATGCCGATATCTCATCGTTAGATGAGGGTTTATCCAACCTCACCCAAAAACTCGCCTCCTACCACCCCGAAGCGCTTGCAGGCCTCAAACAGATCCTTTGGGAGGGAACCGAAAACTGGGACCAGCTATTAACCGAACGCGCAGCCATTAGCGGCGAACTGGTCTTATCAGAATTTACACAGCATGCTTTAAATGGTTTTTTAAAGAAGGGCTAACGCATTACTCTGCCTGGGCAATAACCAACCCTTGCGCGGGCACCCATTTATCATATTCCATATAGGCGGCAATTTGTTTGGCGGTTTCAGTGCCCCGTATTTTTCCCACAAGGTGCAGGGCACCATCAATCCCTGCGGATATACCCGCCGTGGTTATTACTTTTCCGTTATCAACAAAACGTACATTCTTTAAAACTTTGGCCTTAGGTATCTCCCTTTGCAAGTCATCAATACTTAAGTGAAAAGTGGTAGCGGTTAAGTTATCAAGCAAGCCCGCTTTACCCAATATAAATGCACCGGTACAAACGGAAAAGTAATAATCAACATCGGCCTGTTTCTTCACCCAATCAATAACCTTGGGGTTGGTGGCCGCAGTGCCTGCATTACCTCCAAAAAACACCAGGATATCGGCATGCGGGGCATCGTCAATGCTATAATCGGGTGTTATTTTTAAGATCCCCTGCGATTTTATCTGATCTTTGGTTGCCGATACCGTAAAAATATCAAAATTCGCGTAAGCAAAAACTTCCATAGGCCCGGCAAAATCCAGTACCTCTACCCCATCCTGCAGGTAAAAGGCCACTTTTAAACGCTTGTCGTTTTTATTATGCTCTGCAACGGTTTGCTTTACAAGTTCCATACCGCATACCGGGCATTTACCTGCGGCTTTATAGGCCGTTTTATCACAATCGCCACAGGGCGGGCAATAATAGCTACTTTGGGGTTGCGCCTTTTGGGTTTGGGTCGCCTTTTTTGTTTGTGCCGACAGGTGGTTTGTTAACACAACAACCTGCACACATATAACAAGCAGAAAGATGATGCTTTTCATGATGATAATTTAGTTTGTGTGCAAAGCTACCCCGGCCATATAACTTAATACAGCCAGCCTTGCGCATTATCGGGACACGATGGTAGCACTTTTCATGATAGATCGCAGTTGGTTGGTGCTTTTAAGGCCACAGCTTTGCGTAACGGCCTGCATAGTATAGCCATCGGCCAGCATTTGGGCAGAACGTTCGGCGCGGAGCTTATTCAGGTAATCGCCTATACTTGTTTGTGTGGTTTTGCGGAAGAGGCGGGTTAAGTTACGCGGGCTCATAAACACCTGTTCGGCAAGATATCCGATACTTAGTTTTTTATCTAACGATTGCGCCAGCAGGTCTTGCACGGTATGGATGCGTTCGTCGATGTGATTGCGGTATTGCATAAAGGCGCTCAACTGCGGGTCGTGCTCAGTTCGGCGGGTGTACACCACTATCTCTTTGGCAATTTTTACGGCAAAGCCCGATCCAAACATCTCCTCTAACAGGTACAGGGACAAGTCGATGCCCGAAGATACCCCGGCACTGGTGTAAATGTTACCGGCCTTTACAAACAGCCTGTTCTTTTGCAATAATGCTTTCGGGAAACGGCTTTGAAACCTGTCGATGAATTTCCAGTGGGTTGTATATTCCTTATTATCCAGCAAGCCCGCTTCGGCCAGTATGAATGCGCCGGTACAAACCGAACATATTTTAACCCCTTTATCGTGCTGCCTTTTTAACCAGTATTGAAACGCCCTTGATGAGGCCAGAAATTCATCATCCATCAGCAGGGACGATTCCAGCCCCGGTACAAAAACCAGGTCGTTTGGGGTTAATTCCAGGTCGTTATAATCAACCAGGTTTGATAAGAACAAACTGCTGCTGCTTTGGATGCTATTCTCGTGGGTATGTATATTACAGAAATGCAGTTTAAGATTGGCCCCGTAATCGGTTGCCTCGTAAAAAACGTGGGCCGGGCCGGTAATATCCAGCAGGTGTACCCTCGGGGGGATCACAAAAACTGCCTGTACCGGTTTTTCAGATAAACTAACCATAAGTATTTAATAGCCTGCCAAACATAACAAAAATACGACGGGCTTTCTTAAAGCGGCCTCAACAAAGAAGCCCTCCCAACAATCGTTGGGAGGGCTTTTGTTTATATATCTTCGGGATTAGTGTCTTCCGTGGCCTCTGCCGTGACCACCACCATGGCCCCAACCACGCCCGCGGTAACCGTGCTCACGGTATGCTACCTGGCGATATGCAGGGCGTTCGTAGTAACGGCTACGGTAATAAACCGGGCGGCCGTAATATCTGCGTACCGGGCGGTCATAATAAACCACGCGGTCGTAATCGTCATAATAATAAGGCCTGTCAACGTATCTTACCGGGGTACCAAGATTAATCCCTATACCTACCCTTACCTGGGCTTTGGCCAACTGCATGCTGCAGGTTAATACTAAGGCTATTATTGAAATTTTAATGAGTTTCATGGTAGTGAATTTTAGTTACAATTATCGTTTCATTTGTATCTATGACCCTATAACCGCGCTAAGGTTTAATAAAAAACCACTCCTTTTAGGAATATCACCTTTCATAAACCTTCAACTTGCTACGTAAAACACTCATTTCCTGTTCCATATCTTCCAATTTTTGCAGTAAATTATTAATGGTTGCCAGGCCCGGTTCGTTTATTTCCAGCTCGTTATGCAGGCGTACCAGGCGCTCCAGTTTTTGTATCTCATCCAGCGGGATGCAGCTGGTTTTGTTAACGGTAGTAACCTTAACCAGCCCGGCATCGGCCAGGTAATCAATAAAGGTGTATTCCACATTGTGGTACACACAAAAATCGTTCACGGTTATTAAATTTTCTGTTCTCATATCGGTTTATGATTTAGCCAGTTCTTCAAATAACTCTTTTTGTTTTTCGGTAAGGGTGGTTGGCAATTGTACGTTGTAGGTGAGGTACAAATCGCCAAACTGGCCTTCTTTTTTGTATACCGGTACGCCCTTGCCTTTTAGTTTCACCTTGGTACCCATTTGCGTACCGGGCGCCACTTTTAACTTTACCTTACCGGTAATGGTATCGGCAGTTATCTCGCCACCCAAAACAGCGGTATACAGGTCAAGGTTAATGCTTCGGTACAAGTCGTTACCTACGCGTTTAAACTCGGCATCATCGGGTATGGCAAATTTAATATAGAGGTCGCCGGCGGGTGCGCCATTGCTGCCCGGGCCGCCATGCCCAGCAATTTTTATGGTTTGCCCGTCCGCTATCCCCGCGGGGATGGTAAGACGAATATTTTTACCATTAACGGTGATGGTTTGCTTTTTCGATTCCAGTATATCGCGCAGGTTTAGTTGCAGACTGGCATTCATATCCTGCCCGCGGTAGCGCTGCTGCCCCCTGCCGCTCCCACTCCCCGGTGGCCCGCCGCCAAACATCGAGTTAAAGAAATCGGAGAAATCGCCGCCGCTACCGCCGCCAAATCCGCCAAAATCCTGCTGACCACCGCCGCCATAACTACGCTGCTGGCTTTGCTGCTGACGCGACTGCTGCTCATAAGCCTCGCCGTGCTGCCAGTTTTCGCCATACTTATCGTATTTCTTGCGTTTCTCGGGGTCGCTTAAAACCTCGTTGGCCTCGTTAACCTGCTTAAACTGTTTTTCGGCCTCGGCGTTGTTTGGGTTAAGGTCGGGATGGTGTTTGCGGGCCATTTTACGGTAAGCGCTTTTTATCTCCTTTTCAGTCGCGCCCTTATCTATACCCAGTATCTTATAATAATCAATAAATGCCATAGCTTAAATGATGTATTGTCAAAACCTGCAAAGCGGCTCTAAGTTTTATTTGCTGTACAATTTACGTTGTTTTTACATAAATTAGGCAACCAATTAAAAAAACTATGCCCACAATTGCCCCTGCCAATGTAGCTTTTAAAAGCAGCCCCACCGCATATTTAAATATATTAAGAATTTTTGCCTGTTTAATGGTGCTCACCGTACACTCGGGCGAGTTTTTTTACATAGGCGATAAAGGGCAGATCATCCGCGAAAACCACGTTTGGGTAAATAATTACGGCAGCTTTATGCGGGCATGCGTACCGTTGTTCGTCATGATCTCGGGCTATTTGTTGCTGCCCATTAAAGAAACTGCAAACGTATTTTATAAACGCCGGTTTACCCGCCTGTTAGTTCCGTTTTTGTTTTGGAGCGCTATGTATGCATTGGTACCTTACCTGCTGGGCACATCTAACCTAAGCCAAATGTGGCATGATCTGTACACCATCCCTATTAATTTTGCGCCAAGCGCGGGGCACCTTTGGTTTGTGTATATGTTTATCGGTGTTTACCTGTTTATCCCCATATTTTCGCCATGGGTACAAACGGCCTCAAAACGGTTTAAACAATTCTTTTTACTGGTATGGGCTATCACCCTTTGTTTCCCCTATATTAAAACCATTTACCCCGAAGTTTTAGGCGAAGCTTTCTGGAACAAGTACCATACCGGCTATTACTTTTCGGGTTATATAGGCTACCTGTTGCTGGGTAATTATATCAAAGAGCATGTAACCCTCTCCAAATCCGTTGGGCTTTTATGGGGCGTAGTTATGGTTATTATTGGGTACATCATCACCAACCTTGTTTTTGCCCACCAGTTGCCATTCGCTAAAGACATCCCCGAACTGGAGCTATCCTGGTCATTCCCTACCATTAATGTGGCGCTGATGGCTACAGGCTTGTTTATGATATTCCGTATCATCAGCTTTAAAAGCGGCGCTGCCGAAAGCTTCTTCGCCAAAGTATCGGGCCTTACCTATGGTATGTATCTGGCGCATATTTTAGTACTGGTACAGCTGTTCCCCATCATCAATAACTGGCTGCACGATGTGGTACTGGTTATCCCTGTACTGGCTATCAGTACTTTTTTGGTGACCTATGTTGGCATAAAGTTGTTATCCTATTTGCCGGGTAGTAAATATATTGTTGGCTGAACCGGGATTAAGCATATTTATACGATTATTAAGATTTTTCTTTTTTCCCCTCAGATAAAACAGCTTCGGGCGAAAGCGGACAGAACGATGCCGAAATAAATTCCACATAACGTGTGATTTTTGTAATTTCCCCTCCATGAACACCACCGTCTTCCGTCAATTCGCCGACATCGACACCAAAGAAATAGCCCCCGGCTTTTTCTCTAAACTGATCCATACCGCCAACAACACCATCAATTTTATTGAGGTAGCGGCCGGTAACAGCGTACCCGATCATGCACACGTACACGAGCAGCTTTCTTTTGTACTCGAGGGGACATTCCAGCTAACAGTAAATGGCGAGGTGCAGGTGTTGGATGCCAGCATGTTTGCCGTTATCCCATCAAACGTGCGCCATAGCGGGGTTGCCATTACCAATTGCAAGCTGATAGATATTTTTAGCCCCGTACGGGAAGATTACAGGAATTTGTAGCCGGATATAATCCTTATTTTGTCAGCTTGGCTTATAAAACCCCGGCGGGACTTAAAAAGGGATTGACATGGAAGAGGGGATACATATCAGCGGTTAGATGCTTTACGCTCGTTCAACACAACAGTTCAAACCTTGTATACTGCCCATAGTGGCGTAATATTGCCTGTATCAAATAACAGAAAACTGCTGACTACCAGTGTATTGCCATTGAAATAATAGGAAATATTTGATTATCAGATCATTACCAGCGTTCACGGCAGTGAACGTGAACACTTCGGGCGTTTGAGGGGCGGTTTTGGACGTTTCAAGGGCGGTTTTAGGTGATATTGATCGTGGTTCGACAGGCTCCCCTTTACAATTTCTTATAACATTTGCTCCTAATTAATAAATTTGCAGCATGTCAATAACACCTGCTACCCTTACCGATGTACCTGAACTTGTTGTACTGATCAACTCTGCCTACCGTGGCGAAAGCTCAAAAAAAGGATGGACCACTGAGGCTTCCCTGATAGGTGGGCAACGCATCGACGATGAGGGCCTCACCGAACAAATGAGCGACCCGAATGCCATTATCCTAAAAAACACCAATGAAGATAACCAGTTAACCGGTTGTGTGTACCTGCAAAAACGTGGCGAAAAACTTTACCTGGGCATGCTCACCGTATTGCCAACGCTACAGGCAAATGGCCTGGGCAGGCGCCTGCTAAAAGCTGCCGAAGATTACGCCCGCAGTATTAATTATCACACCATCACCATGACGGTTATTACCACCCGCACCGAACTGTTAGACTGGTACGAACGCCGTGGCTACGCCAAAACCGGCGAAGTTATCCCCCTGCAGATCACTGAACGCAACGGCATTTTAAACCAGCCGGTAGAAATGTTTAAACTGGAGAAGACGGTATAAAATTCTTCACCCTCTTACCGCTTACGGAGAGAGGGTGAACAAGCATAACAATGTCGGGGTGAGTTAATAAAAGTTAAATTTTTTCAAATTAAAATCCCTTTTCTTAACTTTAAACTGCAACGCCGGGCAAAAAACGGTGTCCTTTATTCACTATTAAGGCATTGTATGGAGCAAATTCAACCGCAGTTAAAAGATTTTATAATTGATTACTGTAACCGGTACAAAGTGTACCGGGTTGATCCTGCAACCCTGCACTCCAATACCAGCATCGACTTGGATCTGGATATCTACGATATAGAAATAGACCTTTTTTTAGCCGAATTTGCCGAACATTTCAAGGTGGATAACTCCAAATTCAGCTGGTATAAATACGGTTATCCAAAAGGCTCGGCAAGGGTTAGGATGCTTAAGCTGATGTTTGGTTACAAACGCCCCTGGGTAAAAAAACTGGCGGGTTATTGCTATAAACCAAAGTTTAAAGTAGCCGTATTGCAGGATGCTTTACAGAATGGGAAGTTGGTGTAAGCGCATTTGCCATTCTACGCCTTTTGTCATCCTGAACGATAGTGAAGGATCTATCAGCTATGCGTGTCGGCGAATAGATGCTTCACTATCGTTCAGCATGACAGGTTGTTTAATAGATAATTAATTCCTCTCCCCTTTTTCGCTCACTTTTATCAATGCTTCTAACCGGCTTAACTGTGTCTTCTCCTGCTTAGCCGTCATAATACGGTGAACGGATGTTTTTTTATACCATGGCGCCTGTTTTTGAAAAAACTCCCAGGCTATTTTATTGGCTTTAAATTGCTGTTCGTATTCGGGTTTCAAAAACATTTCATCCACTTCAAAACTATATATGGCCGATCTTTCCTCCTTACGTTTGGCGTAGGCGGCAAGCCCGGCGGGTTGCATCAGCCCCTTTTCGGTTAGTTCGGCTACTTTTTTAATATTTATACCACTCCAGATGCTGGTAGGTTTACGGGGCGTAAAACGGATAGTATAACTTTCGGGTCCTAATGATCTGCGCACGCCGTCAATCCAGCCAAAGCAAAGCGCTTCATCAACCGATTGCGGCCAGGTTATACTTGCTTTACCGCTACCGGTTTTATAAAAGCCCACAAGCAACTCGGTTTTTTGATCAGCATGATGCAGCAGCCAGTTACGAAAATCGGCCGGGGTTTTAAAAAAGGTGGGCTCCATAGGGGCAAATATACAGCTGTACTATTATTTTTTAGCGGTGGCAACAATAACAATGCCCCCAACCAGCAATATCCCGCCCAGGTATGGTGGCCAGTTAACTATTTTTTGCCTGTCGGCCGAGATCTGTATAGGGCCGGCATCTACAATTTTTTCTTTTTTGGTGTACGTAAAGCCTGTCCATACCAGCATTACCGCGCCAATAATGATGAGTACTATCCCGATGGTTTTGTTCATGACGATGGTTTATTAGATCGATTCATTAGTGGAATGTGTATTTGGGCAAAATTGTTTGCGGGGGAAAGCGTAAAAGCCCTCCTTGTCATGCTGAGCGATAGCTAAGCATCTATTAACCACCACATCGTTTCATGCTTGTTCAATATCAGATCCTTCACTATCGTTCAGGATGACATCCGGTTACCAAAAAATATTTTTATCACATCGCGCAAATTGATGCCGTATAGGTTTAGGATAATTGTATTTTTAGGCGCTTAAGAACCTTGTTTAAAAATGAAAGATGATCTGATACTGGAAACCATATCGGTTACCAAAAACTTTTTTGGCGATAAATCTTCCGGCGTTAATAATATCACAGTTTTTATACCCAAAGGCAAAATCACCGCCATTGTGGGCGAAAGCGGCAGCGGCAAAACTACCCTGCTCAAACTACTCTCAGGCACTATGAAACCTGACTCGGGCGATGTGTTTTTTCACGGCCAGCCCCTCCCTGTACGTACCGCTCATGTTACCGCCGCGCATACCGTTATTACCATGGTAAGCCAGGATCACACTGATATGGATATGAGCGCCAACGTTTGGGACAATGTAGGCCGGGGCCTGCCAACAGAAGATGCCAACTACAAAATTCAGAAAGCAACCCAGGCGCTACACCTGCTGGGCATATATGAACTGCGCGACCTGCCCTTCGGCAAGCTAAGCGGCGGCGAAAAGCAACGGGTTACCATTGCCAAAGCGCTGATAAACCGCCCTGAGGTACTGATGCTGGACGAACCCTTTAACCAGGTTGATGCCAACTACCGCGAAAGCCTGCAGCACGATATCCGCCAGATTGTTAAGGAATGGGGCGTTACCGTGATCCTGGTATCGCATGACCCTGCCGAACTGCTTTCTATGGCTGATGAACTCATCGTGATAAAAGAAGGCGAGATAGTGGAGTACAGCACTCCTGAAGAGCTTTACCATAACCCAAAACTACTTTATACCTCAAAAATACTGGTAAGCTGCAGCGAGCTTACTGCCGCGCAGGCCAAAGTTTGCGGCATCAAATCAAAACGTGGCACCGTAGTTATTTACGCCGAGCATATTACCATTTCCCCTTTAGGCATGGGCGCCAAATGGACGGTTAAACAAGTGCTTTTTAAGGGCTTTTTTGAAGAACTGATCATCGAGCGCGATGAAGTTACCCTGCGTGTAATTAACCACGCCCGCCGCAAATACTCCGCTGGCAGCAAAGTGGGCATCAGCATTAAAAAATTCTACGAGTTTGGGAAGTGGTTGAGTTAAACCGGGATTAAGCAGGTTTTTAGGATTATACGATTTTCACTGAACGCCATTGCTGCGAGGAGCGTAGCGACGTAGCAATGACGTGTTGGTTATGCCCCTTTTTTCTTCAACGTTATCACCGTAATTTCAGGCCAGATGCCTAAACGACCGGAAAAGGCCAGGAAGCCAAACCCACGGTTTACATACAGATATCGGTTCTTTTCATTAACCAGGCCTGCCCAATCCAGGTAGCGGTATTTAACCGGGCTCCATCTTAAGCCGGCTGCTTCAATACCAAACTGCGCGCCGTGCGTATGGCCAGATAAGGTTAAATGTACATCAACCGGGTGGTAGCGCACTTTCTTTTCCCAGTGCGTTGGGTCGTGCGACAGCAGTACTTTGAAAGCATTGAGGTCAGCACCTTTCAGCGCGCGGTCAAGGTCGCCTTTTTGCACAAAACCTTCGCCCCAGTTTTCCACACCTATTAGTGCTATTTTTTGTCCGCCTTTTTCTATCACCACGTTCTCATCAAGCAGTAAACGGTAGCCCAGTTCGGCATGGTGTTGTTTTAGTTTGGCCAGGTTATCCCGCTTTTCCTGCTCGCTATCCCATTGAATGTAATCGCCATAGTCGTGATTGCCTAATATGGAAAACTGCCCGTATGGCGCTTTTATCTGCCCAAAACGGTCGATGTATTGTTCAATCTCCCAGGCAGCGTTGTTAACCAGATCGCCTGTAAATACAAACAGGTCTGATTTCTGCGCTTTAGCCAGGTCAATACCGCGTTGCATGGCCTTTACATTATCAAAGCTGCCGGAATGGATATCAGAGAGTTGCGTAATGGTAAACCCGTCGAAAGCTTCGGGTAATTCATCATAATAAAGGGTTTGGCGGTGTACCTTGTAATCGTATTTACCACGAAACATGGCGTAAAAAAATGAGGTGAACGGAAAGGCGGCTATCAGTATGGCTATCTCGCTTACAAATTTGCGCCGCGCGGGGAAATAGGCCTCGCCGGGCTTTTGCTCGTTTGATACGTGATGGGCAATACCATAAACAAAACGGCCCAGATCGCCTAAAGAAAGTACAATAACAAAGAAAAGCTTGGTCACAAAAAAGGTAAAGAACAGGCTCAGCATCCACTCGTGGAAAGGCGTCATGCCCTTTGCGGTGCTAAAACTGCCAAAGCCCAGCAGGAACACGACCGTTACCCCTACCGATATTACCAAAAAGCCCCAGGTAATGGCCAGCCGCATGGGTCGCGATTGCCAGTCGGCGGTGAAAGTGCGCAACCCGTTAAATACGTACCAGTCCATCAATAGGGTAACTGCCGCTAACAGCAGGAAAAATCTTAAAAAACCGCCTCTGTGCATTATGTTAAAGCTTTGTGTCGCAATATATAAAAGCTAAAGTAATTGGATTGTAAAACCACAGATTTAAAGGTTATTACCTACTTTAGCTATCAAATATTTTAGCTTTTATGCAATTACGCTTATTAACCCTGCCTGCTTTATTATGGTTTTCGGCAACGGCAGCCCTTGCGCAGCAAACCAAAACAGATACGGTGTTTTTTGACGATTTTAAAGGCAAAACGCTCGACCGCAGTAAATGGAATGTTGAAATAACCGGCCGTACCGTAAACGATGAGCAACAGGCCTACATCGATTCGGCAGCAACCATATACACCGAAAATGGCGTACTGATCTTAAAAGCGCTTTACAAGCCCGGCCACACCAGTAATGAAGGCAAAAAGTACGATTTGGTGAGCGGGCGCATCAATACCCGCAATAAAGTGATGTTTACCTACGGCAGCGCATCGGCAAGGGTAAAAGTTACCGGCGGCGATGGCATGTGGCCCGCATTCTGGGCGCTGGGCAAAGGCCAATGGCCCGCCACCGGCGAAATTGATATTATGGAAACCGTGGGCAACACCGGCTGGATCAGCAACGCCCTGCACGGGCCGGGCTATTTTGGCAATACACCACTGGTTTACCGCGCATACTTCCCAAAGGGGACCAATGCAAGCCAATGGCACGTTTACAGTGTAGACTGGACAAAAAACAGCTTAACTTTTAAGGTGGACGGCAAGGTAACCTACACCGTAACCCGGGCCATGGCCGAGAAATATGGTAAATGGGCATTTGATAACCCTAAGTTCCTGATATTGAATTTTGCTTTGGGTGGCGGCTATCCAAACGGGGTGAATAAAGTAAGCAAGCCTTATTTCGGTTTATCGCAGGCATCTGTAGATCAGATAAAGGCGGGTAACGCCAAATATTATGTAGATTGGGTACTGATAACCCGCTAACAAAAAAGCCCTCCCGAATTTACGGGAGGGCTTTTTATTTATTATAATATTAGTAATGCCTAACCACTACACGCCTGCGATGTTCGCGGTAGTAACCCGGCCTGTTTACCACAACTGTACGGCGGTAACGCGGGTGGCGGCGATAGTGCCTGTTTACTACCACAACACGGTCAACCGGTCTTTCAACCACAACAGTACGGGTTGGTGGCGGTGTGCCTATATGGGCACTTACTACTACTTGTGCTTTTGCACCTTCAAAGGCAAACATGGCAACTACGGCTACGGCTAATACTTTTAAGTATTTCATAATGGTTTGTATTTCCTGTTAGAATTTTTCTTTATGATTTAGTTAGTAACCTCTGTTACGGTTATCATGGCGATCGTGATTACGGCCATTGTCATGCCTGCCTCTATGGCCCCTGTTTTCTATTGAACAACTGCTTAATACTGTTGCGCCAAATACTAATAACGCAAACAATTTTACTATTTCCTTTTTCATAACTTTATGTTTTTAATACTTAATTATTGTTTATATAAATTAAACTACTGTAGTATGGCAAAGTTTAATCCACACCATAAGCCTCACAAAAATGTTACACAAGCTACTGGCAAAAAAGGGAACACCTGCGCCCTTTATTAAACACATATTATACAGGGATTAAGCGCAAATGCAGCGCGACAGGCAACAATTTACACCCTAATAAGCAATAACGCTTATTAGCTTTTTGTTGAATTATGCGGGGCGTAAAAACAGGGAGCAAGTAACTGAGCTTTATCAGGCAGCCACCTTTTTACCCGTCAATTTGCCTATAAAAACATACAGCATACTAAAGCCCAGAAACACCAGCATCAGTATAGCTATATTAATAAACACCCGGGGATAGCCGTACTCAATAACATTTAAAAAAAAGTATGGGTACCGCACGCATAAAGCGCCGCGTATTAATGCATAAACCAGGTAAAAAAACGGGTACCAAAGCCAGCTAAAGGCATCCTTCCAAACAATACTCTGCTTGGGTACAAGGGCCAGCCAAAAAATCACGAATAATGGCGGGCAAACGGCATGCAGTAGTTCGTCGGCCACACGTGCCCAGCCTTCGGGGTATGCAATGCCGCGTAGCGCGATGTTATACACCAGGAATACAATACTAATATAAACCGCGCTGGCTGTTAAAACCCCCGGGCGAAAAAAAAAGCTTTTTGAAAACCCGCCCAGTGCCACCGCCGTAAGCCCCGCTGCCGTAATAATATTACACTGTATAGTAAAGTAGGTGAAAAACTCGGTAAGGGCGCCGGCAACGGTTCGGCCCTGGGCCATATAGAGGTTCATGGATAAATAAAACTGCATCACCAGCGCAAACCAGGTAAGTGCTGATATTAATGCGCTAACGGCTATAACCGCAGGCTTTTTTGTACCGGTGCTATCCATAGGGCGAATTGTTGGTTTACTAAAGTACAATTTTGGCTAAAAGTATATTCGTAATTTTTACAATTAAATATGCTAAATAATTACTTTACTACTTCTCAACGTGTATATTTAAAACATTATTTAACAATCCCTTAAATGTTAAACATTATTAAATTAACGCACACAACAAACCGGGCTTTTAAAATAGCAGCTTTGCTGTTATTAGGTTCGCCGATGGTAAGCCATGCGCAAACCGCTGCAAAAGTTGTTTTTAACCATGTGGCCCTTTGCTCAAAAGATCTTAAAAAAAGTAACGCTTTTTATACCTCTGTATTAAATTTAAAGATAATCCCCAACCCGTTTAAAGATACCGTACACACCTGGTATAATATAGCCCCCAATATTGCTATGCATGTTATACAGGGTGGCTGCTCGCCGGCTCAAAAGCTTATTGGCGATCATATTTGCTTCAGTGTACCTTCTATCAACAATTTTATTGCCCTGCTTAACCAAAAGCAGATCCCCTACAGCAACTGGAAAGGTGTTACCGGCCAGGTAGAGCATCGTGTGGATGGTGTGTCGCAGGTATATATCCAGGACCCCGACGGTTATTGGATAGAAATAAACGACGCAAAGTAATCCCCCGCGCAAAAAACAAATTGACTGCCCAAGGGCAAACTGTTCTCTTTTAAACCTACAACCACAGGGAGTAAAACCCCATATATCATGATATGAAGGGCTATGTAACTATACCCAAGTCTATTTATTGTAAGCCCTGCAAGCAGTGTGGCGCACACCCTATTATTGCCCTTGCTAATAACGATGGCTATGTAGTAAAATGCCCCACCGATGACAGCCACTATCAAACCAAACCGGGTTTAATTGATATTGAGGACTGGAATATCCACAATACGGTTTTGTATGATAATGAGTAGGGATTAAACTCACATAATTATTATTTCACGCAAAGACGCAATTTTATCCAATTGTATGAAGCTATACCAAAATTGACTAATAATCCTTTTGCGTCTCTGCGTCTTTGCGTGAGAAACTTTTTCTCGTAAGTTGTTAAACTCAATCAAACTACTTTTTCGCGTAAGACAAATTCGTAACATCCGTTTTACAATCATTCATTCATTAAACCTTTAAAATCATTCATGGTCACATAAGTAATAAATATGTTTACCATGAAAAACTTCATCAACACCATCATAACCGATATTAACCACGTAATTGTTAAAGGCGATTCTGACAAAGCAGAGCAGGCCAGGGTATTTATTTTACTGGCCATCCCGGCATTAACCGCATTATTTTCATTTGGCCGTTTCCCTGGCTATTAATTACTTTTTGGCAACCATCCGCTAAAAATAAACTGCTACTTTTGCGGCACAAAACGCAGTAATGAATAGCTTAAAAGATAAACTCGACAGTATAATATTTGACCTTGACGGCACCCTTTGGGACAGCACCGAAACCATTACCAAAGCCTGGCAAACCGCGCTTGATAAAGCGCCTTACATGGGCCACGAGGTAATGACCCGCGAACGTGTACGCTCTATCACCGGGATGACCTATGATAAGATCTTCGAAAAACTGTTCCCTGCTTTAAGTACCGAACAACGCGCCGAAGTGCAGCAGCTATGCTCGGTTGCCGAATTGGATATACTGCACAAACAGGGTGGTACCCTGTACCCCAACCTTACTGATACACTTACCTACCTTGGTGAAAAATACAAGCTTTACATTGTAAGCAACTGCCAAAGCGGTTATATCGAACTGTTTTTAGACCTGCACAACATGCACCCGCATTTTTTAGCGCACCAGTGTTACGGCACAAAGGGTAACCCAAAGGCTGATAATATACGCGATATTGTGAACGACCATAACCTGCAAAATCCGGTTTATGTAGGTGATACCACCGGCGATTATGACTCGGCAACCAAAGCCGGCGTACCTTTCATTTTTGCCGCATACGGCTTTGGGCAGGTAGCGGGCGGGCAGGTGGCCACCATCAATAACTTCGACGAATTAAAACAGCTGCTGTAGGTAAAAACTTTTTCTGTAAACGGTAAGTTTACTATGTACAATTACCGTTGTTATGAAAATCACCAAATACCTGCACTCCTGCCTTGTTTTTGAGCTTGACGGCTATAAGCTTTTGTTCGACCCGGGCAAATTCAGCTTTGCCGAAGGGCAGGTAACCCCACAAATGTTTGCCGATGTGGATAGCATTATCATCACCCACATACACCCGGACCATTTGGATACCGAAAACCTGAAGGCGATAGTTGCACTAAGTAAAGCCACCATTTACACCAATACCCAAGTGGGCGAAACTATTGCCAAAGAAGGTTTGGCCTACAACCTGATGGAACAAGGCACTTATAACATTGGGCCGTTTAAGCTGGATGCTTTCCCGGTGCAGCACGAGCCTTTGCTGGACAACCCCATCCCACAAATGACCGGCTTTTTAATAAACGATAAGGTACTGCACCCCGTTGATTCGATGGAAACCCGGTTAACCAAATACCCCAATATTGAACTGTTGCTGCTGGTTACTATGGCGCCCTTCGCTAATGAACTGCGCATTGCCGGTTTTGCCGACAGGGTTATGCCAAAACAGGTATTACCTGTGCATGATGGCTACGCAAAAGACTTTTTTATTGAACAGCGCTACAAAAACTACAGCCTTCATTTTAACAAAGCAGGGATAAAGTTTCATGAAATTTATAAAGTTGGGGACAGCATAACTGTCTGACGTACAGTAATATCAACCTACAAGAATACTTATTTATTGCCTTAAGCGCAAAAAAATAAACCTTTGGTATGTTTTGGGGTTGAATTTATTGAAACTAAACTACTTTATGAAAACTATCATCTTTGTTCACGGCATGTTCCAAAACCCAAAAAGCTGGAATAACTGGATAGCCTTTTTTACCGACAGGGGTTACAATTGCATTGCCCCCGCCTGGCCAAAACACGAAGGCGAACCACGGGACCTGCGTGATTACCCGCCCAATGGCCTTGGCGACATGCACCTGCATACCGTGGTTGACAATATCGAAGCACTGGTACGCGTACAGGATAACCCACCTATTTTAATAGGCCATTCGGTAGGCGGGTTAATTGTACAACTAATGGTTGCCAAAGGCCTTGCAGATTTGGGGGTAGCTATAGATTCGGTAGCGCCAAATGCTATGTTGGCTTTTGACTGGGGTTTTATGAAAAACAGCGCGCTTATCTCTAACCCGTTTAAGGGCAACGAACCTTTTTATACCGATCTGGAAAGTTTTCACGAGTCGTTTTGTAACACCATGAGCCTGGAGGATACCAAAGTGGCGTTTGAAGAAACCGCTACGCACGATAGCCGCAACGTACTGCGCGATTGCATGGGCGAAGACGGTGAAATTGATGTAGAAATGCCACACTCGCCCCTGTTGTTTATTGGCGGCGAAAAGGACGAGATAATCCCCGCAAAACTGTGCAAACGCAATGCGGAAGCTTATAGTGACGAGGTAAGTATATCCGATTATAAAGAATTTACCGGTCGCGGGCACTGGATCTGCGGGCAGGAAGGCTGGCAGGAAGTTGCCGCCTACATTGCCGATTGGCTGCAAGATCACAAAGCGGTAAAATACCACATTAGCAGCCGGGTAAGCAACTAAAATATTTTAAGCAGGATGATGGAACTCCTATGTGCCGGTGTGTGGCGCATGGGAGTTTTTTTGTATTTGATTTTTGGCTGATAGTGGCAAACGTAGCATGCATGCGCCAGCGGATGGGCTAACAATTTGTCATTTCGAGGAAAGCGTAGCGACGAGAAATCTTATCGAACATACAAAGCCGGATGCAAAGTGTAAAAGATTTCTCCTCGTACCTCGTTCGAAATGACAAGCAGGGCTGCTTATTTAATTAAATACAACGGGCGCAAGCCATTGCGCCCAAAGCAATACTTTCATATATTATATGATGACGGATTAACTTGAAACGAATAAACCACTTTCTATGCAACCAGTCTCCACTCACTAATCTCTACTTCACGGCCCGTTCTTCTTTATCAAAGTTCTCCATCACCAATACAGCGGCGCCAATTAGCTCGGCATCAAAACCAAGTGAAGAGATCAGTAATTCGGTACCCGATGAAAGGCGCGGGATGCAATATTTATGCAGGGCCTGTTGTATAGGGGCCATCAGTATTTTACCAACTTTAGCGCCGCGGCCGCTCAACACAATATTTGCCGGGTTCATGATGTGGATAAGGATAGCCAGCGCCTTGCCAATTTTATACCCGGCATCGGTAAGCAGTTCAATGGCAAACTGGTCGCCCTGGTTGGCGGCTTCCATCAAATCCTCGCCCATTAATTTGGATTGACCATTGTGTGGTTTAAGGCTGGTTACACGGCCTTTTTTAATACCCTCTTCGGCTTTTTCGGCAACAACCAGCATAGATGCTTCGGCCTCTAAACAGCCACGTTTACCGCAAATGCACAAAGCGCCATTGTCTGATAAAGGGATGTGGCTCAGCTCGCCCGCAAAACCGTTGTATCCACGGAAGATCTTTCCGTCTATGATCATCCCCAGGCCTATGCCCCAGCCCAGGTTTATTACCATAACTTCCTGCGCGGAGCGTGCTATACCAAACTTTTGCTCGGCAAGGGCTATCAGGCTCGAATCGTTATCAATATATGTGGTGATACCCGTTTCTTTAGCAATGTACTTGCTCAGGCTTTCGCCACCGGCATCAAGGTAGGTATAATTGATCCCCTCAACAGCATTGATGAAACCAGGCATACCAATGCCAATACCGGCAATTTTCTTTTTGGCGATGCCGCTCTCTTCCACGTAATTATTTAAATGGCTGATGAGCTGCGAAAGCGCCTGCTCGTTATTATGCAGTTTTAGTTCAACCGTTGCCATTTCGGCAACCGGGTTATTGTTAAGATCGATCAACTGGATACGGGCCGAAAGCTGATCCATAGCCACCGCCAGGATAAACATAGCGTTGGTATTAATGGCATACATCAATGGCCTGCGCCCACCGCTTGATGGAGCGTACCCCTGCTCAATCACAAATCCCTCTTTTATCAGTTCGTTTATAGCTTTTGCTATTGATGGGATGCTCTTGTCAAAAAGCTGGCTCAATCCCGCACACGACATGGCTTTATCAAAATACAGCCGCTTAATGATCATGTTTTTTAACCAGCCGCTTTTTACACCATTGCTTTTTATTTCCATTCGGTATTTGATGTGCCTTTAAATAGTTAGGCCTATGTTTCTGCTATAAAATTATAAATAATGCGGTAAACTACAATAAGTTGAAAAACTTTTTAAAATTTAAATTGATTACACCATCATTAAAGCAAAAACAAACGGATGTTTTTACAGGTACAGCATACAAGCATTAAAATATATTCAAAAATCAAGGCGGGTATCAGATAGTTTCCTCTACAAACCTTTACGCATGGCAAGCATGTGGCTTATAAAGCCCACCTTTTCGTAAGCTTTAATGGCAGGAGCGTTTTGGTAGTAAACCTCCAGGCGCAGTTCGTTCATACCCTGGCCGGTAGCCCAATCCTGCAGGGCAGCTATTATCATTTTATTCACCCCTTTGCCACGATGCTGTGGCAATACGAACATAAATCCCAGATAAGCATACTGCGGATGTTTCAGGTAAACTTTTGAGGTTTCTATACGGGCGTAGCCGCTGCCAATCAGTTCGCCGGCCAGTTCGGCAACCACCAGGTGGCAATGCGGCGCGGTGATCAGCTCAGGCAGGTTGTAGTAATTGATGTGTTCGTCCTTCAGCGTCGGGTCAAACGGGCGCTCGGCAGTAATAACACCCTGCTCAAATTGCAGCAGGATATCCATATCGGCTAAAGTAGCCGTGCGGATTTTGATACTTTGGTTTTCCCTATAACCTGATGGGATCCAGTCGAAGCGTTTTGGCATGATGGCAAATATACAATGCCTAAACCGCCGGTTCAAGCATTGACGTTTAAAATAGCCGTAAGCGTGGACGCTTGACTGGGCGGAGATGTTCTTTTAGCATAAAGTAGCTACATTTAAGGCAACATCCAAAATCGCCATCCACTCCAGTATTTTGTGTATTGTGTATCAAAAAGTTTAAAACTCTGTGATGACGGCAAGTTATTTATCGCTGCGTAACTATCATAATTAGACTGATTTAAAAAAGTGCTTAACTTATCTGTAACCAGGTCATAAGCGATATAACCTTCGCCAGTTTGTGCGCATAATGTTTCTTTGTTCACAAGGAAACTTTTTAATTGAATTTGTCTCTTATTGCCAGTTGGTTCAAAATAGGGATAACCGTCGCCAGCTTTTACTATTTTCCAGTGTCCTATTGGCAGATTAGACTCATCGCCAAGCCCATGATCTCCATAGTAAGTAAACATGAAAATGAATAGCGCAGTATAGATAATGCAGAATAGTTTGCCGAATTTTAAATAACCGCGACCAAATAGCATTCTACCGATCAGCATCATTAATCCTGCATAACATATTGATAATATTGCAATTTTTATCAATTCAAACAGAAAATGTCCTGATGCCGCCATTATTTATATTTATTACTCTATCGTAAACCCTTTCTTCAATTTAATATCCTGCGATGAGCTGCCTATCCAAACCTGGAAGGTACCGGGTTCAACGGCCCAGTTCATATTTTTATCAAGCAGGGCCAGGTCGTCAGGGTGCAGGGTAAAGGTAACGGTTTTCTTTTCGCCGGGGTTCAGGCTTATGCGCTCAAAACCACGCAGGTCATATTCGTAGGTAGTTACGCTGCTTACATCGTCTTTTAAATAAAGCTGCACAACATCATCACCCCGGCGCTGGCCGGTGTTGGTCACGTCAACCGTAACGGTAACATCACCTTGCGATTGCCCTCTCTCTGGCGATACCTGCAGGTTGCTGTATTCAAATTTGGTGTAGCTTAAACCATAACCGAAAGGGTATAACGCGCCGTTAACGCTGGTATGTCCCCAGCTATTTTTACCGCCCTGCCCCGCTTGCGAGTTTGGCTTAAACGGAAAGTTAAACTCTATTTGCCCGGTTGTTTTAGGGAAAGTGATAGGCAGTTTACCACCGGGGTTATTATCGCCAAAAAGGGTTTCGGCAATTACCTGCCCGCTTTGGGTGCTCGGGAACCAGGCCTCCAAAATAGCAGGCACATATTTGTTCTCCCAGTTGATGGTGAGCGGCTGCCCGTTTATCATCACCATAACTACTGGCTTGCCTGTTGCCTGCAAGGCCTGTATCAGCTTTAACTGGCGCCCGGGAAGGTTCAACCCGGTGCGGGAAAGGCTCTCGCCCACGCGGTCGATATCCTCGCCTACAACGGCTATCACCACATCCGACTGCCTGGCCTGCGCCACTGCCGAATCAATACCGGCTTGCTCGGCGGCGGTTAACGGTGTTTCAATAATTTCACTCTCGGGCCAGGTAGCATCAACCATGTCGCAGCCTTTTATGTAGCTTACTTTGCCGGCTGCACCAACGTACTTTTTAACACCATCAAATACCGATGTGATAGGGTTATGCGACGGGCCGTACCTGCTCACGGTGTAATTGCTTTCTACAGCCAGCGGGCCGGTTACCAATATGTTTTTGTATTTGCTTTTATCAAGCGGTAATAAGTTGTTCTCGTTCTTTAAAAGCACCATGGCCTCGCGGTTCATTTTAAGGCTCATTTGCTCATCGGCGGCGGTGTGCACTAATTTATCGGCCGCTTTTGGGTCTTTCACGTAGGGGCTATCAAACAAACCCAAACGAAATTTCACCCGCAGCACATCCGCCACGCGCGAATCAATCACCTTCATCGAGATCTTGTTCTCTTTGATCAGCTCGCGCAGGGGCAGTATAAACGTTTGCGGCATGGTAAAGTTGGTGCGCACGTTTAGCCCGGCCTCAACTGCCTGGCGCACGGCTTCTTTATAATCAGCAGCTACCTTGTGTTTGGAGTATAAGTATTCTACTGCTTCGCTATCGCTCACCACATAGCCCTGAAAACCAAACTTCTGGCGCAGCAACTCTGTTAAAAAGTAATAGCTGCCTGTTATTGGCACGCCATCATAATCGTTATAGCTGCTCATTACGCCCATGGGGTGCGCCTCCTGGATCACCCGGCGAAACGGGTACAGGTAAACCTGGTGCATCTCGCGCGGGGCCACATGCGGGTCGGTACGGGCGCTGCCGTCGCGGCCACCTTTGGGCACGCTGTATACCGCGTAATGTTTAAGGGTTGATGCCACCCCTTCCTCCTGGATACCCAGCACCATTTGCTTGCCCATTTCGGCTATGAGGAATGGGTTTTCGCCGTAGCACTCTACTACACGGCCCCAGCGCTGGTCGCGGGCGGGGTCGAGTATCGGGGCGTACACGTTGGTATAGCCTAAGGCTTTTGCTTCGCGGCCAACGGTTTGGCCTGCCTGGCGCACCAGTTGCTTATCCCAGGTGCTGCCAATGCCTATCGGGGCAGGCAGCGGGGTGGCGCGGTCGTGGTTAAGGCCGTGGATCCCCTCGTTGGTAAAATCAACGGGGATACCCATCCGGGTTTCTTCTACAAACCATTTTTGTATGGTATTAATGGCCGATGCATGCTTGCTGAAGGGGTATGAATATTGAGTTGGCGCATCATCCGTGTGCGAGGTAAGGTTGTTCAGTTCCTCATCAATATTGGCAATACCATCCTTCCATATCTCGTTTTTCCAGCTGGCAACGGGCATTTCATCCTTAAGCACGCGTTTGTAACCGTACAGGGTAGCCATCTGGCAGGTTTTTTCCTCAACGGTCATCTGGCTGAGCAGGTCGGCAATGCGTTTTTCAATATTTTGCGACGGGTCTTCAAAAACATCCATACGGCCGTTCTTATTAAAATCGACCCAGCCCTTGTGGTATATATTTTTTTGTTGCGCAGATGCAGATATGGCCAGCCCAAGCAGGGGCAGCAGCAGTGGCAGTTTTTTCATACAGATGAGAGGTATGTATTGGTTTACATCTCAAATATATAAACTGCGATGCAGATACAGCCTGCAGGCAGGGAATAATTTAACTATTACGTTTTCGTTGCAACACCTGCCATTTGCTTAACGGGTGTATTCATAAACCTCGGTATCGGGCAGCACCCAATCCGGATAAACTGTTTTAGAGCTTACAGGGTAGCCATCGGTATTGTACGTATATGTTTTAACACCGTAACTTACACCTGTACGCTTATCAGCAAATAAAGAGTTATTTGGGTTCCCTTTTGGCTCGCGCATCAACATTATTGATGCTAAATACTTAAAATGAAGGTTATTACCTGCAACACGGGTAAAAGGGTTTTGATGATCATCAAAAGTGTGTGTGCCATAGGCAGGCAATTCCCAGGTATCTATGTAAGTTTTACCCGTCATATTTCCTTTAGCATCGTACACGTAAAATGTTTTTGATGAACTGCCGTATGGGATCGTATAATCTATCGTACCATCACTTTTCAGGAAAATTGAATAACCATCGCGGTTTGATTTTACCACAATGCGACCTTTATAATAATTATAGTGATAAACTGTTGTTTGATCGCCATCCCATTCATTTACTTCTATTACCCTATTGGCTACGTCATATTTGTACGTATAAACATAGTTTCCACGGTTATAATCGTACTTTATGATACGGTTTTTCTTATCATACTCAAATTGTTCTAAAAGCCCGCCTGTATTATATTCATGCCCGTTATCTTTAAAAGTAACAGCCGTAACAATACTTTTTACCAGGGGGATATCCACCTCTGGCAGTTCAACCGCTATAGGGTCATCCGGCTGCAGGTTACTATCATCGCCAAAAGGATCAGCACCGCTTTTGACACACGATTGCGAAACGCACAAACACAGGATAAACAGCAGTGTAAAAATTCTTTTCATCATAAGGTTTAAGCATCTAAAATAGAAACAATTTTGGTATCGGGATTAATAATTTTAACAGTTATCACAAACAATTACGTATTTATGCGTTAATGTTTTTAGCTGTGGCTATAGCAGCGCTATATTACTCCCCCTGCATGCGTTATTTATACACTTTATTACTGATCGTACTTTGTTCGTTCACTACCGCTAAGGCGACTAATACACCCGATGATGACGCCACCGCTAAAGCCAACCGCATTTGCGGCAAGTGGGAATCGACCGAGAAAAACCTTAGGGTTGAGGTATATGCCTATAAAAACACCTTTAAGGCCAGAATGATATGGTTTAGCGGCGGTGTTACCAAAGCCAAACCCATGGAAACCATTACTGATGTTAAAAACCCCGACCCTGCCCTGCGCAACCGCAAAGTGCTTGGGCTTGATGTGGTAGAGAACCTGACGTATAGCCCCAAATCAGACTCGTGGGAAGGCGGCAAGATCTATGAGGTACAAAGCGGCAAATACTGGAGCGCAGCGGCCTACCTTGATAAAAACGGCCAGCTAAAAGTAAAAGGTTACTGGAAGGTTAAACTGCTTGGTAAAACCATGGCATTCAAGCGCATTTAAAAAAATATTAATTATTTCCTGATATTTTAATTGGCATTGCTATTGTGTATATTGCTATACCCATGGCAATTGTATGACAAAACTTTTTTTGTGTAGCTTTTTGGCAATTATGCTGTATAGTGGTACAAACCATCATGCAACAACTATGGCTGCCGCCGATAGGGTTTGCGGTAAATGGGAGCTTGACCAAAAAAGCCTGGTGATACAGGTTTACAAAGAGGGCGCCGAATACAAAGCCAAAATTGTATGGTTTGATGACCACGATGATACCCAGGAGCTTGATCACTGGACAGATAACCTAAACCCCGACCCTACCCTGCGTAACCGCAAAATACTGGGCATGAACGTGCTTGAAAACCTGAGCTATAACCCAACAAGCAACACCTGGGAAAACGGTATGATATACGATGCCAAACACGGCCGGCAGTGGAACTCATCTGCCTCTATTAATAAAGACGGCCAACTAAAAGTAAAAGGCTACTGGCACTTTAAATTTATTGGCCGTACGCTTACGTTTAAACGGATAGGCTTATAAATAAAAAAGCGGCCCCCAATCACAAGGGCCGCCTTTTCTGCAATTATATATTCGAAAAACTATTATTGTTTCAAAAATTCGCCGCTTGCGTTCAGTTCAACTTCGTCGCTTAGCATTGGCGAGCTGAATTTGCTGCCAAAACCAAAATCAGAACGTTTAATGGTACCGGTAATTTTAAAACCGGCATCAGGGCCTTTAGTCATTGGGTTGGTAATAGTACCACGGTAAGCAACATCTAAAACTACCGGTTTAGTAACACCATGTAAAGTTAAGTTACCGGTTACTTTGTATTTGTTTGTACCGGCAGCAGCAACGCTTGTGCTAACAAATGTTAAGGTTGGGAATTTAGCAACATCAAAAAAATCTGCTGATTTTAAGTGACCGTCGCGGTTATCATTTTCGGTATTAACAGATGCAGTGTTGGCTGTAAAAGTGTATTTAGCGTCGCTAAAATCGGGCTTTGCAGCAACAATTGATGCATCAAAATCTTTAAAAGTACCATCAACGTCTGACACCGCTAAGTGAGTGATGGTAAATTTTACGTGTGAGTGCGCCTTGTCTACTTTCCAGGTGCTTTGTGCAAATACAGCCGTTTGCATAAATAATGCTACTGCCGCTAAGGTTAAGATCTTTTTCATGTGTGCTTATTTCAGTTTAATATTTTTTGTATGAGCCAAAGGTAAATAAAGGTTTGATATGTAGTTTAAAAAAAGATGTTTAAACATCTTTTTTTAAAAACGGATGACAAATTAACTATTTACCTTTAAAAAAAGCATCCACTCTTTTATTAAACTCTGCGGCCTTTTCTATCAGCGTGCCATGGCCAGATCCTTTTACTATCCATAGCTTACTGCCGGGGATGTTGGCCTGTATCAGGCGGGTATGTTTATCGGCAATAACATCGTGCTCGCCGGCTATGATATAGGCCGGGCATTTAATTTTATGCAGTTCGGTTAGCTTTATATTGGGTTGTTCCCAATCAAGCATAAACATTTTCCAGCTGTTCTTTTCTGCAGCGGTGCGCCATTTTTTGTTCTTGTTTTGCTCGTAGTATTTTTTTGAGTCGGGCCATCCCTTAGGGTCAGAAAACGCGGAAGCATCGGGGGTGATATTTGCCCCGGTTGATGCAAACTTTATTACCTTATCGGGGTGGCGAATAGCCATTAAAATGGCGTTAATACCGCCATCGCTCCAGCCCAGCACATTGGCTTTTGGTATATGCATGGCAGCCAGCAGGGCTGCAAAGTCATCGGCCATCTGCTCAAAAGTAATGGCGGGGTTAGCATCAACCGATTTACCCTGCGAACGGCTGTCAACCAATATCACCCGGTACTTTTTTGAAAAATAGGGTACATTCTCGCTAAAGGCGCTCATATCGCCACCGTTACCGTGTATCATAAGCAGAGGTTCGCCCTTGCCATATTCTTCTACATAAAGTTTTATACCGCGTATATCGTAATACTTACCCACAGCCTGGTTTTTGCCATAAGGTATTTTTTGCGCGAAGCTAAATGCTGATAAAAGCTGGGGTATCAGGGCCATCAGGAGTATTTTTTTTAAATGCATGGTTTGGTGGTATTGTGTGGTAAATATAACCGGGATTACGCGGATTTTTACGATGGAGAGGATTTTTCTTTCGCCGCGGATCGCCTTTCTTCTCGCATAATAGCTTTCTCCAAGCGTCATTGCGATTACGAAGCAATCTCCCGATAGTAAGGTTGCTGGTTAGTGCTTCGTTAGGAATGGGTTGTGAGTGTGCGCCAAGCCTGTGGATGTTCTTTTTCTTTTCTCTCAAAAGAAAAAGAACGCAAAAGAAAAGTCGCGGCTTGGTAACGCACTTTGTAAGTGAGTGCTTTATCAGTTTCAGTGTTACCGTGCGTTACACTATGCCGCAGTTGGAGGTGCCGTTGGGCCGGTGCTGCACTCCGTTGGCTAAAAGCCAACGCTAATTAGGTATGCAAAGTGACGAACGCGCGTAAAGGCCTGACAGAAAAGCCGACCAAAAGGTAAAGGCTTGTGAGGGGAAGCTTTTTTCTGTCTTGATTTATTCACTTATTTTATTTGTTTTTGGTGTTCATGAGCTCGCTACGCTCGGTTTTGCTTCTTTCTATCAAGAGAAAGAAGTAGCCTCCGCGGCAATGAGTGGCGGATGATTATAGTGGTATACTAAGCATGATACGTGCCGAAACGAGTTCAGCATGACGGATGGATTAAACTGTCATTTCGAGGGAAGCGCAGCGACGAGAAATCTTGTTCATTATGCAATTTCGCCGCCTGCATGTTTGAACAGGATTTCTCCTCGTACCTCGTTTCGATGACAAGATGGTGAGTGAATAACTGCGTTATATATTCTCCCACTTACCGCTCTCCAAGCTCCGGTAAATAGCATCAACCACTTTCATATCCTTTAGCCCTTCCTCGCCGGGTACACGGCTTTGTTTTTTGAGGTTAACACAGGTGGCAAAATCATCCATCTGCGCGGCCTGCTGTATAATATTGGGGATTTGCATGGGTCTGCCATTTATTTTGCCGTCGAGCCCGTCATACCCGTAGGCTGGTTGCAACTCAAAGGTGCCTTTTTCGGCTTGCGCGCGCAGGTAGCTCCAATCGTGGTTATAGCTGCTTTTGCCGGTAACCTTTTGCCCACCCGGAAACTTCAGCTCCCAAAAAACGGTTTCATCAACATCTTTAAACAGTTGCGGGCGGGTTTTTTCCTGCCGGGCTTTAACGGCTATGGGCTCTTGTCCTAAAGTATATCGACTGCCCTGTATGGCGTAAATACCCATATCCATTAAACCGCCGCCGCCGGCCATGGCTTTTTTCAAGCGCCAGGCGTTGGGGTCGCCGTTGTAGGTAAACCCGTTGCCGGTATCAATTTGGGTTACTTTGCCAAAAACCCGTTTCTGGCCCAGGCGCATAACTTCCTGAGTATGCGGTTCAAAATGCAGGCGATACCCTATAGATAGCAAGCAGTTGGCCTTTTTACAGGCGGCTATCATTTCGCGGCACTCGGCGGCATTCAGTGCCATTGGCTTTTCGCAAATAACATGTTTACCTGCCCGCGCTGCGCGGATGGTGTACTCTTTATGCATTGATACCGGCAGCACCACGTACACAATATCTATATCGGGGTTTTTGGCTACCTGGTCAAAGTTTTGATAGTTGTAAATGTTCTTTTGCGCAATATTGTACTTTTTAGCCCAATCGGCAGCTTTGGCGGGCGTGCCGGTAACAATACCTGCCAGGTAGCAGTTTTTGGTGTGCTGTAACGCCGGGGCTAGTTGCCCTCCGGCATATCCACCCAAACCAACCAGGGCAATCCCCAGGCGCTTGCCGGGCTTGCCCAAAGCCAGCTGCGATAAAGCAGGGCCAAGCACCAGCGCCCCTGCGGCTATTGAACCATTACGTATAAAATCTCTGCGGGATGTTTTAACAATGGGTTTCATGGCGGTATATTTTAGGTAGATTTAAATATACGCGCAAATTTTGTACCTGTAATGGTATCAGCAGTAAAAAAGCCCCGGCTTTTTTTATTCAAGCCCTTCTTTATACTTTTTTATGGCTACGATGATAGAGCGTACAATATCGTTTTGCCCTTCGGATGAATTGAGGTATTTCTCGTCGGCCGGGTTGTTGATAAAACCCGTTTCTACCAGCAGGCCCGGCATACCGCTTTGTTGTAGTACCAGTACGCCCTGCTCGCGCACGCCCAGGCTTTTGCGGCCATCTTTTTCTTTAAACTGTTCGTTAAGCAGGTTGCCAAAATGGATGCTTTGCTTACGGTAGCGCTGCTGGAAGGCAGCCAGTACAATTTCATTTACGGCGGCGTCTTCGCCATAGCCGTTGTATTTTTTCTTATAATCCTTTTCAATAAAGATGGACGCGTTCTCGCGCAGGGCTTCCAGTTGCTCGCCTTTGCGATGGTAGCCGTATACCAAAAGCAGTACCCCCCTGCCCTTGCCAACTTTGCCCGGCGATGAGTTACAGTGGATGGATATAAACAGGTTGGCTTTATTATCGTTGGCTATTTCGGCACGTTTGTGCAGCTCAATAAACTTATCGGTGCTGCGCGTCATGATCACATCAACGCCGCCGATCTCGTCGTTAATGACTTCTTTTAGTTTTTTGCCGATGCTGAGGGCTATGGTTTTCTCGTTAGAGTATGCACCATGCGCGCCGGGGTCTTTACCGCCATGGCCGGGATCGATAACGATGGTTTTAAACTTAAAGGATGGTGTAGTTTGCGATAGCGCCGGCAAGGCGAACAGCATCAGTATGAAAAAAACAGCGTAGCGTAAGGTGGTTTTGTAGTGCCCGGATAACATGCCGCAAAGGTAGGCGGATTGTTTTTGAAAACATAACATGCTGATAATGTTTATGCCCGTTTTTTGCACATCAGCCGCTTTTTTTTTAGTCTTACCCCTTTTTGCTATACTCTTTTCGCGCCAATTTTAAAAAAAGCGTAACCCCGGCACGCTCGTCTGCGTAATAATTGAACCGGACTACTTGTCACTATAAATTGAATAAGAAGAGGATAATTTATATGAACGAAATTTTTACAACATCAACTGCCAGCTTTTTCTACTTTATGGTAGCCGGATCAGTTATTGTGTACCTGATACTAAAGTTTGATAAGGCAAACAGGCAAAAACTGAACAAGGTTTTGATACAGGCGAAGGATGTACAGCCTATGTTGATGAGGAAATCGGCCCAGCAGAAGCTGCATACTTTAAAAATGGCCACTCATGACGGAAAAACAGACCGCACCCTGGTTGAAAAACAACTGGACGAACTGGTTGCGGATTACGATAAAGGCCATATTAGCCTGCCCGATTATTGCAACAAGCTAAACCGCTTGCTGGCGATGACGGCATAATTAAAGGGTTGGTTATTGGAGGCCGGTGGTTTGGTTAATTGCTCCGGCTTCCTTACCTTTTTTAGCGTTATTTCTCCCCTCCTCTCTGCAAACACTCCATTTTCAGGATTTCGATTTTAGAAATTAGAATTTAACTTTCAGCTTTTTCTTTTGTTTGTTTGCATATGGGCACAGACCAATCCGCTTCGCACTTACAAATTGTTACCACTGCCGACGGTTCAAACACTATTTACAACGCGCTGGTAGGCGAAAATTACCACTCGCGCAATGGGGCGCTGCAGGAGAGCCTGCACGTGTTTGTACAATCGGGGCTTGAATATTTCCTGGAGAACAGCAACACCAACAATAACGATGTATCCATATTAGAAGTTGGCTTTGGTACCGGGCTAAATTTTTTGCTTACAGCCAATGTTTGCACCCAACAGCAAATCAACCTTATTTATACCGGCATTGAGGCATACCCGTTAACGGATGAGATGCTTAGTCAAACCGGTTATGGCCAGTATGTGCCTGCCCCCGTTTGGCAAAGCATGCTGCAAAACTACCGGGCGTCGTTAAAATCGCTCACGCAACTGAACAATTATGTGCAACTGCAAATTGCACCAACAGCCCTTGCTGACTTTACATCCCTAATAAAATATGATATAATATATTTCGACGCTTTTGCCGTAGCCCACCAGCCCGAAATGTGGAGCGAAGAGGCCATTACCCACACCCTTAAATTTTTAAAACCCGGCGGCGTGTTTGTAACCTATGCCATAACCGGCAACCTTAAACGTACCATAAAAGCTTTGGGACTTAAGGTTGAGAAGGCTCCCGGCGCGCCGGGCAAACGCGAGATGTTGCGGGCCGTTAGCAATATTAGTAGGCAGTAGGCAGTAGGCAGTAGGCAAAATTACTTATTATCAAAAGCAAGGCAGCAAACTGCAAACTAATAACTGCCAACTGAATATATTACCTTTGTTAATTATACAACATATTATGCCAATAACTGCACCTGTTACCGCCATCACCCCATCCGGCGCGTTTGAACGCCTGCTTACCATAATGGACGACCTGCGGATAAACTGCCCATGGGATAAAAAGCAAACGCTGGAAAGCCTGAGGCACCTTACTATTGAAGAAACGTACGAGCTGGCTGACGCCATACTAAGCGGCGATATGGACGAAATAAAGAAGGAATTGGGCGATATTATGCTTCACCTGGTGTTTTACTCGCGTATAGCATCAGAAACCGATAGCTTTAACATTACCGGTGTACTGAACGGCATTTGCGATAAACTGATAAACCGCCACCCGCATATTTACAGCGATACCGTAGTTAATAACGAGGATGATGTAAAGCGCAACTGGGAACAGATAAAGCTAAAAGAGGGCAACAAATCTGTTTTAGGTGGCGTACCGGCCTCGCTACCGGCATTGGTAAAGGCATCACGCATACAGGAGAAGGCACGCGGTGTTGGCTTCGACTGGGATAACAAAGAACAGGTTTGGGCCAAGGTAGAGGAAGAGCTGCAGGAGTTTAAAGATGAATATAACGTTGCTAATGAAAGTGATATAGATCATGAGAAAGCCGAAGGCGAATTTGGCGACCTGCTGTTCTCCTTAATTAATTATGCCCGCTTTATTGGTATTAACCCCGAGGATGCGCTGGAGAAAACCAACCGCAAGTTTATTAAACGCTTCCAATACCTTGAAAGTAAGGCCAAAGAACATGGCAAACAACTGCATGATATGAACCTTGCCGAAATGGATGTATTTTGGGAGGAAGCAAAAAAGGTATAATATTATTTACCTGTTGTATCGTTTTTAAATTGCTCACGTAATGTTAAGTGTAGCTCAATGATATGAAGCTGTCTTTATATACTACCACTTTTACTGGCGTTGGCAGCTGGTTGCCTTAAAGATGGCAGTAATTATTACTATAATTCACCGGCTTCCGCGCCGTCGGGTACGTTTTCGGGCGAATTTAGACGAATACACAGGAAGGCCGATCAATCTATCGATACTTTGAGGGCTAATATTAAATTAATTATTGAGCCCGGAGGATACCGTGTACTGGGCGATACTACTACCCTACATGCCGGCAGCAGGGGCCTATATGCGTTTACCGGAAACGGGATAAAATTTGCAGATAGCACATTAGCTAAAACCGGAACGCCTGCAAAAACTCATCTGGATGGCGAATACCTGTATATTTACAATGGTAGTATTTTTCAGATGGTGAGAACATCAGGAGATACCTTAAGCTTGCAATACGACCTAAAAAAGACGAATTAATTATTGTTTTAATGTTTAATAGTGCAGTACCCGTAGTTTAGCATAGCTAAAGTTATGGGTATTTGCTTTTTATAAAAAAATTTCGGCAAGGTTGTAACGTTTAAGCTTTTAGTGCGTATTCTATTAATCGACTGAGCAGTACTAATAATAATTAATGCATTTACTTCACCGCGTTACTGAAGAAGAGATAGTCAGTAAGTGTAAATCGGGCAGCGTAAAACACCAGGAATTACTATACAAACAGTTCTATGGCTATGCTATGGGTGTAAGTATGCGTTATAGCCTTAACGAAGATGATGCATTAGAGGTTGTAAATGATGCTTTTATAAAAGTTTTTAATAATATAAGCGCTTATAATACCGATAAACCATTCAGGGCCTGGTTACGCACCATTGTTGTAAACACCGCTATTGACAGGCGTCGCAAAGAAATAAAACACCAAACCAACACCGATATTGAAGATGCGTACGGTGTTGGCAATAATGCAACAGTAATTGATACTTTAAATGCACAGGATATTTTAAAGCTGATGAAGCAATTACCGCACATACAGCTCACAATTTTTAACATGTACGAGATAGATGGCTACAATCACGATGAAATTGGCAAAATATTGAATTTACCTGCAAGTTCATCAAGAGTATATTTAAGCAGGGCCAAGGATAAATTGAGGCACCTGTTAACAACCGAAACACAAAACCATGGATGAGCAGTTTGATAAAAAACTAACTAACCACATCAGGGAGGTGTTTGATAATTACGAACACCCCGGTGTTGAGCATGGCTGGGAGCAGTTAAGGAAGAAATTCCCGGCGGCCGAACAGAAGAACAACAAAGTTGCCTGGCTTTGGTGGAGCAGCGCCGCGGCCATCATCATTGTATTCCTGGGCATTGGTATATGGTATAATAGCAAACCCAATACTGTAGATAACCTTGCTGTAAAACCCACTGTAAAAAAAGAACAGCCAATAATTGCCGGGCCAAAACCTACAGATAACAACCAGCCAAATACGATAACACCTGTTACAACAGATCGGCCTGCCGTTGCCAAAAATAGCACTCCGGTATTTAATAACCCGGTAACACCTGCTATACATTATCAAGCACCTGCTATTAACACTAATATAATACCGGTAAACACAAATGTAAATACAGGTATGCAAGCACAGCAACAGGCAATTGCTAATTCGGCTGTACCAACCAGTGCGCAAAACGGGCAACCCGTACAGGCTGTAACATTAACGCCTGCTATCGATAGCCAAAAGATCATTAACAGCATTGCCCATCAGCCGCAATTGGCGGCCACAACGCAAAACGTACAAACGCCGGCAAACAACAATGCTTTAATAAACAGCACAGCCAAAAAACAACCAACAACAATGGCAGATATGTTTGCTGAGGAAAAGCTGAATCAACCTGCTAAAAAGAAAAACCCTGATAAGCAAAACGACAAAAAGGTAAATTTCAGCATTTATGCGGCAACCTATTTTAACTACGCCGAAGGCAGCGCTAACCAGGTAAACGCGGGCGCGGGGTTCACATCAGATTTTAGGCTGAGTAAAAATATAAAACTATCTACCGGGGTTGCATTGGCGCAAAATAGCTTAAGCTATAATTCATCACCACCGCAATCGCCATCTGCAAGCGGGTTTGTTGCATCGGCTCCGGCATTAAGGCAGCAGGACGCGTTATTCGCCACTTCGGCTGTATTGCCAATGTTCAAAAATTACAATGCCAGCCTGGTAGGCCTTGATATACCCTGTCTCTTATACACATCT
>NZ_LGEK01000189.1 GCF_001636615.1 Mucilaginibacter sp. L294 | reverse complement strand
AGATGTGTATAAGAGACAGGTAAAAGATAGGTGAACAAATTATTTTTAATTTCTTGTTGGCGCATTACGTCAAGCAATCCTCTCTCTTTTGAAGGCACTTTGCTAATTACAGCCTGAAACATGGTATTCTTACTATCCAACTGTTGTTTTGTAATTTGCAGGCCTGTTTTTAAATTTTGAAGTGATTGATTTACAGCGGTTTTTAGTTCAGCAATTTGATTATTAAGAGATGAAACAATTGGATTCGTTTCTGGTATCGTTTGTAATAAACTTTGTTTCTTAAGCTGTGTTTCTGAAAGTTGTGTTACTAAACCAAGTAAAGCAGGATCTTCAATTCCCAACATTGACGGTACCTGGCTAACATCATTTTTTGAATTATTAAGATAGGCTTCAATATTTTTGATTACGCTAAGCTGGATATTAACTTTCCCTAACTGAGCATCATTCCCTTGTACATTTTGCAAAAATATTTGCGATTGCGAGCTAATGTCTGTTATTTGATTACTTGATTTATATTGCTCAACATTTTTTTCGACGGAACCCAATTCTTCCTGCAATTTTATTAACCGGTCTTCAATAAATGTTAAAGTAGCAGAAGTTGTCTTATTCTTATCTTCAATTGCCGCCTTATTATATTCAAAAACAAGCCTGTTTAAAACATTTTTACCCCTTTCAGGGATAGCGTCTTCTAAAGTGATGATAAGTACTGTACCTTGTTTACTTACCGGAGTAATATTTATACGTTTGCTGTACGATTCAAATACATCTCTTATATCTGAGAACCTTACTTCAAAGGTTTCATTAAACGGTGCTACAGTTGGATTAGTGCTTATTATAATTAAACCCGCATCAAATTTAACGGGCTTATTAACAGGATACTTTTTACCATTTATTTCCGCCTCATTTGGGTTTAATAAACGTATAGTGTAAATAATACTATAATCTATATTCGCAACAGGGCTTAATAATTCAACTCTAAAAGGCAGTTCCTCGTACACTTCATGCCTTCTTACTCCTTTTGTACTAAAATACGTAGTTTGAAGTTTTAAACCTTTAATTACCTTATCTAAGATGGTGTTTGATCTTAAAATTTGAACTTCATTATCAATGATTTTATCTGATGAAAATAAATCGAGGTCTTTTAACAAATCCGTTTGGCCGCCCAAATTACCATTGTTATCTTTAATTAAAAGGTCGGTTTCTATTTTATATTGCGGCGTAGCTAATTTAACGTATGCATAACCTAAAACTCCAAAAAACAACAGAGAGAATAAAAACCATTTCCAATGAATAAGGTATTTGTATAAAATTTCCCTTATACTTAATTCATTCTCATCCTGAAATTCAAGATTATTATTTTCGCTATTAGTGGTCATTTGTGTAGAGGTAGATGAGTATTATTTATATCTGCTAATTATGATTGCTATGAAAGACAACGCACTGAGTATTATAGGTAAAACGCGATAAGTTATATCATTTTGCGAAGCCTTACCTTTACCCTGTTCAACATAAACCAAATCGCCAGAATGCAGATAATAATACGGAGATGTAAATATTTCTCTTGTGTTAAGGTTTACTCGGCCAAATTCTTTTTTCCCATTGTTATCTCTAACAATTAAAACATTTTCTCGTTTAGCATATATAGTTAAATCACCCGCCATACTTAAGGCTTCAGGCAAGGTTACCTTTTCATTTGGTATTATATATACAGATGGACGCGCAACTTCACCCATAATTGATATTTTATAATTTAAGAACCTAACATTTACAGTAGGTTCTTTCAAATATATTTTCAAGCTGTTTTTTATGGTATCACGTACTTGCACTGTAGTAAGCCCACCAACTTTAACTGCTCCAATTAATGGTAATTCAATTATACCGCCAGCATCTACTAAAAAGCCATTTGCAGTAGGTTGAGTTAAAGGTGCAACAGCACCGGTTGTTGTATTATCTGCACCTATAGCCGCACCTGATGAATTATATGGGTTAAAAAAGCTGCTCGCCGCAGGATTTAGTGAACTTACATATATAGACAAGATATCGCCGGGCTGTATATTTGGCACATATTGCCGCGCAACATTAATTGTATCAGACTGGTTAAGGGCCTTCTGAAAATAAACAATACGTTTTTGATCGGCACAAAATGTTAATATAACAAGAGCGGTGAAAAACAAAAAAATATTAAGGTAGATATTTTTTTTCATATATTTTTTCAATGGTATTTGGCGCAAAAATAGACTTTTTTATTAATTAAACCCTGTCTCTTATACACATCT
>NZ_LGEK01000186.1 GCF_001636615.1 Mucilaginibacter sp. L294 | reverse complement strand
GGAGATGTGTATAATAGACAGTTTAATACTACTATCACCCATATTACAAGATTTAGACTTTATAAACTTCGAAATGCTTTTACTACCTTGTGTTCTTAAAAAATAATTTTCGGCATCCATGTTAAAGAATTAATGAGCATGATTTTCGTATTTTAACCTTATCCGATTCCAATGTCTAGATTATATCTCAAACCCACCGTTGTCAAAAGGTTATTTGCTTTATCTGGAAACCAGTGTGCCTTTCCTAATTGTCAAGAAAAAATTGTTGATGAAGTTGGTACGGTTATAGGCGAAATATGTCATATAGAAGCTGCCGAAGTAGGTGGTGAAAGATACAATTCAGAATCCGATGACGAATTCAGAAGAGATTATAACAATTTAATTTTGCTCTGTAGTAACCATCATAAAAAAACAAACAATGTAATCGAGTACCCTACTAGTAAATTAATTGAATATAAGGAGCTTCACACAGCCAAGTTTGCAACCCGAGAATACACTCCCACGGATTCTATTATTGAACAGGCAATAAACAAGTATATGGAACAAAACAATACAAATGTTAGTTCTGGAAGTCAATTTAATAACCAGGCAAATTCTCAAACGATCCAAAGCCAGATTGGAACTCAAAATAACTTTTATGACTCAAGCAAAAACGGTCATTTAAAAATTGACGGGGCTAGAAAAGTTAATTTAGAATTCAAGAAAATAATTGATCAATTTAAGCAAAAAGCTAGCCCACCGTCAACAGAAGTAATCGACTTTCAAAACGAACTAAAGGAACGTATTGAAAGACCTGTTGAAATAATTCCAACTAAGCACTTGAGGTTTCGGAAAAACAACGGAAGGATTATTGCAGAGGTTGAAAGTCATGAAAGAGAATCAAAAAACACATTATTAGAGGAAGATAATCATACACAAGAGATTCTTCGCGAGTTTCTTTTAAATAACGATAAAGAAGAAAATGAGAAACTAAAACGACTGCTATCCCAAAAGGGGCAGCAAAGGCCTGCGATAATTACCTGTGATGGTTTCTTGATAAATGGCAATAGAAGGAAAATGGCTCTTGAGGAGCTATTTAGGTTACGAAATCAAGATTCCCAATTTGAAATGATGCGTGTAGTCATTTTACCTGAAGGCGTTACCGAATTGGATATACAAAAGATAGAAAATAGATATCAATTACAAAGCGAGGGTAAATCAGAGTATCAAGGATTGAATAGAGCGATCAAAATCCAACGCAATATAGATGATGGGTTTTCACTTCAGGCTCAATTAAGAGACGACCCTAATTATTATGAATTACCTGATAAAGAATTCACTAAACAGGTTAAGAAATTTGAAAAAGAATTCCTCCAACCCTTAAAATGGGTAGATAAATATTTAAGCGATTTTGACCGCCAAGGAATGTACAATACAATTTCCGATGGAGTAAGTGATAAGGAAGGACGTTGGCAAGCATTCATTGATTATAGTAATTTTCGGTCTGGTACTCTTGAGAACAAACAACGTTTGAGTGAATTAAAAATTAAGGAAAACGAGGTTGGCAAAATCCAAGATGCTGTTTTTAAAATCATACGTAAACGAAATCTCACGACTAAAGACTTCGACTTGGGGAAGGTTCATGAATTTGTTAGAAAACTACCCAAGTATTTAAGTAATGAGGATGCAAAACAACACATTTTAAAAATTGCAGATGAGGTTAATCATGATATTCCTGAAGAGCTTAAAGTGAGTAAGGACGGTGAGCGATTAAGTGAGAGAGAAATTGACCTGAAGTGGGGAGAACATTTTAGAGAAAAAATTATTGGTAATTTGATACAAGCTCATCGCTATGTTGTTAATCAAGAAGAACGGGATAAGCCTTTAGAACTCCTTGAAGATGCACTGAAGAAGCTGAAACACGACAATCTAAAAATCGAAAATTTAGGAACTGATTACTACGAAAAAGCATTGGAGCTCACACAAAAAATAATTAATGAAGCAGAAGGGCTTTACAAAGCAGTTGATGATGCCAGGTTTAAACTGAAAAAGCTAACGAAAAACATAAAACATTGAAGATTTCTATTGAAAAAAATATTGTTTTTATAAATGGCATTCAAGATTTGAAGAGATATCAAGTATCTCAAATAGAATATTTTGATTTTAAAAGAAATGACGACATTTTTTTAAAATCATCTGATAGTGTGGAACATGAAGTTCTCAAAATAACCAAATACTTAGACGAGGAAAAAGTTGCTTATGAGTTGTCAGATGATGCGGCAATCTTACTTCTGTCTCTTATACACATCT
>NZ_LGEK01000185.1 GCF_001636615.1 Mucilaginibacter sp. L294 | reverse complement strand
AGATGTGTATAAGAGACAGTAACGTTACTATCCCCTGTAATTGTAAACGATAATGCCGAGGAACAAGGTTTAAAAGATATTGACAGTTTTGGCTGCATAGATATTGTAAGCCTTCCTCATGCTAAAAGCTATGTGAAAACTATTAGGTTTTTGCCTCAATATATAAAAGCCTATAAAAACATTGGTACTGCAGATATTATTTACATACGTTACCCTGTTCCGTTTGGTTGGCTTAGTAAAGTATATTTAAAAGGGATAAAGCGTATTATACATTTTGTAGGCGACCCAATTGATGCAGCCAGGAACAATCCTAATTTTAGTGCTTTAAAAAAACAAGTACTTACTTCGCTTTTTATGCCCGAGCACCTTTCTTACATGTGGGCGTGCAAGGGAGCTACTACTTTTACAAATGGATTCCATCTTGCTGAGCGGTTAAAACCATATGGTATTAACGCTACTCCTTTAACATCCTCTACATTAAAGGACAGTGATTTTTTTATGGATACCAAGCTCGATGTTATTAATAATGCGTACAAGCTAATTTATGTGGGCTATTTACGTAAAGCAAAGGGTGTAGAAACAGTAATAAAAGCTTTTAAACATGTTGCAGATAAGTATCCAATGGCCACTCTATCGGTGATAGGGTCAGGTGAGTTTGAAACAGAGCTAAAAGAAATTGTGGATGAATTGCAAATAGCGTCAAAAGTTACGTTTGTGGGCCATGTTGATAATCGGGACGAATTAAATAACTATTATCGCACACATGATATATTTTGTTTTGCAAGCTTATCAGAAGGCTCACCTAGGGTAATACTAGAGGCTATGGCCAATGGGCTAAATATTATTAGTACCCCTGTTGGCGCGTTACCGAAAATATTTACACATAAGGAAGAGATACTTTACGCCAACTTTAATGATGATAAAGACTTTTTTTTAAAAATAGATGAACTTATAGCTAACAAACAATTAGGTAATACTATGCGAAGTAAAGCATTTACAAAAATTAGAAGCTTTACAATACAAAATTTTATTAAAAGCATATTTCATGAAGGCTAAAAGCTCAATTTTATATTCGTGGCTTGTAAGAACAATAACCTATTTTTTGCCTAACATTCCATTGTTTATGCGGTTAAGAGGATTTTTGTACTCTTTTATGATGAATGGTTGTGGGAAAGATTTTCAGGTAGCATCATCAGTTGTCTTAAATCCTTTGTCGGGCTTAACAGTTGGTAATAACGTTTACATTGCACATAATACCGTGGTTATTGGCTTAGCTGTAGAAATAAACGACGAAGTACTGATAGGCCCTAATTGTACTATTTCATCGGGTAACCATGTATTTAGCAATAAGTCTTACCGGTTCGGAAAATCTACTATTGAACCCGTGAAAATTATGTCTGGCTCTTGGGTAGCAGGGAACTGTACAATTGTTGGTGGTGGGGTGTTACCTGCAAGGTCAATACTTGCCGCCGGGTCTGTTCTTAATAAGCGTTTTGAACAAGATAATAGTTTATATGCAGGAGCGCCGGCTATGTTTAAAAAAAACTTAATTAACACATTGTAGTAACCTTTATAAATATTTAAGTATTAATCGCAAATGGTTTCGATAATTACCCCTTCTCATAATTCTAAACTTTATATAGAAAACACAGTTCAATCGGTTATTGACCAAACCTACACCGATTGGGAAATGATCATAATTGATGATAATTCAACCGATGGTACCCGCGAATTAATAGCCAGGTTAGCCGAAAAGGATAGCAGAATAAAATATTTTTTTAACGATGTAAGTATTGGGCCGGCAAAAGCCAGAAACATAGGTATTGAAAACGCTAAGGGGCAATTCCTTACATTTTTAGATAGCGATGATATCTGGATGCCCGAGTTTATACAAACGTCGGTAGAGTATTCGATAAAGAATAATTACACTTTTGTGTTCTCATCATACGAAAGAAAAGATGAAAACCTTAATGACTTATATACGGACTTTATTGTGCCAGATAAAGTTAGTTATTCAGATTTACTCAGAACCTGCCCAATATCATGTTTAACCGCTTTTATATGGATAGAAAAGATAGGTAAATTTTATATGCCCGATATACCTAAGCGACAGGATTACGGTTTATGGCTTAGAATTTTAAAACACGTTAAGTATGCATATGGTATAAAAACCCCACTGGCTGTTTATCGTATCAGGAAAGGGTCGTTATCGCGTAATAAGTTTTTGGCTATCTGGTATGTATGGCAGGTGTATATTAATGTAGAAAAGTTAAATTTCTTTTATTCGCTGTATTTGATCTGTCTCTTATAAACATCT
>NZ_LGEK01000187.1 GCF_001636615.1 Mucilaginibacter sp. L294 | reverse complement strand
CAAGTTCGTTACCCGACTGCTTATACAGATTGTAATACTTTAAGAAACTTCTCGGGTCGGTATTATGAGCTGTATAAAAATCTTTGACAAACCTGAAAGATGGATGCTCTCCCCGTTTTAACTGTTCATATTCAGCAATCAAAAAACGGTACTTATTCAGATAGTTCCGCTTTAAGGTAAGATCATTGTTAATATTTCGCATAACATTAGCTTTATTCTTTAAAGCTAATTCTGTTACCGAATTAGTTGACCTTTACAGCAATGACGATCGGGTATTTATCTTAAAAATGATACCTCACAAACGCCTCCATAGCTGCATACTCGGCCATGCCAAGTTTGTCGTAGTTTTGCGCTGTTTCGCGGTTACGATCTTCGGCACGTACCCAAAACTCGCGAGCATCATCCCCCGGGAAAACAGGCCTGTCTTTTTGCGACTGGTGTTTAAAGATGGCGTTACGCTTGCGCAGTACTTCGGCAGGTGAAAGTGGCACGGCCATTTCAATCTCGTGGGTAGGGAATTCCTGCCATGCGCCACGGTACATCCAAACCCAGCAATCGTTAACCCATGCTTCGGTTTTACGCAGGCGGGTCAATGCAGTTATAATAACGTTAAAGCAAACTACATGTGTGCCGTGCGGGTCGGCAAAATCACCTGCGGTAAATACTTGCTGGGGTTTTACTTTTTGTAAAAGTTCCATCGTTAAACGCACATCCTCTTCGCCTACGGAGTTCTTTTTGGTTTTGCCTGTTTCGTAGAAAGGTAAAGCCTGGAAATGAATGTTACTATCCGGTAAGCCTGCAAACCTCGCACCAGAGATAGCTTCGGTTTTGCGGATGAAACCTTTTACATCGCGTATCTCAGGTGTATCAACCTGGTTAGGCAGTTTTTTGTCGATGAATGTGCGCATGTCTTCATATATGCCCTGTAGTTTGGCGGTATCCTCGCCTACGCTGGCTTTAAAATCTATAGCAAATTCCATATAACGTAAAACATCATCATCCCAGACGGCTGTGTTACCTGATGTTTGATAAGCCACATGCACATCATGCCCCTGGTCAACCAACCTGATGAATGTACCACCCATTGAGATCACATCATCATCAGGGTGTGGGGAGAAAACGATAGAACGTTTACGCGCAGGTTCGGTACGTTCGGGCCTTTGGCTGTCATCCGCACCCGGTTTACCACCCGGCCAGCCGGTTATAGTATGCTGTACCTGGTTAAATATATCAATATTGATCTGGTACACCGGGCCCTGCTCAACTGCAAGCTGCGCCATGCCGTTATTGTTATAATCTTCTTCGGTTAGTTTTAATATGGGTTTGCCTACTGCGCCTGATAACCAGATCACGGCTTTCTTTTTTAATGGATTGTTCCATACGCAATCTGATACAAGCCAGGGGGTATCAAAGCGGGTTAAACCGGAGGCTGCATCCTTATCCAGCACAAACTCTACGTTATCTGATAATTGCAGGAAGGTAGCAGGTACCTCACCTGAAATTTCGCCCTCTACAGCTTTACGCACAATAGGCGCTTTCTTAGCGCTCCAGGCCATCAGGATAATTTCGCGGGCTTTAAATATGGTACCTACACCCATGGTGATGGCTTTTGTAGGTACGTTTTGTTTACCACCAAAATCGCGAGAGGCATCATTACGGGTAAGGTCGTCAAGGGTAACCAAACGCGTACCCGAGTTTGGTGCCGACCCCGGCTCGTTAAAACCAATGTGGCCGGTACGGCCTATCCCTAATATCTGAAGGTCTAACCCGCCCAGTTCTTCTATCTGTCTTTCGTATTCCAAACAAAAAGCAGCTACTTCATCCTGTGGCAATGTACCATTGGGGATATGAACAAGGCTTTTATCTATATCTATATGGTCGAACAAATTCTCGTTCATGAAGGTGACGTAGCTTTGCGCTGCATCAGGTTTCATGGGGTAATACTCGTCAAGGTTAAAAGTAATAACACCTTTAAATGATAGCCCTTCCTCTTTATGCAGGCGAATCAGTTCGGCGTATACCTGTATAGGTGTAACACCTGTTGCCAGGCCCAAAACGGTTGGCTCGCCGACTGCCTGTTTCCTGCGGATAAGGGCAGCAATACGATCGGCTACTGCCAGCGATGCGGTGCGCTGGTCGGCATATACCGTAACCGGTAATTTCTCATAACGTGTCTCTTCTAATAAATTTAATCTTGCCATAATCGGGTTTATATATTTAATTCAATTTGGTCAGCTCAAAAAAGGTGGCACAAAAAAAATCCTCACCGAAGCGAGGATTTACAACCAATTAACTATAAAATTTAATCCACTTAACGAGGATAAAAAG
>NZ_LGEK01000184.1 GCF_001636615.1 Mucilaginibacter sp. L294 | reverse complement strand
AGATGTGTATAAGAGACAGGATTAACAATACCACCCGCATTTTCTGCTTTAGCTATCTCGATAGCAGTTTGTAATATGGATTGTGATAGTTCGGAATTATTTACCATTTGTGTGAGTTTGCTTCTAATTATAAGACTTTTTTAAGTCAAATCATAATGGTTTAATTTCATTATAGCCGTAGGTACTTACCAAACCTTCAACTGAAAATGTTGCTTCGTGGCTAAGACCATTTTTGAGAGTTGGAATTTCGCTAATTAAACAGGTTGATATTGCATCTTCGATTTCATTCATTTGCAATATAAAAGACTTGAAAATATCGCCGATATTGATTTTCAATTCATCAGTGTACATATCCGTTCCCTTATATACCTGGATAATTAATTTATCGGATTTTTTGAAGCCAAAGCTTGGCTTAAGTTGATAGCCACGGTGAATGATTTTATCTCTGACTTCCTTAACAAGCGGCAGCCATGGATATGCGGCAGAATCTTTCAGCTTTTGGAATTCATTAAGAAGAGTTGGGGGTAAATTATATTTTTTATTAACAATATTCGAATAATCCGGTAAATTATATTCCTCCCTGATAGTCTGGTTCAACGCAATGTCTGCAAGGCATGCTAACAGGTCGAGATGTGTTTTTATCCCTGTAATAAGAAGATAGGCATAATCCCTGAATTCGGTTTCATGCTCCACCGCGAAAGCGTCATAAGCTGAAAATGTTATGCTGTCCGTATGATCAGAATATTCGTTAAGTTTTTGGAACAGGTTGTAAAGTTTTGCATAAGCCTCGACCGTGAATCTCCACTGGTTAAAAAATGACTGAGATAATTCATTAATCCTATTTTCCAAATCGTAGAATGAGGTGTAAAAACCTACGGATATTGCCACATTGCAAACTTTCGAAGTATGGTAAATGGCTTCTTGTCTTTTTATATTTAAATTTTCGATAGGTTCCATAGGTGTTTGTTTAAATTTGGGTTTACTAGGGCTAACCTTTAATGATGGAATGATTCGTCTCTGTATTCTAAAATATAACTTTAGAATAATTGCAAGAAGGATCCATGATCGGCGGCTTTTTCAATTGTGGCATTAACGAAAATATTAGTAGAAGCAGAAATCCAAACAAAAAGCAAATTATTTATATTCCAATTGCCCTTTTGTTTGAGCAAGCTTCTTCAAACCGACTTAATTTATAATCAACATTTTTCTCTCCGAACGAATATGGGATAAATACTTTTTTACCTTTAGAAAATCTGTAGCCACGTCTGTTAACCAATTTGTATTTTTCAGGCTCTGCATGACGAGCCTGGGCCATGCGAAACTCATAATATTTGTTATTTCTAAGGAATGTGCCCAGCCAGAAGAAATTGATGACTAATCCAATTATGGACATAAAAATGGTGAGGATATCAAAACTATAAAAGTTCTGCAATTTATTTTGGAGAATGGTACCGATCCCAATGTTTAAACCCACAAATAATACATTCATTTGCCATGAGATTTGACCTTCGTAAAATGTTAGCTGTAAGGCAAATTCATATTCCCTATCTTCCAATGAAGGGATTTCTGAGGGTGATGATGGTTCTGACATAAAGAACGGATATTTAAATTAAGTATTTTTATAAAGTATTTGATAGCCTAATCCCATCATCAGATAAAGTAAATTCCCTTCCACATCCACATTCAATGTCCGAGCCATAAGATGCATGTACTTCTTCACAAATGCACCTAATATGGGTTGCATAACAAAAATTGCAAAATCCAACATCAATAAATTTATATCGGTTTCCAGATGCCACTAATTCTGCTTCTGATAAATCAAATTTGTTCCCAAAGTTCAAACGGTATTGATTGGGATTAAAATCAAAACTATCTTCATCTTTTTCTATTAGCACTTTTTCATTGAATAGTACCTCTGCCGCAAAGTATTCGGTTCCTTTACAACTCATCATACAGGATATGACATCGCGCCTTAAATAGTCCAGGTAGCCATTATATCTAACTATAATCTCATCACTTGCATCCAATGCTGTTGCTAAGTTCCTTTCAAAAAGAATTGGTTTATCATTAAGCATTTTTTGCAATTCGGGATGTAGTTTTGTATCACCTGCTGTTTTTGAAAAATCGGAAGTATTGTTTGAAATAAAAATGGTGTTGTCAATATAAAACTCTTCGAAATCATTATAAAAGAAATCTACGGTACTTAGAAAAATTAATGCATCAGCGACGCTGTTATCTTTATGGTGAAAAGGAGGTTTTTTCTCAATTGCCCAATCAACAACCATTATTTTTTGATCCTCGGTAATTGGTATATCAATTGATTGGGTAAGTATGTTCACAACATTTTCTACATGAATTTTATTCAGTTCTATTTCTGTCTCTTATACACATCT
>NZ_LGEK01000183.1 GCF_001636615.1 Mucilaginibacter sp. L294 | reverse complement strand
AGATGTGTATAAGAGACAGGGAATAACGGAACCTATTATTTTACGATTTTTGTAACCGTAGATGTAAAATCTTATGTTGCCGTAAAAAACAACCTAAAAGAATTAGAAGCAAATTTATTGCAACGTTTTTCAGAAACCATGCGCCGTTCACCTGACGAAGAAGTTGTTCAAGTTAACATCATTCCTAAAGCTGGTTCTGTAATGCCTGAACAGCATCCTCATCGCCCGTTGTCGAGTATCGAATTAGAACGTAAAGTATTGTTGACCGCTTATTTAAATAAATGTTCTGAAGACGAACTTATCGGGGAAATATTAATGCCATTGTTTCGGCATTTAGGTTTTCAACGTATTACTATTGCGGGACATAAGGATAAGGCTTTGGAATATGGAAAGGATGTTTGGATGAAATACGTGTTGCCAACTCAAAATGTTCTGTATTTTGGTATTCAGGCTAAAAAAGGGAAACTTGATTCAGCCGGAGTTAGCAAACCAGGTAACGCAAATGTCGCTGAAATATTGAACCAGGTAACTATGATGCTTGGTCACGAAATATTTGACCCCGAAACGAGTAGAAAAGTATTAGTAGATCATGCATTTATCATCGCAGGCGGAGAAATTACTAAGCAGGCTCGGAACTGGATAGCCGGACAACTGGATATTTCAAAAAGAAGTCAAATCTTGTTCATGGAACGCGAAGATATTTTAAACCTATTTATCGTAAATAATATTTCTTTACCAGCCGACGCTTTTCCAGCTTCTCAAGATGCTGACGATGACAATCTTCCTTTTTAACTGACTTATTCAACAAAGGGCCAGCGGTCTAATGACACTTTGACGCATTGGAAAACAAACTGTAATAAAGTAAAAGCTTTCATCCAATTTCAATATGGCACAGCTGATATTGATTTAGCGGGCCTTAATTCCCTTACTTGACTCTAAAACTACTGCCGCTAATAACTTCAAATCATTTGTTAAGTGGTTCGAGTTTTGTACCAAGGGGTTCACGAAAAATGAAGATAACGCCTTGTAAGTCAAACGCTTGCAAGGCGTTTTTCGTTACAGGTACAACATAGGTAAAACATTTCAGGCACCCGATTTTTCTTTGAATTTCTGTCATTCTCACAGGGTCCGTGCAATTCCGCTTTGATATTTTTCACTGGAACGGCAAATTCAATGATTCAGGCTCTGATCTTACGTTCTTTTTTATCAAAAACAGACATCGCTTTGTCCAATTCCATATTCAGTATTTTGGCATAAACCTCAGTTTGTTTAACCGAAGCATGCCCCATTAATTTAGAAACATATTCGATTCGCATGCCTTTTTGCAAGGCTCTTACCGCCCAGCTATGCCTGGCTGAATGAAATGATATTTTCTTATCGATCTTTGCTCGTTTAGTTAATTCTCTTAGATTCTTATTGGTATAAGCTGTGGCTGATGATATCGCTCTGAATATCGTTAACTCATCTGTCTCATCTGGACGGATTTTTAGCAGCGGAAAGATGAAATAGTTGGGTAAAACATTTTGGTCACCAAATTTCTTTTGCGCTAGGGAACGATAGAATAGCAATATAGAAAGCGCTCTTTTGGGCAACTTGATGCTAAGATCTTCTTTGGTCTTCTTAATTTGAAAATAAAGATGATGTCCGTCGAAATTCCGCCAACGCATCAGCAAGAGATCTGAAATTCGTATGCCGCCAGAATACGCACTAAAAACATATAAGTTGCGATGGTGGTTTATCATTGTTGATTCAACAAGTTCAAGATTTTCCAACTTCTCCAATTCATCATCCAACAAAAACTCCCTGCGGGTTTTTTCACCTTTTAGCTTAATCTTATTAAAAGGATTCCTTTCCATAGGTAGCATCTCTTCACCCACGGCATACAAGATAATTTTCCTTATAATTTTAAGATTGGAGTGGATCGTATTGGCCTGGTTGTTCAGCTTATTCTTTAAATATTCCTGGTAATCCTGTATAAACTTCACATTGATCTCATCGAAAAAAAGCTGTTCGTTCTTGCAGAATTTTTTCAATTTTTCAATCGCTCCGTTACTTTGTTTAATCGTTGATATTTCCAAATTTTCAAACAGATTTTTGCGGTGCAATTCGACAAATCCGAAAAACTCTTCCGGTGCCTTTCCAATTATTTTAGACTTGATATCATAGGCCGTAATGAATTTGGATTTGGTTTCCATTTCCAGTGCGAGCGCTTCAGCTTCAGCAATTCTACTGGCAATAAAACTATTAATTTGAGAGGAATTCTTAGCGCCAGGTTTTACTTTCCCCGATTGTGGGTTCCAATTCTTTGGATCAATGTATACATCTAATGCTAAATATTTTGATTTGCGGTTTTTGGTTAATCGAAGGTACATAGGTACCTGGCCTTGTTTGTTTACTTTATCCAACCTGGGAAATACTTTTACTGATGCCATATTTACTATAATTGATGTTAAATGTTCAAGTATAGAAATTTGATTTTTTATTAAATACGCATAATTATATTA
>NZ_LGEK01000182.1 GCF_001636615.1 Mucilaginibacter sp. L294 | reverse complement strand
AGATGTGTATAAGAGACAGGTATTTAACTATTTCTTCAATATAAACCCAATGTGTGTAAGGAAGGTAATATTTATCTTTTGCTTTATGAACAGCCCATGCATGAATTACAATGCTTCGCATTTCAAGAAAATTTAATAGAGGAGGGATTAATAAATAAACAATAAAATATACTCATACTAATTACCTGATAACTTTGCCCTAACACGATTTAGCTTTAATATGTCTTTGGAAATCATGCCATTTTTGTTCTTTGTTTGCACATCAAAATTGGAAATATTTAATTTATAACCAAAATTTTGTTTGCTATAATAGAGAGGGTCTCTACGGCTATTTTTCCAAACAGAGTTTGTTATATTAACATTACCAGTAAACGGATTAGATGTGTTTTTAACGGCATTTATTGCAAACCCACCTTGTGAACTATCATCAACATGATTATCAATATTAATATTAACTTCTTTTTTATTAACGCCGGCAAGTTTGTTCAAAGAAATTATTATCCCATATTTAAAGTTGTTAAAGGTTATCGGATTTAGTATCGAAATATTATTAATTACATCCTTATTTGTGTTTGGCTCTATATCAATACCACATTGCGGGTTTTGCCCACTTGTATTGGCTATTACTGCATTTAATACCTTTAACCCATTAACGTTTGTTACAGATATACCATTACGCCTATTCATATTCAAAAAAGGGTTCTCAATTGTAATGTTTTCATTTGGCACATATTTAATTTGCGCTAAATAAATACCATCACCCCAGCATTGCGATATATTAGCATCAACAATTCTAATTGTTTTTGAGCTCTTGATAGATATTCCCATCCCCCATTGCCCTTCGGTGCCTGTATGAGTCTGTTTATCCCCTACTATAACCGGAAAAAAAACATTTACGTTCTCTACATTATGTATTCTTAAAATTTCGTAAATGCCTAAATTGTTAGTTTTAAGAATCAATTTCGAGCTTGGTTTAAAAATCAATGTACTATTGCTATTTACTGTAAGACCAGTTTGATTTATCAAAACTGGGAAATCTGGGAATAATACAATTTTATGATTGTTAAGGGCGCTTTGTAAAGCAGTTGTATAATCTATACTCCCGTCTTTTACGTAACCTGCAGGAAGCGCTGACGTTATATCATACGCTGATGGATATTGGCCTGCAACTGAAGTATAAGTATATTTTGAAGCAACAAAATAATTTTGAGGCACCGGCAAATCTTTTTGGATTTGGCTTTTACAATGCAGTGCAAAAAGCACTAAAGCCAGGCATAAATTACATGCAAATAATTTTTTCATACATATTTGAAACAAAAAACACGCTTTTTTGTTTTTTAACAATTTTGATTTTAAGAAAAATGCATTAAATTACATTTCGTGTACTTAATCTAACTACTGCAAAAACCACTATTGCTAAAATATCTAATGCTATAAATAGTCTAAATAGAAACTTTTGCGGCTTATATAAAAAGAAAAATGGCACAATCATGTACATACATAGTACACTTGGTAAACTTTGCCTTAAACTTAAAATAGATAGTGAAAATGCCTGCCCCACTTTATATATAAAGTAAAAGGCAATAATAAAAATCAACTCCTTATGCTTTTTCCGGTTTTTAAACCAATTGTATAATGCTACAGCAAAGAATGGCGTAAGTGCCATTGAAAAAATATTGGCTGTATATTCGTAATTAGTAAAATAAAAAGCGCTTTGCAGCTTTACTGCCAATGGTATGGGTAAGACAATTGAGCCTAAAATAAATAACGGCGCCGAGAAAAAGTATGCCAATTTTGAAGTGCTTATTAAAGCTTTTTGCCCTACTTGTGCATTTGCGCCTAATGAGTTATCGTATCTTGATTGAAAATATGTTTCGGGTGACTGTAACAAATCAAAGTCAGAAAGGTAGTTCCAGAAAAAGATCACTCCACCAACTACCAGGCATACTATAGTTATGCCAATTATTTTATGGCCTAGGCTTAATTTATACCCGGTAAAGAGTAAGCATACCATTATTGCTATAAGTATAGGTGGTATTGTTGCTGCTCTTATAAACAACATACATGACAAGTAAATAACTATAATACCCACCCCCATTACTGATGCTTTTTTATTCAACACCAACAAAAAATGATATAATACACCGCTTATTAAAAAAACAAGTAGGGTATCTTTTAGTTGAAGATGTGTATAAGAGATAAATACAGGAGAAAATATTAAAAGGGTAATGCCAACCCTTGCTATTTTAACAGGATATAATAGGTATAAGCTACGGGCGCAATATACAACAGTAATGGCACTAACTATGGCATTGCCAATTCTTGGTGCCCACCAGCCTTTTCCAAAAACAAGCATAGCAAATGCACTAAAGTTAGGGAAACCGGAGTAAAAACCTGTTGCCCATTTAACACCCGTATTGAACTGAATACCAAATGCTTCCCAATTTTTTACGATATTAAGTGCTACATCATTATAGTTGAAATCATCTTTATCTGATACAAATGGGAAACCATTTACATAGGTTAAAAAAACAGAAAATATATATACAAAAATGAGCCTGACAAGCAGTGCTACTATAAAAAGCTTAAAAAAGGATAGGTTCCTGATTCTTGAATAATAATTAAAGAAGGTTATTTTAACTAATATTAGTGATACCCCTGTAAAAAAAAGGCCTATAACATGAAAACTATTTACTGTTCCGGTTAAAATAAGAGAAATAAGAGCAGCAACTACTAGTAATGTAATACCTGTCTCTTATACACATCT
>NZ_LGEK01000181.1 GCF_001636615.1 Mucilaginibacter sp. L294 | reverse complement strand
TATTTATACTTAACTAACAAATTATACAAAAGGTGATTTTTTTGCACATATTAACGAATAAATGGCCAAGTGGGGGGATTTGCCGTTATAATATAAGTTATGTTTAAAGTAACCTGCTCTGGCAAAGCCCGTTTTCTTCAGCATGTTTTGTAGCTGCCGGGGGAAGTAAGCATAAACAGTTTGCCTTTAAAATGATGTATATATAAATAAGGTATCGAACTTTTTACTTACTAAGGCGTTTAAACAACAAACAATAAAACATGAGCATGAAACCATATACTATATTAAGCATGTGCGCGCTGGCCCTGGCCTCGTGCGGCGGTAACGGAAACAAGGGTACAGATACCACCAAGGTGGCAACAGAAGATACCTCAAAAGCGGCTACGCTTAACGCGCCGGCTCAAAACATGGAATATTGCTTTTTGCGTACCGAGGGTACAAGCAACCAGGATACCACAGCGGTACATTTAATTATTAACGCGAATAAGGTAACCGGCGAAATGAAATGGCTGCCAAAAGAAAAGGATGCACGTAAAGGCACCTTAGAAGGTACAATAAGTGGTAATGATATTAAAGCGGTGTGGACGTTTATGCAGGAAGGCGCAAAAGATACAATAGCTGTGGCTTTCCAGTTATCTGCGCAACAGTTGGGGCAAAGGCCATTTAAGGTTACTAAAGACGGCCGCCAGGAAACTGATGGGGCTGCCGGTTATACTATCATATATAAGCTTGATAATTGCAGCGCGTTTAAAGCTGCTGCTAAACCGGCTTTGTAGAGATATGAACAATTAAGTTTAAGCACTACTGCTGTGATGCCTCGTTCATATAACGGGGCATTTTTATTTATGTTGATGCCGTGGCTAATTGAAAATTAGTCGGCAGTGCCTATGTCAGATTTTGGGGCAGCGGTACGTTTAACAGAAAGGCTTATGGCGTCTTTTTGAAGTTTAGCGTCTTCTATTTTGTTGGTATTATTAGTAGTAAGCGAAAATGCAGTTACTGCTGATGTTAATACTAATGCTGCTGCTATGATTATCTTTTTCATGTACGTTTTATTAATGGACAGTGATGGGTATGATGTTTAATTAGTCAGCTTGTCCGATATCTTTTTTAGTGTCAGCTTGGCCAATGTCTTTTTTAGTATCTGCCTGTCCGATATCTTTTTTGGTATCAGCCTGACCAATGTCTTTTTTAGTGTCTGCCTGGCCTATATCTTTTTTAGTTGAGGTAGCAGCGTTTGCAGTTGATGCTGATAAAATTCCTGTGCTTAATATTAGTGCTAATGCTATGATTGATTTTTTCATGATTGTTCTTTAAAAATGTGTTGTTGGATGTTGAAATTGTAATTGTTGTTATGGTGTTAATTAGTCAGCTTGACCGATATCTTTTTTAGTGTCTGCCTGTCCAATGTCTTTTTTAGTATCAGCCTGACCGATGTCTTTTTTGGTATCAGCTTGTCCGATATCTTTTTTGGTATCTGCCTGGCCGATGTCTTTTTTAGTTGCGGTAGCAGCGTTTGCAGTTGATGCTGATAAAATTCCGGTGCTTAATATTAGTGCTAATGCTATGATTGATTTTTTCATGATGATTCTTATTTTAAAAATGCCTTGTTAGTTGTTGAAAATTGTAATTGTTGTTGTGGTGTTAATTAGTCAGCTTGACCGATATCTTTTTTAGTGTCTGCCTGGCCAATGTCTTTTTTAGTGTCTGCCTGTCCGATATCTTTTTTGGTATCTGCTTGACCAATGTCTTTTTTAGTATCAGCCTGGCCGATATCTTTTTTAGTTGAGGTAGCAGCGTTTGCAGTTGATGCTGATAAAATTCCGGTGCTTAATATTAGTGCGAATGCTATGATCGATTTTTTCATGATTGTTCTTTAAAAAATGTGTTGTTGGATGTTGAAATTGTAATTGTTGTTATGGTGTTAATTAGTCAGCTTGACCAATATCTTTTTTGGTATCAGCCTGGCCAATGTCTTTTTTAGTATCCGCCTGGCCTATATCCTTTTTAGTGGTTGGTTGGTTTGGGGTAGTGGTTGCTATTGTATCACGCTTGATAAGGGTGCTTGCTGATAAAATTCCGGTGCTTAGTATTAATGCTGCTGCTATGATGATTTTTTTCATGATCGTATTTTTTGAAGTGCTGTGTTACTTATTTAATTGTTGATATGTGTTTTATTAGTCGGCCTGGCCAATGTCTTTTATAGCATTTGCCTGGCTGATTTCTTTTTTAGTATTTGGTTGATTTGGGGTAGTGGTTTCTTTAGTATCACGATTGATAAGGGTACCTGCTGATAAAAGCCCTGTACTTAGTATAAATGCTGCTGCTATGATGATTTTTTTCATGATCGTATGTTTTAAATTTTGTGGTCGTATTTTAAATGAATTGATTAATCTGCAGTGCCAATATCTTTTTTGTTTGCAACGGTGCTGTGTTCAAAGTTTACTACAGGCTTTTGTGCCACCTGTTTGGTGCATGATGCTAAGATGCCCGTGGTTATAAATGCTGCTGCTATGATTATCTTTTTCATGTGTATAGTTTTATTATGGCTGTATAAATAATTAGTCTGCAAACCCAATATCTTTTCTATTTAAAATAGTTACTTGCTCAATAGTTGAAGCTGGCTTTGTAACCACCTGTTTAGTATAAGAAGGTAAAATGCCTGTAGTTAAAATTAATGCTGCTGCTATGATGAACTTTTTCATATTGTTTTTTATTAATTAGTCTGCAATTCCAATGTCTTTTCTGTTTTCGGATGTAGTTTTTAATAATACATCCATTGTTATGCGTATAGTATTTTGCTTTATGCACGATGTGAGTAGTAAGCCGCTTAATAGTATAATGTATGCAAGCAGGTTTTTCTTCAAAATATCTATCATCATTTTCATATTTTATTTTCGTTATAAACAACTTTTAATCATTCGTCTATTATAAGTAGTTACACGATTTTATAATAACTATTAGTTAATATAAAGTACGTATTTATTTGGTACTGCCTATTGCTGTCTCTTATACACATCT
>NZ_LGEK01000180.1 GCF_001636615.1 Mucilaginibacter sp. L294 | reverse complement strand
CTCGGAGATGTGTATAAGAGACAGGAGAATAGCTCTCCAAAAAATCACGGCCAAACACCAAGGTTTTGGTATGATACCGCTATTTTATTGATAGCGCCTACCATAGCTGCATTACGCAGTGTTTCTACTTTAGGGTTGTTTTTGTAGATCTCGCGGATCTCGTGGTATGAACGGATCATGGTATCTTCCAAACCGGAGTTCACCAGTTCCAACTCAGATGCACCTTTAATAATGGTTGAACGTTGTAATGGTGATAACGCTACACCTGTAATACCCTCTACCATGTTCACCAGGTTTAGGTTCGAGTTTTCCTCAAACCTGCGGTTGATACGGCCAAAAGCTACGTGGCTCAGGTTTTTTAACCACTCAAAGTATGATACGGTTACACCGCCTGCGTTGGCGTACATATCCGGGATGATCATACCACCGGCTTTGTAAAACGCGGCTTCAGCTTCCGGAGAAGTTGGGCCGTTTGCGCCTTCAGCAATAATTTTTGCTTTAATGCTGCCAATGTTTTGAATGGTCAACTGGTTCTCTAAGGCGGCAGGTACCAAAATATCGCATGGCTGCTCCAGGCCGTCCATAGTGTTTTTAAACTCTTTTTTAGCGCCGGCATAACCTAATATAGAGCCGGTTGCCTTGCGGTGCTGAAACACTGCTTCCACATCTAAACCGTCCTCATTATAAATAGCACCTTCAAACTCGCAAAGGCCTACTATAATTGCGCCAAACTCTGCAAGGAACTTAGCTGAGTAATAACCCACGTTACCTAAACCCTGTACAATTACTTTTTTGCCCGATAAGCCTGTTGTTAAGCCTATCTTCTGCATATCCTCGGCAACGCTCACACACTCGCGGATGGCAATAGCCACACCACGGCCGGTAGCCTCGCGGCGGCCGGCAATACCATGTAATGAAATTGGTTTACCGGTTACCGCGCCTAAGGCATCAAGCTGGCCCGGGTTCATGGTTGCATATGTATCGGCAATCCAGCTCATTTCGCGCTCGCCAGATCCATAGTCAGGGGCAGGTACGTCAATGCTGGGGCCTATAAAATTCTTTTTGATCAGTTCTACCGTGTAACGGCGGGTAATATTCTCTAACTCGCCAACGGTATAGTTTTTAGGGTTTATTTTGATACCACCCTTTGCACCGCCAAATGGCACGTTTACTATGGCGCATTTGTAGGTCATCAGGGCGGCAAGCGCCATAACCTCGTCCTCGTTCACCATTTCGCTGTAGCGGATACCGCCTTTGGTTGGCGATTGGTGATGCGAGTGCTCAACACGCCACGCGTCGATAACTTCAAAGCCATTGCCTTTGCGTATCGGGAAACGGAAACGATAAACGCTGTTACATGATTTGATCTGGTCTAACAGGCCTGCATCGTGTTGGGTAAACTGCGCTGCATGATCAAAGTTTTTACATACATCACCAAAAAAGTGTGTATCCTGATCAGCAGTCGGATTATTGATATTCATAATTTAGAATTGGATAAATAATTAATTCCTTAAAAAAGTGCACAAATTTGGTATATTTTTTATCAATAATGCAAATTTTTAATGTTAGTGTATCGGTTACACACGTTATTATAAAGGCCCTAAATCAATGTTTAAACAATACAGGCAGGGCTTTTGATTTATTTTTCCTTCTCGATTTTTTTTAATCTGCGGTCAATACTAAACAGGTAAATAGCCAGGCCGGCAAACACAATTACAATGGTGCCTATCACCACATAAATTTTACCAGAGCTGCGCATCGTATCGGCCATTTCAACATCCTGCCCGTTCTGTGCCTTTACAGCAACAAAACAAAGCATCATCATTACCAGGGAGACAAGTTTTTTCATCTTAGTTGATAGCGTTCTTTTTATATTCAATTAAACGGATGCGGTAGCGTATGGTAGCTATCCAAACCGCCATAAGCGACCAGGCAATAAAAGCCGGGTACAACACCACACGCATGCGGTTATCCATATCCAGCTTGCCAAATGCAGGGTTACCACCATTACCGGGGTGTAACGAATCTGTTAACCGGGGCAGCACCATAATCAGCACCACCATTACCGGGAAAGCGAAAATGTTGTATATGGCCGAGATCTTGGCGCGTTTCTGCTCCTCGTCTATCGAGTTTCGCAGCACCATATATGCGCAATAAAGCAAAAAGGCAATGGCAGCGCTATTTTGCTTAGGGTCGTTGCTCCAGTATTCGCCCCAGGCATATTTGGCCCAAAGCATACCAGTTATCAGGCCCAGCACAAAAAAGAAGATCCCCGTGTTGGCAGCTTCAACAGCTATCAGGTCGTACTCCTCTTTACCGGTTTGCAGGTATTTTATACTATAGATAACCGAAATGGTGAACACCGTAAACATGGCTATCCACATAGGTACGTGGAAGTATGTATTCCGTATGGTTTCGTGCAATATGGGTAAGCGTGGCACACCCAGCAGAAACCCGGCAACAAGCGTGTAAAATATAATTACAACGGCTAATACCTTCCACCAGGTTTGATAAATGAATCTCATATTAAAATTATGCAGCAAAGGTAATAATTAGATGATTTGATTTATGCACCCAGCAGCATTATTAGCAATGTTTCATTATGCATGCATATCAATTATGATACTTATTTACATAACTATGTTGCTTTGAGAGTTTCATAGCGTATGACATTTGTGTGATGGGTTCTTCAAAGCGTCATTGCTGTAAAGGTCAACTAATTCGGTAACAGAATTAGCTTTAAAGAATAAAGCTAATGTTATGCGAAATATTAACAATGATCTTACCTTAAAGCGGAACTATCTGAATAAGTACCGTTTTCTGATTGCTGAATACGAACAGGTAAAACGGGGAGAACATCCATCTTTCAGGTTTGTCAAAGATTTTTATACAGCTCATAATACCGACCCGAGAAGTTTCTTAAAGTATTACAATCTGTATAAGCAGTCGGGTAACGAACTTG
>NZ_LGEK01000176.1 GCF_001636615.1 Mucilaginibacter sp. L294 | reverse complement strand
AGATGTGTATAAGAGACAGCAAAGAAAGCTGGTCAGTTTGTGCTTTCCCCCTGATTTCTACCGGTAAAAAATTAGAAACAGTTATACCAAGCAGCCTGATGCGGCTATTTTCGATATCGGTAGCTGCTAATAGCGTTTTTGACGTATTTAATATGGTATCCATATCGTCAATACAATGGGGCAGCGACTGGCTGCGGGTTATCTGCCTAAAATCGCTGTATTTTATTTTAAGGGTGATGGTACGGCCTTTTAACTGGTAACGCAAAAGGCGGTCGTGAACGGTTTTGGCAATCTTCTCCAATTCGGTATGCATTTCATCGGCGCCTGTAAGGTCGTAAGCAAAGGTATCTTCGGCACCCATAGATTTTGTTTCGCGGTGGGGCTGCACTTCGCGGTCGTCAATACCACGTATTATATTATAATAGAAGCCGCCGGCTTTACCAAAGCGGCCTGTCATTTCCTCAAGGGTGAGCTTTTTAAGATCGGCACCGGTAAACAGTCCCTGCTTTTTCATTTTTTCGGCGGTAACCTTGCCTACGCCGTAAAATTTCTCAACCGGCAGGTTCTCCATAAATGTTTCTATGGATGAAGGGCCGATAAAGGTAAGTCCGTCGGGCTTTTTAATATCCGAGGCAATTTTAGCCACAAACTTATTGATAGATACCCCTGCGGATGCGGTAAGGTTCAGTTCATCCTTTATAGCCTGTTTAATTTGCTGCGCTATTTCAATTGCCGAGCCTATGTCCAGCTTGTCGTTAGTAACATCCAGGTAGGCTTCATCTAACGACAAGGGTTCGATCAGGTCAGTATAGCGCCCAAATATCTCCCTTATCTTTTGCGATACCTCTTTATAAGCTGCAAACCTTGGCCTCACAAATATGGCATGCGGGCAAAGCTGCAAAGCCTGTTTTGATGACATGGCCGACCGGATGCCAAATTTACGTGCCTCGTAACTCGCCGTAGCAACAACACCGCCACGCCCTTCGGGCAGGCCGCCAACAACCAGGGGCTTGCCTTGGTATTCGGGAAAATCGCGCTGCTCAACAGATGCGTAGAATGCGTCCATATCAATATGGATTATTTTGCGCCGCACCTGTATCTCCTTTTCTTCCACTCGTACCAATCTAACAAATATTAAAACTATTTATTTAAATTACCTTTGGCAAAATTAGTTTCATCCGCAGTATATATTATCATGTCATCCCACCACATTGTACGCGAAAAACAGGAACCGGCACTGTTACTACTGAGCCTCAATAATTTTTCGGAAGAATTGCTGGGCCAGTTACTGGAGTGGAGCCCAACGGTTATCACCACACCATTAGTTGCCGAGCAAATAAACGCTTACGAAATAAAGATAGATATCATCATAGCCGATACGATTGACGAGGTGTTACAGTCGGACGTTAAGCAGATCCCTCAAAACGGGGCTTCGCAAACCGAGGCGGCGTTAAAATATCTTATTGAAAACGACTACAAAGCGGTTAACGTGGTTGCCGATATGGTAGACCTGGCAGATTTTATACCATTTGCCGCCCGGGTGAACATTGTAATATACAGTGGCAACCAAAAAATTTACGCGGTAAATTCAGGCTTTAGCAAATGGAAGCCGGCCGGCGAGAATCTTCAAATCTTATCTGTACATTTAAACCTGCAAACCAGCGGGTTACAAGGCAACGGAAGCAACAAATTTGTTACTACCACCGATGGCTTTATAAGCCTTAAGTTTGATAACGGGATGCTTTTTATAGCAGAGGATATTTAATTAGGATATACGCCTGACAAACAGCGCAATTAAAGGCGCGTTTTTTGTATAAATAATTTAATATCAATTAAACCGTTGGTATATTTCTTAGTCATATACATACATCGGCAATAATACGCCGGTCGATTATAAATTTTAAGATGAAAACAGGATATAAAAAATTAGTAAGTATAGCCCTAAGCGGAATGTTGTTCCTGGGTATGGGCTTATCTGCCAACGCGCAACACAGAGGTGGTGGCGGCGGTGGCGGCGGTGGCCGTCCATCAGGCGGTGGTGGTGGCGGCGGCGGTTTTAGTCGTCCGTCAGGTGGTGGCGGCGGCGGTTTTAGTCGTCCGTCAGGCGGCGGTGGTGGCGGTAGCGTCAGCAGGCCTTCCGGTGGTTTTAGCCGTCCATCATCAGGTAGTGTAGGCGTAAGCCGTCCGTCGGGTGGTTTTAGCCGCCCTAATTCCAGCAGTGGTAACGTTAGCAGGCCTTCCGGTGGTTTTAACCGCCCTAACAATGTTGGTGTTGCACCAGGCTCAAGGGGCTCATACGGAGGCTCACGTACCAATGCATACAATGGCAACGCAGGTGTTAATGGTCGTCGCCCTTCAATGGGTAATTACAACCGTGGCACTTATGCCCGTGGCGGGTACCGTGGTGGCAATTATGGCCGCTATGGTTATGGCTACAACAGGGGCGGCGGTTACTATGGCGGTTCGCGCTATTTTAACCGTGGTTATTATAACTACCGTGGTTACTACAATTCTTATTATGCGCCGCGCCTTGGCTTTAGCATAGGTGTATTACCTTTCGGTTATTACCCGTTCTATTGGGGCGATTACCAATACTACTACAGCGATGGTTTATACTATCAGTATAATGATAACCAATATACCGTAGTTGAGCCACCGGTTGGTGCATCGGTAAACTCATTGCCTTCAAAAGCACAGGCTATTACCATTAATGGCGAGCAGTATTACGAATCGAACGGTGTTTATTACCGCGCGGTAACTAAAGACGACGGCAGCGTAGTGTACGAAGTAGCCGGTAAAGATGGCGAACTGAATACAGGCGACGATGGTGGCGCAGGTGCTGGTGGCGAGTATGACCAGCCTTACCAAATAGGTGATGTTTTAACCGCCCTGCCACAGGATAGCCGTAAAATAAAAGTGAACGGAGAAAAATTATATGTTGCGCCAGACGGAACTTATTTCCAGGAAAGCCGCGACAGCGCTAATAACAAAGTTTACAAAGTGGTAGGTTTATCAACCGACGAACCTGCCGACGATACAAATAATTAAGATCTATATCTGTCTCTTATACACATCT
>NZ_LGEK01000016.1 GCF_001636615.1 Mucilaginibacter sp. L294 | reverse complement strand
AGATGTGTATAAGAGACAGGGTTAAGCACCCCTCTTAACCTTAAATGTAACATTCAATAATACATTAACGTCACATAAACTAAACATGCGGCAAACCATTTATTAATACATCCCGTATGTTTATAAAACATCTGCACATATATTAGCACATATACCTTGAGTCATTCCACGAAAATCTCCAGCACGCATTGCCCAAAATGCGGCAATTTGTTTCATCACCAGTTACACAGAAGCTGGTTCATAAAGAGAATATTGTTCTTCTTGCCACTAAAACGATACTTCTGCGCCAATTGCAAAAAATCGGTATACATCGTTAAAAAAACAGAATAGCGCGAACATCCCGTATTTTGGTATAAGTATTGCTGTTACAAGTAATTATAATATATATTCAGATACTTATTGATACACACATGAGAAGGATTTTAGCTGTAGACGATGATCACGACATACTGGAAGTACTGCAATTTATCCTGGAAGATTCGGGTTATAAAGTAGACACTCTTTCTGACGGACGACAATTAATGGATACTATACGGGACAAACACCCCGACCTGATACTACTTGATATTATGCTGGGAAATATGGATGGCCGCGAACTTTGCAAAGAAGTTAAAAGGCAGGCTACCACCCATAACATCCCCGTTATTATGATCTCAGCAAGCCACAATATAGCAGCCACGTTAAACCAGGAGAATGGCCCCAATGATTTTGTTGCAAAACCATTTGACATTAACGTACTGCTCGATTCTATAAAAAGGCAACTTAACAGTTCATCAGCCGCAGCTTAAAGCGCGGCTTTTTTTACCCTAAGCGTAGGTAACTCATCATCTATCCAAACCTGTTACTTTACTCCCGTAAAACACACTTTTTAATATCCTAACAGCCAAACGGTTGGCCGTGCTAAATATTTTACTCACACAAATAACCCGGTAATTATGGCAATGTGATAAGTTAGCACAGTTATTTAAAGTTTTCCACAAGCATACCATCCGTATATTTAGCGCCGTTTAAAAAAAGTGTTTATTCACATTTGTTAATTACTAATGTGGAATGCATTTTTGCGTTTAGCTAATTTAGCACCATCATTAATGCGCTTTATGATCAAACTTAAATACATTACCTTAATTGCACCGGTATTTTTAGCCCTGCCAACACTGGCGCAGCAAAACCCATCATTCCAGACTAATCGCACTTATCAAAATGCGAATAACCTAATGGCTATGGGTAAATACGCTGCCGCAGCCGAGCAGTATCGTTTGGTTGAACAAACCAGGTTAAAAACCGGGCAGCAATCAAAATTTGAATCTGAACTATCCCTGCTAAAAGAGAACGCGCAATATTACGAAGCCGTTTGTACGCTCGAGCTGGGAAACGATGATGCCGAAAGCATGCTTACCCGTTTCATTAAAGAACACCCCGAAAACCCGCTTGCAAAACAAGCGTACTTCCAGGTGGGTAAATCGTACTTTAAACAGGGTAAATATGACGAGGCTTTAGTTTGGTTTAATAAAGTTGATGCGGTTGACCTGAACGGCGCACAAAACACCGAATACAAATTCAGAAAAGGTTACGCCTATTTTGTTACCAACGACTATAAAAACGCGCAGTTATTATTCAGCGAAGTGAAAAATAAGCGGTCGCCGTTTACTGATGATGCTACTTATTATTTTGCCTACATCGCTTATTTAAATAAGGATTACCACCTGGCGCTTGTAAATTTTGAAAAGCTAAAAAATTCAAAAAAATACGAGAATAGCTATCCATACTATATTACCGCTGTTTACTTTTTAGATAAACGGTATGATGATGTAATTAACTACGCCATCCCTATCATTAACAGCACCAAACAGCAAAACGAAACCGAAATGCTGCGCATAATTGGTGCATCGTACTTTGCCAAAGCCAATTATGATAAGGCTGTTGAATATTACAGCCGCTTTGAAGACCAGGACCAGGGCCGTACCCAAAACACACAGGACAGCTACCAAATGGGTTATGCCTATTATAAAGTTGGCAATAACGGTAAAGCAGCCAGTGTGTTAGAGAAACTGGTTGCCCAGAATGATAATTACAGCCAGAGCGGTAGTTACACCTTAGGCGATGTATTCCTGAAAATGGGCAACAAGCAAAGCGCCCGTAACGCCTTCTTCACCGCATCGCGCTTAAACTACGATAAGCAATTACAGGAGGACGCGCTTTACCAATACGCCAAACTATCGTACGAGCTTGATTTTAATAACGAAGCGCTGGTTGCTACCCGCGCTTACCTGAAAAATTATCCGCGTGCTACCCGTACTGATGAAGTGAAGATATTGTTGGGCGAAGCATTACTAAACTCAAAAAACTACAAAGAGGCGGTTGAGATACTGGAGCCGATACCCAATAAATCTGAAAGCGCGCAGATAGCTTATCAAAAGGTAACCTATTACCGCGGATTGGAATTTTACAACGAGCGCGCGTTTGAGAATGCTATCGGTATTTTCCTGCGATCGTTGCGTAACCCGGTTGATACCAAGGTACAGGCCTTAACCCTTTACTGGATGGCCGAATCGATGTATGAAGTACGCAAGTACACCGAATCGGTTGAAACTTTTGAGCAGTTTTTGGCCATGCCAGAAGCCAAAGAGACCGATGTTGCCAACTTTGCTAACTATGCGCTTGCATACGCGGCCTTTTATGATGAGCAATACAGCAAGGCTGCCAAATATTTCGAGAAGTTTTTACGTGGTGATGTAAAAGACCAGGCAACCGAGAACGATGCGATAAGCCGCCTTGGTGACAGCTACTTTGGAATGAAGAGCTATGGCAGTGCCCTTGAGAATTACAACCGTATTATTGAGCGCCACAGCCAGGGGCAGGAATATGCCTTGTTTCAGCGTGGTATTATCCAGGGCTTGCAGGGTAACCCCGATGCTAAAATAGCAACGCTGAATAGCCTTTTAAGCCAGTTCCCAAATTCAGATTATGCTGATGACTCTGCTTTTGAAATAGCTTACGCCTACTTCCTGAAGAATGATGGCGAACGCGCAAAATCAGACCTGAACGCCATGATACAAAAGTATCCGCACAGCAGTTATGTGCCACGCGCTTATACCACCATCGGTTTAATAGACTACAACGCGGGCAATGATGACCTGGCTACCGAATCGTTCAAAAAGGTAGTATCAGATTATTCATCATCGGACGAAGCCAAGCAGGCGTTGAAACAGGTTGAAAAGATCTACACTGATAAAGGCGATGCCGGTTCTTTCTTAAACTACGCCAACTCAACCGCCATTGGTAATTATAGCACTTCTGAACAGGAAAACATTATGATAACCGCCGCCAACAACCTTTACCTAAAAGGCGACTGGCAGGGAACCGTTAACGCTGTTAACGCTTATTTTGATAAATTCCCAACCAAGCAGATCTACGAAAAACAAGCAAGGTTTATACGTGCACAGGGTTTAGCTAATCTGGGCAAAGGCGATGAAGCCGTGGTTGACTATAATGTTATCCTAAACGACTGGACAAGCACCTACAGCGAAAAAGCTTTGATCAGCATGGCTAAACTGTACATGAGCCAAAAGAAATATAATGATGCCATCGTATTCCTGAAAAGGCTGGAAACCAACTCGGAGTATAAAGCCGATTATACCTATGCGGTAAACAGCCTGCTGGTGTGCTACTCGCAAATAAATATGGCCGATGATGTGCTTAAATATGTTAAGCTGGTTCGCGATAACGAGAAAACATCACAGGAAGATAAATTTAAAACCGGGCTTTATGCCGGTAAAGCTTACCTGCAAAGGGGCGATACTACAGCCGGTGTAAAAGAGTTGAACTACACAGTTACCAATACCAAAACCATTGCAGCGGCAGAGGCTAAATACAATATTGCCAATGTAGAGTATTTGCAGGGCAAGTATAAAACCTCGCAAAAAACCTGTTTCGAATTGGTTAAGGATTTGCCTAACTATGATTACTGGGTGGCTAAAACCTACATCTTACTGGCCGATAATTACGTTGGCTTAAAAGATAATTTCCAGGCCAAGGCAACACTGCAAAGTATTATGGACAACTATAAAGGCGATGATGATATACTAACCATCGCTCGCCAAAAAATGAACGTGCTTGAGCCGCAGAAAGCCAAACAACAGGAAAAACCGGCAGATACAAAACCAGCCGAAGAAACTAAACCTGCAGAACAGGAAAAGCCGGCCACAACCGAGCCTGCTAAAACAGAACCAACTACACAGGAAAACAAAGAACAATAGAACAAGACAAGCAATGAATTTAAAATACACCATAGCACTGCTTACCTTATTAACGGTATTTTACTTTGTTCCTGCCAGCGCACAAACAAAGAAGGCAACAGATAAGAAACAACCGGCCAAAACTGCAAAGAAACCTGCAGCCAAACCGGTAAGCCAGCAAAAAGCCAATGCAAAAACGCTGGGTGAAGCGGCATCTAAAGTGCCTGCTGCCGATACCACTAAAAAAGGCGGGCAAAATAATACGCCAAACAATGGCAGCAGCCTTGCCGAAGAGATAGTGGTAACCACATCATACAAACCGGTATTGGCCGAGGCGGTAAAAATTCGCCGTAACCCCGACCTGGAAGATAAAATGCCTTATAAAGCGCCTTTAAGCTACACCCCTTTAGATAAAAGGCTAAACCAGGATAATAACATCCGCCAGTTGGATGCCATGAAAAGGCCGCCCGAACAAGATTCGGCACAATACAACAACTATGCAAAAGCTGGTTTCGGTAATATGAAAACCACCTTTGGCGAAGCTTATTTTGGCAATGGTAAAGACGAAGCCCTGCAGGTTGGCGGTTATGTAAAACACCTTGCACAATCTGGCAGCTCGTTAAACAAACAGAACGATAGCCGCCAGGAGGTTGGTGTTTTTGGTAAAAGTATAGGTGCCGATAACACCCTTACCGGCCGTATCACTTACAAACGCCACCAAACCTATTTCTATGGGCTCGATCAGGACCTTACTCCTCCCCCGGTTTTCGATCCGGCTAAACAAACCTTTAACACCATTGGTGCCGAAGGCGAGATAGCCAAAAACTTCAAGGACGAGGAAAACGCGTTTACCTATGCGGCTAAGTTTAACGGTTATATCTTTAACAATGCTTACAGCGCCAAAGAAAGCAACATTGTTTTAAGCGGATTTTTAAATAAAACCGTTAAACAATTTTATGCAGGCCTAAGCGCGTCGTTAGATCTGGGTTCGCAAAAGGATGTTGCCTATTCTAACAACAACAGCATCATCAGGGCTAACCCTTACATCAAGTTCCAGGGCGATAATTATAAGATAGACGCGGGTGTGAACATTGCCAAAGAGTTTGGCATGTCCGATCGTTTTTACATCTTCCCGGCTGCAAAATTGGAGTTACAGGTAATACCAAAATACGTCCGCTTATTTGCCGAAGCAAAAGGCGATATCAATAAAGCATCTATCAGGGATTATACTGATACCAACCCCTTCCTGGGCGAGAACATCAATCTGATCAACTCGGTAGATAAGCTGGACATCACCCTGGGTTTAAAAGGCACCCTGGCACCGGGCCTTGGCTTTAAAGCATCCATTTATCGCAACAGCATCAAAAACCTGCCGTTATTTGTAAACAACTTTGCTGTTACAGCTAACAAATACGAGGTGATATATGACAATGGCGATGCCCGTGTAAGCGGCTTTAACGGCGAGCTTGATTTTAAAGCAAGCGAAGACGTAAATGTTTACGGCCGTATTGAAATTAAAGATTATAAAATGGCCAGCGAAGCGCAGCCATGGAACCTGCCCAAATTTATACTTACCGCGGGTACCAGCATCCATGTAAATGACAAGGTTGATATCAATGGTTCATTAATGTTCCGCGGTTCAACGCAGGACCCATTACAGGTAGCCACCAGCACGCCGGCAGCCCCTGTTTATACTAATATTAAATCGTTTGCCGATGTAAGCGGTGGTGTTACCTATAAAATAAATAAACAGTTCTCGGTATTTGCCCAGGCAAATAACATCCTGAATGCAACCAGCAAAACATGGGTTTATTACCCAAATTACGGGTTTAATATATTCGGTGGCGTAGGCTATGCGTTTTAAGCTTTTTGATGTTTTATAATTATCCGTACTTTTAGCGAATGGATGTAGGCTACTTTATAAGCGAACTGCTGGCGCAACATGGCGAAGTAAGTGTACCCGGTTTGGGTTATTTTGCCCGTACGCGTATAAATGGTCGCTATAACGAAAAAGAGGGTAAACTATACCCGCCCAGCTACAGCGTGCAATTTGATCCACAAGCGGTTGAAGACGAAACGCTGGCGCAATATATAGTTGATCAGAAAAACATCTCGCTGGCATCATCCAAGTACTTTACCGAAAAGTTCATCAACAATATAAAGCTGCAGGCACAATCTGCCGAAACCGCACTGGGCGACCTGGGCTGGTTTTATACCGAAGGTTCGCAATTGTTTTTCAGGCCAAATACCGGTTTGAGCACCGATCCCGATTTTTTTGGTTACCAGCCTGTTAACCTGTATAAATTAGGCAGCGCACCTGTTGTAACTGAAACCGACACTACACCTGTTGAAGAAGAATATACAGCACCTGTAGCCGTGCCCCAGCAACAGGAAGAAACAGACGGTTACCGGTTTGAAACCGATGAAGAACACGAAGCTTACCTGGTTGAGCTGGCCCGCAAAAGAAGCAGAAGATCTACCATCCTATTTGTAGTACTGGCATTGTTATTCACGGGCTTGGTTGTTTACCTGGTAAACAGGTATGATCCATCTGTATTTAACCTGGAAGCCAAAAAACCTAAAGTAACTAAAACCGAAGCGGTAATTAACGCAAAGGTTGAACAACCTGCCGATAGCGCCGTGAAGGATACAGCTAAAACAGGTGCAAAGAATGACACAGGAGCTTTAAAAGAAAATACACCGGCAAAAGATACGTTATCTAAAGTATCGCCGGCGCAGGCTGATAGTATTGGTTTTCCCCGTTGGGAAGTAATGGCCGCAAGTTTTAAAACAGTACAAGCAGCCAATACCACTATAAAAAACTTTCAAACATTAGGCTATACAGCACATATAGTTGAAGATGCGCCGGGGCCACGCGTTAAAGTGAGTTTGGGTACTTACAAAACCCGTAAAGAGGCCACTAACGCTATAAATACCCTGCAAAAGGATAAAAAAATCAGTAAGGAAATCTATCCTTTAGAGATCAAACATAAAAAATAGGCTATTATACGTACACCGCGTACGCTATAAAAACAAAAAAACAAAAAATAAAAGATGACTTTATTATTCGCCCAGGTAGCAGATACCACCCAAAAACTAATTGATACCGCACACCAGGCCGGCCAGCAGCTGGCAAAAATACCGGAAGAAGAATTACGCTTTGGCGATTTGCTGATAAAAGGTGGCTGGGTAATGGTCCCAATTGGGATACTGGCAGTGTTGGGCCTTGTTATATTTTTCGAACGTTTCTTTACCATTCGCAAGGCATCAAAAGACGAATCGCACCTGATGAGTCAGGTACGCAGCAGCATTCACTCCGGCGATCTGCAATCGGCCATAGCTATTTGCCGTAACAGCAATTCACCCCTGGGCCGCATGCTGCAAAAAGGTTTATTACGAATCGGTCGCCCCATAAAAGATATTGAAGGTGCTATAGAGAACATAGGTAAACTGGAAGTATCAAAACTGGAGAAGAACATCGGCATCATTGGTATAGTAGCCGGTATAGCCCCCATGTTTGGTTTCCTGGGTACCATTGCCGGGGTAATCAAGATCTTTTACGATATCTCAAAAACCGATAACATCAGCATGGGTGTAATATCGGGTGGTTTATATGTAAAAATGGTAACGTCGGCAGCAGGTTTGTTTGTGGGTATTATTGCCTATATATGCTACCATATTTTAAATATGATGGTTGATAAAGTGATCCTGAAACTGGAAACTGATGCCATTGAATTTATTGACCTGTTAGAGGAGCCAAGCAAATGAATTTAAGAAAAAGACATAAAGGCGCAGCAGCAGAAGTGCATACTTCGGCCATGAACGATATCATGTTCTTCCTGCTTTTGTTCTTCCTGATCGCGTCGACAGTAACCAACCCAAACGTGGTAAAGCTGATGCTGCCAAAATCATCAAGCGGGCAATCGGTATCCAAAAAAACCATTAACGTATCTATCGATAAAAACCTGGTTTATACTATCGATAAAAAACAAGTACCTGTTGATCAATTGCAGCCAACCCTGCAAAGTTACAAGAGCCTGGCTACCGAGCTTACCATCGTTTTATACGTTGACCGTACCGTAGCCATTCAGGATGTTGTACAGGTAATGGATATAGCACAGAAATTAAATATTAAAATGGTACTGGCAACAGAACCTAAAGGATAGAAAGAGTTGGCAGTTATAAGTTTGCAGTTTGCTTAATTGTATACCTGCAAACTGCAAACCGCCCACTGCAAACTGAATAAAATGGACTACAGGGAAGACAATAATTATCCGAAAGCATTTGCCGCTACTGGTATCATACTGGGTGTGGTAATGGCCCTGTGCTATTTTATTGTTTTCCAACTGCCGCCACCTCATGAGGAAGGCACCGGCGGGATATTGGTAAACTATGGTACGGTTGACGAAGGTAAAGGAAGCGACTATATGAGTACAGAAGAACCTTCTGTAGCCGAAAAAGCCAATAATACAAAACCCGATAAAGTAACCCCTGCCCCGCCAACCGAAGAAAAGCAGCAAGTTGATAACAGCGACAAAAACGTAGTTACCCAAACCACTGATGATGCGCCCGAGGTAACGGCAAATAGCAAGAAGCCAAGCACAACCGTAGCTACGCAGCCAACCACCAAAACGGTTGCCAAGCCTACAGTTAACCAGAACGCGCTTTACAAAGGCAAAACCAATAATGGCACCGGCGAAGGCGACGGAACCGGCAATACGCCCGGCAACCAGGGTAAACCCACAGGTACAACCTTAACCAATAACTATAACGGAACAGGATCTGGCAATGGCGGTAACCTTAACCTAACACAGCGCAGTTTTGTTACCCGCCCAACTGTTGATGGCGGCAACCGTTACACCGGCAAAGTTGTGGTTGATATACGGGTTGATAAAGAAGGCAACGTAATACAAGCCACTGCAGGAGCCCGTGGTACCACCATAACCGATGCTGCCCTGCTTCAAAAATGCGAGGATGCGGTAAGAAGATCAAAATTCAACCCATCAGATACTGCTCCCGAAAACCAGAATGGCACTTTAACCTTCGTGTTTAAAGTAAATTAAATTGCAGTTTACAGATATAAGTTTGCGGTTTGCATGTATACATTTGTAGTGCAAATTGCCAACTGCAAACTAAAAGATGGACTACCAGCAAACGCTCGACTACCTCTACACCCAATTACCTGTTTTTACCCGGGTAGGCGCATCTGCCTATAAAGAGGACCTCACTAATACTGTTGCCCTGTTAAACATTCTGGATAATCCCGAACACAAGTTCAAGAGCATCCACGTGGGTGGCACAAACGGTAAAGGTTCTACATCGCATATGCTGGCGGCTATACTGCAAATTGCAGGGTATAAAACCGGCTTGTATACCTCGCCCCATCTTAAAGATTTCCGCGAACGCATCCGTATAAACGGGCAGATGATCAGCGAGCAAACCGTGGTGGATTTTGTAGCAAAACACCAGCCCAATTTCGAACAGATCCAACCTTCATTCTTTGAAATGACCGTTGCCCTCGCCTTTGATGTTTTCGCGAAAGAGCAGGTAGATATTGCCATTGTAGAGGTGGGCCTTGGTGGACGTTTAGATTCTACCAACGTGATCAATCCGCTGCTGTCCATTATCACTAACATAGGTTGGGACCATATGAACCTGCTTGGCGATACGCTACCCAAAATAGCCGCCGAAAAAGCGGGTATTATTAAACCAGCTATCCCGGTAATTATTGGCGAATACCAGCCCGAAGTGGCTGAGATATTCACAAATAAAGCACAACAGGTAAATTCGCCTTTGATCTTTGCATCGGATGTAAAGTCGGATGTCGAGATCCAAAAGTCAGAGGGTTTGGAGTATCTGGAAATAAACGCTCCCCGCACCTCACTTCCTGCTCTCCACATACAACTCGATCTGCCCGGCACCTACCAGCTCAATAACGTACGGACAGTTTTAACCGCTGTTGATGAATTGCGTAAACAAGGTTTTGTTATGACCGATGAGCATATTGTTACAGCCTTAAAACAGGTAAAAACCCTTACCGGCCTGCATGGTCGCTGGGAAGTAATAAATAACCAGCCGCTAACCATTTGCGATACCGGCCACAATCCCGAAGGCATAACCGAAGTTTTAAAAAACATAGCTAACGTTAAGTACCAGCACCTGCACTTTGTAATAGGCATGGTGAACGATAAAGATATCAGCAAGGTATTAGCTATGCTGCCAACCCATGCCACTTACTATTTTTGCCGCCCCGATATCCCGCGCGGATTAGAAGCAGAAAGCATTAGGCAACAAGCCGCAGATCTCGGCTTACATGGTGATGCTTACCCATCCGTAAAGGCCGCGTTACAAGCTGCACAGGCCGCTGCTACTGATAAAGACCTGGTGTTTGCAGGTGGCAGTACTTTTGTGGTGGCGGAGGTGGTTTAATACAAGATCGTTATTGCGAGGTACGAAGCTATAGCTCACAATGACGCGTCAACAACTTCTTAAACTAATTTAAAAACATTACTTTAGCACATAAACAAACCAACTCATGACCTACCTACCCTCTGCAGAACGATATAACAAAATGCAATACCGCCGTTGCGGTAAAAGCGGTATAAAACTGCCGGCTATTTCATTAGGCCTATGGCACAACTTTGGCCACGTAGATGTGATGGAAAACTTCCGCAGCATCTTGCACCTGGCTTTCGATAGCGGTATCACCCATTTCGATCTGGCCAACAACTACGGCCCGCCCCCGGGCAGTGCCGAAACCAATTTTGGCAAGATATTAAAGGAAGATTTTGCCGGTTATCGCGATGAAATGATCATCAGCAGTAAAGCAGGTTATACCATGTGGGATGGCCCTTACGGCGATTGGGGTTCAAAAAAATACCTGGTATCCAGCCTTGACCAAAGTTTGAAACGTATGGGGTTGGATTATGTAGATATTTTTTACCACCACCGCCCTGATCCGGAAACACCGCTGGAAGAAACCATGGGCGCCTTAGACCTGATCGTTCGCCAGGGTAAAGCTTTGTATGTGGGTATCTCCAACTATAACGCTCAGGAAGCAGAGAAGGCCATTGCCATATTAAAACAACTGGGTACACCTTGCCTGATCCATCAGCCAAAGTATTCGATGTTCGTTCGCGACGCGGAAGCCGGTTTGCTGGATGTATTGGGAAAAGACGGCGTGGGCTGTATCCCGTTCTCGCCATTGGCGCAGGGTTTATTAACCAATAAATATCTGCATGGTATCCCTGAAGATTCGCGTGCGGCCAAATCAACCGGCTTTTTACAGGAAAGCCAGGTTACTGACGAGGTGATAGCCAAAATAAAAAAACTGAACACCCTGGCCGAAAAACGCGGCCAAACCCTTGCCCAAATGGCGCTGGCCTGGTTGCTGAAAGATGACAGGGTAACATCTGTACTAATAGGCGCCAGCAAACCCGCCCAACTGGCAGATTCGCTAAAGGCGTTGGATAATATTGATTTTTCATCTGACGAATTAGAAAAGATAGAGCAGATATTAAAATAGTATTTTAAACGATATACCGTTAGGTACATTTCGTTGGTAGGCGTATTTAGAAATAAATACGCCTTTTTGTTTAACAAAAATTAACAACGCGCGTCTAAAAACTTTGCACATCTTAGCAATACCAAACTGCGTCTATGAAATCCCCTTTCCTTTTTACCCTTTTTCTCTTATTAACAACTAACTTATTTGCACAGGATGTTACCCTCACCGGTAAAATAACCGATGGGGCTGGCAACGCCGTGCCGTTTGCTACCGTTTACATCCGCAATACCACAAAAGGTACATCGGCCAACAGCGATGGCAGCTATACCTTAAATTTAAAAGCAGGGCAATACGATGTACAATACCGGGCAATGGGTTACAAACAGGAAAGCCGCAAAATAGACCTTAAAGAAAACCAAACCATCAACATCACCTTAAAAGCCGAGGATTACCAGATCAAAGAAGTTACCATCCGCGCGGGTGCCGAAGACCCGGCTTATGCCATCATTCGCCATGCTATTAAAAAACGCAAAACTTATTTGAATGAGGTTAATGCTTATACCTGCGAGGTATATATAAAAGGCCTGCAAAAGCTATTAGCCGCCCCAAAGAAATTCCTGGGGATTGATATGCAGAAGATAGCCCGCGAAAACGGGTTGGATTCAAACCGGCGCGGAATCATTTACCTGTCAGAATCACAATCAAAATACAGTTTTATACGACCCGATAAAGTGCATGAGGAAATCATATCTTCTAAATTTTCGGGCAGTAACCGGGCGTTCACCTTTAACCGGGCATCAGATATGCAGGTAAATTTTTACGAGAACCTGCAAAACTGGGATGGCCTGAGCAACCGCCCGCTGATATCACCCATTGCCGATAATGCACTATCTTATTATAAATACAAATACATCGGCCTGGCTATTGAGAATGGCGAAACCGTGAACAAGATCCAGGTTATTCCCCGCAACGAGCACGACCCATGTTTTAGCGGCTATATTTATATTATGGAAGATAGCTGGCGCTTGCAAAGTCTTGGCCTGTATATCACCAAAAAATCGAACATCAACTTTGTAGATACGCTAAAGGTCGACCAGCAATTTATCCCTGTTAACGGTAATGCATGGATGCCTGCATCGCTTAAGTTTGAATTTATGGGTGGTTTCTTCGGTTTTAAATTTGGCGGCTATTTTATCTCGCTTTACAAAGATTATGATATCGACCCAAAGCTCGACAGGTCGCAGTTTGCCGAAGTGCTGCGCATCACCAAAGGGGTAAACAAAAAAGATTCGGCCTATTGGGAGCAGCAAAGGCCTATCCCGCTTACCGATGAGGAAAAAACAGATTACCAGAAGAAAGCCGTACTGGCCGCCAAACGCGAATCAAAGCCCTATTTAGATTCGCTTGACAAGGTGAATAACAAATTTAGCGTTGGCAAATTTCTGCTTGGCGGTTACAGCCACCGCAACCGTTATGAACACGAATATTATAATTTCAATTCCCTGATCAGTTCGGTAGCTTATAATACGGTAGAGGGCTTATCGCTTGGCTATGGAGGATCGTTCACTAAACAGATAGACAGCGTGAACAACCGTTACCTGCGTATTTATGGCAAGGTGCGTTATGGTTTCTCAAACAAACTGTTCAACGCAAGCGGCGGCGTCACTATGCCGCTGGGCTCTACTACCCTGAACTTAGCAGGCGGTTCTGATGTGATCGACCTGAATAACCGCGAACCTATTACCTCGTTTATGAACTCCGCCTATACCCTGCTTAACAGGCAAAACTTTGAGAAGTTGTACCAAAAGCAATATGCATCAGCTACCCTATCCAAACGCATTTATGGCGGCTGGCTGGCAAGCGCCGGTGCCGAGTGGGCGAACCGCAAGTACCTGTCAAACACTACCGATTACAGCTTCTTCCATCCTAAAGGGCACGAGTTTACCTCCAACAACCCGCTTAGTCCGGATGTAGATGTGCCGCTGTTTCCCGATAATCAATCATTTAAGGTAACCGTGCGCACCACTTACGATTTTAGCAACCAATACGAAACTTATCCTACTGGCAAACGCTACCTGCCATCAAAATACCCAACCATTGGTTTAAGCTTCACCAAAGCCATAAAAAACGTGTTTGGTTCTGATGCGGATTACAACCTGGTGTCGGCAGATATCTCTAAATCAGAGATCCCGATAGGCTTTTATGGTAAAACATCGTTTTATGTGGGTGCGGGTAAGTTTTTTAACACCAAAAATATTTCCTATCCCGATTACAGGCAGTTTGCCGGCAACCAGGTATTGTTTTACCAAAGCGGTATCAACAAATTTCTGCTGTTAAATTATTACCAGTTCAGCACCGGGGATAAGTACCTGGAGGGCCACCTGGAGCATAACTTCACCGGGTTGATCACTAACCAGATCCCCGTTCTTCGTAACCTTAAATTGCAGGAAATTATTGACGTAAATTACTTATCCACTCCAACGCTAAAAAACTATACCGAGCTTGGTGTAGGTTTCCAAACCAATGTTGGTTTAAGGGTAATGTATGGCACATCGTTCAATAACAAAGTGAATGGTGCAAACCAGGCGATAAGGGTTGGGGTGAGTTTTTAGGAAGATTATTTGATATATTTAAATATCAAATAATAACTGTTATGAAAGCCTTAAGCTCTACCGTTGTAATCCACGTATCTGACCTTAATCGCGCCAGCAAATACTATATTGATGTTTTAGGCTTTAAGCCTGACTTTGAATTTGGTGACTATCGGGGATTAAGCTACGGCGATATTTGCATTCACTTAAGCGGGCCTAAAAACCCCGGCAGAAAAAAAGTCCCCGGCAGCGCCCATGTTTGTATTGATTGCGATGACATTACCGCATATTATGATGGTATCCTAAAAAACGGCGCGCTGATAGATGTACCGATAGCTGACCGTGTTTACGGAGTACGTGATTTTTCTGTGAATGATGAAGATGGCAATACTTTAGTTTTCGGGATGGCTATTGTTTAATGTTCACCTACACTCTTCTTCATCTTCACAATACCCAGCAATTCCTTATCAGGCAAAACAACATCAATCCGTTCAACTGCCATATACCCCATCACTTCGTATAGCGGTACACCGGGTAAGGTTGCGCCAAGTTCAAAGCTGGTAAACCCATTGGCTTTTGCTGCATCTTCACATACGTTGATAATTTTACGGCCTATCCCCTGTCGCGCATAGTCAGGGTGTACAAAAAACGCCCTTATCCTCGCGGCATCTTTGGTGGGATCGAGCAGCGGGTCTTCGACCTCTTTATGCTGATCGCCGCCGTACAGGGTATTCCGCTTGCTCCAGCCGCCGCAACCTACCTTTATATTATCCTTTTCGGCCACATAGTAGGTACCGTCGGTTATCAGCTGACTATCGATCCCAAAAATATATTTAATGGCGCTTTCTATCTGGTTTGGGGTATAATACGCCGTACTTAAGCCACTTACGGACAGGGCAATTAGTTGCTGTAATTCTGCTACATCATCAAATGTAGCTAAGCGTATCGTTATCATAGCGCAGGTATTGCGGCTAATATAAATTTTTATGCCAATTCTTAGTCCCAAAATCTAAATTTCCTACCTCATTTTTCCGCTCAAAATCCTATCTTTGCCCATGCAAGAAAAAATCCTCATTCTTGACTTCGGTTCGCAATTCACCCAGCTTATCGCGCGCCGTGTCAGGGAGCTCAATATTTACTGTGAGATCCATCCCTTTAACAAAGTTCCTGAAGTTGACGACAGCGTAAAAGGTATCATCCTTTCGGGTAGTCCGTATTCTGTACGCCAGGAAGATGCACCTCATTTTGAATTTGCCAAACACCACAAAACACTGCCAATTTTAGGCGTTTGCTATGGTGCCCAATATGTAGCGCATTTCCACGGTGGCGAAGTTTTAGCTTCAAGCACACGCGAATATGGCCGTGCCAACCTTGATTATGTTAAGCAGGACAACATCTTGTTTAAAGATGTACCGGTTGGCTCACAGGTTTGGATGTCGCATGGGGATACCATTGCCCGCATAGGTGATGATTTCGAGGTTATTGCAAGTACCGATAGCGTTAAAGTAGCCGCTTACCAAATAACCGGCACCCAAACATATGGGATCCAGTTCCACCCTGAGGTTACCCACAGTATTGATGGCAAGCAATTACTGCAAAACTTTTTGGTTGATATTTGCGGATGCTCACAGGATTGGACGCCTGATTCATTCATTGAAACCACCATTGCCGAACTGAAGGCGAAATTGGGTGATGACAAAGTAGTATTAGGCTTATCAGGAGGTGTTGATTCATCTGTTGCGGCGGTATTGCTGCACCATGCTATCGGCGCCAACCTGCATTGTATATTTGTAGATAACGGCCTGTTGCGTAAGGACGAGTACCAGTCGGTGCTTGATTCATACCAGCACATGGGCTTAAACATAAAAGGGGTTGATGCCAAGCAGCGTTTTTACGATGCGCTGGCTGGTTTAACCGACCCTGAGAAAAAACGTAAAGCTATTGGCCGTGTATTCATCGAGGTTTTTGATGATGCCGCACACGAGGTACAAGGCGTAAGCTGGCTTGGCCAGGGTACTATTTATCCGGATGTTATCGAGTCGGTTTCGGTAAAAGGCCCATCGGCAACCATCAAATCGCACCATAACGTTGGGGGCTTGCCCGATTTTATGAAGCTGAAGATAGTTGAGCCATTAAACACCTTGTTTAAGGACGAAGTACGCCGCGTGGGTAAAGCCCTGGGTATGGACCCTAACATTTTAGGCCGCCACCCTTTCCCGGGCCCGGGCTTGGCAATCAGGATATTAGGTGACATCACACCAGAAAAAGTTGATATATTACAACAGGCAGATGCGATTTATATCAACAATTTGCGCTCTGCCGGTGTTTATGATAAAGTTTGGCAGGCGGGCGCCATTTACTTACCGGTACAATCGGTAGGTGTTATGGGCGATGAGCGTACATACGAGAACGTAATTTGCCTGCGTGCGGTAGAATCATTAGACGGGATGACGGCAGATTGGTGCCACCTGCCTTATGACCTGCTTGCAAAAATATCAAACGAGATAATCAACAACGTAAAAGGAATTAACCGGGTAGTATATGACATCAGTTCGAAACCACCGGCCACAATTGAGTGGGAATAAGTGGTTCATATTTGTTTTAGCGCTGATAGTAGGTGCATGTTCGCCCAAGATACGGACAGCACCCTCGTCTACCGTAAAAACAACAACTGAAAACCCTGTAACCAAAACACAAAAACCTGCCGAAAAGCCCCCGGTAAAAGTATCGGAGGCCAAAGTTCATGTTTTATCGCTGATACTCCCACTGGGGCTTGATCATGCCGCTGTCGGGCAAACCTATACGGCTGCCAGTTTAAATAAGGCCAATATGTCTGCCGAATACTATCAGGGATTTAAACTGGCGCTTGATTCCCTGACCGCCGAAGGTGCTAATTTTAAACTGCAGGTTTTTGATAGTAAAGATGATGCCGCGCAATCGCACAGCCTTGCGCTAAACCCGCAGGTTAAAGCCAGCGAGTTAATAGTTGGCCCCATTTTCCCTGATGATGTAAAGGCGTTTACGGCCATGTTGCCATCGGCACGGAAACCTATAGTATCGCCATTGTCGCCCGCGGCACCGGCAACCTTCAATAACCAAAATCTGGTTACCATGACCCCTCCGCTGGAATATCATGCCATGGGGGCCGCCACCTATATTGTTAAAAGCCTAAAGCCAAAAAAGGTGTTCATCCTTAACTCGGGCTTTAGCGACGAAAAACTCTACACATCTCCCTTTAAACGCACTATTGACAGCCTGAGCAAGCGGAAAATCCAGGTAATAAACCTTACCGTTGTACGCGGCAATTTAACCCCGTTGGCAAAACAGCTTTCGCCTTCAGATCAGAACATATTTTTGATACCATCAACCAAACAGGCTTTTTTGATGGTGACGCTTAGGTCGCTGGATACCTTATCAAAAAAATACCCGGTAACGTTATTTGGTCATCCAAACTGGGAGAAATTCGCCTTTTTAAAAGCTGCCCTTTTACAAAGGTTAAACACGCACATCACCTCTACAGATAAGATTGACTATAAAAGCGCCCAAACCAACACCTTTTTACGCAGCTATCGCCATACTTACCGTACCGAGCCTACAGACTTTGCTATAAAAGGTTTTGACCAGGGCCTGTACTTTGCCAAACTATTGGCTGATGACGAGGATTTTAACAAACCCGACCTGGAAGATTTTAATGGTATCCATAATAGTTTCCACTTTATAAAAAAACCGGGGGTGGGCTGGATAAATACACATGTAGATATCCTGAGGTACGAGAATTTCGATCTAAAAAAGATTCAATGAAAGCCATAAACCAGTTAAAGACGTTTCAGCGCATATTGGGTGAGTACCCGGCAGATACGCCTTTAGGCAAATTTTTACCCGGCTTTTATAGGCAGAACAAACAAATGGGATCTACCGACAGACGTGTTGCCGGCCGACTGATCTACAATTATTTCCGTTTAGGCCGCGCTCTGCCCAACCTGCCGCCCGAAGACCGGTTGATGGTGGCTGAGTTTTTATGCAACACGCAATCAAACTCATTCCTGCAACATTTTAAACCCGATTGGGCTGCATGCGTAGGTTTTGGTATCGAAGAGAAAATAAACCTGATAAAAGTTACCTATCCCGATTTTAAGCTGGAAGATGTTTTCCCCTGGGTACCGCAGCTTTCGGCCGGAATTGACAGGGAGGCCTTCCTAAAATCGTTTTTTATACAACCCGATCTGTTTATCAGGTTGACCAAAGGTTTTGAAACGCAGGTTAAAACCGAGCTAACAAAAGCTGGTGTTACATTTAAAGATGAAGGCAACAATTGCCTTTCGCTGCCAAACGGTACGCGGCTGGAAACCATCTTCCCAAAACAACATTGGTTTGAGGTGCAGGATTTGTCATCACAACAAACCGCCAACTATTTTAAACCTCAAAAATGGGATAGCTGGTGGGATGCCTGCGCGGCTTCGGGGGGTAAATCATTGCTCCTATATAGCCTGCAGCCCGATATTAAGCTACTGGTATCTGATATCCGCGAGTCGATACTTACCAATCTGGATGAGCGCTTTCAGCAAGCCGGCTTACGTAAGTACCAAAAGAAACTGATGGACCTTACCGAGAACAATGAGCAGCTTTTGTACAACTATGAGTTTGACGGTATTATACTGGATGCGCCTTGCAGCGGTTCAGGTACCTGGGGCCGAACACCGGAGATGATCAGCCAGTTCGAGATCCACAAAACCGACTTTTTTAAACGCCTGCAGCAGGCCATAGTAACCAATGTGGCCAAACACCTTAAACCCGGCAAGCCACTTATTTACATCACCTGCTCGGCATTTAAGGCTGAGAATGAGGACGCTGTAAATTTTATCACCAAAGAACTTGGCCTGCAGCTGGAAGAAATGAAAGTGCTAACGGGCTACGAAAATAAAGCCGATACCATGTTTGTGGCCAGGATGTTAGCGCCTACGGATAAGAGCGTTTTGGAGTAACTTCATACTTCTATCCCAATACATCATTGCGAGCGTAGCGTGGCAATCCTCGATAGAAAAGTCGGTGGCAAGCATATACAAGATTGCTACGCTCGCAATGACGATTTGGTGGGCTAACGTTAAAAATTGTTAATCTTTTCATTTCCCGATCATTAGCCGCTAATTTAGTTCAACAAAACTAAGCCCTATGCTGCAAAACTACTTTACCATTGCCTGGCGGAACATCTGGAAACACAAGCTTTTTTCGCTGATCAACATATTTGGCCTTTCGGTTGGTATTGCCTTTACGTTGCTTATTGCCGCTTATGTATGGCACGAGGTTAGCGTAAACAGCGACCTTCGGAACGCTGATAATCAGTACATTATACAAAGCAAATGGAAAGACCCAAACATGGGGAGCATACTAACAGCCCTTGCCCCTATGCCCAGGGCTTTGAAAGATGAATACCCAAACCTGGTTGCCAATGCTTACCGCTGGGATGGGGTAACCTCGACAGTGTCAAAAGGTGATAAGCACTTTAGGGAAAGCCTACAGGTTGGCGACAGCACATTCATTACTACCTACGGCTTTAAGCTGCTAAAAGGCGACCCAAAAACGGCTTTAAATGATCCTTTTTCGGCCGTGATAACGCAAGAAACGGCTATAAAATACTTCGGCAAAACCGATGCGGTTGGGCAGGCCGTAACCATCGAAAGTTTCACCGGAACGAAGCACGATTTCACCATAACCGGCGTACTAAAAAAGCTTACCAAAAATTCAGTCACCTACCTCATTGATGGCAGCAACAGCACCTTCTTTTTACCTGCTGCCGCGGCAAAATTCCTGGGGCGTAGTGTTGACGGTTGGAACAATACCGGCCTGGTGGGTTTAATAGAATTAAAGAAGGGTGTAAAACCACAAGACCTTGACGGCCCTATGCGTGCCCTGATCAGGAAAAATGCACCGCCGCAAATAGCGGCCAACCTTACCCCTTATCTGGTACCTCTAAAAACCTTTTACCTGGATTGGAGCGGCGGCACAGTTAAAAAAATGCTATACACCCTTTCCAGCATCGCGCTATTTATTTTGCTGATGGCGGTGATCAATTTTGTAAATATCTGCATCAGCCGTTCTTCGCAAAGGATGAAGGAAATGGGCATCCGCAAGGTATTGGGCGGGTTGAGGAAACAGCTCATCTGGCAGTTTTTAACCGAATCTGTTTTAATGGTACTGATTGCCACTTTGATTGCATTAGCCATTTATGCCCTTGCAAGGCCTTACTTTGCCGACCTGCTGGCTACCGATATTGGTGGAATGTTCTCCTTCCCTTTATATTTTTATGCGATACCGTTGCTGTTTGCGCTGTTAATTGGTTTGTTAGCCGGTTTATACCCGGCGTTGGTGCTGTCGTCCCTCAAATCAATCGACTCGCTGAAAGGCAAGCTGGACAGAGTGAAAGACAACGTGCTGTTCCGCAAGGCGCTTATCGCGTTTCAGTTTGGTACGGCGGCGGTAGTGCTTGTTTGCGCTATCGTAATTTCGGGGCAGATCAACCTGTTTTTTAGCAAAAGCCTGGGCTTTAATAAAGATTATGTGGTATCGGCCCAGTTACCGCGCGACTGGAGCAAACCCGGCGTGCAAAAAATGGAGGGCATCCGTTACCGGCTTTCGCAGATCCCGGAGGTGACCAGTGTGGCCTTATCATGGGAGATACTGGATGGCGCTAACAGCGGCGGTTTGCAGGCTTATAAGCTATCGGATAACCCAAGCCAGGCCTTTGCATCACAAATGCTGCTTACCGACAACCAGTATGCTGCTGCCTACGGCATCCCGCTTAAAGCCGGTACATTTTTTAAACCTCAGTACATGCCCGCCGATTCGGCACAGGTGGTGATCAACGAATCGCAATCGAAAGCATTGGGGTTTAAGTACCCTAAGGATGCTATCGGCCAAAAATTCAACGCGCAAAATATGCCGCAGTTAACCATCTGCGGCGTTACGGCCGATTTTCAGTTTGGCACCATGTCCAGCCGGATACAACCGCTAACTTTTGTAAACGTTAATTATATTCCCTTTTACCGCTACTTTTCTATCCGGATAAAACCGGGTAATATAGAGGCGAGCCTTACAGCCCTGCAAAAGAAATGGAGCGAGGTAATGCCGGGCACACCGTTCGAATATAGCTTTATGGATGAATCGCTTGCCAAATTATATAAAACCGAACTGCAGTTAAAAAAGGCATCGTATCTGGCTACCGGTTTGGCCATGATCATTGTGTTACTGGGTGTATTGGGGCTAATATCGTTAAGCATCCAAAAGCGCACCAAAGAGATCGGCATCCGCAAGGTGTTGGGCTCGTCGGTTAAGGATGTAATGATGTTGTTCCTGAAAGATTTTTTGGGTACGGTGGTTATCGCCGGGTTGGTTGCCTGCCCGCTGGCTTATTGGATGATGCACAAATGGCTAAGCAACTATGCCTATAAAATAAGCCTCACACCCCTCCCCTTCGCCATTGCAATTGTAGCGCTGGTACTGGCAACATCGGTACTGATAAGCCTGCAAACGGTTAAAGCGGCATTGGCTAACCCGGTGAAGAGTTTGAGGAGTGAGTAAGAATAGAAGTAAGAAATTAAGAGACAGGAATCAAGATCAATCTTAGCCAACAGATTGGCATTTCTAATGCTATGTGTAAGCTAATAATCCGTCCGCTCAATCGCCGCGGAGGCTGTTACTTTTGTCTTGATACAAAAGTAACCAAAAGATCAAGACAGAAAAAAGCTTCCCCGTTGAGGCCTTTACCTTTTGGCCCGCTTTTCTGTCAGGCCACCACGCGTTCATTACCCGCCCTAAATCAAGGCAATGAGGGGAATCTTATAAATCACGGTTCAGGCAATCAGTGCGTTAGGGAGTGCAGCGGATACCGGCCTGTGGCTAAGGCCTGCGCAGTATGAGCGTAAAGCCCGGGCCGCAGGCAACGCCGAGAAGAAGTTAAACTAAACGGGCCTATTTTTCCACGCCAGTGCAATACCTGTAGCTATAAAACCTATCGGCAATATCAATATGCCGGGAGCGATTATATATGAAACTATAGCTAAAACCACTCCAATACCAATTTTAAAAAGCGCGAGATTATAAAAAGGAGCAGTCTCATTTCGGGAAGCACGGATATACTGAATGGCCATATTTTTCACCACTTGCTCCGCAAGTTCCTCGGGAATACCCATTTTATCGAGCCGGGCAAGAATAATGTCAAAATCATATCCCGCGCTTTTCAATTTCTGTGCTTCCAGGTAAGCTTTCTTCTTAAGTTCATCGCTCATAATAATCCAGTTTACAGTCCCGAATTACTCCGGAACAGCTTTATCGCGATAGCTAACAATATCACACCAAAAGCCTTACGCAGAATGTGCAGGCCTGTTTTGCCGAACAGTTTTTCGAGCCATTTTACATTTTTAAGCACCAGGTAAACAAACAGGGTGTTTACAATGATACCTACTATGATGTTTTGGGTTTGGTATTGCGATTTGAGGGATAACAGGGTTGTCATGGTACCGGCACCGGCTATAAGCGGGAAAGCCAGCGGTACGATAGATACCGATTCGGGCATCTCTTCTTTAAAAAAGTTTACCCCTAATATCATCTCCAGCGCGATGATGAATATAACGATAGAACCGGCTATGGCGAACGAAGATATATCAAGCCCGATAACGGCCAGCAACTCATCGCCCGCGAATAAAAAGCCTATCATTAATACCAATACAGCGATACTCGCTTTCTCTGACTGGATATGCCCCGCCTTTTGGCGTAATTGAATAATTACCGGGATAGCGCCCAGTATATCGATGATCGCGAAGAGGATCATGGTTACGGAGAGGACTTCTTTAAATATTAAAGGGTGCATAGGTTTAGGTTTTTTCTTTTGCGATTAAACGAATACTAAACAAAAGTGCAATTAAAATATATAAAGATGATAAAAAGAATATACTATGTATAGATATAGCCGTAATTAAACCCGCCGTTACAGGCCCCAGCGTTTGCCCTATTGAAGCGTACGATTGATTTACACCCATTACCTCGCCTTTCCCGTTGCCTTCGTTATGGTCGGCTATAATGGCGTTTAGCATGGGGTTGCGTAAGCCATTAAACAAACCATAAATGCCAATGGATACGGCAAACAATATTACACCCGTTGCAAAGCCCGCTACTATCATCATGCCCAGGCAAAATAAGGTAGATATCAGCAGGATCAACGCTTGCGATGATATTACCTTTTTAACCGCAGGCACCAGCATCTGCATGAATATACCGCTGATACCAAACCCGCCATAAAACAGGCCTATCTGCGTAGGGTTTAGCTTTAGCTCGTCAACACTAAACGTTTGGAAACCTATAAGCATGGTAAACTGCGCCATGGTTAATAAAAAACCGGTAAATATAGCTGTACCTATAACCGGCTTTTTTAATACCGTATAAAGTGATAAAAAACTAAATTTATGGCTTTGCTTTGTTTTACCGGTTTTGGTCTGGTTGGTTTCCTTCAAAAAAAACAGGGTGAGCAACACCCCGATAACTGCGATGCCCGCAGCGAAAAAGAACGGCACTTTTAACCCGAACTGACTAAGCAAACCACCCAGAGCGGGGCCAATTACAAAGCCAAACCCAAATGCCGACCCCAGTATCCCAAAGTTTTTGGCCCGTTCTTTTGGGGAGGAGATATCCGAGATCATGGCCTGCGCCACCGAGATATTGCCGCCTGTTAGCCCATCCAGTATCCGCGCAGCAAAAAGCATAAAAATGCTGTTGGCAAGCCCAAACATAATAAATGATGCTACCGTACCAATAAGGCTGATGAGCAGCAAGGGCTTGCGCCCCCATTTATCAGACAGTGAACCCAGCACCGGTGTGGCAAAGAATTGTGCTATAGAAAACGCTGCGGTAAGCAAACCTATGGTATGTTCGGTTACGCCAAACTTTTTACCATAAGGGTACAACAGGGGTATAATAATACCAAACCCCATTGAATTGATAATGGCAATAAGTACAAGCACCCAAATAATGCGGTTCGGTTTCATTGTTTACAAAAGTACTAAACGCAAAAAAGGTTCTGTTTGCACAGAACCTTTTGTATAAATGTTAATACAATATCAATTATTGTTTTTCGAAATCCGAAGCCTTTGGCAATATATCTGCCAAGTTACCCAGTTTGCTATGCTTTTTGCTATAGCCAAAGTAAATAAGCAACCCAAAAATCATCCACACCAAAGCACCCAGTTGGGTTTCGGTTGGTAAACCCACTATCATACCGGCACACACAATAATGCCTAAAATTGGCACTAATGGTACAAGCGGGGTTTTAAACGGCCTTACCAGATCGGGGTTGGTTTTACGTAATAATATTACGCCTACGCAAACCAGTATAAACGCGAACAGGGTACCTATGGAGGTTAGATCGCCCGCCACGCTGCCCGGTACAAATGCAGCGAAGGCCCCCACAAACACAAACAGGATCATGTTGCTTTTATAAGGTGTACGGAATTTTGGGTGAAGATCAGAAAATACTTTAGGCAATAAACCATCTGTCGACATGGTGTAAAACACCCTTGATTGTCCCATCAGCATCACCAGGATAACCGAAGAGAAACCTGCTAATATCGCTACAGTAACAAGTGTAGATAACCAGGTATAACCATGCATGTAATTGCTGATAGCATAAGCCACAGAAGCCTCTTTACCAGATTTCATAAAATCGGTATAAGGGGCAACACCTGTTAATACCCACGAGAACAGGATATAAAGAATGGTACAAACCACTAACGAACCTAATATACCAATAGGCATATCGCGTTTAGGGTTTTTAGCCTCTTGCGCTGCGGTTGATACCGCATCGAAACCAATAAAGGCAAAGAAAACCACACCAGCACCACTAATGATACCACCCCAGCCATGATTAAAGAATGGCGCATACGAATAAGGTTTACCGTTTTCCTGTATAATATCAGGTGCGTTAGCCGGGATCAGGTATGGCGTATGGTTAGCCGGGTTAATAAACTGCCAGCCAATAGCAATAAACACCAATACAATAGCCACCTTAATAAATACGATGATACCGTTTACGGTAGCTGATTCTTGCGTACCTTTTATTAATAAAAGAGATAATACAATAAGTATTAATAAAGCTGGCAGGTTGGCAATACCATGTACGCTGTGCCCGTTTACCATGATCGATTCCATAGGTGAGTGGCACCATTCATACGGTATCCCCCCGCCGAGGAGCTTATTGGCATATTCGCTCCAACTGATGGATACCGTTGCCGCGCCAAGCGCATACTCTAAAATTAATGCCCACCCAATAATCCAGGCAACAATTTCACCCATGGTAGCGTAAGCATAAGTATATGCACTACCCGCAATGGGGATAATTGACGCAAATTCGGCGTAGCAAAGACCTGCGAACGCGCAACCAATTGCAGCCACAATGAATGACAGGGTTACCGCCGGGCCAGCATGTTCGCCGGCAGCAGCAGCAGTTCTTACGAACAACCCCGCGCCAATAATAGCACCAATACCCAATGCAATAAGGCTACCCGCCCCAAGCGTACGCTTCAGGCTTCCTTCCTCATCAACCGAATTGGTTAATTGTTCAATAGATTTTTTTACAAATACCTTCATGTTTTGATTAATAAGATCAGTTTTTATAGTTTGTATTCAGTTTCCCCAAACGTACTTAAATTTATTGAAAAGTTAAAGGGCAGAATGTAACAAGGGTGTACACGTTTTCAACAGAATTAAAGGTTGTGATTATGAGTAGGTTGCTATTAGATTTCGCCCGGGTGAAATGCAGTATTGAAAACACTAAGGGCAGTTTAAGGGGTTGGAATTATCCTATAGATAAGATCCGACTATTTAAGTTCTCTAAAGAGTTTTAAATTTATTTATCCGATACTTTTTCAAACTCATAGTCAATGTATCCGGTTTTGCCCGGGTCTGTAGATGCATAACTAATATCCACGTGCAGTTTAAGCGTATTTGCAGTTAAGGTAACTTTGTACGTTACTAATTCGTTGCCCGTATAACTATCATAAACTTGTAACTCATCGTTGTTTAACCGGTATTTAAAAATATCGTCCGGCGTGCCAAAATGATATTTTTCCTGCAGCGCGGTGCCATCTTTCCTAAAATATACGTACGAGTTTGGATATTGGTCGCCGGTAGTTTCAACATATTTGGTACGTTCGCCATCAGTAAAGGTTTCAGATTTAAAATGAACCAAATGCCATTTAGCTACAATAGATATAGGAGTATTGCTATTGTCGTCCCTTTCCTTTGAACAAGACAACATAAATATAGCAGGTAACAATAGTAGAAAGTAGATTTTTTTCATATCGCTAGTAAAGGCATAAAAGGTGAAATACTCCCCGTTTAAAATATCTTTCGTGGCCCTCTGTTATCCCGTTCGGCGTTTCTGGCTGCTATGGTCTCGGGCGTTTCGTTCAAATTTATTGGCGGTGTTTGATTACCCGGCAATTGTGTTACATGATCAATTTGATAATCGTAGCCATTGCCGTTTAAAAATGTTAGCAGGGCCCGGTGCTCATCTTCGTTTTGGGTATTTACAGTTATCGTCATAATCAAATCTACAATTCAAAAGGGTGATTATCAATAGTATTATTAAGCAGCACTCACAATATTATCTTTTAAAGAAGTACGTTAACACGTTCACCACTGCCCCCAATATGAATATGAAAAGCAAAAGCATCCCTGTTTTTCTTGTCTTCAGCTGATAGGCGATAAAAAATGCGATAAAAGCATCTGCCAAAGAAACCAAAATTACTCCTTTAGCAAACAACCAAACACCATCTTTATCAAGGTTAGATCTTAACGCCTGAATAAATATTTCGCATATGCAACCAATCAACGTACTTAAAACAACCAGCTTCAAAATTGTTATTGCAGGCTGTAGCGCCAACAGCTTTTTTTGGAAAACAATAAAAATTGTAATTAACACTACAGTAAATAAAAAACCGTACGTTTTAACCGGCGTAAAAGGTACATATATGGGCACATTAAATACATCATAGTTAAACACCCACCATATTATCACTTCTAAAAGTGTTAAGACAACAGCCCAGGTAATAATTATACTTCTAACCGATTTTGTGTTCATTATGGCAATGCTTTCAATATAAATAAAGGGGTTAACACCACATTCAGCAATATCATAGCCACACCCAAAGCCTTGTTAAACTTGCCTCCGGTCCTCATCAGCATAATACCGACTACTATCCCTCCTACCAAAAGCATCGCCCCATCAAAGTAAAGCAGGTAATCGGTTGTGGGTGGTTCAATATTAAGTTTGAACAGGTCGAAGATATCCGGCAGGTAGAGGTAAATATTGTAGAGGCAAAGGATGTAAAGGATAATGCGGATAACAGGCTTCTTCATCAGCACTAATATAAATCTTTCTTCCACAAAAAAGCCCTCCGATAAATCGAAGGGCTTTTGTATCATTTTCAAGATCCTTAGATCTTTTTATCTACATGAATTTGATGTACGTTCATTGATTGAACCTTCTCTTGTTTCTGCATCATTTTATTGGTATTATCGGCACTGTTTAAGTGCGGTGCAATAACCAACGATACGATAGACATTAACTTGATCAGGATGTTCATTGACGGGCCTGAGGTATCTTTGAACGGATCACCAACAGTATCACCTGTTACCGATGCTTTATGCGGTTCAGATTTTTTGTAGTAGATCTCGCCGTTTATCTCCACACCTTTCTCGAATGATTTTTTAGCGTTGTCCCATGCACCACCTGCGTTGCTCTGGAAGATGCCCATCAACACGCCCGATACGGTAACACCTGCCAGCAAACCACCCAATACTTCGGGGCCGAAGGCAAAACCGATGATGATAGGCGTAATTAAAGCGATAAGGCCTGGTGCAACCATCTCGCGGATGGAAGCTTTGGTTGAGATCTCCACGCATTTTTCGTACTCAGGGCGTGCCTTGTACTCCATAATACCCGGTATCTCGCGGAACTGGCGGCGAACTTCTTCAACCATCGCCATTGCCGCGCGGCCTACTGCCGAGATACACAACGCCGAGAAGATGAAAGGGATCATCCCACCCACAAATAAACCTGCCAGTACGTTGGCTTTATAAATATCAATATGCTCTATACCCGCAACGCCCACAAAAGCCGCGAATAAGGCCAGTGAGGTTAACGCGGCAGATGCGATAGCAAAACCCTTGCCTGTAGCAGCAGTAGTGTTACCTACGGCATCTAAATTATCTGTACGGCCACGTACCTCTTCAGGTAAGCGGCTCATTTCGGCAATACCACCGGCGTTATCGGCAATAGGGCCAAACGCGTCGATAGCTAACTGCATAGCTGTGGTTGCCATCATACCGGCAGCGGCGATAGCCACGCCGTATAAACCGGCGAAGAAATATGAACCGTAAATACCGGCTGCCAATACCAAAATAGGCAACACGGTTGATTCCATACCTACTGCTAAACCACCAATAATATTGGTTGCATGCCCTGTAGCCGATTGCCTGATAATACTCATTACCGGGCGTTTACCCATAGCAGTATAATACTCAGTGATGATAGACATCAGGGTACCTACCACTAAACCTACCAGGATAGAACCAAATACGCCGTTTTTAGTAAACTCTAATGAACCGGGTTTAAGATCAGTTGTGCCTGGTATAACATCGCGGGTTAAATGCATTACAGTGTTTGGTAACATCCACTGAACTAAAAAATAAGTAGCAACTGCTGTTAATAATATTGACGCCCAGTTACCTATATTCAATGCATTTTGCACGCTATCAGTTTCTTTTTTGATCCTCACCAATGATGCGCCAACGATAGAGAATATCAGGCCTAAACCTGCAATTACCATTGGTAATAAAACCGGGGCAATACCACCAAAATTATCATGTGATACAATTTCGCGGCCCAGTACCATAGTAGCCAGCATCGTAGCCACGTACGATCCGAACAAATCGGCGCCCATACCGGCAACGTCCCCTACGTTATCACCAACGTTATCGGCAATGGTTGCAGGGTTACGCACATCATCCTCAGGGATGCCTGCTTCAACTTTACCTACAAGGTCGGCACCAACGTCGGCAGCCTTGGTATAGATACCACCGCCCACACGCGCAAAAAGCGCGATAGATTCAGCACCTAACGAGAAACCGGCCAATACGTCCAATGCTTTAGCCATAGCTTCTCCATTAACATCGCCGCCGGTGTTTTTTACATACATGGTATAAAAAACAATAAATAATGAGCCTAAACCTATAATGGCCAAACCGGCAACACCAAGGCCCATCACAGTACCGCCCGTAAACGATACTTTTAAAGCCTGTGCCAGGCTGGTTTTAGCCGCCTGTGTGGTACGCACATTAGATTTTGTTGCGATACGCATCCCCAAGTAACCTGCAAAGGCCGAAAGGAAAGCGCCAATAACAAATGATATGGCAATAACCGGGCTTGAAGTAGCCACGGTTGTACCGCTCCAGGCTAATAAAATACCGGCAATAATCACAAAATAGCTTAGTACTTTCCATTCTGCGCGTAAAAAGGCCATTGCACCATCGGCAATATATCCTGCCAGTTGGTTCATTGAAGCGTCGCCTGTTTCCTGTTTGGTAACCCATGCCGATTTGATCGCCATTACGATGATACCCACAAGCCCGAAAACAGGGATCAAATAAATTAAGTAAGTGTTCAAAAGATCCATATTCTATAATTAGTGTTATTAAGTGTGCTGTTTAATTTGCGCGGTGCGCGTTTTATAATTTGGTTGCCGCAAAATATAAATTAATTTCTTTACAATAGCCTGTCAATTAAAGTTTTTGAATAGTTTAGTGGTTTAAACTAAACCCTAATGTCAAAAGAGACTACTCAACCCAAATTAAAGCACGAACTGGGGCTGCTGGACGGCACTATGCTGGTGGCCGGTTCTATGATCGGTTCAGGTATTTTCATCGTAAGCGCAGATATTACCCGCAACGTTGGCTCGGCCGGGTGGCTGATAGCTGTGTGGCTCATCACCGGCTTTATGACGCTTACCGCAGCCCTGAGTTATGGCGAATTAAGCGCTATGTTCCCAAAAGCGGGTGGGCAATACATCTATCTTAAAGAATCATACAACAAACTCATAGCCTTTTTATACGGCTGGAGCTTTTTTGCCGTAATACAAACCGGGACGATAGCCGCCGTAGGTGTGGCATTCTCAAAATTTGCATCTTACTTATACAAGCCTTTAAGCGAAGACAATATTTTATATACCATTGGCTCGCTTAAAATAAGTGCAGCGCAAATTGTAGCTATCATATTGATATTCCTTTTAACATTTATTAATACCAAAGGCGTAAAAGGCGGCAAGGTCATACAAACTACTTTCACTTTAACCAAGCTGCTAAGTTTGTTCGGTTTGATCATCTTTGGTTTTTTAGCCTTTAAAAGTGATATCTGGACAGCTAACTGGACTAACGCCTGGGATATGCACAAACTGGCAAAGGATGGTACAACTACAAATTACACAATGAGCGCCGCTTTAGGCGCCATCGCTATAGCCATGGTTGGTTCTATCTTCAGTAGCGATGCCTGGAACAACGTAACCTTTATAGCGGGTGAAATGAAGAACCCTAAACGCGATGTAGCGTTAAGCTTGTTCTTCGGCACCATGATCGTGACTATCATTTACGTATCTGCTAACGTAGTTTATACCGGTGTGCTATCTTTGCATGATATTGTTAATGCTGATAAAGACCGAGTGGCCGTTGCTGCATCACATGTAATATTTGGCAATATAGGTACACTAATCATCGCTGTAATGATCATGATCTCGACTTTTGGCTGTAATAACGGTTTGATATTGGCTGGTTCACGTGTGTATTACTCCATGGCTAAGGACGGTTTATTCTTTAAAAGAACAGGCACACTTAATAAAAATGGTGTACCAGAATTTGGCTTATGGATCCAGGCTGTGGTTGCATCATTATTATGCTTAAGCGGATCTTACGGTAAGCTGTTAGATATGATATCATTCGTTGTAGTAGTATTCTATATATTAACAATAATAGGGATTTATATTTTACGTGCTAAACGCCCTGACGCTGAACGTCCATATAAAGCGTTTGGATACCCTGTGTTACCTGCTATTTATATCTTAATGGGATTGGCATTTTGTACACTCCTTTTAATATATGAACGCGAGTACACACTTTATGGTTTAGGAATTGTGCTGATAGGCATCCCTATTTATTATATATCACAACGCAACGTTACTAATGAGGATAAACCTGAAGTACTTAGTTAGTTTTTTATTTATAGCAAATATTGCAGGCGCGCAAACCCTGCAGCAAAATATACAAAAGGCATTTACCCGTTTACAGCAGGATAGCCAGTGCCGCTACGCTTCCGTATCGTTAACGGTACTGGATGCCAAAACCGGCGAACAGGTTTTTGCCGGCAACCCGGATATGGGCCTGGCGCCCGGCTCTACCTTAAAAACGGTTACCAGTATAACCGCTTTTAATGTTTTAGGTAAAGATTTTCAATTCCAAACCCAACTGGGTTATACCGGCGCTATCAGTGCCGATGGTACCCTTACCGGCGATATCATTATTAAAGGCGGCGGCGACCCTACCCTGGGTAGCTGGCGCTGGGCATCAACCAAAGAGGGCGTTGTTTTAAACACCATGGCAAGCGCTTTGAAAAAAGCAGGCATCAAAAAAATAAACGGCCGCGTAATTGGCGATAACGGCAGCTTTAAAAGCCAAAGCATCCCCGATGGCTGGATCTGGCAGGACCTGGGCACCTATTACGGCGCAGGCATTGCCGGGCTTTGCTGGCGCGAAAACCAGTTTGATATTTTATTGAAAACAGGAAACGTTGGCAGCACCATCAGCATTGCCGGCACTAACCCCGAAACCAATTACCTGCAATACAAAAGCGAACTAACCACGGGTGCTGCCAAAACCGGCGACCTGGCCTACCCATACCTGCCGGCTTACGGCAGTAAAGTGATGTATCTGCGCGGCACTTACGCGGTAGATCAAACCAAAAAACGTGTTGCCGCCGCCATACCCGACCCGGCCTTTGATGCGGCCCTTAGATTAACAGATACACTTAAAAGCATTGGCATTACTGTTAGCAGCGAGCCGCAATCGTCGCTAATACTGGTGGATAAAGGGCAGACTGTACCCGTGGCAACAAAAAGTATTACCACCATACAATCGCCCGAGTTAAGTAAAATAGTTTACTGGCTTAACCAAAAAAGCATCAACCTGTATGCCGAACAATTGCTGGCAACCATAGCCGTAAAAGCGGGCAAACCTGCATCTACTACTGATGGCGTAGATGCTATGAAAGATTTTTGGGAACTGAAAGGCATCGACAAGCGCTCCATGAATATTTTTGACGGCAGCGGCTTATCGCCCGAGGACAGGATTACTACCGGCACCATGGCGCGCGTGCTGCAATCGGCTCGCAGAGAGGCCTGGTTTAACGATTTTTATGAGAGCCTGCCTGTTTATAACGATATGAAGATGAAGAGCGGCAGCATCAACAGTGTGCAGGCCTACGCGGGTTTTCAAACACATAACGGCCGCCAGCTTTGTTTCTCTATCATGGTGAACAATTACTACGGCCCGGGCAGCGGGATAAGGGAGAAGATGTTCAGGGTTTTGAACGAGTTGAAATAGACTTTCAGTTATGAAACAGAAGTTGATGTATGTAGAACTAAAGACCGGCTATGAAGATAATGGCCCGGCATGGATTGGCATGGCATCTTTTTCCAAGACAGGGCAAACAGTTTATTTCAACGGGCTAATATTTTTGAAAGGTGAAAGACATAGCGGTGGAAATCACTTAGAGTATTTTACTGGTGACTCTTATTGGATTTCCGGAATTAAAAAAACGGGGGAAGACAGGCATTGGGCTGGTAGTGGAAAAATTAAAATCGACAAGCAGATTGTTGAACAGTATTTAGAAACAACTAAACTCTCAAAATTGCCAAGCGATAAGTTTGATTTAGTAGATTTTGAAAACAACCAGCCAATACAGGAATTTAATATTTTGGAGAATAAGAAATTGGAAACCTTTTAAGATAGGCGTCTTAGGCTTATTTTTTCGCCGTTGTTGGTGTTGTCACCAACAACCTTTAGGCAGGTAGTAAACAAGCATAGCGGCTTACATATTTATTAAACTAAACTCAATATTCTCCGTCCAACAATCATGTTAAAAAAGGCAATCATCATATTACTCATCTCATTTTCGGCAATGGCCGCCTATGCCCAAACTGCCGACGAGGTGTATAACCAATACCTTGATTTTAACCTTGCGCGCCTGCAGGGCGAAACCGATAAAGCCCTAACCCTGGGTCAGGATATCATCCCCAATGCCGATAAGCTTAAGGATAATGTGCGGAACAACTTTTACTACTCCATAGGTAACCTGTTCGAGAACGACGGGCAATCGGTAAAAGCTATTGAGTATTACGAAAAGGTTGCCGCCGCCGTACCTAACTATTATGTAGTGCAGCGTGCCCTGGGCTATCAATACCTTAAACAGGTTGATGACCTGGACGCCAAAATTAATGCTACCCAGTCTGACATTAACGAGAACAAAAGATTAACTGATTTGTACACCGCGGCCGTAAAAAAGGCCCTTCCTTATTTAGAAAAAGCCCAGGCCTGCGACCCTAATGATGACACGCTTGCCCTCATCAAAACACTTTACAAAAAAACCAAAAATCCGCAAGGGTTAGCTACTTTAAATACGCGCCTGTCGGCCTTGTCTAAAAACTGTATCGACTTGCTTGACGATAAATAAACCCTAAAATTCCAGCGCCTTTCCCTGCTGTGGGTAAATCAAGTTTAACCCCGATTTATTGCTTGCTTTTAGCTGTTGTTTTATTTTGATGATGCTGTTATACGGCGGCTTCAGGTGGGTTACTACTACATTTAACCTCTGTAACGAGACGCCTGCAAGTTTGCCCAACTCCCTCATTTCGTTCATCAGCAAACGCGGCGTTAAGTGGCCAAAAAGGCTTTTATCAGGTTGCCCGTTCGGGAACGATACTTCTATCATAATGGCCTTTAGCTTTTTCGCTTTTACCAATGGTGCCACTGCAGCCCACAGGTTATGCATGTTTTGGCTTTTCTCTACCTCATCAGCACCGGTATCGCCCAGGTATAAAACATAGTTATCCTTACTCCTCACCAAAAACGCGGTGCTGGTTAAGTTAGAATGGCTCAGCGGGAATGCCTGTACCTGCATTTCGGTATTGTCAATATCAGTTTCGCTGCCCGGTTCAAGTGGTTTGTAATGATATTTTTTTAGTTGTGGCGCGCCACCATCGTCGGCAAAGTTGGCCCAGCTTTCCCAGGTAAAATAATGGGTTTTAATAGTTTCGAGCGTGCTTTTTAAGCCATAGATATTCTTAGAGGTATCATCCGGCGAATTGATGACCATACCAGCCAGATGATCCAGATGGGCATGAGAGATAAAATAGCCTTTAATGTATTTTCGCAGTACTGCATCTGCCGGCACGCTAAATGTTTTATTTGCTACCGCTTTGGCTATACCATAATGTAGTGTACCTGCATCCAGGCAAATGTAGTTATCAGAGCCCTGGGGCGCCAACATATAGGCAGACAGGTTGCTTTCATCGGCACCGCCTAAAACCCCTAAAGGCACTATGCGGAACGATGTAGCCGGTTTAACCTGCGCGAACGTTAAAACAGGCAAGAGTAAAAAAATAAACAGCGATAACTTATGGTGATTATACATTGTGCCAAATTTACTAATTTGGCGGCTAATGAAAACAAGCCAGATTGCCGCAAAAGTTGTAACCCGTTTATTTTTCTTTTTATTGCTGATAGCGCTTGTGCCATTTATACAGGGCGACACCTCAAAACTACAGCACCTTTACCTGGCACCTAAGCAGGCCTGGACTTTGGTGTTCCCCATTTTACTGATACTGGGTTTTATAGCGTTGCTGGTTATTTGCTCTATCAAAAAATTCAGCAAAACAGATCTGAACTGGCTGTTGGTATTAAACACGGTTATACTAATAATTTATGCCGTTACGCTGTACATCCACATTTACCAGCTTATTAAATAAGCTATTCGGTCTTCATCTTTTTTTCTGCCGATTCTTTATACTCATAATCGCCACCAAGCAGGTAGCCCCAGGGTTTGAGGCTTTCAATCCTGTCAAAAATAATCTTAAAAATGGCCATGATGGGGATAGAAAGGAACATGCCCGACAGGCCCCATATCATTTCGCCTATAATAATGCCTATAAAGGATATCAGCGCGTTTAACCGCACTTTTGAGCCTACCACTGCAGGCAGCAAAAAGTTAGCATCAACAGCATGTATACCTATGGTACATGCGGCAACCGTAAGCGTTTGGCTGATGGTACCGGTAGCAAAGGTAACTACGGTGCTTAGCAGCAGGGCGCTAAAAATACCGATGTATGGGATAATGTTAAACACCCCTACAATAATGCCCAGCAGCGCGGCATATTTAATGCCGATAATATAAAATATGGTGATGGCCATACCAGCAACAATAACCATTTCTATCATCAATCCTAAAATATACTGGCGCAATATTTTTTGTACATTTTCTACTATATCCACCACAATGGTTTTATTCTCGTCGCTAAAAACCCAGGTTATAAAACGGAATAGCAGCCTTCTATAAAACAGTATAAAAAAGGTAAAGATGAGTATAAACACATAAAACAGCACCAATGATGATACCGCCCCAAATGTAGTGCCCAACACCGCAGTGCCCGATGCCATAATTTTGTCGGCCGTGCTGTTTACGTATGTAATTTGTTTATGAGTGTTAATGTGAAAAGTATATTGTACCCATTCTGAGAGTTTAGCGATAGAATCTTTTACCTGCCCCTGCAGCATAGGCCAGTCGTTAGCTATGGTTGATATTTGCGTACCTTTCAGGTACATAATGCCGCCAATAAAGCCAATAAATAATAATATGGATAAAAAGGACGATGCACTACGCGGCAGGCGGATTTTTTGCTCAAAAAAGTTTGAAACCGGCAAAAGAAGTACCGCAAACAAAAAACCGAAGATCATGGGATCTATCAATTCTTTGCCCATCACTACCAAATATCCCAGCACACAAAAACCAATCAGGATAAGTGCTAAACGTTCATAAAATGGGGCGATAAGTTTTTTTGTTGGCATATGGCTACAATATTTTAACTGCTCAACATACAAGTGTTTTATATGTTTTAAAGGCTGATGTAAATGTGCAATAAAATTTCAGGAGATGTATGAATAATATCACGCTAAGACGCAAGAATGATAAAATTGCGTCTTAGCGTCTTTGCGTGAACCATTTTTTGACGAATTACGCCCCTCTCTTTTTTGGCAAACGGTTTGCTATTAAATAGTTATAAACTTAACATATACTACCATGGCAAAATATTCAGAAAAGGCGGGCGAAAAGATTGAGAAAACCATGCACGAAATGAAAGAGGGTAAACTAAAAAGCGGTAGCGGCAAAAAAGTTACCAGTAAAAAGCAAGCTGTTGCTATAGGCTTATCAGAAGCGCGTAAAGAAGGCGCCAAAGTGCCAAAAAAGAAAGATTAATATTGCTGAATAACAAATAAGCCCCGCGTAAAACGTGGGGCTTATTTGTTATTAGTTAAAAGTAAACTCGGTAGTTACCCAATCCTTCAACTTACCGTCTTTATCTATTTCTATCAGCTTTTCCACATCGTTATCACGTTTGTGGGTAGGCTCCATATTATATTTTTCAATAACCGCCTTTAGCGCTGCCAGGTTAGCCGGTATTTTATCAAAACCTGCTTTATGTTGTATAGCGTATTTACAAAATTGCGACATGTAGATAAAACCCAATTGCGGGTTGGTATCTGAAATATCCATAACGGATTGTTTCAGTTCAATAACCACATCGGGCGTACCCTGTGCCCATTGTAAAATAAACTGTGTTGCGGCTTCTGTTTTTACGGGTTCGGCATCCCAGGGGGTACGCATCAGCCAATCGGCAGTTTTGATAACGTCGGCTTCGTATTTAATATAATCTTCGTGTTTTTTAAAATGATAATCCTTTGGCGCTTCATAATTTTGCGCAGATGCCTTCAGGCTTATAAGCAGTGTCAATAATAAAACAGTGCGGATTATCTTTTTCATGTTATTAGCTGATGCTAAGATAATTTTATTTTTTGAGATATTGTAAATGAGTCCATTACTTTCATCAAAATCACTGCTTCATCAATGGTACATGGGTTTGGCCCCTCGCCTTTAAAATAGGATACTATTTTGGTGATCATGGGCTGCTGGATATGCTCGGGATGGGTAAAGTTTACGGTTTCCTCGCCTTCTTCATTCTTTAAAGTAACAAACGTACCAAAGAACGGGAAGCTTATTTTACCTTTTGTACCGATGATCTCGCAGCTATCCACTGCCTCGCTTGGGGCAACATTAAAACACCACGAGCCGTTTACCACTACTTTATTCTTAAATACTATCTGCCCGCAAACATGGTCATCAGCCGGGCTAAACCCACCCTGGTTAAGGCTATAGCCGCTGTATGCCGCAGGTTGGCCAAAGTAAAACAGCATCAGGTCGAGCTGGTGAGGTGCCAGGTCATGAAAATAGCCGCCACCAGAAAACTCGGGCTGTAACCTCCAGTTGTTAACATTAGCATCCGGGTTGGGGTTCTGATATTTCCACATCCGTATCTGCACCGTACGGATGTCGCCAACGGCACCGCTGTCAATTAAATTTTTCACGTGCAAAAACATGGGCAGCCCACGGCGGTAATGGGCCACGGTAAGCTTTGCGCCGCTCTCCCTTACGGCATCGGCCATTGCCTCCGCTTCCTGCGCGTTGCGGGTAACGGGTTTCTCTACGTAAATGTTAAGGCCTTTTTTGATGGCCCTTAAGGCATACTCCAAATGAGATGCCGGTGGTGTAGCTATAGATACCGCGTTTACCTGTGGGTCGTTCATCAGGTCTTCGGCATCGCTGTACCATTTATCAACGTGGTGGCGTTGGGCGTAATCAGCAGCCTTTTCGGCATCGCGGCGCATTACGGCAACCAGTTTGCTATCGGCTATTTTGTTGTAAGCTTGTCCACTTTTTTTTTCGGTTACGTTGCCGCAGCCGATGATGCCCCATTGTATTGTAGTCATTTAATAAAATATTTATGATTTTTTTCCATGCACGTGTAAATTGATCGAACTTGCGTGAGGCATGCCAAGCGTTTGCCCCGGCCTAACTTTTACGTACAATTTAAGATAGGTGTTTATAATAGCTTTAGAAAAATGCACATATCGATCTTTGTAGTTTCCGTCACTTAAGGGTAGTAAAGGTTTGTCAAAAAACAATTGGCCTTTCTTATCTACATATGCCGAAAACGAATAACTAAAATCGCTGTAAGCTTTATTAATAGTGATGTAATAAGTAGGGTTCATATAATCATCAGATGTGTTATAATTATTAAAAAGAAAGTCAGGAACCGTCACTTTCTTTTCTACCGTGATTGACGATTTGGTACTTGTTAGCTGAACAGGGTTTACCGCTGCAAAGGCATTGGTTAGAGATGAATCGGATCTTTTTATTAGGTCCTTAACAAACAAGCTATCTTTCCGGTTACTGCGTTGTGCGGTAGCGGCATCAGTGTGCAATACATTTTTGATGTAATTATCAGCGTAGAACAGCATGTAAACCTTTGTGCCTTTCATATCTAACGAATCGTTCTCCGCCTCAATAAGCTCGAAGATAAGGCTGTCTTTACTCATGTGCTTCATCCGTAAAAATGTTCTGTTTGTATTAAAAACAGAATCGATGCCACAACTCAGCGGGAAATTTAAAAATTGTTTTTTTACCGGACTATAAAGGGCAATTGAATCTGCCGATACAAAACGAAGTTTCCATTCGGGCGGTAAATAATAACCGTACTCATTAAAAGATAATCCATTTTGCTGGCGGCGAACCTCAGTGTAAGAAATACCTTCAATACTTTTAAACGACAGGAACGGTTTCTCCGAATGCCCGGGGACTGTAGGATCTTTAAATTTGCATCCTGCAATTAAACCAACAAAAGCTATCGCTAAAATCTGAGCAAGTTTATTCATTTTATATTAGCTGATCATCGCCAGCAATTCATCGTCGCTTATGATCGGGATGTTTAGTTTATTGGCTTTCTCCAGTTTGGCCGGGCCCATATTATCGCCCGCTACCAGGAAGTTTAACTTAGCAGATATACTGCTCAATATCTTACCGCCGTTTTGTTCTATCAGATCTTTCAACTCATCGCGCGAATATTTTTCAAACACACCGGAGATGATAAAGCTTTGGCCGCTAAGTTTCTCGCTGGCCAGGTTCACTTCTTTTTCTTCAGCAATAAATTGCAGGCCGCGGTCCCTCAGTTTCTCTATCTCGGCACGATGGTTCTCATCGGCAAAGTACTCCGTAATGCTTTCAGCAATACGGCCGCCTATCTCTTCGGCTGCGGTTAGTTCTTCTGCGGTGGCCGCCATTAGGTTATCAATGGTTTTAAAGTGCGCTACCAGTTTCTTAGCCACGGTTTCGCCCACGTAGCGGATACCCAGGCCAAACAACACTTTCTCAAACGGTTGCTGTTTCGATTGCTCGATACCATCCAACATGTTGTTGATAGATTTTTCGCCGAAGCGGCCAAGCTGTTTCAGTTCATCAGCACGCTCATGTAGTATGTATATATCGCTAATGTGTTTGATGAAATCCTGGCGGTACAGGGTCTCGATGGTTTCATCGCCCAGGCCATCAATATTCATGGCTTTACGGCCAATGTAGTGCTGCATTTTGCCAACTATCTGCGGCGGGCAGCCTTCATCATTAGGGCAGTACCAGGCGGCTTCACCTTCGGCACGTAACAGTTTTGTATCACAGGCGGGGCAATTGGTTATATATTCAATTGCCTTTGCGCCTGGTTGGCGTTTATCCAGATTTACACTGATAATTTTGGGGATGATCTCCCCACCTTTTTCAACGTAAACGGTATCGTGTTCGTGCAGTTTAAGGCGTTCGGTTATTTCATCCGCATTATGCAGGGTGGCGCGTTTCACAGTAGTACCAGCCAGCAGCACGGGTTTTAAATTAGCTACCGGGGTAACGGCACCTGTGCGGCCAACCTGGTAGGTAACGGCCAGCAGTTCGGTCTCTACCCTTTCGGCTTTAAATTTATAGGAGATAGCCCAGCGTGGCGATTTGGCGGTAAAGCCCAGTTCCTGCTGCTGCGAATAGTTATTTACTTTGATAACAATGCCATCAATATCATAACTTAGGTTATGGCGTTCGGTATCCCAATGGCTTATAAACTCCAGCACACCGTTTATATCGCTTACTAAACGGCTATGGTTATTTATATGAAAGCCCCAGCTTTTTACCGCTTCCAGGCTTTCCCAATGGGTTTTAAATAATGTTTTTTCGGTATACAGGCCATACAGGAAACAATCCAGCGGGCGGCGGGCCACCTCGGCCGAATCCTGCAATTTCATGGTTCCTGATGCAAAGTTGCGGGGGTTGGCATATGGCACTTCGCCATTATCAACGCGTTCTTTGTTCAGCCGTTCAAAGGCTTTCAGGTGCATAAACACCTCGCCGCGGATCTCGAACAGATCGGGGTAATTGCCTGCGCTCAGTTTTTTGGGGATGGTATGAATAGTGCGCACGTTAGTGGTCACTTCATCTCCCTGGGTACCATCGCCACGGGTAACCGCGCGCGACAGTTTACCATCTACGTAGGTAAGACTCATGGATAGTCCGTCGAACTTTAGCTCGCAAACATATTCAAAGTTATCGCCTATGGCCTTGCGAATGCGCTGGTCAAAATCAACCAGTTCCTGCTCGTTATAGGTGTTCCCTAATGAGAGCATAGGCCAGCGATGCTTTACCGTCACAAACGCCTTGGTGATATCGCCCCCTACTTTTTGCGTAGGTGAATCTGGATCTAAAAACTCGGGGAATTGCTTTTCCAGTTTGTTTAAATGCTCAAGCTTCTGGTCAAAATCGTAATCAGAAATGGTAGGCATAGCCAGCACATAATAATTGTAAGTGTGCTGCCTGAGCTCGGCAGTAAGCGCTTGGATCTGGTCTTTTGCTTCGGTGGGCGACATGGTAGCGAAGATAGGAATTGTTGTTTAGCTATGATAATATCGAATAATGAATTTCAATATCGAACGCCGAAAAACATTTCATTATTCAACGTTCGATATTTGGTGTTCGTTATTACTTCAACACTTCCATCACAGCCACCACCGGGTAATGATCTGACGGGGTGCGGCCGTGGTAGGTATTGGTTAAAATACCGTAGCGTTTTACCTTAAATTGTTTGGTTACAAAAATATGGTCGATGCGTTTATCGCCGTCTGTATTGGCATTAAACTCGTTAAAGGTATTACTCGGTGCCAGTTTTATAGGAGACAGCACGTAACTATCCTTTAGCAAACCCGAGTTATTAATAACCGCGTAACTATCTGATGTTTGGTCTACATTAAAATCGCCGGTGAGGATGGTTGGCATAGCGCCTGCCATTTGCTTTATTTTTTGAAGAACAAGTTTAGCGCTCTCGTGGCGGGCAACAACGCCGATATGATCCATATGGAGGTTAAAGAAGTAAAAGGTAAAACCTGTTTTAAGCTCTCTGAACTGTGCCCAGGTGCAGATACGTGGTAAGGCGGCATCCCAGCCTTTGTTAGGCTTATCGGTAATGGTCGACAGCCAGAAATTATCCGTTTTGACCAACTTAAACCTTCCTGCCTTATAAAATATAGCGGAGTGCTCGCCGCTCTGTTTACCGTCATCGCGGCCGGCACCAACCCATTTGTAACCGGGCAGGCTGTCGGTTAAACCGGTTAGTTGATTGTATTTGCCTTCCTGGGTTCCGAAGATGTCCAGGTCCTGAAACTGGATGAGTTTTGCCACCCATGGCAAGCGCTGCCCCCAGCCATTGCCGGCGGTAGAGTCGCCCTGGTTGGAGTAGCGCAGGTTATAGGTGCCGATGTTAAATTGCTGGGCTTTTGTGAATGTAGCTGTCGCGGTAAACAGCAGCAGGATGAGTGTTAGTTTGATTTTCATGGCAGATGATGTTGATATGCAAGTATAATAAACTGTGTCGTTTCGAAAGAACGATAGTGAGCAGAAATCTTGTTCAAGTGACTTTTCGACTTCCTTATCTGATGCGTGGCGTAGAAGATTTCTCCTCGCTCTTCCGCACCACCCTCTCTGCTCGTTCGAAATGACAGCGAGGGTTAAATCTCTCCTTCGCGTTTCCTTAAAAACCATTCGGCGCTAAGCAGCAGCAATATCAGCACAAATACCCATTTCGCATCAACCAGGTCGCTGTAGCGCTTATCTTCATAAACAACGGTTTTGATATTTTCATTCTTGCGGATCAGATCGGCAAGCTTACTGATTTGCGACGGCAGCAGCATTTGCCCGCCCGACTGCGCAGCAATATTTCGCAACAAGCCATGGTTAGCTGTACTTTGGCGGGTTTCCAGGTTTAGTTGCTTAATGGTTATTTGTCCGTTTGCTGTAAAGGTTTGTTTGCCGATTGCCGCCGTAGCCTGGTAGGTGTATTCGCCCATTGGCAATGCACCCGCGTTTAACTGGTAACTTTGCCCCGCGCGGGTGAACAGAAAACTATAATTTTTACCCGACTGGCTCTTCAGATTGATCTTTACATCGGGTGTGTTGATCAGTTCCAGCGCGTCGTTATACAGTTCGGCATTCAGCAATACGTTCTCGCCTTCGTCAAAAACGTTTTTAGCGGTGTAAACCCTAAAACGCTGGCGGTTGGCATTGGCGGTAAGGTATTGTACAGTTTGGCTTAGCAGTTCTTCTACCGCGTGGTGGTTGCCAAACTCGCGGTACTCAGCCAGTTGCCAGCGCCATAAACCTTCGCCGGTAAGGGCTGCGGTTTTGCGGCCGCCTTCGTCATTAAAGGCCAGCAGCGGGTAGCTGGTTTCTACATTGCCTATTTTTTGCCTGAACAATACAGATGCCGTGCCCGAGGCCTCGTAATTGCCAAACGGCGATACCAACGGCGGCAGCTTGCTTATTTTATCGCGGGTGGAGTCTGTTAAGGTAAAAGCCGAAAATGTACTAACCGGCTGCGCAAATGCTTCCTGCACCTCCTGCCTGCCGGCGTTTATCTTCACTGCTTTTTGCGCGTTGTTAAAGGCCTGAAGATCGGCTTGCGTACCGGCGATATGCCATAACGGGGTTTTGCTTTGCAGCAGGTTTTGCAGTTTGCTATAGCTTGTTGCCGATAACTGGTAAAGAATAGCCAGGCTGTAATCGGCCATTTTCTGGGAAGCCACATCGCTTACCAGGCTGGTTTTTACCTCAAAGTTTTTGTTGCTCTCTATGGCTTGTTTGAGCACGCTGAGATCGGGGTGCGGGCCATCATACAACAGCAATACCTTTTGCCGGGCATCAAGCACATCTATGTAAATAGTTTCGGTGTTGTTTTGTACCGATAGCTCATTTTTTACCGGTGCCAGGCTGATGGTAAACCTGCGGATGCCCTTTTTATCGGCATTGAGCTTAACCGGGATAACTTTTTTAAACACTGCCGATGTGATGCTGATATTTTGGGCATTTACCTGCCGGCCATCTTCAGTAATGGTTAGGTGCATGTTCTCGCCCGTGCTTTGGTAGGCTTCTGCCAGTATCTCTACCTCAAAATCGTTCCCCAGGAAAGCGGTTTTATTGTAATTCACGTTGCTCAGCAGCAGGTCACGCCGGGGGACGGTATCGCCCAGGGCAATGGTGTAAATATTGGTTTTAATGTTGCGGGCTTCGTATTGCGGATCGGTACCCAGGTTGTACAATCCGTCGGTTGCCAGCACCAGTGCACCGATATTTCGGTTCACAAAACGTTCGTTCAACCGGTGCAGGGCGTTGGATATATCGGTTTGTTTACCATCGAACGTGCGTGTTAAGCCATCGTACAAACCCCTATCGAAGGTAAACTCGTGTACTTCATAATCGTCTCCAAGTTCTACTTTAAGCCTGGCTAATCCATTAACCGAAGTACCTATATCTTTTGATTTCGAAAATAACTTTATGGATTCAGAATTATCCTGGGCTATCAATACCAGCGGTTTTTGGGGCTGGTAGCTTGTTGAACGTACCAGGGGCGATACCAGTAACAGGGCCAAAAAGCTTACCACCACTGCCCGCAAAGCAAACAGTGTATAACGTATGCTTTTTACCAGTTGCACCGGTTGGCGGTACATGAGCCATGCGTACAGCAGGCCCAAAACCAGGCAGGCAGGCAGCCACCATCCCGAAACCGATCCCCAGGTTAATGACATTAACTTTTGTTTGGTAAATTGTGTGTGATGACCATACAGTCCATACCCGCAAAATGCGAAATTATTGTGGAATGGGGTTAATTAAATATTTTACATTATAGTGCCGATTGCTAACCAATTGCGGCAACAGGTGTTCACGTTCACACCACAGGCAGACCGTGAACACACATTAACTCCTGATAATCAACTATATGAGAAAAAGAAAGTGACAAAATAGTGTCACCATTAATATTCCAGCACTATGTTTTGACTTTCTTGACTGGGCGGTCATATCAGGATTTGGGGAATGGACTTGCTCACTACTCTTCCCCAAAAATTTCGGGATCGCGTATAACGCCTTGCCTGAAAAAGAAGCTTTCTAACATTGCGTATTTACCGGTACAATATTCAATTTCATTAACCTTTGATGAACTCCAAAAATGTTTTTGGCATTTAAAGCACGTTCTCATGAACTGTGTTACGTGATGATTGCCATCTATAAATAAAATTGCTTTTGTTGGTTCATAGCAGCTACAACCCGGATCCCCAATTTCAATAAAATCTTTATCCGTTATAGGTGTATAACTATAATTATATAATATGTCTGTCAACGAATCAATTCCTGCGGCACTAAGCGTCTTCTTGTTTATTACTTTACGATAGTTTATTAAGTATCTGTCTTTACTTATTGCTGTAAATACAGGCACTGTATCCGGGTCGGACCTATCTATTTCAATCAATTTACCATCTACTTCCTTAATATCGTTATTCATTGGGTAGGATGGTTTAAATGAAATTATCTGAATTTCAACCGCATTGTTAAATGGAAATATAGAGCGGCGCTGCTCAGCATTATATTTATTTTGATAAAAGCATTGGTAGTGCTTTTCAGCCAGGGCCAGTTGCTTTTTTGTAGGCATAACCGGCATTTTGTATTTTCTTTTACTTTGCCCGAATGACAAGCAAGGGAAAACAAGCGCAAAAAGAAGTAATAGGCATGTCCTTTTCATTGGATAGGTTTATCAACCCAATATAAACAAAAAAGCAAGCCATGAGCTTGCTTTTAATATAAAATTGTCATGCTGAACATTGTGAAGCATCTATTCGCGGTATGCATGTCGATAGATCCTTCGCTATCGCTCAGGATGACAAGGACAAGGGGTTTACTATAACATGCCACCATCAACAGGGATTACCTGCCCGGTGATGTACGCTGCCATGTCTGACGCCAGGAACACGCAGGTATTAGCTACATCTGCTGCTTCGCCGGCACGTTTTAAAGGGATAGCAGCCGCCCATCCTTCGACCACTTTAGGATCTAAAACGTCCGTCATTTCTGTACGGATAAAGCCCGGGGCTACCACGTTGGTACGAATGTTACGTGAACCCAATTCTTTAGCTACCGATTTTGAGAAACCAATGATACCTGCTTTTGAAGCGGCGTAGTTTGCCTGGCCTGCATTACCTTGTATCCCTACTACCGAACTCATGTTGATGAACACTCCCTGACGGTTTTTCATCATCACTTTTGAGGCCGCCTTGGTAACATTGAATATCGATTTAAGGTTTACGTTCAGCACCTCGTCCCACTGTTCCTCGCTCATGCGTATCAGCAGGCCATCTTTGGTGATACCGGCGTTGTTTACTACGATATCTAAAGTGCCAAAATCAGCAACAATATCATTGATCAGTTTTTCGGCTTCGGCAAATTTCGAAGCATCGCTGCGGTAACCTTTTACCTGTGTGCCAAAGCTTTGCAGTTCCTGCTCAAGCGCCTGGCCTTTTTCAACAGATGATAAATATGTAAAGGCAACATTGGCGCCATGTTCAGCAAATTTTTCGGCTATAACGCGGCCTATACCTTTTGATGCACCTGTAATAAGCGCGGTTTTTCCTTCCAGTAATTTCATAATTTAAGTATGAGTTTTTCGAGTGGGTGAAGATAGGGAAATAGTCGGAAAGACAAAAGCGGGAGTAAGTAAGGTATTGCATTGGCAGATGCTGAGATCATCTTAAATCATTCATCGGGGGTGTTCGCTCAATGTACCCACCGCCCCGCTCATCGCCTTTTAAAGCATTCCCGGTTAAACCTATTTTAGGTATCGAAAGCAAAAAATGATGCTTTTTATTATCAAACATAAACCCTTTAAAACATGAAAAACGTAAGCAAATTAATGATGATGATTGCCTTGATAACCATCATGGCATCATGCAAAAAAAGCAACAATGACATTATTGAGCCAAACACGCCGGTTACCACCAGCGATCTTTTAAACCAGTACATTACCTTACAGGCCAGTGTTACCCCCAGCTTAAGGATATTATACTTTACTAAAGATGGAAATGATGTTAAGGCAACCGTTGATGCGGTAACTTCAAGGCGGGCACAAACCGTTACACTTGCTGATAACAGCTTTACTTTTGACACAGATGGTGATGGAAAAAAGATATATACCTTTACATTCTCAAAAGACGGATCGGGTAAGTTAAGTATGGATTCATATACTTACAAAAACTCCGACGTGCCAGAGGCAAAGGCAGTTTATGCCCAGTTAAATAGCACCGCTGATGCCCAAGACCCTAAAAGCAAACATTTTGCAGGCCTCGATCATACCAACTATATGATGAATTTTACCGATCTGAGCACATGGTTGGTAAGCGACCAACGGGGTAATGACACCAGCTACCCAAGTTATTACCTGGTATCGCCCGGCGCATGGAAAGGCACAAGGCCAGATGGCACCGCTTATATGGGTGTAAGCGTACCTAAATGGAATGGCACCAACCAACCTGTAGTGCTGGTGCAAAGCAGTGCTGCAAACTCCACCATTGAGGTATATAAACAAGATAATTAATACGAACAGGCTTCTGTGGATACAAGATCAGCAGAAGCCTGTTTGATACTTTACAAATTCTTTTGCAGTTCCGGCAGGCATTGGGTGCACAGGTATAAAGACGCTTTGCACATATTTATATACTTTTGATAGCAATCAATACTATCGTTAATGAAAACAAAAGTCAATATACTTTTCACATTATTATTATTAACCGCTTTGGTGTGTAAAGGGCAGGTTAAAAAGAACGCAGATATCCCGGCAGAAAAATTTTCGATTATTGAAACCCGCTTAAGTGATGGCAGGCCCGCGATAGGCTCTTTTAATATGGCTTACAAAAACTATAGCGAAAAGGCCAAATATTTATGGTGCTTAAAGATAAATATGGCTCTTGAATTAAAAAACGTAAGTAAAAACGGATTACCCCTCAAAGTTGAATCTGACATTGCCAACAGGTACCAGGACTCGCTGATAAATGTGATTAATAAAATAACTACGTTACATTACATTGGCCATTTGTATAACGACAGTTTCCTGGATATTTTTATTTACCTGGATGATCCTGAAAAAGTAAATCAGTTTTTGAAAGCTGAGGTGAATAAGAAAAACGTTACCCGGGGATTTGCCTACGAAATTAAACAAGACCCAACATGGGAAACGGTAGCTCCATTTTTTAAATAACCCAATAAGTAGCATAATATTTACAAACTTTCGTCCTTGTTGGTGTTGTCACCAACAAGCCATCATATTTGATACCTGCCTAAAGGTTGTTGGTGACAACACCAACAACGGCTAAGAAGTGTTTATATTTATCAAACTATGCAAGCCCCCCAACCGAAGGTCACGTTTAAGCAAATACTGCTTGCTAAAACACAATATTTGTATTTGGTAATTGCATTAATATTATCGGCAGCTACCTATTGCCTGATAACTTTTCTAAACGTTTTTATCTGGTGGTTCTCATTTGGCGAAGGCGAAAGTTCTGATGAAAAGTATCATCCCATCACGGCTAAATTGTATACCATATCGCCCTTGGTCATAATTTATATTATCTATTCCGTGTTGATATATAAAAGCCTGCAGTCTAATAAACTCCCCCGCGTAAAATCATTTTTAATTTTAACAATCTTAATGATCGTGTTTCATTTTATGAGGAATTTTCTTCTGTCAGCAATTATAACTTCTTAAAAGTAATTTGCAACAGCCAACAACAGGATGCTAACCTTAAGTCCTTTTAATATTTACAAGCTTTCCTGATATTCCTTCTGCAGTTCCAGCAGGCAATTAGCGCACAGGCAGCCATCATACAGCTCGCTTACATATTGTACTTCGTTAATGCTTAACTGCACGGTACTGCACTGGCACTTGGTGAATGAATTTGCTTTACATTCAAAGGGCGCGCTGCAGCGGTCGCAATGGAGTATTTCGTGTTTTGGGGATATGAGCATTTTCTATTTATCAAAGGTCGGTAATAGAATGATGTATAGCAATCATTATAATGTAAAAGACCGGTAAGCTTTGCAGCTTACCGGTCTTTCTATAATCAATTTATGGTGGATTAGGCGATAATTATGCAGAGCAGGTAACGCATCCTTCTTCCATAGAGCAGCTTGGGCCTGCTGGTATTTCTTCATTGCTATCTGCAACAACTTCGGGTATAACAGCGTCCATATTTTTACCGCCCTGGTTCTCAACTGTAAATTTAACCGCTTGCGATGCTGCCTGTGTACGCAGGTAGTACATACCTGTTTTAAGGCCTTTTTTCCATGCGTAGAAGTGCATTGAAGTAAGTTTAGATGCATTTGGTGAGTTAATGAACAGATTAAGTGATTGCGACTGGCAGATATAAGCGCCCCTATCGGCAGCCATATCAATGATGTTACGCATCTTAATTTCCCAAACGGTTTTGTAAAGTTCCTTGATATCGGCAGGGATCTCTGCAATATCCTGGATAGAACCGTTAGCGGTGATGATGCGGTCTTTCATGTTGTTTGTCCACAAGCCACGGTCAACAAGATCGCGCAGCAGGTGCTTGTTCACAATAACAAACTCTCCGCTTAATACACGGCGGGTGTAAATGTTTGAGGTATATGGCTCAAAGCACTCGTTGTTACCCAATATTTGTGATGTTGACGCGGTAGGCATTGGTGCTACTAACAGTGAGTTACGCACACCGTGGTTCATTACATCAAGGCGAAGGTTTTCCCAATCCCAACGTGTGCTGGCAGGTTTAACATCCCAAAGATCGAACTGGAACTTACCTTCTGATAAAGGCGAACCTTTAAAGGTTTCGTAAGCACCGTCTTTAATGGCCAGGTCTTTTGAAGCCGTCATGGCTGCAAAATAAATGGTCTCGAAGATCTCTTTGTTCAGTTGTTTTGCCTCATCGCTTTCAAATGGTAAGCGCAGTAATATAAAGGCATCAGCCAAACCTTGTACACCTAAACCAATTGGGCGGTGGCGCAGGTTAGAGTACTCTGCTTCCGGTACCGGGTAATAGTTGTTATCAATTATCTTGTTCAGGTTTAAGGTAGCCTGGTAAGTTACTTCGTATAGTTTAGCGTGGTCAAACTCGCCGTTAATTACATAACGTGGCAAGGCCAGTGAAGCCAGGTTACAAACTGCTACTTCTTTATCAGAAGTAAACTCCATAATTTCGGTACAAAGGTTTGAGCTTTTTATAGTACCAAGGTTTTGCTGGTTTGATTTTGCGTTGGCAGCATCTTTATACAACAAATATGGCGTACCGGTTTCTACCTGGGCATCAAGTACAGCAAACCAAAGTTCCTGTGCTTTGATGGTTTTACGGCCGCGGCCTTCTTTCTCGTATCTTTCGTATAATGCCTCAAACTCTTTACCGTGGCAATCTGCCAGGCCTGGTGCTTCGTGCGGGCAAAATAGTGTCCATTCTTCGTTAGCTTCTACGCGGCGCATAAACAAGTCAGATACCCAAAGGGCGTAGAACAAGTCGCGGGCGCGCATTTCTTCTTTACCGTGGTTTTTACGCAGGTCTAAAAATTCAAATATATCTGCATGCCATGGCTCCAGGTATATCGCGAAAGCGCCTTTACGCTTGCCGCCGCCCTGGTCTACATAACGTGCGGTATCGTTAAATACTTTCAGCATTGGGATGATACCGTTGCTGGTACCGTTTGTACCGCTGATGTACGAGCCTGTAGCCCTTACATTGTGGATGCTTAAACCAATACCACCCGCGCTTTGCGAGATCTTGGCAGTTTGTTTCAGCGTATCGTAAATACCTTCGATACTGTCATCTTTCATAGTTAACAGGAAGCATGACGACATTTGAGGTTTTGGTGTACCGGCGTTAAACAAGGTTGGTGTAGCGTGGGTGAACCAGCGCTCGCTCATCAGGTGGTATGTTTTGATAGCGCTTTCTACATCTTCCTTATGGATACCTATTGATACACGCATAAACAAATGCTGCGGGCGTTCGGCTATTTTACCGTCAATTTTTAACAGGTATGATTTTTCAAGGGTTTTAAAACCAAAGTAGTCAAAACCAAAATCGCGATCGTAAATAATGCTGCTGTCTAATAGCTCGGCATTATCACGGATGATCTGGTAAACATCCTCGGCCAGTAAAGCGGCGTTTTTACCGGTTTTTTTGTCAACGTACTCATACATACGTTTCATGGTTTCAGAGAACGATTTTGTGGTGTTTTTGTGGAGGTTAGACACCGCAATACGCGAGGCAAGTAAAGCATAATCGGGGTGTTTGGTAGTTAACGATGCTGCCGTCTCGGCTGCAAGGTTATCCAGTTCGGAGGTGGTAACACCATCAAACAAACCTTCAATTACTTTTTTTGCTACATCTATTGGGTCAACCAGTTTAAACCCATAGCACAGCTTCTCTATACGAGCTGTGATCTTGTCGAACTTAACCGACTCTTTTCTACCGTCTCTTTTTGCTACAAACATTTTGCCACCTCCTTATTCCCTGCACCGGCAGGGGATTGTTAATATATTTAATTACTTAGTTTCTTGTTGTTGGGGATTTCACCGATTGGGATGATTTCACCGATTTTATTATTTGTGATTCTGATCAGTTTTCAACCATTCTCCGCTCACTACTCTCCATTCACCTCCCGAAAGTTATCGGGACTAAAAATCCTCGTCTAATGAGAATGATTTGTTTTCTGCTGTGCCATTTAATACACCGCTTTTTTGGTAATCGCCTACGCGTTTTTCAAAAAAGTTGGTTTTACCCTGCAGGCTTATCATCTCCATAAAATCAAACGGGCATGATACGCCGTAAACTTTAGGGTAACCCAATTCATCCAGCCATCTGTCGGCCACAAACTCAATGTACTGGCTCATCATTTTGGCGTTCATGCCTATCAGGCTCACCGGCAACGCATCGCTTACAAATTCTTTTTCTATCTCTACCGCGTCGGTAATAATTTTTGTTGCCGCTTCTGTACTCAATTTTGTATCCAGCATTTTGTACAGCATACAGGCAAATTCGCAGTGTGAGCCTTCATCACGCGATATCAGCTCATTGCTAAAGGTTAAGCCCGGCATTAAGCCACGTTTTTTTAACCAGAAGATTGAGCAGAAGCTACCGCTAAAGAAGATACCCTCTACTGCGGCGAATGCTATAAGGCGTTCTGCGAAAGAACCGTTATTGATCCAGCGCAGCGCCCACTCTGCTTTTTTACCTACACATGGTACGGTATCAATAGCGTGGAAAAGGCGGTCTTTTTCGGCCGGGTCTTTTATATAAGTATCAATCAATAATGCATAGGTTTCCGAGTGGATGTTCTCCATCATGATCTGAAAACCGTAAAAACAACGCGCCTCGGGCAATTGCACCTCGCTCATAAAATTGATGGCCAGGTTCTCGTTAACAATACCGTCACTTGCCGCGAAGAACGCCAGGATGTGCGAGATAAAATGCCGCTCGCCATCATTCAGGGCTTCCCAGTGCTTCATGTCGTCAGACAGATCTATCTCTTCGGCCGTCCAAAAGCTGGCTTCAGCTTTTTTATACATTTCCCAAATAGCGGGGTACTTAATGGGGAGGATCACAAAGCGGTCTTTGTTCTCCTTTAATAGTAATTCGGTTTCCTCTGCCATACTGACGACTTCTTATATTTATGTATTAAATTATCAACCCCTGTTAACCTACCTCTGAACCGCTTTTGTACCGAGCCGACAGCAGACAGGTACACCATGCGAGTATTTTTGCTAAACGGCGAAAAAATTGCTTTTTCGCATTTATTTACTCACTTTCTACACCCCCACTAATCGTTTCTAAACTATTTTTTAGTTGCACATTAGCCCATGTTTTACCATGGTCTTTCTTTTCTGTCTCGATAGAACTATCGATAACATAGATAGCGTTAAAAGAACTTGTAATTCAAAGATAGGGCAACATGCTATTGAATGTTAGTCTAAGTTTTTAACATCACCTATAAGTTGTCCACAATATATATCATCACATCAAAATTATTTTGCGATGACAAAAAAATCAATCGCTTATAGCACAATGTTTTATAATGATTTCTATACCAACAGGTATGGATAAAAAATAAAAATCAGCAAACACTTGCAGGATATAAACACGTTCTCAACAACCCTAAAACTCAGGGGAATACTTAAGGTAAAAGGCCCCAAAAAGGCTGTTTTTATACGCCGAAAACTTAACATATAGTGACTGTTTTTTTAACAATACCACATGTGGAAAAAGAAAAAATCCCTGCCGTTTTTTCGGCGGGGATTTAATTTTTCAAGGCGTTGCATCGCTGCCGTTCTGACTTATTTTTTCAGTTCGTCAACCGGTACAAATTTCATGGAAACCGAGTTAACGCAATGCCTGGTATTTTTAGGGGTAAGGTACTCGCCCTGGAAAACATGGCCCAGGTGAGCGCCACAATTTGCGCAGAGTATTTCGGTACGGCGACCATCGGCATCCGTTTCCCATTTAACCGCTCCGGCTATCTCGTCATCAAAACTTGGCCAGCCACAATGCGACTCGAATTTTGATTCGGAAGTGTACAGTGGGGCATCACAGCGTTTACATACGTATACGCCTTCGGCCTTATTATCCAGCAAAGCACCGGTAAACGGGCGCTCGGTACCTTTGTGCAATATAATATATTCTTCTTCGGGTGTTAATTGATTGTATCCCATTATATTTTTGATTTATTAGATCAGCGAATAAATGATATAAAATAGATTTCGCCTCTCTTGCTATATAAATATACGACAATTTGCCGGCAGATTTTGTTTGTACAGCGGATGTTTACACGGGTTTGACGATGTACAATTTAGCATCCTGAGGAACGAAGGATCTATTCGCAAACATGCAATCGGCGATAGATGCTTCAAATCGTTCAGCATGACAAAGAAGGGAAGTGGGTCATCCTGAGCGTGTCGAAAGGCGTGCGGAAGGCCCATTTGCAAATGGTTCTACAGGTTCACCATGACAATCGTACTAAACAAAAAAAATCCCGGCCAAACTATGACCGGGATTTTTGTTTATATCCGAAACTACACTTTCTTAAACTGGATAGTAAGAATGCCTTTTACAATATGATCATCATTATTATCGGTATACTCAGATTCCAAACTCCATGACATGGTATTGCTATTAACTTTCAACTCGTAGTTCACATTAATAACGTTTAGCATGATCTTACCATCGGCATTGGTAAGTGTATATGGATACGGATCATTCGGAGAATCCGATGTTTTAACTGTGGTGGCATCTACAAATTGAATCTGTATACCCCCATCAACGTCTGCCGGTTCCGTTTTCACCACTTTGCCCGCAGCATCATAGTAAGTTACGCTGCCGCTTTGCACCGCCCAGGTGCCAATAACCTGCTGTTTCGCGTCGGCTAATTTATCTTCAGGAGTTTTTTCTTTTTTGCAGCTAAACAGTACAACTGAAAAGCTTAGGATAAGTAAAAGTAATTTTGATTTCATAGATCGATTTTTTCTTGCTACAACACAACTTTTACCATAAAGTTCAGTGCATTAACATAAAAACAAAAAATCCCGGCCAAATGACCGGGATTTCCATATATCTTGAATCTTGACTCTTACAGTCTTGAATCTATTTCAATTTAGCTAATTCTTCTGCCATAGCAGCGCCAATTTCGGCAGGTGATTCTACCACACGGATACCACACTCGCGCATGATCTTCATTTTAGCGGCAGCTGTATCATCGGCACCGCCAACAATTGCACCTGCGTGGCCCATACGGCGGCCCGGAGGCGCAGTTTGGCCTGCAATGAAACCAACAACCGGTTTTGTACCAAATTCTTTGATCCAACGGGCAGCTTCTGCTTCCATGCCACCACCAATCTCACCAATCATGATGATACCGTGTGTGTCAGGGTCGTTCATTAATAATTCAACAGCTTCTTTGGTTGGGGTACCGATAATTGGGTCGCCACCAATACCAATAGCAGTGGTGATACCTAAACCGGCTTTAACAACCTGGTCAACCGCCTCGTAAGTAAGCGTACCCGATTTTGAAACCACACCCACATTACCTTTTTTGAAGATAAAGCCCGGCATAATGCCAATTTTGCTTTCGTCTGCAGTGATAACACCCGGGCAGTTAGGGCCTATCAGGCGGCTATCTTTATCGGTTAAATATTCTTTTACCGCAATCATATCCTTTGTTGGGATACCTTCGGTAATACATACAATAACTTTAATACCGGCTTCGGCAGCTTCCATAATGGCATCGGCACCAAAAGCAGGGGGTACAAAAATGATAGATACATCGGCACCGGTTTGGTCAACCGCGTCTTTAACGGTATTAAAAACCGGCCTGTCTAAATGGCTTTGGCCACCTTTACCCGGTGTAACACCACCAACAAGTTGGGTACCGTACGCAATCATTTGCTCTGCATGATAAGTACCTTCTTTACCAGTAAAACCCTGTACTATAACTTTATAATTTTTATTTACGAGAACGCTCATCGGCTTTTTAGTTTTTGTATGCAAAGCTAAAAAAAAATTCGCCCCCTAACTGCTTAATGGGTTAATTTTTCAAAAATTACATTTGGGTTATGGGTTTGCGGCGAGTTTTACCACAAAGAGCACAGAGATTTTATACAAAGGGCACAGAGACTTAAAATTTTTCCTCAAAAACCTTTGTGCTCTCTGTGGTTTTCTTCTTTGTGCTCTTTGTGGTAAAATCATAAACTATCCGCTGTTAAAATTTGTTAAACGGCCTGTATTATAACATCCAATACGTATCTTTATATAACCTATGAAATACCTGTTACTGATCATATTAGGGTTGTTTTGCATGAATGCAAGCGCACAGCTTGTTACAGGTATTGTTATAGATAAAAACACCCGCAAGCCTGTTGAATATATTATTGTATCGGCATCAACCACCAATACTATGACCAGCGACCTGGGCAGTTTTACACTTAAAATAACCAAGGTTACCGACACCCTCCGCATAAAAACCATGGGGTATAAAACTTATACGCAACCGATAAGCCCATGGAGCGGCCGCTTAAAAATGATAGAGCTGGAGCCGCAATCTATTAAGCTTAACGAGGTGGCCATTGTGGCCAAAAGGAACTACCTGCGCGATTCTGTAAACAACCGTAAACAGTTTGCCAAAGAGTTTGCTTTTAAAGGCCCTTCGCTTACCGATATCATGCGCCCTACAGCTACAAATGTTCCGTTTGCATGGGTCTCTGTTGACCTATTGTCGTTATTCAGGATGATTGGCAAAAAGAAAAGTCCGCAATACCGTTTACAGCAAATCATGCTGCGTTATGAGCGTGAAGACCATACCAACCAACGTTTTACGCGTAAGCTGGTAGCTGGACTTACCGGACTGGAGGGCGATTCTCTAAGCGATTTTATGGACGAATACCGCCCCACACCGGCCCAGATCGATGTAATGACTGATTATAACCTGGTATTTTATATTAAGGACAGCTTTAGAAAATTTAAAGATAAGCCCGCCAAGACAAAGCTAACCAAGCCCGATTTTAAGGCAGATACAACGAAAGGCGATTAATTATTTACTGAGGACAATCAGAATTTCTATTCCTGATAAATAATAATAAACAGAAATGCAAACAAAAACAATATGCCAATTTTCCTTAACTTCTTCCGGTCGTTGTTTTTGATCGCAGGCAATATGTTTATCGTAGCGAATACAAACACATAGATTATAGCAACTGCTTTTAATAGTGTTAATATGATGTATAAGGTATTAGCCATTTAACTCCGGCGTTACAAATTCCTTCTCGCTCTTCGCCACTACAATCGTAGCCACCCCATTGCCTATTACATTGGTAATAGCCCTTGCCTCGCTCATAAACCTGTCCACCCCAAGCAATATAGCTACCCCTTCTACCGGGATAACTTTAATAGCCGCCAGGGTTGAGGTAAGCACAATAAAACCACTGCCGGTTACGCCTGCAGCCCCTTTTGAGGTGATCATGAGGATACCGATAATGGTAAGCTGCTGCTCGATAGAAAGATCGATATGGAACACCTGCGCCAAAAATATGGTTGACATGGATAGGTAGATGGTTGTGCCATCCAGGTTAAAAGAGTATCCCGCAGGTATCACCAAGCCCACAACCGATTTTGAGCAGCCAAATTTCTCCAGTTTCTCCATCATCCCCGGCAGGGCCGATTCTGATGAGGAAGTACCCAATACGATCAGGATCTCTTCCTTGATATGTTTTAGATACTGCCACAGGCTGAATTTAAACAGGTAGCAGATAATATTAAGCACTACAAAAACAAACAGGAACATGGTCAGATAAACCGACCCCATCAACAAAGCGAGGGGTTTAAGCGTTGCCAGGCCATAGGTACTAATGGTGTACGCCATCCCGCCGAAAGCACCAATTGGGGCTACCTTCATCACTATCTTCATGATATTGAAGAACACTTTTGATAGCTTATCAAACAAACTAATAACCGATTGCCCGGCCTCTCCCATCCGGCTTAAGCCGAAACCAAACAATATGGCAAAGAACAAAATTTGAAGGATATCGCCCTCTGTAAAAGCTTTAAATACATTGCCGGGTATAATGTGTGTAATAAAATCGCCCCATTTCATTTCTGCCGCGGCTTTTTCATAAGTGGCGAGTTTCGCAGCATCAACCTTAACATGGTTATTAATAAAGTTAGCGCCGGGTTTTATGATGTTAGCTACTGCTACACCAATAATAAGCGCCAGGGTGGTAACCAGCTCAAAATATAGCAGAGCTTTACCACCAACACGGCCAACCTTTTTCATGTCGCTCATGTTTGCAATCCCCAGCACAATAGTAAAAAAGATGATGAAAGGTATTAGCAGGGTTATCAGCTTGATAAATATTTGGCTGATCATTTGCGCAGTTGGCGCAAATCCCTTAAAATACAGCCCGACCACCACGCCCAATATAATGGCTATGATGACCTGGAAGGTTAGGTTACTGATAAGGCGTTTCATCAGTTTGTTACGTTTTTATCAGAGTTATATTTATCAATAGCCTTGTAGTAATCTTTCTTCTTAAAGGCCTTTAAAGCTTTTGGGCTTTTGGCGACAATAGGCGCAAGCGATGCCGAATCGAGTTTTTGAACAGGGCCGTTTCCAAGCTGGTATGCACGTAAGTAAAAACTATCTATCTCCTCCGTTTCCGATAAAGGTGAAAAGGCATTTATCTTGCCCTCCAATACTTTAAAAAACCAGCAGCTATCGTTAGCCATACCCGTAATATTGTTATTATAATCCGTCCGGCTGATGCTAATGGTTTGGTTGCTGTAGATCCGTTGTTCGCGCAGCTTTTTATCTTTTATCGTTTTGTCGTCGTAGGCGAGGTAGCTTTTATGCAAAGTGGTATCCATATTAATTTTCGATTTAACCATTTTCACTGTGCTATCTTTCATTACCACTTTGAACTTATACTTCTGATTAACCATGTATCCATATCCCTTGTATAGATTCATATTCATCATTCTTTGCATATTCATGTTCGCAAAGTTTTGCGACATCATTCTATTGTAGTCGCCAACGTAAGCTGCCGGCACCCCACGTTGCGCAAAGGTTTTTTCTGCAGATAAAAAAGTGATCAGGCAAATGATAAAAGTGTAAAATCTCTTCATTTTTTTTGATAAGGTTTATTGGTGTTCGCCTAACAATTATACGATTATTTACCTGATGCTGAAAATCCATTTAAACTTAAAGCGTACCTTGCTTTTACCAAAAGAAACTTATAGATATGGATGCTTCTCCCAATAAACAGCAAAATACTAAACACCAAACTTTTAAAGCCCTGCATGAACGTACCGGCCTTTTTGTAATACCCAACCCCTGGGATGCAGGTTCGGCTAAAATGCTGGCAGGTTTGGGTTTCGAGGCGTTAGCTACCACAAGCGCCGGGCTGGCATTTACCCTGGGCAGGCCAGATGGAGATGGCAGCATTACCCGCAATGAAGCTCTTGAAAACGCCCGTTTAATTGTTGAAGCTACCAGTTTGCCCGTTGCTGCCGATCTGGAGAATGGCTACGGCTACTCCCCCGAGGCTTGTGCAGAAACCATATTGCTTGCCGCAAAGGCGGGTTTATCGGGCTGCTCTATTGAAGATGCCACCGGTAATGAGCATGACCCTATTTATGGATTTGAACATGCTGTAGCGCGTATCAAAGCCGCAGTAAAGGCCGCCCAAAGTTTACCCCATCCGTTTATGTTGACGGCCCGGGCAGAGAACTTTTTGCATGGCCGTGCCGACCTTAAAGATACCATCCGCAGGTTAGAGGCTTACGCCGATGCCGGGGCCGATGTACTTTATGCCCCCGGCTTGAGTACCCTGGCCGAGGTTGATGCTGTAGTAAAAGCTGTATCGCCTAAACCGGTTAACATTTTGCTAAGTGTTAACAAACCCGACTTTACTTTAGATGCCCTGGCAAAGCTGGGCGTTAAAAGGGTAAGCGTTGGTTCGTTACTGGCACGGGTAGCTTACGGCGCGTTCTATACCGCTGCGCAGGAGTTAAGCCAAAAAGGTTCGTTTGGTTTTGTTGATAATGCTATTGGGTACGACAGGCTTAACAAGATGTTTAAGTAAGAGCAAAGATGCATTTGCGCTCTGTTCTTGACTCTAAATTTTTCCGTTAAGTCCGTTATAGATCATCTGGCTGGCCAAAAAGGTAACCACTATAGCAAAAACCCAACGTAACCAGCGGGATGATTTGGTATGCACCAGTATTTTAGAGCCTGTTAACGCGCCAAGTACTACGCCTATTACAACCGGCATGGATATGGCCGGATCTATGTACCCCCGTTGCAGATAAACCACAGCACTGGCCGCAGCGGTAACACCTATCATAAAATTACTGGTGGTGGTTGATACTTTGAAGGGTATCTTCATAATGGTATCCATCGCAATAACCTTTAACGCTCCTGAGCCTATACCCAGCAAGCCCGATATTACCCCTGCAAAAAGCATCATAAAAAAGCCACCGCCAACATGGGTAACACCGTATTCTATTTGTTCGCCATTGCCGCCGGGGTAGCTGCCGTATAGTTTTAGTTTGGCTGCAAGGTATGTGGGTTTTGCGATAATACTCTCCGCCTTTTTACGCAACGACATTACTGCCGAAAAGATCAATATCACCCCAAATAAAACAGCGATATATTGTACAGGGATATAAACGGCTATTAACGCACCTACCAGCGCGCCTATGGTTGTGGCTATTTCCAGGAACATGCCCAGCCTTATATTGGTTATACCTTCTTTTACATACGCTGCCGCCGAACCTGATGATGTAGCGATAACCGATACCAGCGATGCACCAATGGCGTAATGAATATCAACACCCAACAAAAGCGTAAGTAAAGGTATGATAACCACCCCACCGCCAAGCCCCGTTAATGAACCCAGCAAACCTGCGAAATAGGCACCAATAAGTATAATTACCGTAAATACAATTACCGACATAAAGGCAATAAATGGTTTGAAGCGGTAAAAATAAGATAAGTTTTTTAGATTGATTTGAAAGAAGTAACCCTATAGGATAAGTTATTTTCCATGCTAATGCATCACGCCGAAGAAGTACACCCAGGCAATAAAGAAGAGTTGTAATGGTATCCTGAACCAAAGGTAGTTTACCCCGGCGCCGCAAATATCCGGTTTCTCCAGGTTAACCTTATTTTGGGCGGCGTGGATATTGGCAGGCAGCAGCAACACTAAGAAAAATATTACAAACCAGGCAACCGGTTCGCGTACGGTTTTTACTAATAAGCCTATGGCTGCCAGCATTTCAATATAACCTGTTAGGTACACCACAGCCCTTTTATAGGGAATATAGTTTGGCACCATCAGCACCATACCATTAGTAAATTTAAAATGGGCGGTAGCCGCAAATATGAGCATTACGCCCATGGCCAGCCTTCCGCAGAAGTAATAATCTGCCGGGTGGCCTGCAATAAAACTTGCCAGGCAGCTCACCCCAAACACAGCCAGTAAAACTATAAGCGGTTTCATAGGCTAAATATCGTTAAAAACATTAAAATGTATAATATCTTTGGGCCTAAATGGGATATAATAGTTTACAGGCCTGCATTACCGACCTTGAAAAGAACGGTCACCTGATCCGCATTAAGGAAGAGGTTGACCCTTACCTGCAAATGGCAGCTATACACCTGCGTGTTTTTGAACACAACGGGCCCGCCATTTTATTTGAAAATGTAAAGGGGAGCAAGTTCCCGGCGGTATCAAATTTATTTGGTACGCTGGATAGGTCGCGGTTTATTTTTAGGGATACTTTAGAGAAAATAAAGACCCTAATTGATATCAAAAACGACCCGATAAAGGCTTTTAAACATCCTTTTAAGTATGCAAACACAGCGTTAACCGCCCTATCGGCCCTGCCGATGAAAGTGCGCAAGGATGCGCCCATAAGTTTTGGCAAAACATTAATAAGCGAACTACCCCAAATTGTAAACTGGCCGAAAGATGGCGGCCCTTTTGTGACTATGCCACAGGTATATACCGAGGATGCCGACATGCCGGGCATTATGAATGCCAACCTGGGCATGTACCGCATCCAAATGGGTGGGAATGATTACGTGCAGGATAAAGAGATTGGCCTGCACTACCAGTTGCACCGTGGTATTGGCGTACACCAGACCAAGGCCAATGCAAAAGGCAAGCCCTTAAAAGTAAGCATATTTGTAGGCGGCCCGCCCTCACACCCCGTAGCAGCTGTAATGCCCTTGCCCGAAGGCCTTTCTGAAATGACCTTTGGCGGTGCTTTGGGCAATCGACGGTTCCGTTATTTTTATGATGATGAAGGGTTCTGCATATCTGCAGATGCGGATTTTGTGATAACAGGAACCGTAATGCCGATGGAGAATAAATCTGAAGGCCCCTTTGGCGACCATTTGGGTTACTATAGCCTGGCGCACCCTTTCCCGCTGATTAAGGTGCATAATGTGTACCATAAGAAGGATGCGATCTGGTCGTTCACGGTTGTGGGCCGCCCGCCGCAGGAAGATACCAGTTTTGGCGCGCTTATCCACGAGATAACCGGTAACGCCATACCGAAAGAGATCCCCGGCCTGCATGCCGTTAACGCGGTAGATGCGGCAGGTGTACACCCCCTTTTGTTTGCCATAGGCAGCGAGCGCTATACGCCTTATGTGAAGGAGCGTTACCCGCAGGAGATCATTACCATTGCCAACCATATTTTAGGCAAGGGGCAACTGAGCCTGGCCAAATACCTGTTCATCGCCGCTAAAGAGGATAACCCCGGTTTGGATGTGAACGATATCGGCGGTTTTCTGAAACATACCCTGCAACGTATAGACCTAACCCGCGACCTGCATTTCCATACCCGAACTACTATCGACACGCTTGATTATAGTGGTGATGGCCTGAATAGTGGCAGCAAAGTGGCCATTACCGTAGCCGGTGATATAAAACGCGAGCTTTGGAACGAGTTGCCGTCGTCATTCGCACTGCCGCAGCCTGTTAATCAGTACAAAATGGTTATGCCAGGCGTACTGGCGGTTGAAGTGCCCAAAAACATCCGCGCCAGCGATATGGATCTGGTATTGGAGATATTACAGGAAACCTTAGGCGAAGCCGATACAAGCGGCCTGCCTTTAATTGTTTTATGCGATGATGCCGCTTTCACCGCGCAAAACCTGAACAACTTTGTATGGGTAACCTTTACCCGCAGCAACCCAAGCCATGATATTTACGGCATAAACAGCTTTACCGAACATAAACACTGGGGCTGTACTGGTCCGCTCATTATAGATGCCCGTATAAAACCTCATCACGCCCCTGTACTGGAGCGCGACCCGGCAGTTGAGAAACTGGTGGATAAAATGGGTGAAAAAGGCGGTGCATTATATGGGGTGATATAGCAAACTCCCGGTGACGAGAACCTGCTTTAGATGAAAGCAGGGACTAATCTTTAATTTCATGCTATATTTTTGCCCCGGTAAGCACGGCCTGAAACGCTCTGAAACGCTTTAAAACGGCCTGGTAATCCTAAAGTGTTCACGTTCACTGCCGTGAACACCCGTGAACGGCCTTATCTTTCTTATAACCAGGCATTTAGTATTTTACACATTTTAAGAATCACATCTATTTGATAATAAGTAACTTAACTACAACTGCTCCGAGATACGCTGCGCTAATCCCGGGGTGTGCATGTTGCAAGCTTTCTGCTTGCGTCAGCTGAAAGCTGACCTAATGCACAACACGAGCTGAAAGCTCGCGCCAGCCTTTGATTAGCATTATGCACACCACCGACTGAAGCCCGCCCGGGCATCTTAATATCATTTGCATATCTGCATATCCGCACATCTTGCACATTTTACTATCTTAGCAGCCTTATAATATATTTTCACGCACATGAACAAATTTCACGGAACAGGAGTTGCGATGGTCACTCCTTTTCAGGCAGACGGACAGGTAGACTATGATGCTTTACAAAAGCTGGTAGATCACCTGATTGATGGCGGGGTAGAATACCTGGTATCACTTGGTACAACCGGCGAAAGCGCCACATTAAGTAAGGAAGAGAAGAAGCAGGTCTTCGCCTTTACTGCCAAGGCCGTGAATAAGCGTGTGCATTTAATTGCCGGCATTGCCGGGAACAACACCCTGGAGACTGCTGCCGAAATGAAAGCTTTTGATACAACGGGATATGATGCCATACTATCGGCAAGCCCGCATTATAATAAGCCAACGCAGGAGGGTATTTACCAGCATTACAAGGCATTGGCCGAAGCTACACCGCTCCCAATTATATTATACAATGTACCAAGCCGCACCGGCAGCAGCGTAAGCGCCGAAACTACCGTAAGGCTGGCTAATGATTTTAAGAATATCATCGGTATAAAAGAGGCTTCGGGTAATTTTGAGCTGCTTAACCAGTTACTGCGCGATAAGCCGAAAGATTTCCTGGTGATATCGGGCGATGACCCTATAAGCCTGCAAATGATAGCTATGGGCGCTGTTGGTGTAATATCTGTAGTGGGCAACGCTTTGCCAAAGCAGTTTAGCGACATGATCAGGAAATGCCTTAAAGCTGATTTTAAAGGCGCACAGCCTGCACATTACAGCATGATAGAATTTACCCGCCTGATGTTTGCCGAAGGCAGCCCTGCCGGCGTAAAATCGGCACTAAAAAGTTTAGGCGTTTGTGGCGATACCGTACGATTACCATTGGTAAATGTAAGCGCCGATGCGGTAGAGAAGATAAAGAACCAAATAGGGCTGATTGGGTAATAAACCACGCCTTCCTCGTCATTGCGAGCGTAGCGTGGCAATCTTCGATAGAAAAGTCGGCGATAGGCATGTCGAAGATTGCCACGCTACGCTCGCAATGACGCTTGGGAAAATAATCCAATAAAAAAATCCGGGTAGCCCTTAGCTACCCGGATTTTTTTATTTAAAGTAAAATAACCTTTCGACTATTTAATTACGCTTTGTTTTTCGATTCCTGAACTTCAAGACGGATTGACTGCGCTAAGTTCTTTAGGTCTTGCATACCTTTACGAACACGGGTACCAGCAGCGCTGTTACCTTTGTTATAAAATTTGTCGGCATCAGCTTCCAGTGATGCAACCAGTTCTTTTACTTCCTGTCTCTTATACACATCT
>NZ_LGEK01000179.1 GCF_001636615.1 Mucilaginibacter sp. L294 | reverse complement strand
AGATGTGTATAAGATACAGACTTTACACGAGAAGATTTTTACTTTTAGCTTTTTTAATTTATTCATCATCAGTTTTTGCTCAAAACACAATAACTGGTGTAGTAAAAGATATTAAAGGCGTGCCAATACCGCATGCAAATTTAGTGATAAGAGGCACCAACACCGGCGTAAGCGCAGATACGGGCGGCCGGTTCAGTATTACTACAAAAATAGAAACCCCATTCTACGTTCGGGTTTCTTCAGTTGGGTTTAAGCCACAAGATTTTCAGATCTTAAATTTTCAGACTACACCTTTAGAGTTAGTACTGGTAGAGGATAACCTGCTCGGTGAGATAGTAGTGACCTCCAGGAGGCGTAAGGAACTCCTGCAGGATGTACCTATCCCAATTTCGGTAATAGGTGGCAGCCAGGTTGACCAAACCGGCGCATTTAATGTTAACCGTGTAAAAGAGCTTATCCCATCGCTTCAGCTTTATACATCTAATCCCCGTAATACAGGTATTAATATCCGCGGTATTGGCTCACCATTCGGGCTTACTAATGATGGCCTTGACCCGGGTGTAGGCTTTTATGTGGATGGTGTATATTATGCACGCCCTGCAGCTGCAACGCTCGACTTTATTGACGTACAGAGTATAGAAGTATTACGTGGCCCACAAGGTACATTGTTTGGTAAAAACACCAGTGCAGGTGCCTTCAATATCACAACCCGTAAAGCCAGCTTTACGCCCGAAGCTTCTTTTGAAACAAGTTTCGGCAATTATGGATATCTCCAGACAAAAGCCTCGATATCGGGCCCGTTAAGTAAGGTTTTTGCTGCACGCGTTTCCTTTTCAGGAACACAACGCAATGGCCTGGTTGATAATGTAGCCACAGGAAGGGCAACTAATGATATCAATAACATTGGCGGCCGCGCACAGTTGCTTTATAAGCCATCAGATAATGTTGCCATTACCCTTGCAGGTGATGTAACCGACCAAAAACCTGATGGCTATGCACAAGTTATTGCGGGAGTTGTTACAACCAAACGCCCGGCTTACCGCCAATTTAATAATATAATTGCCGACCCTCAATTTAAGGGTTATCAATTACCAAGCCTTAACGCTTTTGACCGTAAGATAGATCACGATACTCCATGGAGGTCGGGTAACCAACTGGGTGGTGTTTCTTTGAATGCCGATATAAAATTAGGCCCGGGTACATTAACGTCTACTACTGCATGGCGCTACTGGAACTGGGACCCGTCAAATGACAGGGACTATACCGGTTTGCCTGTACTTTCGAAATCACAAAATCCTTCAAAACACAGAAACTGGTCACAGGAAGTTCGTTACGCAGGAGAGTTCTCTTCTAAACTGAGCGGTGTTATTGGCTTATTTTATCTCGACCAAAACGTTAAAACTACCGGTACTGAAGAGTCTGGTTCAGCACAGGCACGATTCGCGAAAAGCTCAACCGGTGCAAATGCAAACACGCCAGGCATAACCAACGATGAGTTATGGGCTACACCAGGCCTTTTAGAAGGGTACGGTATATACACTAACGCTTCCATCAAATCGAAAAGTGCGGCAGCATTTGCCAGTGTTGACTATGAGCTTTTTAAAGGCTTTCACATACTGCCGGGTGTTCGTATCAACTACGACAAGAAAGTTGTTAGCTATGACCGGGTTGCAAAAGGCGGCCTTGATGTTTCCGGTACCACTGCAGTAGATAAAGAGCTGCAAAAAATAAAGAACGGTGTATATAGCAGTCAGAGCTATAACGCTGACGCTGATGAGAAGAATTTCACATATTCTTTAACAGCCGCTTACAAGCCCAGCAAACGCATAAATGCTTTTGCAACCTATTCTACCAGTTTCAAACCTGTAGGGGTTAACGTAGCGGGCCTTCCGAGTGTTGTAGGCGGTACAGCTGCCGATCTTAGCCTGGCGGTTATTAAACCCGAAAAGACAAAACATTATGAACTTGGCGTTAAAACTACGCCACTTGATAACCTGATAGTAAACGTAACGTTCCATAATTCAGATATTAAGGATTACCAGACGAATGTTCAATCACCTGAACTGGGTGTTAACCGTGGCTACATAGCCAATGCCGAAAAGGTAAATGTAAAAGGTGTGGAAATTGATGCCAGTATACAGGCCAATAAACTTTTCTCTTTCTACGCTTCCGGTGCTTATACCGATGCCAAGTATGTGAAATTCACCAATGCCCCGCTTCCGCTTGAGGAAACCGGTTTAACGGTAGATGGTAAGCAGGTAGCGTTTAAGGATATCTCAGGCGCGGAGCTTCCGGGTGTTTCAAAATGGGCCGGTTCAGTTGGTGGCGAGTTTGCTACCGATGCAAAATTCATCAGTAAAGGTTCTAAGTATTTTATTGGGGTAGACGGGTCATTCCGCTCAACTTTTTCTTCGAGCCCATCACCATCAGCTTATTTGAATATTGCCGGTTATGGACTGCTTAATGTGCGCACAGGTTTTAAAGCTATTCACGGTGTATCAGCCTATATCTGGAGCCGTAACCTGTTGAACAAAAATTATTATGAGCAACTATTACCGGCAGGGGGTAATGCCGGCCAGTATGCAGCTGTACTCGGAGATCAAAGGACCTTTGGTGTAACGCTGCGGTACGTTTTATAATATTTAGTCGATAGTCCGATGGACTATCGACCATATAAAGATCCTATTTGTTTTTTTAGGTATAATTTAGTTTTTCTAAAAAGCGGGCGGGCGAGCTGCCCGCTTTTTTTGTGCCCGGATTTTTCTTTGAATTAAGCAGCATTTTCGCCTTGTTCTGTTCCACTAAAAATGGAACAAGCGGAACAAATGGAACATATTGACAGATAGATAATTAACGTTTTTATTTTATCGCTTTACTTAAAGTTTTACTTTACAATTTTGATATAAGTATTTAAATATCAAATAATTATAAAAATCTGGTTTTTGTTCCACTTTTTGGGAAATGGAACAAGAAATTGCACGGAAAAAACCGGCAAAAAATGACTTTCTTTCGTCTTTTTCGACCTTGGTTCGCCTTTTTACTGTGCCCAAAAGCGGCAATAGGTATATCTGTCTCTTATACACATCTT
>NZ_LGEK01000178.1 GCF_001636615.1 Mucilaginibacter sp. L294 | reverse complement strand
AAATGGAATAATGTCAAAAATCACAATGTACTATAAATCAGCAATTTAAATTTATTTATTGTATATCTGTTTTTGCTTTTCAGCATCCTAAAAAGGCCGGACTAAGGTCGAAAAAGGTCGAACCAAGGTCGAAAAAAGGCGAAAAAAACCGTTTTTCCTACTATATTTTACTGATGCTTTTTTGTTCCATTTTCGAAAAAGTGGAACAAAAACCCTAAAATAATAAACACTTGAAAATAAGGTTTTTAACTTGAAAACGTAAAGTAAAACTTTAAACAGAGCAGCAAAATAAAAACGTTAATTATCTATATATCAACATGTTCCGTTTGTTCCACTTGTTCCATTTCACAGTGGAACAGAACAAGCTTAGCCGGTTATTATTACGCCTTATCGCCCTCGTTTTTTATGTTAGTAAGCTTTTTACCGCGGATAACCATTTTCATGCGACGGCGCTTTAATGAGATCTTCACATGCAGGTTCTCGTTTTTATGGATATTGCTTTGATAAGCTTTAATAATGTCCTTATACGTAAGCACCCCTATCACTTTCCCGTCAGTCGAGGTTGATAATATCGGCAGTATTTCGGCATTGGTTTTAGACATACTTTGCACAGCCTGGTGCAGCGTATCGGTACTTTTAATAACAGGCCTGGTTTCGTGCGCGGCAATATCGCCAAGGCTGGCGCTTTCGTCGGTATTAGCATTGTACAGATCGGTTATTTTTAATGTACCACCGTAATTGCTGGCCTTATCAACTAAAATAAAATAATTATCGGTCACTTTGTTTTTACCTAACCAGTCCTTTACCTCCTTAATGGTGTTATCAGTGTCCAGCACAATAGCATCATCATTTATTACATCAGATACATACATTTTTTGCAGGATATCTGGCTCGAACGAATCAGGTGTTGCGATCCCCCTGCGGGCTATCTTTTCGGTCATGATGGTATTTTCCATCAAAAAGAACGATACAATGTAAGCCGCGGTACAAGCGCCCAATAAAGGCAGTAATGCATGAGATTGCAGGGTGGCCTCCAAAGCGAACACTATACTTGTGATAAAAGCCCTTGATGCACCCGCAAACATGGCCGACATGCCAATTAATGCCGCCATGGGCAGCGTAATACCCGCATCAGGGAAATATTTGATAATAATAGCACCTATGATTGCCCCACTGGCCCCGCCAATAGTTAATAAAGGCGCCAGCGTACCGCCCGATGTACCGCTGCCCAAAGCTATAGCCCACGACAGGAATTTGAACAGGCATAGCGTAATAACCAATTGCAGCGGCCAGCTACCCGATAAAATACCTGTGATATTATCATACCCCACCCCCAGTGAGTGGGGGGCAAAATAACCTATAGCACCAACCGCCAGGCCCCCTATGGCCGGCCACCACATCCAGTGGATAGGCAGTTTTTCAAAAGCATCCTCAATGGCATAAACTATTTTAGTGATCCCTACTGATAGGAACCCCAGTATGATCCCCATAAAACTATAGATCCCCAGCGCCAGGTTTGACGGGATGGCCAGATCCGGCATAGGGAATACCGGGCCCGACTCGAACAGCAGATGGTGCCCTGCCGCCCCTGTGATGCAGGCCAGTGCTACCGGCAATATCGATTTTGGAGAAAACTCGAACAACAAGAGCTCTATCGCTAAAAATATGGCTGCTATGGGCGTACCAAATATAGCCGACATACCTGCGGTTGCCCCTGCCGCCAGGATGATCTTCCGCTCGTTTGCGGTTACTTTAAACAGCTGCCCCAGTGTTGATCCTAAAGCGCCGCCTGTGGCGATAATTGGCCCTTCGGCGCCAAATGGCCCGCCTGTACCTATGGCTATAGCAGATGATATGGGTTTTAAAAAGGTTATGGATGGTTTGATGTTACTCTCGTTAACCAGTATTTGCTCCATAGCTTCGGGAATACCATGCCCGCGGATAGCTTTTGAGCCATATAGAGCCATAAAACCTACAATTATACCGCCTATTGCCGGTATGGCAATAACCCATAAGCCCAGGTGGTTGGCAGCCGGGCTATGAAAAGCCAAGCTTAAACTGCCATAAAAAGCAATATTGGTTACCAGGTTTATCAGCGATACCAACACTTTGGCTATTATACTGATAAACACAGCTACAGCTACAGCGTAGATACAGATACGCAGCAAACGCGCTTTTAAAAAGGTTGATTTGTTTACCGGGTCGGTGTCGTTATCTAACTGGGTTAATAATGGAGAAATGGGGATGCCGTTTTTAAGATCGTTTTTTTTCATAAAGATGTACACTGGTGTAAGCCCTTATTGCCTTTGCAAAGTAAAATAACAGACAAACACTAAAACAATTTAATTTTTTATTGCTTAAACAATATATTTGCAAATATAACAGTTAAATTTACAATCTAAAACATTGCTAATACAACATTATGAAAACTTCAGGTAAAGTACTTATCGTCATCGGCATTATCATTATTATCATCGGCTATTTTACAACCCGTAACCTTAACACGGTAAGCGCGGTCGATTCACATTCATGGACTATTAATATCAACGGCATCAACTCTATTCAGTGGGTAATGTATACCGGTTTTATTATTTTCATGGTTGGTGTATGTTTTATTATTGGTACCTTAGAGCAAAGGCATCAGCGCGTAAATTAGCCTTAAACACTTATTCTGCATACGATGGGTTTAATAAAAAAAGTTGAGGACTGGGGCGACAGGCACCACCCCGCAGCACTTGATGTGATGCGTATTTTATTAGGGATATTCCTATTTTTAAAAGGGTATTCCTTTATGCATAACATGGCCTACTTAAGGTGGACAATTGAAGACCAGCAACTTATAAACCTATCGCCATTCTTAATAAGTGTTATTATGCACTATGTGGTTTTTGTGCACCTTGCGGGTGGCATACTTATTACGCTTGGGCTACTTACCCGTTTATCGTCTATACTGCAATTGCCAGTAGTTATTTCGGCGATATTCTTCATCAACATATTCAAATCAGAACCCAATAACGACCTGTGGCTCTCTATTTTTGCATGTGTGCTGCTTGCTGTTTTCGCGTTTGTTGGCTCAGGCCCGTTATCGCTTAACAGGATATTATCATGGCCCGAGCAAAAGAAGGCTAAAGACTAAACGTATTACCTCAAAAGCCCCGGTTCTTTGCTAATATTGCAGCCGCAACATTTTCATCTGTCTCTTATACACATCT
>NZ_LGEK01000177.1 GCF_001636615.1 Mucilaginibacter sp. L294 | reverse complement strand
TCAGCAATCAGAAAACGGTACTTATTCAGATAGTTCCGCTTTAAGGTAAGATCATTGTTAATATTTCGCATAACATTAGCTTTATTCTTTAAAGCTAATTCTGTTACCGAATTAGTTGACCTTTACAATTGCGAGGTACGAAGCAATCTTCGACCTGCATGTAGACTACTTTTCTATCGAAGATTGCCACGCTATCGCTCGCAATGACGCGCGGGGAGGCTCGGCTCGCCGGGATGAAAGAAAAAGCCCGGTTCTTATCGAACCGGGCTTTTCTGTATTATTATGATTTTGGGGGTTACCCTTTCTTAAATTTCATGGCCAGTTGCGCCAGCATATCCTCATCAACAGGTTTTGCGGGCTCTTCCTTCTTTTTTAAAGGCTGGTTATTTAATTGCGGGCTGCTTTTAGGGCTATTATTCTGGAAAGCCGGTTTCGGCGCTTGCGCGGCCGGTGTATTTGCTGGTGCTGCGGCCTGCTGTGCAGGTTTTGCTTGTTGCCTTTCGGCTACCTTTTTAGCGTTCCAGCGTTTGTATATCTCTTCCAGCTTGCGTTTGGTATAAAGCGGGAAATCGCCCTGCATCATCCATGAGTAATAGCTTGGCTCAACATTCAGCACATCCTCTACCCTTTTACCTTTGTGCTTACCAAAGTTTATCAGTTCTTCGCCTTGCTCGTTGTAAACCATACGGCCTGCAAAATCAACCGGGCGGCTTAGGTTGGTAAATTTATGCAGAGCCTCTACATCACCAACAACAGGCGTGCTTTTGTTGCCTTTTTTATCTTCCCACTCCTGGTTTTCGTAACGTTCTATCTGCGCCAGCAAAACCTCCATAGTAGCGCGGGTATCAGCCTCGGCCGAGTGCGCGTTAACGATGCTTCTATCGCAATAAAACTGGTAAGCGGCTTTTAATGTGCGCTGCTCCATCTGGTGAAAAATGTTCTGTACATCCACAAAATGGCGATTATCCAGGTCAAAGCTTATGCCGGCGCGTAAAAACTCCTCCATCAGCATCGGGATATCAAACTTGTTAGAGTTGTATCCAGCCAGGTCACTGTCGTGTATAAAATCGGCTATTTGCTGGCCAAGTTCATGAAACTGTTTTTCGTCTTTAATATGCTCGTCATAAATACCATGTACCAATGATGATTCTAAAGGGATAGGTATGCCCGGGTGTACGCGCAGGGTCAATACCTCCTCGCTGCCATCAGGGTTAAGTTTTATAACAGATATTTCTACTATACGGTCGGCGCCAATATTGGTACCGGTGGTTTCAAGGTCAAAAAAGGCAAGAGGCCGCTTTAGTTGTAATTTCATTTTTGCTTATCAGTATTGCAAAGGTGGGAAAACTCTTAAAATTATCGGCACACTATTTTTGTATAGCACATATGCGGATATTTTCATATTTTCATAACTGTTAAAAAATGCCTTATTACATGAACAAACTATTACTTAACATACTGATATTCATATCTTTTTCCATTATCTGTAAAGCGCAGGATTCTGCATTTGGCGATTACACCCTTGAGGAGATGCAACAAAAAAGCTACCCGGCCGATACCTCCGCCCACGCTTTTGTTTTAAAGGAATTTGGATCGGCCCGCCTGGATATCTCCGACAGCCGAATAAAAATTTATTTTAAATACCATGTAAAAATAAAAATACTGGATAGTAAGGCCTTTGATAAGGGCACTGTGCTTATCCCATATTACGATAGCGATAACTTACACGATGAAATTACCGATATAAAGGGCCATACTACTTACATGGACGATAATGGTTCTATACATGTAGCCGAACTTGATAAATCAAAAATATTTTGGGTTACAGAGAATAAATACTGGAAACAGGTAAAATTTACCCTTCCAAATATACGCAGTGGCTGTATTATAGAATACTCTTACACCAAAGCCATAGATGATTTTTACAGGTTTCCGGGCTGGCAATTTCAGGATGATATCCCTAAAGTTTACTCCGAATACAGGGTTCACATCCCCGCTTTTTGGGTATATAACGCTATGATACGCGGGCCACTTAAACTCACCGAAAGTAAATCGGAGGTTGAGCGTGATTGTTTCGGCAGTCGCGGTTCAAAATGCGATTGTTCGTACCTAACTTATGGAATGGCCAATATCCCTGCTCTTATACAGGAAGATTATATGACATCGCCAAAAAACTTTTTATCGGCCATTTATTTTACCCTCGAAGAATGGACAAATCCTTACAGCGGGATTAAAAATAAGGTTACTAAAGAGTGGAAAGATATTGACTATAACCTGAAACATGCCGAGTATTTTGGTTCGCAAATAAAAAAGGACCTGCTAAAAAACTATATAGCACCTGTTATTGCCGGTAAAACCACCGATATGGAAAAAGCTGTTGCCGTTTATAGCTATATCCAAAAAAACATTAAATGGAACAACCTTAACTCAATGAGCAGCGGAGGGGTGCGTAAAGCGCTGGATAGCCATACCGGGCATGTAGGCGACATTAATATTGCTTTGGTGGCGGCGTTAAATTCGGCAGGTATAAAAACGGATGCCGTACTGTTATCTACTCGCAGTAATGGCATTGTAAACAAACTTTACCCTGTAGAAGACGATTTTAACTATGTTGTTGCTAAGGCAAACATCGGTACAGAATCGTACCTGCTGGATGCAACCGACCCCATGCTGCCCTTTGGTATGCTGCCACTAAAATGCCTTAACGATCAGGGCCGGGTAATGAGCCTTGATAAACCATCTTACTGGATAGACCTGGTAGCAGCACAAAAAAAAGCCGTTACGAGTAATTTAAACCTCACCCTACAACCTAATGGCAAGTTAAAGGGTACTTTTACCACCTACTCTAACGGATATGAGGCTTATGAGAAACGCAAAGCCATTAAAAAGTTCAATAGCGTTGATGAATATGTAGAAAACCTTGACGAAAAACTGGGCAAAGTAAAGATCCTTAAATCGGAGATATTAAACCTTGATAGTTTAGGCTTACCGCTTGGTGAAATATACGATGTGGAGATAGATGTTTTTGGTAGCCTTGATCACGATCGCTTTTCATTTAACCCGGTATTGTTTGACAGGCTTATAGCAAACCCATTTAAGCTTGCAGAACGTACTTACCCGGTAGACTGGGGGATGCCATCAAGCAAAAGGTACATCTTAAACATGCACTTACCGTCCGGCTATGTAATTGAAAGCGCGCCACAGGCAGTTTCAGTAGGTTTGCCAAATAAAGGCGGGCAGTTCCTTACCGCGTTTGCGGGCGAAGGTGATAATTTTGTTTACTCAAACGTTATACAGTTCAATAAATCTGTTTACTCG
>NZ_LGEK01000175.1 GCF_001636615.1 Mucilaginibacter sp. L294 | reverse complement strand
AGATGTGTATAAGAGACAGCTTATGGATATGTGCAAAACTATAACTAACAGGTGAAAAAAACTACCCATACCTTTACAACACTAATGAGTTAAACAACTCGTAGTAATAACCGACTGCGTATATTTTTTAGAGAATTAATTTAGATAAGACTTAAAATAATGAAGTCTGACAAGTGTTGCAAGCACAAATCAGACCTCATTTACTGAGAGGTTCGTCACCTCTAGCCAGGTTAAGATATCCTGGATCTTTGTTTTTGTGTTCTTTATCGGCCACAAAAATGTACTAAGTTTTCCGATTCTACAACAAAGTTTTTTAACATTTATTAGAAAATGTTGATAACGCAAGTTGACAACTTAGACATCCTCAAAAACATCTTCCGGGTAGTGCCTGTCAGCAACTGATTTTCTTTAATTGGCATAAATATGCCTATAATTTATTATTAAAATTTCATACAAAATGGGTTCCGGAAGTAATAGAAAAGATAAAGATCAACCTTTAATCAAAGTACCAATTACAGATGAGACAGATATAGATAGCATCTACTTAGGTAATGCACTAATTGACCGATGTATAGCATCATTCGATGTAAAGGTCGAAAAATTAAAATTTATATATCCAGGCATTAGCGTTGAATTACGAAATAGTAGCGGTATGTATGTTGTATCTATACTTGGTAATGATATAGCGGTACTTAACAAGAAACTAAGTACAATGATAGATGAATGTTCGCAAATTGGAATAAAATATAAAGGAATTATTATAGAGGAAAGTGAGGTATATTTTGCGAGATTTCTCAGAACAGCTTAAAAATCAATCTTTTTTATTTACAAATTGCGATGTTGCAAAAGGTAATTTTCTCCCTCACATCCTTGAAGAAGAAGCATCGACGGTTTTTAACACATGCGATAATCCAGCCCGCAAAAACATCATAACATGTAAAGACATACATTTGTCAAAGTTTTTAGCGGAAGTAGGGGGATTGTCCTTCGACTTAAAACTCTCTTCTACATTCGAAGATCTGCCATTTTATATTCCCGTATTTGGAAGGGAACTGACGGGTTTATCCGATCTCTCTAATGAATTTCCAGTCATCGCAACCTCACTCGTAAATATCTTAGATGGAATAACGTTGAAGGCGGGAGCATTTCATGAAAAAAGTAAGATTACTTTTCGACGCAGTATCTCGCGACAATCGTTTGGGAACAAAAAGGTCATATTATTCAATACTGGGCCTGATACGTTAATCGAGTCCGTTTGGCATAAAAGAGATAAATTCAAGTTATTTGATGAAATTAGTAAGTTAGGATTTTATGCAATTGGTTGATTAAACTTTTCCTTAATAAACGGTGAATGTTCTTTAAGCCATGTATTAAACCAAAAACGTAGTTTGTATTCTTGTTACCTTTTTGAACAACGCGGCTCATTGGTAATACCTCACACATATTCGTTGACTATATCACATGTGAAAAGATGGGTAAACTGGCTACGGGCTAATCCAAACATTAATTACGTTACCATTAATTGTCAGCTTCAAACAAGTCATTCCGATATGACTCAGCTTATTCAGACTACTAAATATTTACTTTACCATACGCCACATGTTCATATCATTTTACAAGGATTCCAATTCTCCTATATTAAACATTTTGGTCATCTAGTTGATAGGCTGCACTTTGCAGATATGTCTCCATTTAAAAAAGCTCAAAGTCATCAAAGACTAAAATTTAATTTGAAAGATAATAAATTGGAAATTATCCACGATGCCAAAGAGTCATTAACTAACCTTATTAACATCAATTTTTCAGAACGATATTTATATCTTAAACAGCTGAGGAATTTGTCAAAAACCGATCCGGAGTTTGATTTAACGCAAAAACCTATAAAGGTCTATAATTTCAAAACAAAGAGAGGGGTTTTATACAAGCGAGAGGCTTAATTAAAAAATATAAAAGTGTTCACCTCGGCATTAACTTATTCACCCAGCCTAAAGCAATACAAAGTTCTTTGCTAATTTGCCGCTGGCTATAACCTTTGGCCGCGAGTTCGGCTACTTTTGGGGCTAATAGGTGCTGGTTTAGCCCGCGGGTACGCAGGTGCGGGCGTTCGGGGCTGTGGCCTTCAAACTGCATCTGTAAAAAATTGCCGGGTTTTATAATACGGCAAAGGCAAACATGGTCTTCGCCATATACCTGCCCGGTGCTGCGCTGTTTAATTTGTTTCAGGTAACGCAGGTGCGGGTCGGCTGCGCTTGTACCAATAGAGAAGGCGCTGTCGGCCAGGTTGATGAGCAGTTTGCTGCCGTGCATGTCGTCGGCAGAGATGGGCGAGCCTGGGTTACGGCGTTTGGGTGTATGGGCCAGCACCAGGATAGACAGGTTGTAATCGGCCTTCAACGCTTTGAGGTGTTTGATTAGGTTAAGCGCGACAGACGCGTTTTCGATCCCGCCGCGCAGGCAGCTGATGTTATCAATAATGAGCACCGTGGCATTCAACTGTCGTATTTTATACTCGATACCGGCAAAGATCTGCTGGTCATAATCACTGGAGGTGTCATTCAGGGCGATATCAGGCCGAAATTCGGCCCGTAAAAACCTATCCGTAAAATGGTGATCGCCTTCGGCCCCCGTATAGCGCTGGTAAAACTGTTTGGTAGAAAGCTCGAAGTCGATATACAGCACTTCGGCGGGGCCGGCATCCATGGCAAACGGCGCGATAGGTTTGCCACAGGCTATGCTGTTGCCAATTTGTACTGCCAGTACGCTTTTACCCACGTTGGTATCAGCAAACAGGATGCTTAGTTCGCCCTCGTGCCATAGTTCCCCGAAAAGCATTTTAGGCGCAGGCTCGCGTTCGCCAAGTTCCATCCAGCGGTTGCCGGTAGCCACCGAAAATATGTAGCGGCAAGCCTCCGGGTCGGCAGGTTGTGGAATAAATTTAAGTCTTCTGGCGGGGTGGTATTTTAGTCCCCTGGCTTCCGCGCGGATCCTTTCGATACATTCCGGGCGATGGGAGGTGTTGTTTTCAGGCATATTGATTGAATTATTGGTGAGCAATGAAAAACGGGCCGGAAACGGCCGCATTATCAAGGGGTACAGGATGTACCTTACACACAAATATATTCATTGCCAACAACAAATATGGTGGCGCAATATTGTCAGTAGTGAATATCAGGAAGTAACTGATTATAAAGGTATTGCCGGTGTTCACAGGTGTTCATGGCAGTGAACGTGAACGCTTTTGTGGTAATGGAGGCGTTTGAGGACGTTTGGGAACGTTTTAAGGCGTTTTGTTGCGGTGTTGTAAAAAGGTTATAAACAAAGAAACCCGTTATCTTTTGGATAACGGGTTTAACTTTAAGATTGGGCACCGACCTACTCTCCCACATTTTACTGCAGTACCATCGGCTCTGGCGGGCT
>NZ_LGEK01000173.1 GCF_001636615.1 Mucilaginibacter sp. L294 | reverse complement strand
AGATGTGTATAAGAGACAGCTTTAAGAACAAACCTTAATTTTATTATTCCTGGTGAAAATCAGAAAGTTATATTATTTACATCAAACATAAGCGGGGAGGGTAAATCATTTATATCGCTTAACTTGGGTGCAAGTTTAGCTATGTCGGGCAAAAAAGTAGTAATACTTGAGCTGGATCTTCGTAAACCTAAGTTGCATGCGGGACTGGAAATTGAAAATGATAAAGGGTTATCAAACTACTTGATAGGCGAGGTTGGCTATAATGATATTTTAAAGAGTATACCTCAACAAGAAAACTATTCGATTATAACAAGCGGGCCCATACCCCCGAACCCTGCCGAATTATTAGTAAATGGTAAAATAATTACTTTAATTGAAGAATTGAGAAAGGAGTTTGACTATGTGCTTTTGGATGCGCCACCAGTTGGGTTGGTTACAGATGCGCAGATTCTTGCTGCTTATGCTGATACAACAATATTTATTGTACGCCATAATTATACAGCCAAAGCACATATACACGCTATAGAGAATTTTAACAGAACTAAGAAATTTGTAAATCTTAACTTGGTAATTAACTCCATTGAAATACAGGGTGGTTATGGCTATGGCTATGGCTACGGTTATGGTTATGGAGGATACTATCAGGACGATACTTCAGAAAATAAAAAATCTTTCTTTGGAAGAAAAAGTAAAAATAGCGATTAATCCCTCTCAGGATTGATTTACCTATATCATAAGGCTATTTAATAAAAGTAATAACATAATAATTTATAAACAATTGAGTAATAATATTCAAACAGTTTTGATTACCGGTGGTGCTGGGTTTATTGGGTCAAATTTAACTGACTATTTTTTAAACAAAGGTTATAAGGTTAGGGTATTAGATAATTTTTCTACCGGCCATATGCATAACATTGAGCCTTATTTAAAGAATGATAATTTTGAGTTAATAAAGGGAGATATACGCAATCCCGAAGACTGTAATAAAGCTACTAATGGTGTTACATACGTGCTGCATGAGGCGGCTTTAGGGTCTGTACCCAGGTCTATAAGTGACCCTGTTACCACAAATGATGTTAATGTATCAGGGTTTTTAAATATGCTTGTTGCTTCGCGTGATGCCGGCGTTAAGCGTTTTATATATGCTGCCAGTTCATCAACTTATGGAGACTCTAAAGAGTTACCAAAAGTAGAAGATAATATTGGCAAACCCTTATCACCATATGCTATTACTAAATATGTAAATGAGTTGTACGCAGATATATTTAGCAAAACGTATGGCTTAGAAACAATAGGCCTGCGTTATTTTAATGTATTTGGCCGCGGGCAAGATCCTAAGGGCGCTTACGCTGCTGTGATACCAAAGTTTGTTATACAACTAATTAATCACGAGAGCCCTGTAATAAACGGGGGCGGGGATTATTCGCGAGACTTTACTTATATAGATAATGTTGTTCAGATGAACTATCTGGCTGTTACCACAACAAATATAGATGCCGTAAATACGGTGTATAATACAGCTGTAGGTGACAGAACAACATTGAATGAATTGATGGGTTACCTGAAAGAGTTTTTAGGAGAATTTGATGATGCTATTTTGCAAGTACCAATTAAATATGGCCCAAACCGCGGAGGAGATATACCACATTCGCTAGCCAGTATTGATAAGGCAAAACGGCTTTTAAACTATCAGCCCTCACATAAAATAAAAGAGGGATTGAAAGAAGCAGTAACCTGGTATTGGCAAAAATTTAAATAGTAACAAGAAGTTCAAAATACTTATACAATAACAATTATTCAATATGTCTGGCAATACAGAAGCAAAAATAGCAATTATAGGATTAGGGTATGTGGGATTACCTTTGGCAAGATTGTTTGCGACCAAATACCCCGTAATAGGATTCGATATTAACCAGGGAAGAATCAAAGAACTAAATGCAGGTAAAGACAGCACGTTAGAAGTTGATGAAGAAATACTGAAAGCTGTTTTGGTAAAAAACCACTCTGAAAAAAAAGGGTTATACTGCAGTGCAGATATCAATGATATTGCCAATTGTAATATTTACGTTGTTACTGTGCCAACCCCGGTTGATAAAAATAATCGCCCAGATCTTACCCCATTGTATAAAGCGAGCGAAACCGTCGGTAAAACGCTAAAAAAAGGAGATATTGTTATATATGAATCTACCGTATACCCGGGGGTAACCGAAGAAGAGTGCGTACCTGTACTTGAAAAAATATCGGGTTTGAAATTTAATGTGGATTTTTATGCCGGGTACTCACCTGAGCGTATTAATCCAGGTGATAAAGAACATACAGTAGAGAAAATTTTAAAAGTAACATCAGGTTCAACGCCTGAAGTAGGAAAAATAGTTGATGACCTTTATAAATCAATAATTATTGCAGGTACACATTTGGCACCATCAATAAAAGTTGCTGAAGCTGCGAAAGTTATTGAAAACTCACAAAGAGATATAAATATTGCCTTTGTGAATGAACTGGCAAAAATATTTAACAAGTTAAATATTGATACCAGCGCCGTTCTAGCTGCAGCGGGTACAAAATGGAATTTTTTGCCATTTAAACCAGGTTTGGTTGGCGGGCATTGCATTGGAGTAGATCCATATTATCTAGCTCAGAAAGCTCAGGAAAATGGTTATCATCCTGAAATTATATTAGCAGGTCGCAGATTAAATGATGGAATGGGCGAATATATTGCTCATGAAGTTATTAAGTTAATGGTTAAAAAAGAAATACCCATTAAATATTCTAAAATTTTGGTTTTAGGGATAACTTTTAAAGAAAATTGCCCGGATGTAAGAAACACTAAGGTTGTTGATGTTTTAAATGCTTTAAAAGATTATCAAACTAATATAACTGTTTTTGACCCATGGGCAAACCCTGCCGAAGTAAAGCATGAATATGGATGGGATTCGATAACAACAATTAATGGAAACAGCGATTATGATGCCGTAATATTGACAGTAGCGCATAACGAATTTAAAAGCCTGGACTTGGAAAAGTTATGTAAAAAAGATAACGTTATTTATGACGTTAAAGGTGTTTTGCCTGTGGGGATTGCTGATGCAACATTATAAGATGTGTATAAGAGACAGATATTAGTTGTATTTGGAACCCGCCCGGAGGCTATAAAAATGGCTCCCTTAATTAAAGAATTTAAAAAAAATGATGCAGCATTTGCTATACGTGTTTGTGTGACTGCACAGCATCGCGAGATGCTGGATCAAGTGTTATATTTTTTTGAGATTGAGCCTGATTATGATTTAAACTTAATGAAGCCTAATCAAAATCTGTATACATTAACATCTGATATTATTTTAGGTTTAAAACCTGTTTTAGAAGATTTTACACCAGATTTTGTATTTGTACACGGCGATCTGTCTCTTATACACATCT
>NZ_LGEK01000174.1 GCF_001636615.1 Mucilaginibacter sp. L294 | reverse complement strand
CGTCAGATGTGTATAAGAGACAGGATTTAAGCAATAGGGCTGCCTTATGTTGATATAATGTAGCCCATATGGTAAAATTCGGATAAGATTCTTATCTTGTTGTATACTTAAACCGGGCAATGAGTAAACCTAAACCTCATTATACAAAAACGTTATTTATAGCTATCGCAATGCTATTAGCTGGTTGTAGCCGAAGTTTAACCGGCATTTATATGATGCCTGGCTTTAGCCCTAATTCCTTGAGGTATACATTCAATAACGACAGCACTTTTTGTTTAAACTCCTGGTCTGATATTCTTGGGAAAGATGAGGTTTGCGGTAAATGGAAAATGAGTAAAGACACGATATTGCTCTTCAAAAACGCTGATAAGGTGAAAATTAAAAGTGACGCCGTAGCCACATTTAATGAAAGTAATTCAGATCCGTCAAAAATCAAGATCCTTGTTCAGGATACGCATAACGAACCAATCCCCGGCGTAAACCTGGTGCTAAATAACGATCCCCGAAAATATGTAACAGATAAAGATGGCATATTCGAGACCAACTATCAAAAAATTAACAAACTGGAAATTGAATACATCGGTATAGGCAAACATTCATTCATCCCTCAGGCAAATTCCAACTCGTTTTTTATAAAATTTGATTTTGATGCAATAAGATCAGAGAAATTAAAATTGCCTGAGAAATTATTGTGGAGAGGGAATGCTATATATGATTTAAGTAGTAATAAAGTAATTTCGGGTTATTCGTTCCATAAGACCAATGGGAAAGTTAAAGGGCGGAACTAAGCTAATTTCAATCTAAATTTCTTACCTTTCCTTATGCTTTTCACCGAAGACTTTTTGCACTACATCTGGAAGTTTCGCTTGTTCGACAGGCTTAACCTGCGCACAACTGAGGGTGAAGAGTTGGATGTCTATTCATCAGGGTTGCATAACACCCATGCCGGGCCCGATTTTCAGAACGCGCGCATCCGTATTGGCGAAACTACCTGGGCAGGCAATGCGGAACTGCACCTTTCCTCGTCAGACTGGCAACGGCATGGGCATACTACCGATAACGCTTATGATAACGTGATCCTGCACGTGGTTTACCGGGATGATGAACCCTTGATACGGACCGACGGCCGCCGCGTACCCACGCTGGAACTGAAAGACCGTATCTCGCCCGACTTGTACAACCGTTATCATAACCTGGTATTCGGTAACCAAACCATCATCCCCTGCGAGGCTACCATTGCTACGGTGGATGGCCTTACCATGCAAAATTGGTTAACCCGTATCCTGGTAGAACGTTTAGAAAAGCGATCGGAAGCCGTAATAGCCGCTTTAGAGAAAAACCGTGGCGACTGGGAAGAAACTTTTTATCAGTTCCTGGCGGCAAACTTTGGCTTTAAAACCAACGCCCTGCCTTTTGAGTTGATGGCGAAATCGCTGCCGCAGAGCATCCTGGCCAAGAACAAGAATAATGCGATGCAGATAGAAGCACTCATCTTAGGGCAGGCCGGTTTCTTAACCGACGCCCTGCAGGACGATTATCCGCGCAGCCTGAAAAAAGAGTATGATTACCTGGCCAAAAAATATAGCCTGCAACCTATAGAACACCATTTGTGGAAATTCCTGCGGATGCGGCCGCAAAACTTCCCCACCATCAGGCTGGCACAGTTTGCGGCGCTGGTAGTACAATCAAACCACCTGTTCTCAAAAGTGCTGGAGATCCGTGAGGTTAAAGACCTGCGCCATCTGTTTGCCAATATCAAAGTAAACCCGTATTGGGAAATGCATTACCGTTTCGATAAAGAATCGGCCCCGGCAGGTAAAAGTTTAGGTGCAGGTGCTATCGACACCATATTACTGAATACCGTTGTGCTGTTCCTGTTTAGTTATGGCAGGCACATGAAATTGCAGCACTTTGTAAGCCGGGCATTAAAATTGCTTGAGAATATACCGGCAGAGCAGAATAATATTACCACAGATTTTGCTAACTTAGGGGTGAATATTAAAACCGCTTTTGAGTCGCAGGCTTTGCTGGAGCTAAAAAATAATTATTGCGATTATAAGAAATGCCTGCAATGCGGCGTTGGTATTAAGATACTAAAACCCAACTGATATGTTACAACGGATCATCACCTTTTTTGAGCGCTACTCCTTTGGGGTATGTACTTACCTGGGCGAGCGTTTTAATATCTCTATCGCCAAGATCAGGTTATTCTTTATCTACTCGTCGTTCCTGGCGGTTGGTTTTCCGTTGATATTCTACTTCTTTGCCGGCATAGTGCTGGATATCCGCAATTTTGTAAAGCGCAAACGCACACGTGCGTTGGATATGTAAGCAATTAATACCGCTTGTCATGCTGAACGTTTGAAGCATCTATCGCCTATATGCATGGCCGCCTGCACAGTTCATTATTAGATTCTTCGCTATCGCTCAGAATGACAAATTGTTGTAACCAGCAATTATCTTAATCAAAAAGGCCCTTGTCCTTACCAATAAACTGCGGGCGGTGTACATTAATATCCAACTTGGCATTTAGCTTTTCTATCACATAATCGCACAATTCGGGCGAGTAGCGCTCATCATGCTGGTGCATAAAAAACCAAACGGACTGCAGTCCCTGTTGTTTCCAATCGGCAATGCGGTCAACCCATTCATCGCAGCGGGCGTAGTCTGTAGGGTGCAGGCTGTTGCCTACAAAGCGTATAAAGGCGTGCGGGGTGGGTAACATCATGTGTAAGCAATCGCGGCGGCCGGTAGCGTCTGTGAGTATCGATCCAATATTCAAACGCTTAAACAGGCTGAAAACGGCCTCGCGGTTTTCGGGTACGGCAAACCAATCTTTATGGCGCAGTTCAACAAACACGGGTACATCTGTTGGTAGCTGTTCCAGGTAGGCGGTAAGTTCGGGTAAACTTTTTGGGGTAAAGTTATCGCTCAGTTGCAAAAACAACGGGCCAAGCTTATCACCAAAGGCCATAATGCCTTCATAATAACTGGTGGTTACATCCTCCGCGTTTTTTAACCTGCGGATATGGCTGATGCTTTGCGAAAACTTTGGGCAAAATTTAAATGCCGGGTTGGTATCAGCCTTTTGTTTCCATTTGCTGATGGTATCCGGGCCGTAAACCTGGTAAAAGGTGGCATTCAGTTCAATACAGTTAAAATGCTTTACATATTCATCCAAAAAATTGGCATCCTTGGTTTTTGGCGGATAGATCTTGCCCACCCATTCCTTACGGCCCCATTTGGCACAGCCCACGTGTACCTGTAACGGCTGGCTTTTATCGGCCGCCGCTAATGTTTCTTTGGTAAACGCCGGGTCGGGCGGCAGGGTAAAATCTATAAAGGGCAGTTCCTGATCGGTTACGCGGCCACATTCCATAGTTATAATTTAGAGTAGCAAGATAAGATATTAATTGCTGTCTCTTATACACATCT
>NZ_LGEK01000172.1 GCF_001636615.1 Mucilaginibacter sp. L294 | reverse complement strand
AGATGTGTATAAGAGACAGGGATTTAGAGTTGTCAATGTTTAGCGTATCTACAAAGTGAGCTAATTGAGTTAGGCAGCAACTATCACATCTCACACTATTACTAACGGGCGGTTTGTTACTGTTGCTACATGCGCTAAAGAACAGAGTAAACCAAACTATTAAGCAGATAATTATTTTGTGGCGATTTAACAGGTGCATTAATTCGTATTCAATATCAGCCTCGGCTCATCGTAATCTATCATATTTTTACGGCCTTCTTTGGGGATAGAGATAGATTTATTGGTGGCGTAATCATAACTGATGCACACGGTTTTGCAGGTGGTGCAAATATCTTCGCCTTTATCGGTTGTTTTAACCAACACATGCATAATATCAAAACTGCTGTTACCTATACGTGTAACTCGCACGTAGCAAACCAGTGTATCATCAATGGTAACGGGTTTTAAGTAATGGATCTCTGACCGCCCAACCACTATCCCAATCTCTTTCAGATCCCATTTGGCAACATCGCGCCAGTAGTTGAACCGGGCTACTTCAAAATAGGTTAGGTACACCGCATTGTTCACATGGCCGCGCGCATCTATATCCGAAAAACGGATAGCGATATCTGTTTTATACTTGTAATCGTTTAGTTTTTCAGCCATATTAAGACATTTTGTCGGTTGTAATTAATGCGTGCAGACATTTTGTCTGGTAATATTGATTTTTAACCTGTTGGTACAACAGTTGAACATATCTCTGCAAATTAACAAAACAAAATTTTAAAGGAGATATAAAACCATGACATTAGTTAAATTTAACAACGGACTAAAAAATAACGCACATCCTTTCTTTAACGATGTATTCGACTCTTTATTGAATGATTCATTCATCGGCGACAAATTAGTTGCCCGTGTACCGGCTGTAAACATTGCCGAAAATGATAACGAGTTCCACATTGAGTTAGCCGTACCCGGCTTAAAAAAAGAAGATTTTAAGATCAACCTGGATAAAAACATCCTGACCGTATCTGCCGAAAAGAAATCTGAAAATTCTGAGGAAACAAAAAAATTCAGCAAACGCGAATACAGCTACAACTCGTTCGTAAGGTCATTCACCTTACCAGATTCTGTAGATCATTCAAAAATTGAAGCCGATTATACCGACGGCATCTTAAAATTAATCGTTGCAAAAAGAGAAGAAGCTAAATTTCAATCAAGAGAAATAGCTATCAAATAATTCGAAGAGTGTTTTCATAAGTTGGTTTAGTTAAAAGGCCGCTCCTGCAAGGGAAGCGGCTTTTTTCATGCCCGATCTACAGCTGTATATAGTATTTGTAACAACACAACAGGCAACGATACAGTGTACCAACCTAATTATATATATTTGGCTCACATTTAACCTGTTACTAACGTTATACATGTCCCCCTTGCGTCAGAACATCTTATTGATGATACTTTGTGCTGTCCTGTTCTTATCATCATGTGGTAATAAGGATACGTACAATAATTCCCAAATAATAAAACAGATAAATGTAGCAGACAGCCTTATACTGGAAAACAAATACGATACTGCCAATAAAATTTTGCAGGATGTGCGCAACCAGGTTCAGCAAAATGACCCGGTAATAACATCCTATTACCAGTTAAAGGCAGAAGAGGCGGTGTCTCGCCCCGCTGAAATGAGCCTATATACTGATAGCGCCATGGCCTTTTTTGCCAACCCCCAAATGGCCAAAAAATACCCGGATCAATACGCAAAGATCTTGCTGCTACGCGGCGATGTTAGCCTGTTAAAGAAACAATACAGCGCAGCGCTCGATTATTACTATCGTGGTAAAAAATCACTTACAGCGGGCAGTTGTGATAATGGCATCCTGGCCAGCAAAATAGCAGGCATTTATTATTTGCAAAAAAACTACAAATTAGCCGCCCGCAACTGGGCCGAAAATTATAAACGCCTAAGTAATTGTGATATAAGGTTCACCATACCTAAATTATTTTACTTAAGGCAGGGGGCATTAAACAATGCTGCTTTGGCGTATCAGAAAGCTAATATGCAGGATAGCGCGCTGGTTTATTTTAAGTTAAATACCAACTTATTGGCCAGTACCGAAAAGGCGGGCATTGTTGATCCTAACCATATTGCCACAGCACGCGTGGTATTGTATGATAACCTTGGTGGTGCTTATTTAAGTCAAAAAAATTATAACACAGCCTTAATATATCTTAACAAGTCTATAAATACCAATATTAATATTATAAACGGGGTCAAGATCCCGCCAAATATAAAACTCGCGCAGATCTATTTAGAAACCGGCAATTATGCCAAAGCCAACGAGGCGTTGAAGCAAAGCAGGCTCTACCTGGATAAGTACCGGAAAGACAACCTTGAGTATGAAATACAATGGTATAAGTTTTATGCCGAATATCTTTTTAAGCTTAACCAGCCTGTTAGCGCTTATCAATATCAAAAAAAATACGTCGGTTTAAAAGATTCTGTAGCAGCTACCACCTCAAACATATACCGGGTTAATATTGATCGCGAACTGGATATATTTCATCAGCAACAGGCGCTATCAGAACTAAAGCACCAGGATAAGCTTAACCAGATCTATTTACTCTGCATCACCATAGCAGTAGTATTATCGGTTATTATTATTCTGCTTATTAACCGCAACTTAAACACCAGCAAAAAAAATCACCGCTTCACTGAAGATCATAACCGCAGGTTACAGCAAACCCTGGTAGAACTTGAAGCCGCCAATAAAAACTACATCCGTATTATGCGCGTTATGGCGCACGATCTGCGCAACCCGCTGGCGGGTATAACGGGTTTAACCGCTTTACTGCTTGAAGAAGAAGAAGATTTTAACGAAGAAAACAGGCATATACTTGGGCTGATAGAAAGCACAGGTATAAACTCTATCGAGATGATCAATGAGCTGTTAAAATCAGGCCTTGCAGATGAGAACGAGGCTTTGGTAATGCAACCTGTTGATGTTAAAGCCCTGCTGCACGATTCGGTTAAACTGCTGCAGTTTAAGGCTAACGAAAAGGATCAGCAGATCATATTTGAAAACAACGGGCAACCCATTATTGCCCATGTTAGCCAGGAGAAAATTTGGCGGGTGTTTAACAACCTTATTGTTAACGCCATAAAATTTAGCTACAAAGGGAGCAAAATAGAAATCGACATTGCGCTTACTACAGACAAAAAAAAGATAAAAATTGCAGTTACCGACCATGGTATCGGCATCCCCGATAAAGACAAAGGACATATTTTTGATATGTTTACCACGGCCAAAAAACCCGGCACCAACGGCGAAGAGCCCTTTGGCCTTGGCCTATCTATCACCAAAAAAATTGTAGACCAGCACCACGGTAAAATATGGTTTACCAGCCAGCCCGGCGATACCACATTTTATGTTACCCTGCCAAATTACCAGGCGTAATTTAAACGCAACAGTTAATTAATAAACTGTCTCTTATACACATC
>NZ_LGEK01000171.1 GCF_001636615.1 Mucilaginibacter sp. L294 | reverse complement strand
AGTCCTTCTCGTGTGCTCGGAGATGTGTATAAGAGACAGACTATCTATTTTACAATATATTATGCAAGTTAATTAAATCAATAGTTATACCTGTAAAATGCATCTTTGTAATCTGTCCCCATAGTCACAAAACGTTCAGCTACTGTCTTTAAAAAGGCTTCATCAAGCAATTCAAAAACACTGTTCACACCATCGGTCAGATCCATTTCCGGGATCTTGTAAGTTTGCTCAAGGGTGCCTTGCTCTATCTTTACAATATACTTTTGGTTCATGTTCAGGATAGATATTTTAAAATCGGGATGGGGTAGTTCTGCAATTATTCTCATGATATAATTTGTGTTTTTAGCAACCCCGCCAGTGGGTCTTTTTCGTTAATTGTGCCGGTGCTTTCAATGATCCGGAAACGGGCAAAAAGCTCTTCGCTATACCAGTCTTCGCTCCGTGTTTTTTTAATAACATCGGCATGTTTACCACCATAGGCAAAAGCCTTCATCTGCTCCATACTTTCCCATACTGAGAAAGTAGCCTGCCGATAAACGGGCGCTTCGCCTACGCCAAAAGAGGTAATGTATCCAGGTGCGTCAATCATCAAATCAGCCACCTCGTCCACATGCGACCAGAAATTCTTCAGCCTGCTCATCCTGATAGTTGCGCGGGTAAGCACAGCAACCGGGCCATCGCCAATCGTATTATTGGGCTTACCAAACGGTTCTTTACCATCCCATTTACCATGGCTTTGCATAGGCTGGCATAAAAGTGTCCAGGTTTCGCGGCCTAATACATTCCACCATTTGCTTACAAAGGACTTTTTAGCAAAGCGTTCGTAATCTTCCCGATCATCCCATACAGCTAATAAGCCCCATTGCTGCCAGTCGGGCTGCAGGTCGAACGTGCCGTTGCGGCCGCTTCCAAGCAACTTCCAAAAGCTGCAACCGCTTTGCAGCCACATAGGGAGGCGATGTACAGCCATGGCAAGCAGGGCAAAAGGCACAAACGCCTTGCGGTAACGAACTATAGTGAGGCTAACGATCATCTACCCGCTAAATAAAATATTAAATATGATATTTGGCTTATTTACTTTCAACAAGGCATCATTACATTTGCTTTATGGCAGAGGACTTACAAATAACAGCGTCAGGAAGCAAAGAGGAGCAGTACCAGTCGCTTATCCCGCAAATAGAAGGTTTACTTTATGGTGAAACCGACCTGATAGCCAACCTGGCTAATGTAGCTGCGGCTTTAAAAGAGCAGTTTCAATGGTTTTGGGTGGGTTTTTACCTGGTTAAAAATGGCGAATTGGTTTTGGCCCCATTCCAGGGGCCGGTTGCTTGTACCCGTATTGCCAAAGGCAGGGGTGTTTGTGGCACCGCATGGGATAAAGCCGAAACACTTATAGTACCCGATGTAGATGCTTTCCCCGGTCATATTGCCTGTAGCTCATTATCCCGTTCAGAAATTGTATTGCCCCTGTTCTCGCATGGCGAAGTAATTGGCGTGCTGGATGTGGATAGCTCAGAACTAAACGAATTTGACGAAACCGATGCTAAATACTTAACACAGGTAATAAACCTGATCAGGTTTAATGCATAAGGTCTATTTGATATCCGGGCTGGGCGCCGATAGTCGACTGTTTAAGAATATTAAGCTGCCTGCGGAGTGTGAAGTTACTTTGGTCGATTGGCATATCCCTGCATCTGATGATACTTTAACAACCTACGCACAAACTATTGTAAAACAATACAATATACAGAACAACTCAACCGTGATAGGGGTATCACTGGGTGGAATGATCTCGGTGGAGATAGCCAAACAAGTTAACCTTGATAAGATTATCCTGATATCGAGCATCAAAACCGATAGCGAAGCTCCATGGTACTTCAAATTTTTCCGCAACATGCCTGTTTACAAAGCCATCCCTGGGAAATTAATGACACATGTAGGTTTCTTAATAAAACCCATGTTTGGCAAAATGGCACCGGATGACCTGGCTTTATTCAAAAGCATGCTGCGCAATTCATCACCCATATTTTTAAAATGGGCTATGCAAGCGGTATTACATTGGCAAAACACAGTTAAAATTCCAAATCTTTACCACATTATAGGCGATAAAGATCTCGTTTTTCCGCACCAAAACATTAAAAACCCGACAGCCGTTATAAAAGATGGCACCCACATTATGGTGTTTGATAAGGCTGATGAAATAAACACCTTACTTGCCGGCATACTGAAATAAGCATGAAACTACCCGAAAGCTATTACCATAATACTGATACAGTAGCGCTTAGTCGCGACCTGATAGGCAAATACCTTTTTACCTGTATTGATGGTGAACTTACCGGTGGATACATTGTTGAAACAGAAGCTTATACAGGCATCAATGACAAGGCTGCACATTCATATGGCGGCAAGGTTACCCCACGCACCCAAACCATGTATATGCAGGGCGGGGTGTCGTATGTGTATTTATGCTACGGTATCCACGAGATGTTTAACATTGTTGTGGCCGAAGAAGGGCAGCCCCATGCTATTTTAATCAGGGCCATACAACCAACTGATGGCTTGGATGTTATGATGCGAAGACGTAACTTAGATACGCCCAAGCCCAACATTACAAAAGGGCCGGGCTCTGTAGCTAAAGCGCTGGGCATATCCCGCAAAATAAACGCCATGAGTTTACAAAGCGATATCATCTGGGTAGAAGACAGGGGCCTGACTTTACCGGATGCAGAAGTGGCCGCAGGCCCTCGTATCGGGGTTGATTATGCTGGTGAGGATGCTTTATTGCCTTACCGTTTCTATGTAAAAGGAAATATTTATGTAAGTAAGCCCAACAAATAAATTCGTTGTTGGTTTATTGGTCAGTTATAAGATAATATACTATGAGCAATTGGTCGAAAACAGAGAGCCTGAAATACATGCAGGACAAAATAAATGAGGTAAAAACAGCCATGCTGACCACCTATAACTCCGAAAACGGGTTTAATAGCCGTCCAATGGGTACAGCCGATGTGGACAGCGAAGGGAATATATGGTTCTTCACCAATGAATATTCACCAAAAGCCAGCGAGATCTCGGTTGAAAACACGGTATCATTAACCTATTCAGATTCTAAAAACCATACCTACCTGAGTATTATTGCCGAAGCTACCCTGATTGACGATAAAGCAAAAATGAAGGAACTTTGGAACCCGTTTGTACAGGCATTTTTCCCAGAAGGAGTAGAAGACCCGAAACTTACCCTGATAAAACTTCAACCAACCGATGCCGAATACTGGGATAGCAGCAGTAGCAGTATGGTGGTGCTGTTTAACGTATTAAAAGCGTCGTTAACCGGCAAACATTACGATGAAGGTAAGCACGGTAAAATAGAACTGTAATTGCCTTGTTCTGTTCTGACTCGTCCTAAAAAAAGTTGACAGTTTTAAATAGATTTTATGATTACAATAATAGTTTATAGTTGTGATGTTTGCTACATTTTTCAGGCATAGGCTTATCCGCTCATAACCACCTCCTTTGCCGG
>NZ_LGEK01000170.1 GCF_001636615.1 Mucilaginibacter sp. L294 | reverse complement strand
AGATGTGTATAAGAGACAGCTTATAAAATTTGTAGATGTATTGTAGACGCTTTTATGTAGATGGGTAGACGCATTGTAGAATATGAAAATTAGGTATGCTGTGGTGTTTATCTGCAATTTTGTTGTGGCAATATAGCCAAACGAAAAATCTAAATTATCATGAACAACAAAACATTATCCATCGTATCGTACATCACCCCGATAGGGTGGCTTATTGCTTATTTTTCAGGAAAAGATAAAGCGGATGCTCTGCTTAAATATCATTTAAAACAATCATTGGGCCTGGCTATTGTGAGCATAGCCCTGAATATCTTTTTGAGATTTATCATATCGCTGGTGCCTGCGCTGGCTTTCCTGGGTCTTATTGGCCTGGTTATTATTATATTCTGGATACTGGGTATGATCAACGCGGCCAATAATGCGCTGAAACCCCTTCCTGTTTTTGGTAAGGCCTTTGAAAGTAGTTTCAGTTTTATCGATTAACCATTTCAAAAATATACACCTATGCAATCATTTAAATATTTTGAACAGGAGGGGAATACATACCATATAAAAGTACAAAAGGGAATGTTTTATTTCCTGTCGCTGCTGGCATTTGCAGTTATGGCTGCTACATTGATTTACGGAAACAGCAAAGGGGCTTATTTTTTTGCGGTTTGCCTGGGCATATTAGGTACGATAGGCATTTTACGCACTACCGCCAAAATGAGTTTTAATGCGTCGGCCAGGAGCATGACTATAAAAACATTTTTCTTTACTCCCGAAAAGCAGTACAGTTTTGACGATTTTGATCATTTTCTGATCTCTAAAATGACCAATATTGGTATTGCCTTTAATGTATCGGCCACCATGATACTTTATAAAAATGGTAAGGAAAAACGGGTACTGGTACGACAAAGTTTTTTTGCTACCAAACCCCTGCAAAACTTTACTGATGAACTGAGCGATATTATGGGTTTGCCCAAATAAATAAAAATAATATGAAACCGGGCGTTAACTAAAACCAATCAACCATGAAACGAGGTTTTCCGATATTCTGGATGCTTTACGCATTATTTTTCGCTATTCCGTTTCCGATGATCCTGTACTACGGCATAAAAAGCGGAAATCCGCTTGATATTGAAGGGGCGGATCCATGGCTTTCGCTGGGCCTGGTGGCTTTGTCGGCTGTGTTTTGGATCATCGTGTTGGCGGGTTTCTATCGTAAATGGGTTTTGCAGGCGTTTTCTGCCAAACGTAATATTGATTGCCTCAAAAAAAATGGTGTACACCGCGAGGCCCGGATCCTGGAATCAGTCAATCTATCAAATCCCAATGCCGGGTACAATACCTATGAGCTAAGCCTGAGCTTTAAAAACCTGGTTGGTAGCGAGATTATACAAAAAGCCAGTGTAAATGATATGAAATCCTATGAGCACCGTTTTGAAGCAGGTAAAAGGGTTGGTTTACTGATTGACAAAGAGGTAAAACACATCCCATATTTCATTTTTGAAAATAGCGAAGCCAGTATCCATAAAGGGAAAATGGCGCTGATTAACTTGGGCTGGCTGCTGCTTTTGATGGTAGTAGCCGGGTATTATATCTATTCATATCTCTCAGAAAGTGAGGGTATGGGCTGGCGTTTCATGAGTTTTGGGCATCCGCTGCTCGTTTGCCCGGCTGTATTGTTATTTTATCGTATCCTGGCCAATTTAATTGAGGGTAAGTTAAGCGGCGTACCGGCTAACGCGCCTTTAATTAAGTTTAAAGGTATCCGTACAACAGCTAAACAGCTTGCTGCAAACCTTACCGGCACCTACATTAACGAACAACCAATGGTGAATTTTGAACTGGAGTTTGTTGATCATCAAAACCACACTCACAGGGCCAGTATCAAAAAAATTGTGAGCCTGCTTGATCTGGATAGTACCAAACAGAAGACCGCTGATATCTTTTATCTGCAGGGAGACCCCCGAAAGATAGCTTTTGCCAACGATTTAGACGAAATAAGTTAAACCCATGAAAGCATTAAACACCCTTATGATCACACTGGCCGTTTGCAGTTTAACTTTTGCAGGCTGTAAACAGATCACCGATAGTGTTAAAGATACTTTTAAACCTAAACCAAAACCACCAGAGGTAAGTAATGCTGCTGTACAGGTGCAGCAGTATACCGTTGACAGTGCCACCAGCCAAGCCATTATGCAGATGCAAAAACAGGTAACGATAGCCCTGTCAAAAGTTCATGCTATTGCGCGTACTACCAGGCCTGTACCTGTAAAAAGTAAAGACTTTTTAACCAACACCACGGTACTGAAAAAAGCGGAGGTATCATTACGGAACCTCCTGCAGTACCGGGGCAAAGAGATCTTTATTTACCAGTCGGTACATTTTTATGATGACGGTAGTATTCATATTATGCTCCGTCATCCTACAAATGCGAATTATGTGGATAGCTATGAGTATCAGGATGGTATCTGGTCAAAGCCCAAGCCCGTGCCGCTGTCTGTAAATGCCGATGTAGCCAGCAGATCTGTTTCACTAAACGAGGTAAACTTTACCAGTATAGCCAATATTACCCGGCTGTACAATGAAAAGGCGGCAATAATTGAAGGTGCCAAACCAACAACCAGCGCATATATGGTGGTTTGGGATAAAGCGATACGCTGGTATCCGGGTACTATTAACGGCAGCCGCGAAAGTTATTCCATACAATTTAACAACGATGGTACTTTAAAAAGTTTCAGGCAGGATTGATATCGACAATTAAAGTATAAAAAAATGGAACGCTATAATTTGAAAATAATAGGAGGAAGGTTAAGCTTTCAGCCAATGCGTAATTATCGGATCAATATCATTATTTCGGCCTCGGTGGCGGTGGCCGTATTTATCATAGTGCCGATGTTAAACCTGGGGCATGACACTACATGGGGTTTGCTAACCGTAGGTATTGTGCCTGCGCTTTACGCCATTTATGATTTTCTATTCAAGGTAAATGTTACTTATGAATTTGAACAGTACGCTAAAACAATTTACCGCAAATTGCCGGGTTTGTATACCCGCAAATTAATGGATTTTGAAGATATGCACCTGCTGCCCATGGAGTTAAACGGTTTATTGCATTACGCTATCTCAAACAAAAAAAATAAATATGGCAAAAGTTATCCCATTAGCCATGAGTTTGGCAGTACTAAAAAAGATCAGAAAAAACAGGAAGAGTTTGAAACAGAAGTATTGCCGGCTATACATGATTTTGTATACCAGTCAGCCCGTTAAAAACCGGGAATTATATTGATCACATAACCTATTGAAACATAACAACGGGAGTAATACTAAGTTTAACAAGCATTGTTAAGTTTAAAAAGGAGAAACCACGCCCTGGTACAATGGAGATAACTCGCCGTCTTATAAAAATCAACCTAAGAAGCTCAGGGAAAAGACAGAGATTGCCAATGAAGTATTGAAATCAGCAGAAAATTAGGGTGAGGCAGTTGCCACGGGTCTTAAAATGGCACGGGTAATTTTGTGTGGCTGAAAAAACCTTTAACCCGATCTTTGAACTTTATTAAAAAAAGCGCTGCGAGCCATTGGAATCTTACAAGAATATGCGAAACTATCCATGTTCAGTTACCAGATACAATTGTTCTAAAAGCTGTCTCTTATACACATC
>NZ_LGEK01000169.1 GCF_001636615.1 Mucilaginibacter sp. L294 | reverse complement strand
AGATGTGTATAAGAGACAGCATATTTACTTACCCTAAATTCTCCAAATTTATCTTTAGACACATGATCTAATGATAATTCTCCGTCCAATTGGTTGACATGTCCAATAAAAGATTTAATTTTTTGTTCAAATGCACCTAGGTGACCACCTGTAACAGGTCTTTTAAAACTCATAGTCAACATCATTCCTTCTGCCAAAGGTTTGGTTATTGTAGGCAGCAATTGTTTTATTATAAAGAGAAGTCTCCGCATAATATCCAATTCCAACATTTTCGGCAGGAAGGCCAACCGACATTCATAGAGAAACTCTTTTCCGTTAAGAACAAATGTGCCTTCTTTTTCTTGATTCCCTTCCATGATTTTCTTTCGGTTAGGTAAATTTTCTTTGTCAAGAAAGTAAAAAATGAACAATTCAAAAAAATAGCTTCTCAGGTCTTTTGCACTGCCAAGCCTGTCCATCATTCCTTTTCGTATAGATAGATCAATCTTTTCTGTATATTTTATTAGGGTGCAGATCAAATCCAACCCACCAATACATCCGATATGACTTTCGTTAGCAAGTAAAGAGTAAATCCAGCTGATTTTTTCTATCGGGCGATCCTGGCCTTTTACAACTTCAAAATATTCAATTCCGAAGGAATTCAAAAATCCATAGTAGATAAATTCTATTTTTCCTCTGCTGACTAACGGCGGGGCTATCAAATAGGTTGAGGAAATATATTTGGCATTTTTATACCACTTTTCAAGGACATTGATGGTTTCCTGTTTCGTGTTTTTCAAAGTTTCAATTTAATATTTTTAGTTAGTTTAGGCTCTCATTATTTCCGTTTTTTACACCTTTTTACATCGGAATAATTACCTTAAGCTTTAAAAGCTACGACTTTAATCTCTATTTCTGACTATTTCTTTACCACAAATACATACATTCGCATCAGAATAACCTAACCATCTTAAAACAATTTCATGAGCAGAATAATCGCATTGGCGGGACGCGCAAGTTCGGGAAAAACAACCACCATACATATGCTTCCGGCAATACTAATTGCAAATGGTTATAGCCATGTTCCAGGCAGTAGAAAATCCTATGGAAAAGATTTTTTGGAAATTTACATCAAAGGCAAAATAACACTCGGTATTACAAGTTCCGGTGATACATACGATTTGGTTCATCAAAGATTGACTGACCTGGTTGCCGCTAAATGTGATGATATCGTTTGCGCTTGCCGTACATCAGGAGGCACACACCACGCTATTCATAGTTTTGCGGGTTACTCTTCTGTTTTTTTGAATAAAACTTATGCGTCGTCACCTTCGCTTGAACCCACTGTAAATGCAACTGATGCTAATAATTTGTTTATTACAATATAGCAACCATAAAATCACAAAACTATTATATTGCTTTGTTCAGGTTTACTGAAAGGCCTACGTTTTTCATCTCTTTCGCTAACAGCAGCTTCCAACCGCCTGCTTCATCGTATTGGATATACAATATGCCATCGTAATCGGATGGAGTTTCTACTGCACCTTTTAATAAGCCGCAAACACGTTGCCGTCCTAACTTGCCTATAAAATAACCAAGTTCAAAGATTACATTTTGCCGAGCCCTGAAATTAAGGTCATTAGGTTCTTCTTTAACAGAGCGGCCAACATCATCTGGCGACAATAAGACCAATGCGTATGCTACATCCGAATTGGCCTCGAACTTCTCAATAATTGTGTGCCCATTATTAGATTGTTCATGGAGTATAATCGGCTCAAGTCCTAGCTTTTCCAGGAATCGTGCAGTTTTTTCTTTAAGCTCATTGTCGTGTCCATGCACTAAAAAAATCTTCTTAGAATTGACCTTACCCGCACTTGCTGGATTTTTATTTACAGCCTTTACAGGAGTTGCAAGACTAAAATTATCGTCGTGTTCAATTATTCCAACAGTAGCATCGCAAATATCTATGATTACTGTAGATAAGTCCATTCCATAAGGCGCATCAAAAATCATATCAAAAGGGTTCACATTAGAATACTGATATCCGCCTACCATAGGCGGTGGAGATATTGTAACAAGTTTTCTTGTTCCTGCTGCCTGGACAATTCTTTGAATACCGATAATATTTTTACTAATCTGCGTTCTGACTTTCATTGTCGGATTATTAGAGTAGGATATTACCAGCCTTTTAAAATCTTCAACTTGGTCTATTAATTCCTGTTGTTTTGTTTTCATAGGATAAAAATAATACTCTACTTTCAATTATTCTGTGTTATGAACGAAGGTGTTGGTAATTTGCGATTTACAATTCAAAATATTAATCAGATATTTCTCCCTTATCATCTAATATCATTATGAATTGTATTATATGTGGTAATCCGGTCACTAAAAATTCCTTAGAGCATATCGTGCCCGAAGGGTTGGGAAATAAGTCCTATACTTTAGACCTTGGTTCAATATGCGGAACGTGCAATAACTCTTTTTCAAACTTCGAAGCAAAAGCCTTGTCAGTAGGGATTTTAGCAATGTCAAAGCCTATGGGTGGATACGCCACAAAGAAAGGCAAACCAGCGAAAGGCGAATCACATGGATTGAAATTTGAAGGAAGCAAAAATTATATAAAGAACCAGGTAATAGTTTCTGGTTTAACGGAAGATAATGTCATTAAAACAAATGACGATGGTTCATATGTCGTGCATATTCCGGATTTTGATAAAAATGAGGTACCCGTATCCAAACTTTTACTTAAAATAGGTATAGAATCACTTTACCAGTCACAACGAGCATTATATAAAGTAACCAATCTGGAAGCCGTTAAAACCTATCTTGATAAAAAAAGCAACATAGACTGGCCCTTCATCACAACAAAACTAAAGCCCTTAGATTTTAAACCTATTCCCCGTTTTCAGGACAAGGTTAATTTAAAAAAAATACAATGTGAAATCCTATATAAGACTGTTAATCCGGAAGTATTTCTGATCAATTTCAGGTATCGATTTCTATCCTATTTGATTAATATAGCTAGTCGTGACATGAGTTGGATTGCTCCTTATCAAGCGGCAGACGATACTTTGGGACTTTGTCTTTTAAAAAAGACAAAGTAATTTACCAGCCTCCCAGGTTCCAGCAGGGTTTTACTCAAAATCAGCTGAACGCCTATATTGACTCTCTTTATTTTAAAATTCTGTTATCTCCGTATGATTTTTTTATGCCAATATATTGATCTCCAGATAGGCTTTACGTAAATCATAGCTATTTCAAGAATTATATATCCGATGCTTTGTATAGATCTTGTAAAAGATCGAATTTGCGCTCAAAAACGAAACCCGTTTTTTGCATTACTTGCCTGGCTATTATATTTTGACGATCAACCACCGCTCCGATATTTTTCACTTTCTGTTTTCGGATTGCGTTAAGGAATGGTGGTAACAATGATGACATGATATTTTTGCTAATCATACCACTTTCAAAATAAAATTCTACAAAGTGCGGGTATTCTGGTAGCATGTAATGTTTCTTCGCCTGCTCGGGCGATATCAGGTCAATAACACCAACGATTTTTCCTGAAAATTTATCGCTAATAAAATGAAAATAATTTTTACCAGCATGGAAGTTTAACAGATTACTTTTTATTAGCCACTCCGCTTCCACCACGGAATGCAGCCTCTTTTCGGGAAGGAAC
>NZ_LGEK01000015.1 GCF_001636615.1 Mucilaginibacter sp. L294 | reverse complement strand
TATCCCTCCCGCTAAATACTCCTTAACTACTTTCCGCTTAAATCCCTCTGCATAGTGTCGCCGGGCTTCATTAATGTTCTTCTTCATTTAGTTTACTTTTATGTAAACTCATTTCAGGACAAGACAATCTGTTTACCTTATGTGTTCCAATTTGTGAACAAAACGGAACAAAATGGAACACGCCTTAAATGTTTAATGTATTATAAATCAGACGCTTAATTCAATATCAACTTCAGTCAATAGTTAGCTTAATAAACCCTAAAAAGGACGAACTGAGGGCGAAAAATGGCTAAAGAAATCGGTTTATTTCGTTGTTTTGTCTTGTGGAATTTTGTTCCACTTTTTAAAAAAGTGGAACAAAAAACACAATTTCATAAACCATTGTCTATGAGGCTATAAAGCAATAATCGTGAAGTGTTTGTTTAACTACTGACAAGATCTTGTCAGTAGTAATTAGCTCATTATCAACATGTTCCACTTGTTCCATTTGTTCCATTTCACAGTGGAACAGAACGAATAAAAAAGGCGATGAATAATTCATCGCCTTTTCTAAATTCTATTCTTTCATCAGGTGGTTATGTGGTAAACCGTTCCTTTAAAAACGTACCTGTATAGCTATCCTCTACTTTGATCAGGCTTTCGGGGGTACCTTCAAATACTACGTTACCGCCACGGTCGCCACCTTCGGGGCCAATGTCTATTACCCAGTCGGCGCATTTAATAACGTCCATATTGTGTTCTATCACAATAATAGTGTTGCCATGCTCCAGCAGCGCGTCGAATGATTTGAGTAGCTTCTTGATATCTGCAAAGTGCAGGCCTGTTGTAGGCTCATCAAATATAAACAGCGTTTTATGGGTATTATTCCCTTTAACCAGGAAGGATGCCAGCTTGATACGCTGCGCCTCGCCACCTGATAAGGTATTAGACGATTGCCCCAATTGCACATAACCCAAACCAACATCAACCAACGGTTTTATTTTGGCCAGGATCTTTGGCTCTTTGGCGAAGAACTCCAACCCTTCGTCGATGGTCATTTCTAAAACTTCGGATACGTTCTTTTCATTATAGGTAATATCAAGAATGTGCTGTTTAAAGCGTTTACCGTTACAAGCCTCGCAGGTGAGGAAGATATCGGCCATAAACTGCATCTCAATCTTCACTTCGCCCTCGCCCTGGCAAACATCGCAACGCCCCCCCTCTACGTTAAAAGAAAATGCCGATGGTTTTAGTCCGGCTGCTTTGGCAACTGGTAAGGCTGCGTACAGGTTACGGATCTCGTCCCAGGCTTTTACATAAGTAACCGGGTTTGAGCGCGACGAACGGCCAATAGGGTTTTGGTCAACTATCTCTACCTGTTCAATTTTATTATAATCCCCTTCAATACTGTCAAATGCTCCGCTTTGGTCACCATTATAATTACCCAGTGTTTTTTGCAATGCCGGCGCAAAAATGCGTTTCACCAAACTGGTTTTACCCGAGCCCGATACACCCGTAACCACAGTAAGCACACCTAACGGAAATTTAGCGTCGGCATTTTTAAGGTTATTTTCGCGCGCGCCTTTTATCTCAATAAAGTCGCTCCATTTACGGCGAGTTTTGGGGATGGCTATTTCCTCGCGACCGCTCAGGTATTTACCTGTAAGGCTGTTATCATCAACGATGATCTGATCATACGTACCGGTAAATATGAGGTTACCGCCATGCGTACCGGCTTCGGGGCCAATATCTATAATATGGTCGGCGGCTTTCATGATCTCTTCTTCGTGCTCAACCACCAAAACGGTGTTTCCCACATCACGTAACGATCTTAGCACGGTTATCAGGCGTTGTGTATCGCGCGGGTGCAGGCCAATGCTTGGTTCATCCAATACATATATCGACCCCACCAAACTGCTACCCAGTGAAGTTGCCAGATTAATACGCTGCGACTCGCCACCAGATAAGGTATTTGATAAGCGATTAAGCGTTAAATAACTTAAACCTACATTATTTAAAAACACCAGCCGGTTGATTATTTCCAGCAGCAGGCGTTTACCAATTTTGGCATCGGTTTCATTTAATTGAATATTGCTGAAAAAATCAAGCGCGGTATCCAAAGGCATCAGCACCACATCGGTGATGGATTTACCTGCTATTTTTACATACGATGCATCCTTGCGTAACCTGCTGCCCTTACACTCGGGGCAGGTAGTTTTACCACGGTAGCGGGATAACAACACACGGTATTGGATCTTGTAGGTCTGCTCTTCCATCTCTTTGAAGAAAGCGTCCAATCCGCGGAAGTATTGGTTACCTGTCCATAGTAAATGTTGTTGTTCTTCCGTTAGCTGGTTATACTGACGATGTATCGGAAAATCAAACTTCAACGCGCTTTTCACTAATACATCGTTCCACTCGCGCATTTTTTCGCCGCGCCATGGGGCAATAGCCCCCTCGTAAACCGTTTTACTTTTATCAGGGATAACCAGGTCCTCGTCAATACCAATTACCTTGCCGTAGCCCTCGCATTTTTTACAGGCTCCGTACGGGTTATTAAAGCTAAAAAAGTTTGCTGTAGGCTCTTCAAAGCGGATATTATCCAATTCAAAACGGTCGCAGAAGAAACGCTCTGTTTCGTTTTCAGCATCCGGCTCGCGATATTGTACATAACAATCGCCTTTGCCTTCAAAAAATGCAGTTTGTATAGAGTCGGCCAATCGGCTGATCGTTTCATCCTCCTCGTTCTTGGTGATCCTGTCTATAACAATCCGTACTACAGAAACTGCCGGAAGCGACGATTCCACTACCTCATCCTTAACTTTTGCTTTTGTCTTTTTAGTTTTTGCCGGAGCGGCCTCTTCATCCATCACCATAGATGCACCGTCGATGGTTTCATCTTCCAGTAAGGATTCGATACGCGATACCTGTCCGTTAAACTCAACCCTAACAAAACCTTTTTGCATTAAAACAGCCAATTCCTCTTTAATGTTGCGGTTATTGTGTGGGTGCAGCGGGCATAATATAGTTACCTGCGTTTCATCCGGCAGGGCAGTGATAAAATTGATCACATCGGTAACCGAATCTTTTTTGACGATACCGCCCGATATAGGCGATATGGTTTTACCTATCCGCGAAAAAAGCAGCTTCAGGTAATCATAGATCTCGGTAGAGGTACCCACAGTTGAGCGCGGGTTACTGGTAATAACCTTCTGTTCGATAGCTATTGCCGGGGCTATACCTTTAATATAGTCAACATCAGGCTTGTTCATACGGCCCAAAAACTGGCGCGCGTAGGATGAAAGGCTCTCTACATAGCGGCGCTGCCCTTCGGCGTACAGGGTATCAAACGCCAGCGACGATTTCCCCGAGCCCGACATACCGGTGATAACTACCAGCTTGTTTTTAGGTATGGCCACATCCATATTTTTAAGGTTATGTACCCTGGCCCCTTTTATAATGATATTTTTCTGCGGATCTTTTTCTGCTTCTTTGATCATATTGATAGCTCCTGGTTCATGGGGCCATGGTTAATAGTTTCTTACATCCGTTAAACCTTTTAGAAAACCCGTGGTCTAACCGGTAATTTGTAATGAACTATCACCCATTAACTATGAACTTTTTTGGAAGTGCAAAAATCCTAAAATTTTTAGCCTTATCCAAATCAGTTTGAGTAATTGTAAAGGATAAATGGTTATTAATAAAAGAGTTTGCAATATGCTGACACAAACAATAATTTGGCCGAACGCAACATACCCCGTTAAAAAATATTTGTTTTTATTTTTTAAGATTATTATATTTGAGGGTAAAATTATTCTTAACCCTAAAAAGAAACGCTATAGATAGAACTCTACTTTTAATAACGACAAAAAAATTAATTTAGTTTATTAGTAGCTTTCTATGGATTTTCAATTGAAAAGTGATCAGGATCTAATCCATCTGTACATTGCCGGCGACGAGGCAGGACTTGTTGAACTCATCAGGCGGTACCAGTCAAAAATTTACACTTCTATTTACTTGCTTGTTAAGGACGAAGCCCTTGCCGAGGATATTTTCCAGGATACGTTTATTAAGGTTATTAATACGCTAAAAGCCGGTAAATACAACGAGGAAGGTAAGTTTTTACCATGGGTAACCCGTATTGGGCATAACCTGGTGATAGACCATTTCCGCCGTGAAAAACGCGCGCCTATGGTAAGCAACGGCGACGACTTTGATATTTTTGAAGTATTGGGTAATTATGACGAGAGCGCGGAAGACCGTTTGGTACGCGAACAAACGCATAAAGACCTAAAATCGCTCATCCAGCTCTTACCATCCGAGCAAAAGGAAGTACTAATTATGCGCCACTTTGGCGATATGAGCTTCAAAGAAATTGCCGATGTTACCGATGTAAGCATTAACACCGCCCTTGGCCGTATGCGTTATGCACTTAATAATTTGCGCAAAATGATGCAGAATAAAGAGCTGAGTTTAAAAAACTGATTTTAAAAACGGTACAAAATATTGCAAGCTGCCCTGTAAATGGGGCAGCTTTTTTTATTTACGGTAATTCACAATATCGCGTTGCTTAATATCGTTTAAAATCCTGTTGAAGGTGCTGATTTCAAAAGAACGAGTTAATATTCTTAATTTGAACCATGCATATAAAGCATAAATTAACTTGAGAAAAAAATTTCATTTAATTTTCATCTTCATAAAATATTACCAAATATTTCTCGTTATTTTTATATCTCAAACAAACAACAGCTTATGGGTGAAACCTTTACTTCAATTTTTAATGTGGTCACTAACAAAGCCCAAGTGAAAGAATCAGAGGTACATGAAAATCTGGAGGCAGACGATGTGATATTCTATCGTTCAATCCGCGCTGATTTGGATCTTTTAAAGAAAAAGCCAAAACTGCAGACCATTCATTACATCCTCGATTATTCAAAAAGCTTGCGCTAAGTAGTACTACGCCAAAAAGCACTGGTTCATAGATCAAACAGTTTGGATGCAAATCCGGGCAGCTTGATTTATGAACCTTTCTATTTTATACTTATTCTGTTTTTAAACTTTCTACCGGGTTACTCAACGCAGCCCTTATAGATTGATAGCTTATGGTTATAATTGATATCATAATAGCCGCCATCCCCGCAATAGCGAACATCCACCAACTGATCTGGATGCGGTAAACATAATTATCCAGCCATTTATTCATCAAAAACCACGCAGCCGGGAACGCAACCAGCAATGCCATTATCACCAGTTTTACAAAATCTTTAGTAAGCATAGCCACTATACCTGTTGTATCGGCACCAAGCACTTTCCGTACGCCTATTTCTTTAAGTCTCCGCTGTGTAGTAAATGTAGCCAGCCCAAAAAGGCCAAGGCAAGAGATGATAATAGAAACCACCGAGAAGGTATTGAACAATACCTGCGTCCGGCTCTCAGATAAGTACATCTTATTCAGGTCCTGGTCTACAAAACCGTATGAAAAAGGCTCATCTCTATAAACACTGTGGAATACCGATTTAAGGCCGGTTATAATTTGCGCGATGTTTGCAGGGTTTGTTCTGATCACTACAAAACCACCTTTATTGGTGTGTCTCAAAATCAGAGGCTCAATTGGCTGTTGCACGGGTTTGAAATTAAAATCCTTAACAACGCCTATTATGGCACCTTCCTGACCGTTGAAACTAATTTTTTGGCCAACTGCTGTGGCGGTTGCCATACCCATCACTTTAACAGAGGTCTCGTTTAATATATACTTACCTTCATCAGTTTTTAAATTATCATCAAAAGCACGCCCTGACAGTATTTGCATACCAAACACTTTTGTAAAACTGCCATCTACCACAATTTGTGGGAATAATATCTGCTGCCTTGGATCCTTGCCAGGCCATATAACCTGGCTCGAACCATTTTGCAGGTCTGTTGGCAAACTATTTATTATAGTGTAGTTAGCCATGCCTGCCTGTTGCTGTAATGCTGCTTTTAAAGCTGAATAATTATTTTGCAGATCGCCGGTTTGCGGCATCTGCATGTATAACAGGTTTTGTTTATTAAAACCAATATCCCTGTTACGGATAAATTTAAGCTGGCTGTTCACCACAAGTGTGCTCACCATTAATATTACAGAAATGCTAAATTGTACAATAACCAGCCCGCTCCTTAAAATTGATCGTTGCCCATTTATAGGTTTCAATCCTTTTAAAACAGCCACCGGTTTAAAAGACGACATGAAGAAGGCAGGATAGCTACCCGAAATAACCCCTACAATAATCGCTAAAAGCAAAAGCTCGCCAATAATTTTAAAATCGAGTAGATTGATTGTAATGGCTTTGAACGAAATGATATTAAATATTGGCAACAGCAGGCAAGCGATGGCAATACCAATAACCAATGAAAGCAACGCTACTAATAACGATTCGCTGATAAATTGGGCGATCAACTGAAAACGCATAGCCCCGATTGTTTTACGCAAGCCAACTTCTTTAGCCCTTTGTGCGCCCAAAGCGGTTGAGAGGTTCATAAAATTGATACAGGCGATAATCAGGATAAAAACCGCTATCAGTAAAAAAATGGTTACGTTTTGGCTGTTCCCCTGGCCGGCAACATCTCCTAAAAAATGAGAACGTAAGTGGATATCGGTAAGGGGCTGTAAGGTATAGCTGGTTTTGGTATTGCTCTTATCGTTAAGTTTGTAGATCTTATTGATCTGCTTCTCCAGGCTGGCAATAAGCGCGGGGCTGGCCTTAACCGATGCATCCAACTGGACGTAGCTGTAAACAGAAAAATTATCCCATACGGTGCCGTTATCTTTATTATAAAACTCAATAGGGAGCAGCACTTCAAATTGCAAATGCGAGTTATGTGGCAGGTTTTTCAACACCCCTGTTACCACATAATTATTCCCGTTAATGCTATTATCAACATGCAGCACTTTCCCGATAGCATTACCCTTACCAAAGTATTTTAAGGCTGCCGCTTCCGTAACAACGGCACCATCCGGGCGCGAAAGCACGGAATTTTTGTCGCCCTGTAAAAGCGGATAGTTAAACATCTGCAGAAAGTTAGGGTCGGCATATTCCAGGCTTTTCTCTGCAAACTTTTGGTTACCTACTGTAACCGTAGCATTCAAAGGCACTAACCTGGTTATGTTTTTAATCAATGGCATCTGCTGTTTCATTGCAGCAACAACCGGTATAGGCGTTACCGCGGCATCCGACCCGGCAATATTTGCTACTAATCTATAGGTGTGAGCAGTATCTGCGTTAAACTTATCATAGCTGAGCTCATCCTGCACCCACAGTAAAATGAGTATGCTGCAAGCCATCCCGCTGGCTAACCCAAATACATTAAGAAAAGTAAACAGCCTGAACTTTTTGAGACTGCGGATAGCACTTAACAGATAATTTTTAAACATGGCTTATACTTTTGCATCTAAATACCAACTAAGAAAATGCCACATATTTAATATATTGACTTTCAAATATTTACGACAATAAACAAACTATTAGGTGTGCGGTTACGATACAATCAACCGTTCGTTTTCGGATTGATTTATAAGTAGTTATACTTTAATAAGCAAACATATTTTGTTTCTTGTTCATCTGCCAATTATTAAAGACTTTTGCATGTATTGGCGCTACGCTTTAAGCAAGTACCAATAAACCACTGAACTAATGAACTAATAGATGCTTAAACAGGAACGCTACCGCCATTTTGTAGAATACTTTTCAAAAAACCAACCTAACGCGGTTACCGAATTGCATTATAACAGCCCTTATGAGTTGCTTGTAGCGGTTATACTTTCGGCCCAATGCACCGATAAGCGTATCAATCAAGTTACCCCGGCCCTGTTTAAACGTTTCCCGGACGCGGCCGCCCTTGCTGCATCTGATGCAGACGAGATCTTCACTTACATCCGCAGTGTGAGTTATCCAAACAATAAGGCCAAGCATTTGGCTGGTATGGGTAAAATGCTGATGGAGAAATTTCATGGCGTAGTACCATCGGGGCTGGATGAATTGCAACAAATGCCAGGCGTTGGGCGCAAAACCGCTAATGTAATTGCATCGGTGGTGTTTGATGCACCGGCTATTGCTGTTGATACGCACGTTTTTAGGGTTGCTAACCGCATAGGCCTGACCACCCGGGCCACCACACCGCTGGCGGTAGAAAAACAATTGGTACAACACCTGCCCGAAAACACTCTTGCCATTGCCCACCACTGGCTGATATTGCATGGCCGTTATATATGCGTGGCGCGTACTCCTAAATGCGAGATTTGCCCCCTTACCTGGTTCTGTAAATATTACGAGCAGCACAACACCGAAACAGCTTTACTAAAGGCCGAAGCGGCAAACATCCGCAAAGCGAAAGATGCCAAAAAGAAAAAGGCACTTAATACCATCAGTAAGGAGTTAGCAAAACGCAGTGTTGATAAAGATATTTGATTGGTAGGCAGCAGATAGCTAAGTTTACAGGTAAACCAAACAAATAAAAAATAATTACTAAAAATATTAGTAATTATAAAATTATGTTTTATATTTGTTTCACATTAGTTTAATATGAGCAACGCAGATAAATTAAAGGCATTACAGCTAACGTTAGATAAGCTGGAAAAATCATACGGCAAGGGTACCATCATGAAATTGGGCGACTCCGTTATTGAAGCAACAGAAACAATATCAACCGGGTCATTAGGCCTTGATATTGCTTTAGGTGTAGGCGGTTTACCAAAAGGCAGGGTTATAGAGATCTACGGCCCCGAGTCGTCTGGTAAAACAACCTTAGCTATACATGCCATAGCCGAATCACAAAAGAAAGGTGGCATTGCTGCTTTTATAGATGCAGAACACGCGTTCGACCGTTTTTACGCTAAAAAATTAGGTGTAGATGTAGAGAACCTTTTGATATCACAACCTGACAATGGCGAGCAGGCTTTAGAAATTGCCGATAATCTGATCCGTTCAGGAGCTATTGATATTTTGGTTATTGACTCTGTTGCGGCCCTGGTGCCAAAAGCCGAGATTGAAGGCGAAATGGGCGATTCTAAAATGGGGTTACACGCCCGTTTAATGTCGCAAGCATTACGTAAGCTAACCGGTACAATCAGCAAAACCGGATGTTGCTGCATATTCATTAACCAGCTGCGTGATAAAATTGGTGTTATGTTTGGCAACCCCGAAACTACCACCGGGGGTAACGCCTTAAAATTCTATGCTTCGGTGCGTTTGGATGTACGCCGTATATCACAAATTAAAGATACCGACGAAGTATCAGGTAACCGCGTTAAGGTGAAAATCGTAAAAAACAAAGTTGCACCTCCGTTCCGTATAGCCGAATTTGATATTATGTTTGGCGAAGGAATTTCAAAAGCAGGCGAGATCATTGATCTGGGTGTTGAATACAATATCATAAAAAAAGCAGGTTCATGGTTTAGCTATGGCGAAACCCGCCTTGGCCAGGGCCGCGACGCGGTTAAACAACTGATACTGGATAACCCGGAGTTAGCAGAAGAACTGGAAGCCAAAATAAAGGCGACCGTAACCGGCGATAGTTTAGCAGAAGTTTAACAGATAAATTTATTTAGAACAACATATTTAAAGCCTCCCTTTTAGGGAGGCTTTTTTTGTACGTACCAATACGCACAGAAATATACTGCATATGCGGTATATGCGTAAGGAGTTAATTTATAGAATTTTATAAAATATTAACCCTTGCCACTCATGAAAACATACTTACAAAAACTATTAAAAACATCAGGCCTGTTACTGCTCTTACTGGCTGTAATCCCATCATGTAAAAAAGAAACTACCATTAAGCCGATCCCGCCTACACCTGAGGTTAAAACCTCATCCATAAAAGGTAAAATTGATGGTAAGGACTTCGCCATAAAGGAGAGCGGGATAACATCAACCCTGTACAGTACCTCGGGCGACGGTGTAAAGTCGTTGGAAACAGCAGCCACACTTGATGCAGATGGCAGCAAGCTAACCTTCTTTATTGATGACCTCAAGAACGGAGCCATCGCGTTAAGCAAAAAATCGGGTACATCGCTTAACCCGGGCACCAGAACCATTAGAATAAATTCGACTACACCGGTACAAAGTTATGTATACTACTACAGCAGCGGTAATGAGTATTATGCATTTTCAGGATCGATCGAAATTACCGTTACCGATACCGATATTACCATTAAATGGAATATTATGTTTAAAGATGCAAGCGGCCGCGAGTTTAACTCATCCGGTTCGTTCAGCATAACATATGCATCGGTAGTAACCAAGTCAAAATCTGAGGTGAAAGACCCTACACCCGTTGCTGATAAACCTACAATTGAAAGCATCACCCCTAATAGGGGGCGTGCAGGCGATGTTGTTGCCATTGCAGGTGTTAACTACAGTACCACTATTGCCGATAATATTGTAAAGTTCAATGGCGTAAATGCTGTAGTAACATCGGCCACAGCAACAAAATTGACGGTTAAGGCACCAACAGAAGGCACTACGGGAGCAGTAACTGTAAAGGTTAAAAACAGCGAGGTTGCAACCGGCCCTGTGTATAGTTACATCGGGGCTGCTACTTTCACCTCTTTTGCCCCGGCAAGTGCCAAAGCTGGCGATATCATTACCATTACGGGCACAAACTTCAGCGAAACATTAGCTGATAACATAGTACATTTTAGCGGCGCACAAAACACTGTATTTACAGGCACCGTAACAGCCGCTACCGAAACACAATTAAAAGTTACTGTGCCGCAAGGTGCTGTAACAGGCAAAATATATCTAACCGTAAATAGCGGCCTAAAACTAACCAGTGCTACCGATTTTACTTTAACAGTACCTTCGCAAACTAATGGATGGACGCAATTAGAGCTTACAGTAAGCCCGCAAGCGGGTATTATCTCGGCATCCTCGGGCAGCAAAATGTTTTTCAGCAATGGTAAAACAGGTAAATACCTTTATTACAGCAGTGACAAGGGGGTAACCTTTACCAACGTATTCAATAGCTTACCGCTTACAAAAGACACGCTAAAAGTTAATTATATAGTAGCTGATGGCAACTACTTTTATATCACCACAAACCTTGGTGTTATCAAAACAGATGGCACAAGCTTCACTAAACTTACCGTAAGCCCTAACCAGCCAAACCTTGGCTTTAATGGTATAGTTGCCAAAAACGATAAGATCTATCTGCTGCTTGGAACTTCAAACTATGTATCGTTAAATGGCGGTGCAACTTTTCAGTCATACCCAATGACGCTGGGTGGTGCAACAAGACTTGATTACATTACCAGCGATGGTAACGGAAAATATTTTTACGCTATAGACCCAACAACAAATAAATTTTACAAATCAACAAATCAAGGGCAAAACTGGTCGGCCACTACCGGAACAACAGGAAACTACTTCCTGGGCGAGGGCTATAAGAATATCCTCTTATCTCCCACCTATACTTACGCTATATTTAGTACAGGCACACAACTTACAGGCAACCGTTTATACCAATCGCGCGGGCAAGGCGATGTGTTTGTTAGTGTGATTGATGAACAGGTGAATGTTGTAAAACAATGGGGTGATTATGTTGCCTATGGTGGCGAAAGCTTCAGCATGTCTAACGATGTGGGTGCTACCTATAAACATTACACCATACCGCAGGGCAATGTGATAACCGGTATAGAGCGGATAGAAAATGTGTTCTTCATCTTCTGCACTGCACCAGGCGGGCAAAGCATTAAAATATATAAAAGGACATTCTAACCAATAGAAACGGTTGGTTATTTTGTACGTGTTTTTTCTCAATAGCCCCATGCAGCAATGCAGGGGCTATTGTCGCTATTTACCGCCGGTTTTCCAATACATGTAAGCTATGCAGCCAACAACGGTTATAGCCAAAACAATAAGGCCTGTTATACCCTTACGCTTATCCTGGCGCATAAGCCATATTAAAAAAGCAACAAGCGGCAGCACAAAAACCGCCCAGAATATGAAAGAAGGAATGTTCATAGTTTACCCCCTAACCCCCTGAAGGGGGTATAGAATTTCTTCAAAAGTATAAATTAACTTATTAATAATCGTATCCATTCCACCTTAAAGGAGTCAGGGGCTACATCGGCATTCTTGCCAGCGGGGCTATCCCCTGCCCGGCAAATTCGCCTTTTAAATATTTATAATAACCGGCAATAGCTATCATGGCCGCGTTATCGGTACAGTATTCAAATTTGGGTATAAAAACGTTCCAGCCCTTTTCTGCACCCAGTTTGGTTAACCCTTCGCGCAGGCCCGTATTGGCCGATACCCCACCAGCCAGCGCAATATCTTTAATACCGTACTCTTCCGCGGCTCTTTTTAATTTGTTCAGTAGGATGGTAGTGATACGCTTTTCAACCGATGCACAAATATCACCCAGGTTCTGTTGTATAAAATCGGGGTTAGCGGCAACATTATCCCTTATAAAATAAAGTATGGCTGTTTTAACACCACTAAAGCTAAAATCAAAACCGGGTATCTGTGGTTCCGGGAATTTATAAGCATCGGGGTTACCGGTTCGGGCATTTTTATCTATCAGTGGGCCGCCAGGGTATGGCAAGCCTAATATTTTACTGGTTTTGTCCATAGCCTCGCCGGCAGCGTCATCAAGTGTTTGGCCAATTACTTCCATATCAAAATAATCTTTCACCAAAACTATCTGTGTATGCCCACCCGATGCTGTTAAGCACAAAAATGGGAACGATGGTTTTTTTTCGGCAATAAAGTGCGCAAGGATATGCGCCTGCATGTGGTTAATGTCTATCAATGGGATGCCTTTTGCCAGCGCAAACGCCTTCGCGAACGAAACACCCACTAAAAGTGAACCTAAAAGCCCCGGGCCGCGCGTAAAAGCTACCGCATCAATATCATTTTTGTTTACTTTTGCGTTTAATAGTGCTTGCTGTACGGCCGGAACAATATTTTGCTGATGAACCCTTGAGGCAAGCTCGGGGACAACACCTCCATATAATTCGTGAATGGTTTGATTTGCAATAACATTGCTCAATATCTCACCATCCACACAAACAGATGCGGAGGTTTCATCACATGAAGATTCGATTGCTAAAATTACAGGCACTTTATAAAATATTGATTAATGGAATTGGTGAATTTTTAAAGTAAATAGCAAACTATTAAGCTATAAAAACGTATAGCGATATAGATTATTCTATCAATCACTAATTCAGCAATCCAAACATTACTAAAGAGGCAAAGTTATTAAAAAAGTACTCAAAATAGCGTTAAGCATCGTATTGATAATTTTGTTACTGGTGAGCATAGTTTTAATGCTCTTTCAGTACAAGCCGGTACAAACATGGGCTGCAAAAAAGGCCACCGCTTACTTATCAAAAGAGCTTAACACTAAAGTTGATATAAAAAGCCTGTACATTAAGCCTTTTTCGTCGGTTGTATTAGAGGGTTTATATATCCTCGACAAGCAACAGGACACGCTGCTGAGCACCCCAAAACTTGCTGTTGAACTTAGCGGTTTTTCTATTTTCAACAGTATCAAAAAAAAGAAGATAGATTTCGCATCTATACAATTGGATAGCGGTACCTTTTATCTTAAAAAACAAAAGGATAGCACCACCAACCTTAAGTTTGTGCTCGATTACTTCAGCTCGGGCGATACCACAAAAACCAAAAGCAAACCCTGGACGCTAACCTTCGAGAAGATCACAATCAACAATTTCCATTTCAGGTACAAAAACTTCCTGAGGACGGAATTGGTAAAGGGCGTAAACTTTAACGATGTTGATGTTAGTAATTTCAGCACCATCATCCGTAATATGGATTTGCAAAACCACCTGTTTAAGGCCCGCATAGGTGGCATGACATTACGTGAAAAAAGTGGCTTTTTTGTGCGTAACCTAAATGCTAACGCTACTATTGATACTAACCAGGTACTACTGCAAAACCTCAATATCCAAACGGCTTATTCCAACGTTAAAAACTTCTTCAAAATGAAGTTCAGATCGTTTGATGACTTTGACGATTTTGAGAACACCGTTACCATGGATGCCGATTTTAAAACGTCGCACCTGTCATCAAAAGATGTTGCTTATTTTACCAGTTCGCTTGATAAAACAACCTTTGAACTGGGGCTGGATGGCCGGGTACGTGGCATGGTAAATAACCTTAAAGCTAAAAGCCTTACTATTACAGCAGCACAAGCCACCTTCATTAAAGGCGATTTTAACCTAACCGGACTACCCGATTGGAATAATACCTTTATGCAGTTAAAATTTGAACAGATAGCCACCAACAAAAAAGATCTGGATTACCTGTACAGCCATTTTACAGGCAAACCTAATGCAAAAGTGCCTGCCATAGTAAGCAAGTTTGGCAATGTAAACTTTAATGGGCGGTTTACCGGTTTGCAAAACGACTTTGTGGCTTTTGGTACATTTAAAACCAAATTGGGCCGGTTTGACCCTGATATTAACCTTAAAATAAATAAAGCCGGCATACCAAGCTATAGCGGCAAGCTTACCACCAGTAACTTTGACGTTGGCGCTTTAATTGACAACAACACCGTTGGCCGCACTACTTTATCCGGAAACATAAGTGGTAGTGGCGATGAAATAAAGAACTTAAATATTAAAGGCGACGCACGGATAGCCTATTTTCAATTTAAGGGTTATAATTATAGCAACCTAACCACCAGCGGCACTTTTAAAAACAAAACAGCACAGGGTAAAGTAGCCATTAACGACAGGAACTTAAAGCTTAACCTGGCCGGCCTTATTAACCTTAACCCTAAGTTACCGGTATATAATATCACCGGTAACGTTAGTAATGCAAAACTGCAGCAGCTTAAGTTATTAAAAGACACTATTACCATTAGTACCGATATTAATACCAATTTCTCGGGCAATAACCTGGATAACCTGGACGGCAGTATTTTGCTGACTAAAATTCGTATTGCCGACCCGCGAAATGATTACGTAGTTGACTCGCTCGCACTAACAGCAAGTGGTAAAGGCGATGAACGGTTAATATCATTACGGTCTGACATTGCTGATGGCAGTATTAAAGGCAACTATGACCTGGCCACTTTACCTTCTTATTTTAAAACCATTGCTAAAAAATATATCCCATCATTAAAGGCAGATATTACCCCTCCCAAACCGCAAACCTTTGATTTTAACTTAACGCTCAAAAATATTGATCCGTTCACAGCTATTTTTATGCCCGACCTTAAAATACCTGATCAGGGCACTTTTGTAGGGAAATTTAATTCGAATAATAAGACAGCCACCTTGAATGGATATATTAAAACTATAAAGCTGGGCAAAATTGTGTTTCATGATTTTATTATTGATGAAAGTACAAGCGAAGATTTTTTAGGCCTGAACGTATCATTAAACCGGGTTGACCTTACCGATAGCCTATATATCAAAAACATAAACGTTACCAACTTTTTAAAGAACGATAGCTTAAACTTCAACATTAAATTATCTGATAAAGACGCTGCCAACCAGTTAGACCTTTACGGCCTTGTAGAATTTGGCAAGGATACAACCGCCAAAATATCTGTACTTCCGTCGGATGTGATCTTAGAGCGCGAGAACTGGAAGATCCAGGATCAGGTAAGTATCCGTTTACTTAACGGTAAAACAAAGGTATCGGGCTTTGAATTATCAAACGGCAAACAAAAGGTAAGAATAAACGGCTTTATATCTGATAACCCAGATGATAAATTGAAGGTTACTTTTGAGAAGTTTAGCATGGCTACAATTAACCAGCTTACCAAAACATCGGGCATTTTATTAAAGGGATCGTTAAATGGTGATGTAACCCTAAACTCTATCATTAAAAAACCTGGGGTAGATGCCAACCTGGTTATTGATTCGCTGGCGATGAATAAAACCCTGGTGGGCGATGTAAAGATTGTTTCTAACCTTGATAACGATAAAGGGCTGGCCAACGTAAAATTAAATATCACCAACCACGGCCTTGAAACCATGAATGTTACAGGCGCCTATATATTAGGCAAAGAAACTGATGACAAGCTTGATTTTGATGTAAAGATGGACCATACCGAGGCCATTATATTTGAGCCTTTTATTAAAGACCTGGTATCGAACATAAAAGGCGCGGTATCAGCAAATCTTAAACTCAGCGGCTCACCGGCTAAGCCCGAGCTTAATGGCGATGTATCCTTAAACAATACTGGCATTACCGTTAACTATCTAAAAACCGCGTACACCGTAAACGACAAACTGGATGTAAGTAACAGTGTTATCAAAATAAATAAAATGATATTAAAGGATATCCGTGGCGGTACAGGCGAAGCAAACGGAACGGTTGATCTGAACAACATATCAAACCCAACCCTGGATATTAAACTCGAAGCCAATAACCTGATGGCGCTTAACACCACTTTTAAAGATAATCACCTTTATTACGGCACGGCTTACGGCTCAGGTACTTTTAGCTTTACCGGGCCAATAGATAATATGAAGATCGATATTAAGGCATCAACCGGAGAGGGCACGGTGTTTAATATCCCGTTAAATACATCTTCAACCGCTGCCGAATATGATTTCATAAGATGGGTGAACCATAATGATACCACCCAAAAAGTTATTGAAAAGAAAAACGCCTTTAACGGCGTAACACTAAACTTTGACCTAACCGTTGACGAAAGTACAACGGTTAGAATAAGCACAGATTACGGCGTTTTAGAAGGTACCGGCCAAGCCCGTAACCTTAAACTAAATATTAACAGCCTTGGCGACTTTGAGATGTTTGGTGACTTTCTGATCACATCGGGTAAATTTGAATTTACCGCTAAGGATTTCATCAGTAAAAACTTTGTGGTTAACCAGGGCGGAACCATTCGATGGACGGGGAACCCATCAAACGCGGAAATAAATTTAAAGGCCATATATGAAGTGCGTACCAATATTGCACCGCTGTATACAGCAGCAGGTTTGCAGGCCGCGCAGCCAAAACAGGTATTGGTACAGGCCGAATTGATATTAACCAAATCCCTGCTACAACCTAATATCGATTTTAACTTTAATTTCCCGGTAGACCCATCAATTAAAGATGACTTGAACACTTACCTGGCCGATAATAATAACCGCAGCCAGCAGGCGCTAAGCATCATTGTAAGGCGAAGTTTTGCATCAGGTACCGGTAGTAATTTAACCAACCAGGTATTGGGCACCGCCGGCGAGGCTGTGAGCGAGTTTGCGTTTAATAAACTGAACAGTTTTATATCGCAATCAAACATAAAATACTTCGATTTAAACATCCGGTCGTTCAATGACGCGAGCGCGTCACTGAAATTTTTAAATGACAGGCTTATCATCAACGGTAGTTTGTACTCAAACAGCGGCACGAGCGATCTGTTTAACAACCGCACCAATCTGTTGAACACCGATTTCAGAACGCTAACAAAGGATTTTGAAATTCAATACCTGATACGTAAAGATGGTAACTTAAGGGCAAGGTACTCATACCGTGCACTAAACAGCACCACACTAAACAGTCTTAATGATAACCTTACGGCACAGTACGTAAACGGTATTGGCTTGGTGTACCAGCGTGATTTTGATACACTGGGCGAATTCCTGCGTAACATATTCAGGCAGGGCCGTAATAAAGCACCAACCAACCCGGCACCGGTACCTGCTACAAACATTACAACCCCAACACCCTCAAAATCATCAGATGATAAGAATAATGAGGATACTGAAGGTGATGATTAATTAATGCTCGCGCATGATGGTGTGGTCCATCTTATCTCTTTTTGTACGCAAATAGGCCTCGTTATGCGGGTTTGATGCAATCTCTATCGGCAGGTTCTCAACCACTTCCAGCCCGTAGCCAATAAGGCCTGCGCGCTTTTTAGGATTGTTAGTTAACAGGCGCATTTTTGATATGCCCAGGCTGCGCAAAATTTGCGCGCCGATACCATAGTCGCGCTGGTCCATCTGGAAACCAAGTTTAATATTAGCCTCAACTGTGTCCAGGCCATTCTCTTGTAAATGGTAGGCTTTTAACTTATTAACCAGGCCAATGCCACGGCCTTCCTGGTTCATGTATACAATAACTCCTTTACCTTCTTTGCTGATGATCTCCATCGCCTTGTGTAACTGAGGGCCACAATCGCAACGGCACGAGCCAAATATATCGCCGGTAACGCATGAACTATGCACGCGTACTAAAACGGCCTCGCCCGGCTCCCATTCGCCCTTTACAAGCGCCAAATGGTTCTCGCCGGTATCCAATTGGGTATAGGCTATCATATCAAAGTCTCCCCACTCGGTAGGCATCTTTACAGACACTTCTTTACGCACCAACGATTCGGTATTTAAACGATATGCTATCAGGTCTTTTATCGAAACTATTTTCAGGTCGAACTCTTTCGCCATCACCAACAACTCGGGTAAGCGGGCCATATCGCCGTCTTCCTTCATTATCTCGCAGATAACGCCTGCGGGTTCAAACCCTGCCAGTACCGAAAGGTCTATAGCAGCCTCGGTATGGCCCGAGCGGCGTAAAACGCCACCATCTTTAGCTATCAACGGGAATATATGGCCAGGCCTTCCCAGGTCGGCAGGTTTGGTTGCCGGGTCAATTAAAGCCAGTGTGGTTTTTGAACGGTCTGTTGCCGATATGCCTGTAGTACAACCATTCCCTAACAGATCTACCGATACCGTAAAATTCGTTTCGTGCGATGTTGTGTTTCTGCTAACCATCGGCTCCAGCTCAAGTTCGTGTGCGCGCTGCTTGGTTATGGGGGCGCAAACAAGCCCGCGCCCGTATTTTACCATAAAGTTGATGGTTTCGGGCGTAGCGTTACGGGCGGCAGTTAAAAAATCACCTTCGTTCTCGCGGTCTTCATCATCTACAACAATAATGGTTTTACCTGCTTTAATAGCTTCTATGGCTTCCGGTATAGTATTTAGCATTTCTATGTTTCTAAGGAGGATCGGTTTACCCTGTTTCGATTTGCCGATACTTCAACAAAGTTATACGATAATCAGGTTATTACAGTCGGTAATTTGTAAAACTATATGGCCTTGGCTTTGCGCAGCTTAAAGCGTTTAAAGAAGCGTTTATACATATCCGCATCAAACAGTGCCGAATCTGTAGCTGCTTTATAGGTTAGGAACAACCCAATAGGGAATAATACTACTATAGAGATCCAGGCGCCTATCAAGGGCGACAAGTCGCCCTCCTTGGCTGATTTTTCGCCAATGGTACCAATAATATAGTATATTAAAAAGAAGATAACCGACACCACAACCGGTAAGCCCAGCCCCCCTTTACGGATAATTGCACCCAACGGCGCACCAATTAAAAACAACACAATACATGCGGCACCAAGTGTAAACTTTTTTTGATACTCCATAACATACCGGCGTATGCTTTTAGATGTTTCCTTATGCCTGTCGGTACGGTTCTTTAAAAATTCCTGTATCTGGTGTACCTCGCTTAAAGCATTGTTAAACACATTGGTTTTTTCGCTAACGGTGTTTGCCTTAATGCTATCTGCAGGGATAGGCTTTTTAACGTTAGCTGACTTAGCGGGAACAGTGGTATATTTAATATAAGGTGTTATGAGTGAATAGTTAACATTCACATTACTATCTACCTCCTTATGTGCCGAATCTATATAATGTTGTAACTGGCGCAGGTTCATCATTGCTGATGCATTACGAAACTCGTTTTCATCAGTACGCTGAATTTTAAAGTCCTCGAGAGAAAGTTTTTGCTCGGTTTCCTTAAAGCGGAAACGCCTTAGCTGTTGCCTTGGGTTATACCCTTCATTACCCGCTTCTTCTTCATAGCGTACACCATCGTATAATCTTAAAACCAGGTATAGATCATCCTTAGTGCGGTACATTAACCCCGATTTTGCAAACGTAACCACTTGGTTAGTCTCCATCTTACCCTTTGAATAGATCATGATATCACGCAGGGTTTGGCCGTCTGCGTCCTTCCTTTTTACACGAATAGAGTAGCCGGGGAAACGGTTACTAAAAATATTCTCGGGCAGCAAGTCGGCCGATTTTTGTTTTCGGGCGTCGTACAGTAAAGAGTAGTATTTAAGGTTGGCCACGGGTAGCATATAATCAGAAAAGGCAAAAGCCGCTATACTAAGTACCACTACTACGATCATCATTGGGTACATAGCGCGCCGTAAGGATATCCCAGCTGATTTAATGGCAACAAGCTCATAATTTTCGCCAAGGCTGCCGTAAGTCATGATAGATGACAATAGCACCGAAAGCGGCAACGCCATAGCCACGTTAGTAGCCGAATTATACATCATCAGCTCCAGTATGATATACCACTGGAAACCCTTACCGATAAGATCATCAATGTATTTAAACAAAAATAACATCAGCAGCACAAACATCACTATTACCAAGGTTACTATAAAAGGCCTTATAAATGATTTGAGCAGTAAAAGATGTATTTTCTTCATCAGGGCAATTGTATACAGGCAATGAAACGTTTACGCTTACAAATAATTGTTTATCTGTAAGCTTGTTTCACGATACAAAAATAGGGAAATTAAAATTTTAAGCGCCCAATGTGCTAATCAGGTAATCAATTTGGTTATCCCATATTTGCTTCCGCTCGGTAATAGTTTCTTCTGTAGCAAAATCTGTAATACTTAAGGCTACATCATTAGTAAGCTCATCCTGTATTATTTCCATCTCAAAATAACATTGCGGTTCGTCATCCAGCCATTTAAACCTTACCAGTTTGTTTTCTTTAATGGCTACCAGTTTTGCGTTTTGCTTTTCATCATCCCAGGTAAACGTGTATATCTGGTCGCGTACGGTTACATCATCGGCAAACCATTGGGTTAAGCCATTAGCTTCGTTCAGGAAAGTATATAGTATTCTGGGCGACGATTTTATCTCGTACTCAAGGTTAAATTTTTTCTTCTCGGACATAGGGGTTTAATTGTTACAAATCAATCAAGGCAGCAAAAGTGAACATTTTTTCTAAAGGAAGCGAATTTCTACTATATTTGCAAACCTTTTTCAGCAACCATCAAAATATAAGTTGATAAGGAGAAATATATACGGCGGGGTAGCTCAGATGGTTAGAGCGCAGGATTCATAACCCTGAGGTCGGCAGTTCGATCCTGCTCCCCGCTACACATGAAGTCAAAAAAGCCTTGAATCTTTCGATTCAAGGCTTTTTTATTACAGATATTTGCGCTATTTATACCAAAGTTTAAAATTTCGACCAGGCAGCTCACTCAAACTATTCCGTTGATACTATAAATGCAATTCTTATAATGTGCAAAAACTAATTTTTCACCCTATCAAACTCCTCACCTGCACCTGTCTGGTTATGCTTGCGCTGACCAGCAACGGATTTCCCAAAGCGCATACTTAATGTAAGCAGCACAGCGCGGGTATCACTCAACGTGCGGAAGCTTGCCTTCGTTTGGTATAAGTTGCCTATAGCACCACTATTAATGTTAGTATTCAATACATCATTTATACTTAGCTTAAGGGTAGCCCGCGGCGAAAGGACTTTTGAAGCTGCTACATTAAAGCGCCCTTTGGCAGCGAGTGCGAATTGAGAATCAGTTTGTTTACTCTGATATTTACCATCAGTCTGCAGGTTCCAGCCTTTTTTGAGCTTGAACATTAACACCGCCTGGCCTGAAAAGTTAGTGCTGTGGGTATTCAAGGTTCCGGTGTAAAAATCGCTTTTCTCGCGAATTTGCCATACATCACCGCTTAATTGCAAACTAAACCACGTGGCGGGATCAAAACCGGCATCTACATTCAGGTCATATACTTTAGTGCTGCCAATATTTCCCGGCCGGTCGTAATAGTAGCCGTTACGGATCTCGATGGTTTCGGTTACCCGGTCACTGATATCCATGTAATTCAGCGTCACCGTAATTCTGTCCTTATAAATATACCCCAATTCAAAATTACCTGAATAAGACGGCAGCAGGTATGGGTTTCCAATATAGTAAGTGTATTTATCCAACGGCGAAATAAAAGGGTTCAGGTCCTGGTAATAGGGCCGCTCTATACGGCGTCCATAAGTTAGTTTTAATTGATGATTACCCAGTGTATCCAGTTTGTAAAGGAAATACAGCGTAGGAAATATGCCTGTATAGTTGCGATTAAACGCCGAATCTGGCTTTTGTGCATTACCCAACTGGTGCCCGCGTGAATCTGTATTCTCCAGGCGAAGCCCGGCCTGAATGCTTAACCTTTTAAAGTCTTTATTTAGGTTCAAGTAGGCAGCATTAATGGCCTCCTTGTATAAAAAATGATTGGTTTTATCGTAATCCGGAATAGCACTGCCCGCAACTGTATTAAAATAATTTGCCTGGTTATCAGTGCTGGTGTAACTGCTTTTTACGCCCGACTCCAGTTTCCAGCCACTTACTATTGGTGCGCTGTAATCTGCCTTGGCCGCATAAATATGGATAGCTGCAGGCAGGCTCCCATTGAGCTGATCATTTGATAAAAGCGCGCCCGCAGTGTTATAGTTTTGGTTCAGGAATAGTTGATCATTGTTCGTAACAAAACTTAGATAGTCCAGGTTGGCGGTAATTTCCGGTCCGTCTTTTTTAAAGGTATGTTTATAGTTCACATTAGCGCTGCCATTTTTTAATTTACCATGCTCATTGTTTTGTGAAATAACCGATGAATCTGGTTGGCCTGCTGCATTAAACAATTGCCCTTTACTGTTATTGCTGCTTTGGGGTGAACGGATGATGCCGTTGAACAGAACACCGACGGTAGTTTTTTCGGATGCATAAATATCCATCCCCAGTTTCGCATTATACCCACTGCCGTTCCTTCGGATATAGGAGTTCTGGCTAAACGCGCCTGATGGCTGCCCGGCATTGTAAAAATACTGACGGTTGATATCGACATCGTTAAAACTGTTAGTTAGTGTATAAGCAAAGATGCCGAACACATTTACCTTATCCTTACGGTAATTGAAATCCATACTGTTGTTAGTAGCGGTGTAACGGCTTTGTCGCAGGCCAAGGCTAATTCCCAGGTTAAACCCCTTTATCTTGCTCTTTTTGGTTTTGATATTAATTATACCGGCTGTTCCGGCGGCATCATATTTGGCCGGTGGATTGGTCATTAACTCTATCTGGCTTAGCATGGATGACGGCATCGAGCGCAAGTAGTTTTCCAGGTCGTTCCCGGAGAGGTAGGTTGGCTTATCATCTATATAAATCGCTACACCTGATTTTCCGTGAAAGCTGATCGCGCCGCCCTGATCAATGCTTACCCCGGGTGATTTTTCCAACACTTCCAGCACTGTGGTCCCTGCGTTACTGATCAGCGCGTCCACGTTAACGACAGTTCGGTCTATCTTATGTTCAAGGAAAGGCTTTTTCGAGGTGATTACCACTTCCTGTAAAGCTTTGATATCCGGATGAATGGCGATGACAGGTAACTGAGTAACCAGATGCTGCGCATCAACCTCAAACCTATCGCTTTTATAAGGCACCTTGCCTACGGATAAGATAAGGATACGATAACCCCCATATTTTACAGCATCAAAATTAAAACTACCATCAGCAGCCACCAATTCATATTTAACTGTAATAGAATCCGTTATACGGATAAGCGATGCAGTAGCGCCGTAAGCGGGGTGGCCGTTTTCATCCACCACCTTCCCCATTATTTTACCGCTTATGGTTTGCGCATTTACAAAATTTGAGGCAAGGCAAAGCCCTATGGCCCAAAAGGTCATTATCAGTTTCATCATTGTGGTGTTGTTAGTTTATAAGATGATGGGGAATGTTAACCCGTAGAGTTTACTTAGAACAGGCCATAGCACGCCCCGCCCGTACGGGATTTTAATTTTTCAGAAAGAAAAAAGGTGGTATTACTTACTCAGTCGACTGACCATGAAGAAGTGCGCTAAAAAGCCTATCGCTAAACAAAAGGCTATGATCATGAGGGCATAGATGTCTGTTAGATTGTAACAACCTATTATTCCAAGGCCAACAGCAATGGCACCGAGTGCGCAGAACCATTTAAGGCTATTTTTATTCTCGTTTTTACCAGTAGCCAACAATTGGGCCACCACTACTTCTGGAGTACCTGTTTCTACAATTTTCCTTTTAAGGCGATCATCCAGAAAAAGCTTGATCATATTGAGGATAAAACTCGTAACCATATAGATCATCAGAAGAATAACAATATTACGAACGAACTCCTCGAAAGAGGCTTTTTGGTTAAGTGTGTAAGAATTGCTTTGCGCATGGGCTCCAATGGTAGCCGATAGCAATAGCGTTAATGTGAATATCTTTTTCATGTTTTATTTTATTACTGTTTATACCCCATGAGACCGGCCACCTGAATTAAAGTTGCAATGTTTTTTGGGCTAATAACGTATCCATCTGTTTTTGATGTTGTTTAAGCAATTCTATGGCCTGGAAACCAACAATCACAACTGCGCCAGTAGCTGCAACAGCAAGCAGCACCCCAGATACGCCCTTGATCAACACAACAATGCCCGACCAAAAGAAAACCGCCGACACAGCTACCAACGCCGTAGCCAGCACCGAGATCAGGATAGCCGCCCATGGGAAAGCCATTTTTGGTGCTGGCAATTGTTCCAGTACCAGTGCCGTAAGGTCAAAATCAAATGTGGGTTTTGGCGCTTCCTGAATCTGCTTAAATAGCGATACATAATTAGCAACTTTAGCCCGGCAGAGGGCGCAGTCTTCAAGATGGGTTACCAGTTGCCTGCTGATCGCTTCCGGTTCAGCTACATAAAGCTGTATCTCCGTTTCGGTAAGATGTGCTGTTATCATAACTCGTTCCTTTTATATTTTAGTAATATATTTTCTTTTAGTGTTCTTCTGGCCCTGAATATATAGCTTTTAACTGTCCCCTCGGGCAGGGAGGTAATTTCGGCAATCTCCGCATAGCTTAATTCTTCCTGGTGGTATAGGGATACAAGCATTTTATAAAGAGGTTTAAGCTGGTCTATCTCCGAATTGAGGATACCGGCCAGTTCTTTACCAAACAGTATTTCTTCAGTGCCATTCTCCGCATCTTCGCTCGTGTGGTCTTCTGGCATTTCCCCGTCTTTCCCGAAATTGTCTAATAATACAAGTTTCTTTTTCCTTAAGTAATTCAGACAGGTATTATAGGTGATCTGGGCAATCCAGGTAGAGAGTTTAGACTGGAATTTAAAGCCCGGCAAATTTTTGAACACCTTCAGGTAAACATCCTGGGCAATATCCTTACGGTCGCCGGGGCTACTAATCATTTTAAAGGTCATCTGTGCAACCAGTCGCTCTGTTTGTTTAATGATTATACCAAAAGCGTTATGGTCACCTCTCAACACAGCTGTTACCAGGTGCCGATCAGCTAAATTATATTCGTTTTGGTTGCTCACTGTTGATTAGACCTGCCATTGCACTTATAGTTGCAATTTATTTCAACAAAAATATGGGCGCTATTTTAATGTATCTTTTTGATTTAAAATATCGGGAATAATTACTCATCAAAACACTCAAGTATGGTTACTTGGCAAGAGAAGATAATCATACTAAATAGCAAGTGCCTTTATTGGCCTGTTAAAATAGGTTTTTGGCGGCATCCCCGAAAACCGACGGAAATCCTTTATAAAATGATTATCATCATAATAACCGTTATCTATAGCAATTTGTAAAAGATCTTTAGAGGTCAAAGAATCCAAATCCATATAAGCGTTCAGAAAACGCCTCATTAAAAGGTAGCCTTGAGGCGAAATACCCAAATGTTTTTTAAAGTTTCTTTCCAGCCATTTATAGTTTAGCCGAACCGTGTAGCCATCCAGGATATCCTTAACGGTGAGGTTACCTTGCCTGTCAATATAATTTTGGATATCTATCAGTACCTTTGGGTAAGAATAGATACTCATCTTCTCTGAAAGAAAATTTACAGTTACTTTTATTCTTTCTTCAAAGGAAGAGGACTGATAATAGGCTTCCTTAAACTTTTCAAACCCATATCCGGCTATTTCGGAAAGATCAAAAACTTGTTTTTTCTGAAAACAATCTTCATTAATACCAAATAATTTGAAGAAAGTTACAGCGTAAAACCGGATAACTAAGCAATCCCCGAAATGAGCCTCAGGTTCACAATAAATATTCCTTAGCACACCACCGCAAACCCAGGTGTTACCTACACATTTTGTATCCCCATCTACACTTAGCCTAATGTTTCCGTTTTTATTTTGCATCAAGGCTATCACAGGGTAACCATCGTTAAAAAACAGTTCTCTTTCTGCGGGGTAGCCAGCTTTAAATATATAAAAGCCTTCCACAACCTCTTTTAAATACTCAGGGGGAATAATTCTGAGGATATGATCGCCATTTTGATTGGCTAAATGTTTAAAAAAATTGATGGGCATTAAGACAAATATATTCAATTTCATGATCGAAAACCTTTAAATGTCTAACTTATACTATCGGGGATGGTACATATCCCATAATTTTGAGCCAACAAATAAGCTTATGATAATAGCAAATGAAACAGACCTTGCCGGGATGAAAAAAGTTAGTGATGCGGTAGCATTAACTTTAAGGGAAATGCGCGCATATGCCCGCCCGGGGATGAGTACTAAAGAATTGGATAATTATGGCGGCCAATTACTGGACAAGTTTGGTGCAAAATCTGCACCTTATGTAACCTATAAGTTCCCCGGTTATACCTGTATCAGCATCAACAATGAGGTATGCCATGGTATACCTTCAGCTGATAGGATTATCCAGGAAGGTGATCTGTTGAATATCGACGTTTCTGCCGAATTGGCGGGCTTTTGGTCTGACAACGGCGGTTCATTTATTGTTGGTGAGGATATCCATAAGAAAACCGATCTGATCTATACTTCCCGGGAGATACTGAGAAAAGCGATCAACACCATCAGAGGAGGCGTTAAAATAAATGAGATTGGTGGGTTGATTGAAAGCGAAGCTAAAAAAAATGGCTACAAAGTTATTAAGAACCTGGGTGGCCACGGAATAGGCAGGGCTTTACACGAACTACCCGACGGAATTTTGAATTATCGGGACCGATCTGATGAAAGAAGGTTCCGGAAAAATACCGTGGTTGCTATAGAGACTTTTATAACAACCGATTCTTCCTGGGCTGTAGAACTTCCTGATGGTTTTACATTAGTTGGTGATAAAGGTGGCTTTAGCGTGCAGCATGAGCATACAATAATTGTTACGGACGGGCTTCCTATTATCCTTACTGAACAAAACGGGATTTGGGATTAAACACGTAAATTTATCCACCACACTTCCAAATACACTATCTTTAAAAATGCAGCACCAAGAATTTGAACCTCCTGAAGAGTTACGGGATATCATCAGGTGCTTTTGGTACAACGTAAAAGAATCCGGAGAACCGGAATCGAGTTTTGAGGTACAACCTGATGGCTACGCTGAAATTATTTTTTATTTCGGGAGCGCAATCAGCATGGCCTCCAATGGGGGCTTGCAGCCATTACCATCTCCGTTTATGATGGGCTTGCTTAATCAGCCTGCTATTTTTCACACTAAAAACCGTTTAGAGATCATTGGTATCCGATGTTACCCCTGGACGGTTTTCGATTTGCTTGGGCTGCCCTCTGGTAAAGGCGGTGTGCACAAATTTGAGCACCCTATCGCCGGGCTTCAACCCACGTTAAATGAGTTGATTTATGCAAGTAAAATTGATGAAGCGCTGGCCGTTGTAAAACAGTATTTCCTTAATGCACGGTCGGCAAATTCTAACAGCAGCCTGCTATTCAAAGCGGGGGTTGCCATGCGGGAAGCAAACGGCACCCTGCCGGTAAGCCAGGTAGCAGCGGCGGCCCATGCTACGGTACGTACACTGGAAAGGAATTTCAAGCAATCGTCTGGCTATACCGTAAAAGACGTATCCGCATTGATGCGTTTTGAACAGGTGCGAAACCGCTTATGGCATTATCCGGATGCCAAACTTTCTGCTTTAGCTCACGAGCTGGGGTATACGGATCAATCCCACCTAAGCAGGGAGTTTAAACGCTACAGCGGTACTACGCCGGCCGCCTTCGCGCGGAAGGCAAAGAAAGGGAAACAGGTTGTAAGCAACGATTTTGTCGCATTTGTACAAGCCTAACGCAGCGGTATTTCAGAATTTTGTGTTTCAAATAATGTTATTATGAACACAACACCCCAAAACAATAAATCGGCACAAAATCATTTTATTCACGATGTAATCATTGCTGGCGCAGGTCCTGTAGGACTATTCCTCGCATGCGAACTGGCCCTGGCCAAATGTTCGGTGCTGGTACTGGAAAAGGCGGCGGATCCGCATTCACCATTGAAGCAGCTTCCCTTCGGCATCCGGGGGCTCTCGGCGCCTACTATTGAATCTCTTTACCGCCGTGGGTTACTAAGTGACCTGGAGATACATAAACGCCTCAAAAACCCGCATCAGCATATCAAACAAGGCCTTGGTCGCCAGGTGGGGCACTTCGCCGGCATTCCGTTTCATGAAGGTGATATTGATACCGCGCAGTGGAGGTATAGGCTGCCAAGCTCAACCGATGCCAGTCTAATTTCTGAAATGGAGGAACTTGAAACAGTGCTGGCCCGACGTGCGGAAACGTTGGGTGTAGTAATTAAGCGCGGAGTTGCTATTACAAACTTTCATCAAAACGGGGATGGAGTAACCGTTCAATCCGGCGATCAATTTTTTCAAGGCAAATGGCTCATTGGTTGCGATGGAAGCCGTAGTGTTGTCCGCAAAGCTGGCGGTTTTGAGTTTGCCGGTACGGAGCCGGAGTTTACCGGCTACACTACCCGGATTGATATTGCCGACCCGGAGAAACTCAAGTCGGGACGAAACGTAACACCGGCAGGTATGTATCTTCAATCGCAACCCGGTTATGTTGTGATACAGGATTTTGATGGCGGGGCATTTCATGGTTCAGAAAAGCCAATCACGCTTCAACATGTGCAAGAGGTGTTACGCCGGGTCTCCAACACCGATGTTACCATCAGCGCCCTGCATATTGCAACCACATGGACCGACCGGGCCCGACAGGCTACAACCTATAGAAACGGGCGGGTACTTTTAGCCGGGGATGCCGCGCACATTCACGCGCCGTTAGGCGGCCAGGGGCTTAACCTTGGCCTGGGCGATGCCATGAACCTGGGTTGGAAACTCGCAGCAACCATCCATAACGAAGCTCCCGAAGGTTTGTTAGACAGTTATTATACAGAACGGCACCCAATTGGTGCACAGGTGCTGGACTGGTCGCGTGCGCAAGTTGCAATCATGGGGCCAAAGCCAGAAGCCCGCGCGCTAAATGCCATTATCCGCGACTTGATGGAAACACGCGATGGCGCCACCTATTTTGCAGGCCGGGTGTGGGGCATTAACATGCATTACAACCTTGGTGGCGATCATCCCCAGGTAGGCCGCAGCGTTCCCAATTTTGAATTTGAAAACGGCACACAAATTGGCGGGTTAATGCATAATGGACAAGGAATACTGCTTGATTTTGAAGGGAACGTTTTACTTAAAACCTTGGCGGCTGATTATGGCGATAAAATAAAATATGTTTCGGGCCACGCGAAAGAGCAATTAGGATTGAGCGCCGTACTGATACGCCCGGATGGGGTTGTCGCTTGGGCTACTGACAATAACCCAGACAGCAACGAGCTACAAAAAGCTGCTGCCCGATGGTTTGTTAGCTTGTAATTCTGGAATCAAACAACTCAGGCATAAAAAAAGAGCTTGCAAAAACGCCATTTTTTATGTCTGCAGTTGTAAGGATAACGCCCTAAATATCATCATATTGTATATAAAAAATTATAGTTAAAAAACGGCATTTTAATAAATCATACCTCATATTTTTGGCTTCACACACTCCCCCAAAAGCCATAGTATGATATCGAAAAACAAAACTACAGTTCAAAAAACAGGCACGTATATAATTGATTTTCAAAATATCGACAATTCATCATTGATGATTGCAGGAGGCAAGGGCGCCAACCTGGGCCATCTGTCCAAAATCAAAGAGGTACAAGTGCCGGGCGGTTTTTGCGTTACCACCAAAGCATATAAAAAAATAACCGAAAACAACCATGAGCTGAACGGCGTGCTTGATAAATTAATGCATCTTAAAGCTGAAGACAGGGAAAATATCAGCGAGTTTGGTGCAAAGATCCGTATGGTTATTGAAAGCACACCCATCCCCGATGATATTGCAGAAGAGGTTGTTAATTACCTAACCAAGTTTGATGAAAAAGATGCTTTTGCGGTGCGATCAAGCGCAACGGCAGAAGATTTGCCGACGGCCTCCTTCGCAGGTCAGCAGGATACATATCTCAACATTATCGGGAAGAAAGCAATCCTAAAGCATATTAGTAAATGCTGGGCCTCGTTATTTACCGACAGGGCGATAATTTACCGCCTTAAAAATGGTTTCGATCATCGTAAAGTTCACCTTTCTGTGATCATTCAGCAAATGGTGTTCCCACAGGCGGCAGGAATTTTGTTTACTGCTGACCCAATTACCGGTAATAGAAAAGTGTTATCCATTGATGCCAGCTTCGGGCTTGGCGAAGCTATGGTCTCGGGCCTGGTGAATGCTGATCATTATAAAGTTCGCAACGGTAAGATCATCGATAAAAAAATAGCTGCTAAGAAACTGGCTATTTATGCGTTACCGAATGGCGGCACCAAAGAACAGGAGATTGAACCAGAGCAGCAGAATCAACAAACGCTGACGGATAATCAGCTTTTACAACTTGAGGGCTTGGGTAGAACAATAGAAGGGCATTTCGGTAGCCCCCAGGATATAGAATGGTGTTTGGCTGATGACGAATTTTACATTGTTCAAAGCCGGCCAATCACAACTTTGTTTCCGGTTCCTGAAGCGAACGATCAGGATAATCATGTTTATATATCTGTTGGCCATCAGCAAATGATGACCGACGCCATGAAACCACTTGGCTTATCCTTATGGCAGTTAAGAGCTGGCAGGCCCATGTTTAAGGCTGGCGGAAGGCTGTTTATTGATGTTGTGGATATTTTGGCTACGCTTGCCGGCAGGGAAAGTTTATTAGAGGCCATGGGCCAGCATGATCCGCTCATAAAAGACGCACTGCTAACCATCATAGAGCGCGGGGATCTTATAAAATTATTACCAAATGAAGAAAAAGCACCGATGATTATTAAAAGCACTAAAGGGATGTCGTCTGCGGATATCCTGGCGCAAGTAGGAAGCGACCCCGCAATCGTTTCTGATCTGATTAAAAACGATGAGGCATCGGTAGCAGCGCTAAAACAAAACATCCGAACGAAATCAGGAACAGAGCTCTTTGATTTTATCGCGGAAGACATTGAGCAATCAAAGAAGATGATATTTCACACACAACATCTAATGGTGATTATGGCTGCAATGAATGCAGCATCGTGGCTCAATGATAACATGAGCGAATGGTTAGGCGAAAGAAACGTAGCAGATATACTTACTCAGTCCGTACCAAACAATATCACTTCAGAGATGGGTTTAGCACTATTGGACGTCGCGGATGTAATTCGCCCTTATCCTGAAGTAATTAATTACTTACAGCAGGTAAAATCAGGTGATTTTTTGGAAGAGCTGCCAAAGTTTAATGGCCGCAAGGAAACACGCGATGCTATTGTTACTTATCTCGACAAATACGGGATGCGGTGTGCCGGTGAAATAGATATTACTAAAATCCGTTGGGGCGAAAACCCTACTATACTTATCCCGATAATTCTGGGTAACATCAAAAACTTTGAACCCGGCGCCGGCAAGCAAAAGTTTGAACAGGGACGGCAAGAGGCCTTGAAAAAAGAGCAAGAGTTGTTGGATAAATTAAAGCAACTACCGGATGGTGAACTAAAAGCCAAAGAAACAAAAGCGATGATCGACCTGATCCGAAATTTCGCCGGTTATCGTGAATATCCAAAATACGGTATAGTGAACCGATTCTTCGTTTATAAACAGGCATTACTGAAAGAAGTCGAGCTCCTCGTTAAAGCCAACGTTATTCCCGTTAAAGAAGATACCTTCTATCTCACTTTTGAGGAGCTCCGTGAAGTTGTACAAACCAATAAACTTGATCATCAGCTCATCAGCAAACGAAAAGACGAGCACAAATTATTTAAAAAACTTACTCCACCGCGTGTTATCACATCTGATGGCGAGATTATTACGGGCGCGTACAAACGGGAAAACCTTCCGGCTGGTGCTATTATAGGCCTTCCTGTTTCTTCGGGAGTTATTGAAGGGCGGGCGCGTGTTATCTTAAATATGGAAGATGCCGATCTGGAAGATGGGGATATATTAGTCACCCCCTTTACTGACCCAAGCTGGACCCCGCTGTTTGTATCCATAAAAGGCCTGGTTACCGAAGTTGGCGGATTAATGACCCACGGGGCTGTTATAGCGCGCGAGTATGGCTTGCCGGCCATTGTAGGGGTAGAAGATGCTACCAGGCTGATCAAAAATGGGCAGAGAATACGGGTGAATGGAACGGACGGATATATAGAAATATTATAAACAGAAACCATATATCAAACAAAAAGCCGCTCAAAAGAGCGGCTTTTTCTGTTAGTATGATTATCTATTTCACTCGCTCAACATAGTCGCCAGTGCGTGTATCTACTTTTATTTTATCGCCCTGGTTCACAAACAGGGGCACTTTTATTTCTACACCGTTTTCAGTAGTGGCATTTTTAAGCGCACCCGATGAGGTGTCGCCTTTAACGGCAGGTTCGGTATAGGTAACTTCCAGTTCTACAAAGTTTGGCGCAGTTGCCATGATAGGCTCTTCGCTTTCAAATGATACGATAACGTTCATCCCTTCTTTCAGGAATTTAATAGCCGGGCCAAACAGTGCTTTTGGTATATTATGCTGATCGTAAGTAGTGTTATCCATGATCACCATATACTCACCCTCTTCGTACAGGTATTGAAAATCGTTGGTTTCTACCCTGCATATCTCTACCTGCTCGTCGGTAGCCAAACGGGCCTCAACAATTTTGCCTGTTTTAATATTGCGAAACTTATCTAAATAGAATGCGCCGCCTTTACCCGGTGTACGATGTAAAACTTCTGTAACAGTTACCAGTTCGCCGTTGAAGCGTAATATGTTCCCTACTTTAATTTCAGATGCCTTTGCCATGAAAATGTGATTGTAAAATTTAAAGTGCAAAGATATATTAAGTTACGATAAACCTCTATCAAAAAGCAGTATTGTTAGTGAATGCCTTACCAAAGGTGCTTAAGTTTAAGCCGTTAGTTGCCCCCGGCCAGCCAAACATTGTTTTTGGGATTGATATCCACATCATAAGGTTTGCCCAACACTATCTTACTTAAAGGCTTGTTTGCCTTAAAAAATGCGGTTATTGTTTTATTCCCCTTTTCCCAACAAGCTATACTCAAATCTATCGCTTTTGTGCTGCCATCTTTATAATATACTAAAAGATGCACGGGTACCGCGGCACCTCCCTTATTGGCTACTATAACACTATATTGCTGCTGGTGGCGGGTAACTTTTGTAATAGCCAGATCGGGGGCAAATTTTTCAAAGTACCAGTTTTTCCAAAACCAGTTCAGGTCTTTACCTGCCCCTGTATTCATACAGTAAAAGAAATCGTACGGGGTAGGGTGTTTACCATTCCATTGTTTGATATAGTGCCGGATGGCTTTTAAGAACAGACTATCGCCTAACATCTCGCGTACGTAATGAAACCCTATTGCCGGTTTCAGGTCTTTATCAGAGAACCGCGCCTTGCCGTACAATTGGGGTGTAAGGGTCATGATGGGTACATCCTGGTCAGAACCTGCGCTGTTGTTAATGTCGCTCATATCATACGTCCCGGCTAATTTAGGGTCTATTAATGGCGAAAGGCTAAATTCAGAAAATGTGGCCCATCCTTCATCCAAAAAGGAATGCTTTGTTTCATTGTTGCCTACATAAAAAGGGAAAAGTGCATGAAAAACCTCATGAACAGTAAATTCAACAGCTTCATCTTTTTCAAAAGGCAGGTTATTCACCATCATAGGGTACTCGGTGGCATCGAGCCCTTCAAAAATTGTTTGATGCGCATAAGGGAATGGTACGCCGGGAATCTTATAACTGATCAGTTCAACCGTTTTGCGGGCATAATCAATAACCGGCTCATAGGCTTTATGTTCCGGGTTATAAACAGCATCAACCCGGGTACGCCGCTTTGTTTGGGGGTCTACAAGAACGCTTGATGCCTGCCAAACATAATGGTTGCTAATGGCGAATACAAAGTCGGTAACGTTTTTAGCCTCAAACTTCCAGGTATTAGTTTGGTTGGCCCGGGTGATATTACCTTCTTTTACATCCGCAGCCGTAATAATATTGGTAACCGAATCGCTGTTGGTTGCCTGCGTTATGCGTTTGGCAAATTTTGGCTGATACACCGTATCCGCATTGGTAAGATCGCCGGTTGCCCAGCACTGGTAATTTCCCGGGATGGTTATATCCACCTTAAAATTACAGTAATCGTTATAAAATTCTTCTTTACCTATGTAAGGGTATTCGTTCCACCCGTCGGTATCATCATAAACCGCAATCCGTGGGAAAAAATAAGCGACCATAAAGGCACCGCTATCAACCTCTCCTGTCCTGATGAACGACCCTTTGTTTAAGGTATAATTGTAATTTACATCAAAATGAGCTTTGCCGCCGGGCGGTATAACAACCCCTTTGATATACATATTAGTGCCTCTTATAATCCTTTTTTTAGCATCTACGGGCTTATTATCGAGCTGTATTGCAGTGATATCTACCCCGGTGGTTAAGTCTTCTGGGGATACCTGCGTATTACGCATGGCCTGTTGCTGGTATAAATTGGGGTAAAGTTTAAAAACCACCTGCTTAAGGGTATCCGGGCTGTTGTTTTTATAGTTTATGCTAACCGTACCGGTTAACACCCTTGTGTTTGGGGTAAAGCTCGCATTAATTTGGTAGTCTGCATTATTTTGCCAGTAGGCCTTGCCCGGCGCCCCGCTCAAACTGCGGGTATGCCGTTCATATGCTTTATTCAGATTTGTAGCTACCGGCAACTGTGCCTGGGCATACACGATATTGGAAAGAACGGTTAGACATACAACCGCGAACCGGCGCAGTATTTTTTCAAAAAGCATAGCGTATAATTTGCCTGTAAATATAAAAGCTGCCAACCATAAATGGCGGCAGCTTTTATACGGTAATTAATGCTAAATATTTTAAGCTTTAATAAAAGCCAGCAAATCTTTATTGATGGTTGCAGCTTCGGTAGTTGGCATACCATGCGGGAAGCCCGGATATGAAATTAATTTCCCATCCTTTAATAGCTTTACAGCCTTTAACCCTGTAAGCGGGAATGGAACGATCTGATCGTCCTCGCCATGCAAAACAAGTACCGGCACATCTACACTTTTAAGGTCTTCTGTAAAATCTGTTTCCGAAAAAGCTTTAATACAATCATAATGGGCTTTTATCGCACCCATCATTCCCTGGCGCCACCAATTATCTCTAACGCCTTGCGATACTTTAGCCCCCTCGCGGTTGTAACCATAAAATGGCAGGGTAAAATCCTGGAAGTATTGTGGCCTTTTTGATGCCGTGCCTTCACGTATCTCATTAAATATAGCTAATGGGATACCGTCGGGGTTATTGTCAGTTTGTACCATTATCGGGGTAACTGCACTAATCAGTACGGCTTTGGCTACACGGCCTTTTCCATACCTGGCAACGTAGCGGATAACCTCGCCGCCACCGGTTGAGTGCCCGATGTGTATAGCATCCTTCAGATCAAGCGCCTGGGTAAGTTCGGCCACGTCGGCTGCATAGGTATCCATATCGTGCCCGTTGGCGGTTTGGCTCGACCGGCCATGCCCCCGGCGGTCATGAGCGATAACCCTGTACCCCTGGGCCAGGAAAAACATCATTTGCCCATCCCAGTCATCGCCAGACAAAGGCCAGCCGTGATGAAAGAAAAGTGGTTGCCCTGTTCCCCAATCCTTGTAATAAATTTCTGTTCCGTCTTTTACTGTAATGGTACTCATCGTTTTTGATAATTAGATGTTAATAAAAATTTGGAGATCTGTTATTTAATAAGAGCATTGCAGATGTAATAATTCTTAATTACCTATTAAAAGTGGGTTTAGATTTGCTGATTACGCGTAACCTGAACCGATGCTGAATTGAAAATCTAAAATAATAAATAAAGCCGGCTTTTATATTCAAAAACCGGCTCAAAACTTATCAATACTTGTTAAACAATTGATACTATCCTACAAATCAGATGTAAAATCTTTATTTAACTGATTTTAGCCTGCAATGGGGCTAACATTTTATTTACATCCCGCTTAATGGCTTAAACTCGTTGCCGTTTAGCCCCTCCTTTATCCTTTCTAAATACGCCTTATCTACCATATACAGGTAGGTAGTAAAGGTATCGGGGATAGGTTTGTTATAATCGTCCATTGCCTGCACCAGCGAAAGCTGTAAATACTTTTCGCTTTCCGTAAATGCATATCCCTGTTTTGGCAAGGCGCTTGCCTTACCATATTTACTTTCTATTACTTTTAACCTTTTATCGATCTCCCCTATTCGCGCAGGGGCGGCCTCAGCACATATACCTATCAGTTTTCCATCTTTGTTTACCACCATACTCAGGGCACAGTATTTAGCCCCGTTAAAGGCACCTGCAATATCGGCCTGGCCCACTGTCTGGGTACTGTACACGTAACCAAAAACGGCAGGATCGGTAAGGCCGCTTATCGATTGTTTATAAACAACATTACCCGCCTGACTATAAAAATCAGCAGCGTTAAACGTATCAAAATCTACGGTTGATAGCTCTAATTGATCTTTTAAATATCTTTTAGAAGTTTGAGCATATGATTGTATCCCAGTCATCATTAGTAAAATAAAAATGGTGTTTTTAAGCATAATGGTTTATTGAATATACTTAGGGTTCTTAAAAAAATGATTTTGTTTGTAGGAATAGCTGTACAACCAGTTTTGAGCGCCACCATCGCAAATATTTATCCAGGCAGTATATACGTTGCAATCAAAATCGGCATTTGCCGGCTTTTGAAGACTAATCATTGCTATTTGCCTCCTCTTTTTAATGACCGAAATAGCACCATTAGTAAACACCAGGAAACGATCCTTTATTTTTATCGGCAGGTTGGCATTTGCCGGATAACCCAGCGGCATACTATTGAACCGGTATTGCAAGCTATCCGCAGTGTACCGTAAAGACAATCCCGATTTAGCCCAAACAGTAAAGTTACTGGCGGTAAACGAATCATCCGGCTTAGCATATTGCGTATAAAATCGGCTTATGTTCTCCTCTGCGCCTTCACCTGTATATTCAAGGTTTTTTTTATGTGTTAAGGCATAAGCAATAATACTATTTAACTGCTGAATTGACGGATACCCGGAAAGGACAATTTCATATCGCTTTTTATGTTGCCTGATAATTAGTTGTGGCCTGCTGATAACCGCATCGTAGATCTGAATATCAAACTTTATGTTTTTGAGCTCGCCGCCGGCTACTTTTTTAGCTACTATATTATTAAGAAGTTGAGTTCTGCCTTTAAATAACAGGTTCCGGGTTTCGCGAAAGGAAGAATAGTTTTGGATGAGTGAAAGCTCCACATAACGAAACTTAAAAACAGATTTGACACCCTCTGTTGCTAAAACCGCATTTGCATTCAGCATCAGTAAACATAAGATGAGGCTTTTTTTTATTGTTGAGTATCGGTTTTTGCTCATGCAACGATCTTTGTATTAGCGCTCCGTAGTTTAACTATAAGTGGAATATTAATGCTATAGAAACCAATTTATGAGCAACAGGTTTTTAAAATATTAAAAACTTGCCAATAACGAAAAAGCGCCCTTTCTGAGGGCGCTTTTAGAATTGATTTATTGGATGTATGATAGGTAGATGATAGTAAGGTTACTTTTTAAAATACAACTGAATAAAGGTTACAATGCTGCTGCTTTCGTACGATTGCATGGAACCCCTCGGTGCAGGTAACGCATAATTACGCCAGGTAAGGTTGCGGTCCTTATCGCGGTTGTTCCAGCCGGTGTTAATGTTGGTTTTAACCCAATCCAAATACTGGCTTTGTTTACCATCGGTTATCAGCTGCATGATGTACTGCGCAAAAATAGCTTTCAATACACCCTGCTCGTTAAAATCTCCTTCGGCGGGCAAAATGCCATTAGTACCCATTTTAGTTTTGGTATAATCGGCTACTAACTTGGCATCATTCAGGTAGGTATCGTCCTTGGTTTCGTTATACAAAGCCATAGCCGCGCCAATAGCGGTACCCTGGTTGTAGGTATAATCCTCATAGCCGGGCGCATTGTTACCAATTTTATGGTCGGCTATGCGGCCGGTGGCATCCATCAAATTAGTTTTGGCCCAGGTATATATCGATTTTGCTTTTGTAAGATAACTTGCATCGCCAGTTAATTTATACAAACGCATAGCCGCAATAACCGTTGGATAATTGATACAAGCGTTTTTGCCGCTATGCTGAAAATCCCAGAACATCCCACCGTCAACGGCATCGTATGATCCGTTCCACACCCGGTTAAACCCGGCAACGGCCTTTTGCAGATACACCTGATTGCCGGTTATCTGGTTGGCACGGGCTAAAGCCATTACCCACCACATCATGTCGTCATAAATAAACCAGGTGGTGGTGTTATCCCAATTGTAACCATCGTATTGGTCAAAGCCACCCTGGTAAATATCATTAACCATGGTAAGCTGTGCGGGGGCTTTGGTACGCTCATAAACATTCATGGCCATATCCCAGTAAATAGCCTGTGTCCATATAGCGCCAAGGCCGTCTTGCAGGGTGGTACTGTAATACAGCTTTTTTGTTGGATTATAATAGTATTTATTGAAGGCCGTGTAAGCTGTTGTTGCATCAGCTTCGGTAAATGTAGGGTCGGTTGTTTGCGGGCCATCGGGTTTTACCGCAGGTGGTTTGTTCTCCGAGCCTTTACTGCAGCCCGTTACCGTAATAAACACGCCGGTTAGCAGAACATAAAATAATTTTTTCATAGGTAGATGTGCTAATTATTTTTCGTTAGATAATGAGTAGGGTGCATCAGCAGCTTTAATGCCCTTTTGTTTATTTGGCTGTGCCGACATATTAAAATTAAGTGTAGCGCCCTTTAACAAAGCCGAATGACTGAGCCAGTTAAACGAGTAAGGTTTTCCGTTAACATTTAAGCTGCTTACATACCTGTTTTGCGCGTTGTTATTAGGTGCATTAATGCTGATGGTTTTACCATTCTCCAGCGTAACCGTTACTTTTTTAAATAGTGGCGCACCAAGCACATATTGGTCGCTGGCCGGTGTTACCGGGTAAAAGCCCATCGATGAAAATACATACCAGGCCGATGTTTGCCCGTTATCTTCATCGCCGCAGTAGCCATCTGGTGTTGGTTTGTACATTTTATCCATTACATCGCGCACGTGTAATTGGGTTTTCCAGGGTTGGCTGGCGTAGTTGTACAGATATACCATGTGTTGTATGGGCTGGTTACCATGTGCGTACTGCCCCATGCCGGCTATCTGCATTTCGCGTATTTCGTGAATTACGCTGTTATAATAACTATCATCAAATACCGGCGGAAGAATGAACACCGAATCGAGTTTGTTTACAAACTTTTGGTTGCCACCCATCAGGCCTATCAGCCCTTGTACGTCATGAAAAACGCTCCAGGTATAGTGCCAGCTGTTACCCTCAGTAAAGGCATCGCCCCATTTAAATGGATTAAACGGAGTTTGGAATTTACCATCCTTATTTTTACCCCTCATCAATCCGGTTTGCGGGTCGAACAGGTTTTTATAGTTCAGGCTGCGCTTTTTGTAGATCTCGGTTTCTGACGCCGGGCGACCTAAAGCTTTCCCCAACTTGTAAATAGCAAAATCGTCATAAGCGTACTCCAATGTACGTGCTGCATTTTCGTTTATTTTTACATCATAAGGCACATAACCTAATGTGTTATAATAATCAACCCCACGCCTGCCTGCCGCGCCGGGCCCAGTATTATTAGCGCCATGCAGCAATGCCTGGTATAGGGTGTTGATATCATATCCGCGGCCGCCTTTTAAATAGGCTTCAGATACTACAGATGCGGAGTTATTACCCACCATTACATCGGCATAACCGGGGCTGCTCCATTCGGGTAACCAGCCGCCTTCTTTGTAATCGTTCACTAAACCGGCCTGCATTTCTTTATTGATGGACGGATAAACCAGGTTCAGGAATGGATACAAGGCCCGGAAGGTATCCCAAAAGCCTGTGCCTCCAAACATGTACCCCGGCAGTACTTTACCGTTGTACGGGCTATAATGAACTATCTGATCTTTAGCATCCAGCTCATACAATTTATTAGGGAAGAAAAGCATGCGGTACAGGCACGAGTAAAATGTGCGGGTTTGGTCAACCGTACCGCCATCAACTGTTAAGCGGCTTAAGGTATTGTTCCAGATGGCTTTGGCCTTTTGCTTGGTGGCCTCAAAGCTTTCCTTACCCAACTCGCGCTTTAAATTAAGCTCTGCCTGCTCAATACTGATGAAAGATGATGCAACGCGCAAGTTAACGGCTTCGCCTTTGGTAGTTTTAAAGCTGATCACCGCGCCTGCATGGTCGCCGGTGTATTCCAGCTTGCCATCCTCAATATCTTTATTGTGCCATGTCGAGGCATTTTTGAATGGCTTATCTATATATATAACAAAATAGTTCTTGAAATTCCCGGGCACTGCGCCGCTGTTACGGGTGCTGTAGCCTACTATTTTATTCTCGCCGGGGATTATTTTCACGTACGATCCTTTATCAAAAGCATCTATTACAATGTGCGAGCTATCGCTTTTGGGGAACGTGAACTTAAAGCTGGCGGCACGCTCTGTCGGCGTAATTTCGGTTGTAATGTCATAATCGGCCAGGTAAACGCTGTAATAATAGGGTTTGGAAATTTCTGCCTTATGCGAGTACCAACTGGCGCGTTCGCTTTCATCAACCCTTATCTTACCAGTTTCGGGGAAGATAGAGAATTGCCCATAATCATTCATCCAGGGCGATGGTTGGTGCGTTTGTTTAAAGCCAACTAATTTATCGGCATTGTAGGTGTATTGCCATCCGCTGCCCATTTTGCCTGTTTGAGGTGTCCAAAAATTCATGCCCCAGGGTAATGCTATGGCGGGGTAAGTGTTCCCGTTAGATAACGAGGGTTTGGAATCGGTACCCATCAGCGGGTTAACCAGGTCGGCAAGGTTTGTTTTGTTAACCTGTGCCGATGCAATTACCGGGAGAGCAAAAAGAGCAACTAATAATAATTTTTTCATTTAACTATTTTGATGTGATAAATACATGTTGATTATTCAGCTACACTACGCATACACGGGTAACCCATGTATGGTAGCAGTAACTGTTCTTAAACCAACCCCAATATTTACCAACTTAAACTAACTTTAATTCCTTCGGGATCATTTGGGAAACCCAGGTACACGGTGTTTGAGGATGCATCCCACGATGTTTTAACATCGGTAACTTCTTGCCCTTTACTATCGGTAACCTTTGTAGTTTTAGGTTTTGCCGGCAGTAATACACGCATACTATTCAGTGTTTTTACAGGGCTTTTTACCACGAATGAATAGTTTTTAGCCTGGATCACTTCGTTGTAAGCCCTTGCTGCGGCAGCCAAAACCTGTGGTTTGGTTTTATTGGCAACACGGTTAACGTTATATAATAATGATTGCTCGCCAGGGTTAACAACCTTTTCAGCTAATACCGGTAGTTGCGGGTCAAACAGGTCGATAACCGGTCCTTTTATAGTATATGGTTTGCTATCGGGGTTTTCGTCCATTACCGATACTACATCGTAAGGGCCGCGTTGCAGGTACAGGCTATTTTTAAAGGTTAGTTTGCCTGCTTTTGCATCGGCTTCATAACCTTGTTTTACCAGGTCAACAAACTTCGAATCGGCATTGCCTTCTAAAACAAACTCTTTAGGATTTTGCCTAACAATGTACACCGTGCCTTTGCCAACACTAAATTTTTGCTTGCCAGATACTGCATTAATATTTAACAGTTTAAACAAATGCTGCGACGGCGCGGTAAACTTGTTACCCTTGGTGTTCCACCATTCCATTACCGATTGGTATGGATCGTCATCCCGGCCGGTGTAAATTAAAACACCGCCCTCTTTAACCCACTTTGCCAAAGCCGTGTGAATTTCGGCCGATACGGGCTTCATATTAGAATAGCTCACCACCAACACCTTTATATTTTTTAAAGTAGCCGCATAGGTAAGGTTCTCCATATGGACGGTTTGTACCGGTACACCACGTTTTAACAATGGCAAAGTTTGCCCGTAGAAATTAGAGAACTGCGGATCCTCGAACCCGTTATGGGTTGGGAAACGCTGGAACATCAGCGAATTGCTCATTAATACGCCAATACCATTTACACCCGTTACCCTGTTGGGTGATGCCGGCATACTATTCAAAGCATTTACCATTACCTGCATTTGGGTTGAATAATATTGCGGTATCAGCACTTTCTCGTTGCTATTAGCCACTTTATACGGATGCGTGTAGATCCGTTCCGGCCATGGCATTACTTCATAATCGGATACGGTTGGGTATAATAGTTTTGCGGTGAAGGTTGCCTGGTAGTTCTTTTTATAATCGGCCCAATCACGTGGCCAGTCTTCAATCGGGTCTGTCAGGAAAAACATTTTGCGGCCTGTTGGGGCTGTCATGGATACCATTGAACCGTATTCTAAAAAAGCGTTCTCAAATACACGTTCTTTCTTCTGTCCGTCAAAATAGGTCGGCTCGCGCGAGGTGCCTGTCCATACCTGTGCTATATAGCCGTCAATACCGGGTAGTGATGCCAGGCTGGCCTCCGGGCTAACAATTTGCCATGATGAATAGTTAACCAGCGAGTGGGTGGCTATAAACACCTTGATATTTTTGCCCTTGCTTTTGCCATAGGCTTTGGCGTAGTTGGATGTTTCTTTTATAGCCTCGTAATACAGGTGGTATTTAAGCTTGCTGGACAGATAGGTATTCTCGGCCGATGCATCCTGCGGTTTCCATGGGAAGCCATAATATTTTTGCCATTCTTCTTTAAACGGCGCACTGTAACCCGCCCTCGCCCAAAACTCGGGCTCTTCTAAAAAAATGTCGGTGATACCCGCATCAATAACACGTTTGATTACCGCGGTTTTCATATACTCGATGAATGATTTTACCGGCACTACATAAGGCATATCCCTACCATGAAATATGGTATCGCCTTTTTGCGTAACCTGGCCAACACCCAAATGGTTAATGCCATCCCACTTGCCTAAAAAATAATCCTTGTAATCGCCCCAGGCTATACCTGTCATAAACTGGGCCTGGTAACCATGGTCGCGCCAGGTTTTTACGCGCTGCTCAAATGTCATCCCCGGCCTGTCATTTACACCGTAAACAATGGCGATGTCTGATCGTACATCAATTTCGGGCATCCACGGGCTGCTGGTCTGGAAAGCGGTTTTTTGCTTTAACTGGGCCGGTTTTGTTGCCTGGGCATGGGCACTAACAGTTAGCGCTGCCAGGCAGCAGGATAATAAAAGTTGTTTCATAGGATTTTGTTTATTAACCTGCTTAAGCACAATTAAGTACGCTTAAGCAGGTATTATTTGGCTGTTATTAAGGGACAGTTACTACTTTAACATCGGTATAGTTATAGTATTTAAGGCCATAGTTTGTGCGGCCGCCTATCCTTATAAAGTATTCCCTATTTGTTGGCAGCGGGCCGCCAATGGTGGTAAATGTTAGGGTTTGCCCAACCTGGGCGTTACCGTCAGAACCGTTGTATTCAATTTTTGGCGAATAACGGTTATCGAAATTATTATTGCCCACAAACTTGTTAGAGTTTACAAACAACTGCACATCACTTATATCCTGCTGAAAGGCAGGGTCATTTGTACCTCGTGTAAATTTAAAGCTGGCAGTTATAGTGCCATCGGCATTAATTACCGGTTCGCCAACCCATTCAATCCTTAGGAATGGCTCAACCGAAAATTTAACGGTTGTGGTACCTTTTATTTGAACTGTCTGGCTTTTATCTACTGTAGTAGCCCCGGAAGCATCTGTTTGCACCATAGGCACAAACGGGCCCTCGGCACTTATTTTGTTAGTCCCCGGGAAAAGTTTAGTATAATTAAATGTACCATCCTGCATAGAAGCAATGTAGAAAGGCGTTGGGTTATCGCTCCAGCTTGTTTCCAACAGCTTTATACGGGTGCCGCTGCCATTTTCTGTTTGTACTGTTTTACCTGTACCTGCATCAACCACGCTTCCTGTTAATGTTTCGGAAGGGGCTTCCTGATTGTCGAGTTTACTGCAAGAGCTGGTTGTTAAGGCAACTGCGCAAATAGCAAGTGTATATAATATCTTTTTCATGTTTTTTGTTATTAATAGCCCGGGTTTTGAATTAACTTCTGACTTTTCTGGATCTCACCATTCGGGATCTGCTCGTAATACCAGCGTACATCAAATGTGTAGCGTGCGTTTCTTTCGTCGGTACGTGCATCAAAAAAGTATTTCTTATCATTAGCAGAGTAGAAAGGCATTAAAATTTTGTAAATGGTTGAGTTTTGCTCTTTATCAGCAATTCTCCATCTCCTCATATCCCACCAGGTTTTATTTTCGAAACCCAGTTCTTTTCTACGCTCTTTACGCACGATGTCAATACTGTTCAGGTTGGCTGCACTGGCCAACATATCGGCACCCGCACGCTCGCGGATCTGGTTAATAGCTGCAAAAGCATCCTGCAGATAGTTCTTGTCATTTTGGCCTAATACATTCAGCTCATAAGCAGCTTCGGCACGGTTCAGTAATACTTCGGCGTAACGTAACTCTATCCAGGTTTGGTCTGAACGGTTCTCTAATACTTCTGACGTTGGCTTATCAGGGGCCAGCCATTTACGTATCGAGAAACCAGATATAGCAGCTGTTCCATCACCGCTAAACACGCCGCTTAAACCCGCGGGGTTCATTTTTGAACCGTCTGGCAATGTATAAGGAGTTTGCGTAGCGTTTGATGATTGCACAATATTAGCTGTGGGATAATTCCCGGTTGCCCCAGCAGGCAAAAGTGGGCTTATACCACCTGCCGAACTGCCAGTGTAGATACCACGACGAATTTCGATGCTTTGGCCTTTAAACACATCGCCCGGAAGGATAACCGTTGCCCTTAACCTTGGTTCGGCATTGGCAAAAAGGTCCATCGTATTGGTATACAGGTCGTATTTACCGGCTGTCATGGTTTTGATGGTGCCATCGGCATTTTTAGGCAGGCCATCAAACATCTCCACAAAATTCAAAGTCGGGTTAACTTCTGATGAATAACCGTTACCACCCATTAGCTGGCGCGGAACATTGTATGCATCATACCCGTGTACAGATTCGGGGTAATGGTATTGCCTTACAAAAATATTTTCTGAGCTATTCTTATCAAAAAACATATCAATAAAGTTTTGATATTGGGCGACTTTATCGCCGGCTTTCCAGCTGTTTTTATAAAGGCTGTATTTACTTTCTAACAAAACAGCAGCATCATAAGCCGCTTTAAAATAAGTTATCGCTTTTGTAGCGGAGATACCGCAAACCCTGTTGCCGGATGGGTCAACCAATGTTATTTGGTTGTATTTGGCAATAGAACCCGCGTAAAGCATAGCCCGCGATTTAAAACCCGCCGCCACATATTTATTGGCACGGCCTGCCTGGTTGGTTTCGCCCATGTTGGTGTAAGCAAAATCCAAATCGGCAGCAATGTAATCATACACGGCTTCTTCTGACGAGCGCGGTATATTCAGGTCATCCACATTCGATGCAGGGATTTGTAGTACCTTATCAACAATAGGTACGCCGCCGTAACGTTTTACCAGTGCAAAATAAGTTGCCGCACGTATAAACCGTGCTTCGCCCAACCAGGAGTTAACCTGCTCAGGTGTGAAAGTGGATGCATATTTTGGCAGGTTTTCTAAAAAGTAGTTTACATCCCTTATCAGTTTATAAGAGTCGCCCCAGGGCGATTCGTCTACGTTTTCCTGCATGGCGCCTGTCTGGTCGCGGCTCAGGGCTTCGCCGGTAACGGCGGGGAATGGGCTTATTATCCAGAAAAAGTTTAACCCCCGTTGCGGTGAATATCTGAAATCTTCAATTGGTAATTCGCTATAGATACGCGCCATGTAGGCTTGTATACCACCTGAACTGGTAAATATATCTTTATCCTGTACTACGTTAATTGGTGGTACGTCCAACTTTTTACATGCTGTTGTCCAGCACACTAAAAGGCATAATATGATGTATGTATATTTTTTCATGATCTTATCTTTTTTATAACTTAACATTTACGCCTAAAGAGAATGTCTTGTTGAGTGGATACAAGTAACCGTAAGTACTTGACGGATGTTCCGGATCGAGGTACTTTAAGCCGGTGAAGGTTAATATGTTGTAACCATTCACAAATATCCTTGCCCCTTTTATACCTATTATTTTAGCGAAGTTTGGCGAAATAGAATAACCTATCTCGGCAGATTTTAACCTTACGTAAGAAGCATCCTGGATATTGAACATAGAGTTAACATCGGCTGTAGTGCCTGTTAAGGCATATTTACCGGGAACCCATACGGTATTTGGATTGTAAGGATCTGCATTAGGATCGGCCGGGTGCCACCTATCCATAAACTGGGTTAGCGCACTGCCTCCACCCCAAAGTGGTATGTTCAGTTGTTCGATGTATGAAACAGTTACACCTGTAGCGCCCTGCCACACAGTATTAAAATCAAACCCTTTGTATGAGCCGCCAAGCGTTAAACCAAACTGGGTTAAGGGTGCGCTGTTGTAAGCTATAGGATGCTTGTCTTTATCGTCGATTATACCATCGCCGTTCCAGTCTTCATATTGATAATCGCCTACTACCGCGTTACGTGATACAAACTGCGTGCTGTTTAAGATATCCTGATAGTTTTGAAACTGACCAGCAGCACCCTGTCCCCAATAGATATTGTTCCAGCGATCGTTGCTATTGTCATGCCAGTTGTCTTGCGAGTTACCCGAAGCTGCTCTGATAACCGTACGGTTTTTTGTACGGCTAAAGGCAAGGTTTCCTTTTACAAAATAATTGAATGCGCCAAAGTGGTTGCGGTGGCTAAGTTCTACCTCAAAACCTTGCGTGCGGTCGCTGTTCAGGTTTTCCTGCGGAAGGTCGGCGCCGGCTACACCCGGAAGGGTTAATGCCTGGGTACCTAACAGTCCCGTTCTGTCTCGCCTGAAAACGTTAACCGTTGCACCTAATAATCCGTTCCATGCTTCAAGATCAACACCGATGTTGTAAGTTTCGGCATTAAACCAGGTTAAGTTGGGGTTGGCAATACCCAGGCTTTGCGCGCCATTGACAAAAGTACCGTCGAAAACAGAACCCGGAGGCAACTGATTACTGTCGCCATTTGATGGGTAGCGATAACCGGTTAAAAACTGGTAAGCCAAAGCCGAGTCGTCACCTACTTTACCGTATGATGCACGCAATTTCAGGTCGTTTATGAATGACAGGGCAGATGAATTTTTCCAGAAATCTTCTTGAGAGATCCTCCATCCTATTGATCCCGCAGGGAAAAAGCCCCATTGTTTAAGCGGCGAAAACCTTGATGACCCATCGTTCCTGAAACTGAACTCGGCAAGGTATTTAGATTTGTAGTTATAGTTTACACGGCCAATAATAGATTTATTTACATAGTTGTAAATATCACCCGAGTTAGCCGATCCTACCTGGTTGGTAGCACTACCCGAAAACAACTGATCGACAGCTAAAGCCAATTCGCGCTGAGCATAAAAATTATCCTGCTGGCGGTTACTTTCTTCATACATCAGCAAACCGGTAAAACTATGGTTACCAAAGCTGTGGTCGTAGTTTAAAGACAGCTGGGTTAAAGTTGAAGGCCGTTCAAAAAACTCGCGCCTAAAGGTAGCCGGCGTTTGGTATGCTGTTGCCGGGTAGCTATCGTCTTGTTCGTTATATGTATATTGGTTATATGCTTTTTGGTATAACCTGTTACTTGAGTTATAATAATCATAGCTAAATAAACCTTTGGCGCTTAAACCGGGCACAGATGGCACAGTGTAGGTAGCAGATACCTGCGACTGGAACCACTTATTGTTGTACACTTTGTAACCGCTTACATCAGAATTTGAAAGCGCTATCGGGTTTGTACCATCAACGGTACCTTTAAGCAGGTAATCGGGATTGTTATTGGCATAAATAGGTTCGGTAGGGATCTGCCTCCAAAACGATCTGATGATGTTCCATGCGTCCTGATATGGTTGGTTCTTTTGATCCATAGTCGCATTCAGGTTCAGATCAACCGTAAGGTTTTTATTTATCCTGGTAGATAGGTTTGACCGGAGGTTGTACCTTTTATAATTAAGGTCGCCACTGCGCAGAAAGCCGTCCTGATTGGTGATACCCATACTGATAAAGTATTGGGTATTTTCGTTACCACCGGTAGCATTAAGGTTATGCTGTGATTGCGGAACGCTGCTTTTTATAACGGGAGTGTACCAATCTGTACTTACCCTGCTGCCATTTCTATACGCGTCGAAATCAGTCTGGGAATATTTTACCTGGCCACCGCTAACGTTGTGCAATAGCTGCTCGTTAACCAGAGTCATATAATCAATTGCGCCTACTGCTTTTGGCAGGCCCGAAGGTACCTGGAAACCATAAGTGCCAGAATAATTTAGTTCAAGCGACCCCTTTTTCCCTTTTTTGGTGGTAACCAATATTACACCGTTGGCTGCACGCACACCGTAAATAGCTGCCGATGCATCTTTCAGTACCGATACACTTTCGATATCGTTAGGATCAAGGCGGGTAATATTATCGCGGGGGATACCATCAATCACAACCAGCGGATCGCCAAACCCGCGAATGCTAAATGAGTTATCGAATGACCCCGGTTCGGCAGAGTTTTGTGTAACACGCAAACCGGCTACTTTACCGGTTAACGAGTTTAAAACGTTCTCGTTTTTGGTGTTAACAATTTCGCTGTTGCTTACCGACGCGATGGCCCCGGTAACAGTAGCTTTCTTTTGTGTACCGTAACCCACTACCACCACCTCGTTTAATGAGGAAGAGTTTTGCGCTAACTTTACATTAACGTTTTGCTGAGTGGTAATGGCTACCTCCTGGTTGGCGTAACCAACAAACGAAAAAATAAGCGTTTGCCCCGAGGCCGCGTTTAGCGAGTACTTCCCATTAACATCGGTTACCGTACCAACATCCGAGCCTTTAATTTTCACGGTAACCCCGGGCAAGGCGCCGGCATCGTCAGATACGGTTCCCGTAACTGGTTTGCTTTGTGCAAAGGCTGAGCTGCACATCAATAAAAACAAAAACGACGTAATGCAAAACTGCACTGCCTTTTTCATTTTTACACTATAGTAAATGCCACGGCATTCACCACAATAGGTAAAAATTTCATCCATAGGTAAATTGGTTTAAACTTGGTTTATAATAACACCGGCTATATGCAGGGGGATGGTTAACCCTTAATGCACGTTGCTTTTACCGGCACACAAGTATAGATGGGAGTGTATTAAAATAAGGGTTAAAAAAGGGGTTAATACAGTTAAAATTTCATTAACCGCCGTATTTTAACCCGTTTATTAAGGAAATAAATTATCCGAAACGGATACTTATTTAATTATATAAGCACTGGAAAAGAATTACTTACAGATCTTGTCGAAATGAATAGGGTATTCGCCCCCTAATGATTTGTGATATTCGGCTACAAACTCATCATATACCTTTTTAGCATAGTCAATCCCCTTTATTTTGCGCAAGGATTTTAACTTGTACTTTAACGCGCCATCGCTAAACGGGTCTATGCTCAATACTACGCGCGATAACTCAAGCGCTTTCTTATGATCGCCGTCGTCATAGATCTTTTGAAGTTCGGGTAAGATGACCCCGGCAAGTGTTTCTTCAAAATTCAGTTTAACATCATCAAGCCAGGTCTCGGGTACTTGTTGTAATAATCCCCCACGTGCAAACAGGTCAAAATTCTCCGTTATAAACTGCCCGGCAGTTACAGTATGCTGGTGTACACTGGCTATTGCATCGTTAACTAAAAAGTAATCGCAGAAAAAGGTATTGCTTAGTTTAAAGCAATAGGTATCATTTAAAAAAGTTAGTTCTATACCATCAATATCAGCAATAATGCTCCTGAGGTGATTAATGGTAACCCCTTTTATATTTTTGGTTTTTACAACCTCTTTATCGGGCCATAACGTTGTAGATATCTTTTTGGAAACAACTCCCTGCTCATCCTTACTGTTTAGCAGAATCAGTATAAACAACTGCTTTATTTTGGGGCTAAACAGGTAAGTTATATCCCGGCCGTTTTTACTAAACACGGTAAATTCGCCAAGCAAATAAACCGCGTTGGGCTTTTTATCTGTTTCTTTTTTCGGAGTATAAAAATCAGCTGCTATTTCACTATCAATATCAATAATTGGGGCCTGCCGCTTTTTCTTTTTTATAAAATACCATGCGCTACCAGCTGCAAATATCACAAACAGTAGAAGGTATATATAGGCCTTATTAAACTTGGGCTTATCAGGCTGTTGCGAGGCTAAATATGCCTGTTGGCTTACTGGCGTACCGGTAAGTGCATAGATCTTTACTGTTGATTGCAAGGGGGAGGTAAACTCCTGCGCGGTACAATAAAACGCGTCCTGCTTAGGGTTATAAAATAGGTTAAAATCACTTTCAATTCTTTCAGATGCAACCGGGATAGTGCCGCTCACCACCTCATACGTGCCATCTTTAATAGAGAACTTGTATAACCGCAGGTTAGTTTTGGGTTTTTCGTGCGGGTAGCATAAAGCGTAAAAGTGTTTTTTATCCTTTGATATGACGAGGTTATTTGCCGATACAAACGGCTCTTCGTTGGGGGTAATTTCCCAGCATTTTTTTATGGTATGTTTGGTTAAATTAACCCTATACAAGTCATAAAAATGGGTACCACCAACTATCTGGTTGCCCGATTGATTACCATAACCACCAAATATATACACTTCATTATTCTCATCTGCCTGGCTGCTCCCCGAGAAGAAACGAGGGGTTATCGTATCGCCGGTAAAAGCAACCTTTTTCCAACTATCGGTAGCCTGCTCATACTTAAGAAAATCTTTATGGTATGAGAATGAACCGTACCCGCCAAAAAGATAGATGTTAGCCTGATCCTTATCAAAAAAGATATTGTGGTGGTGCCTTTGTTCTTTTATAAAACCTTTGCCAACATGCTGCCACTCTAAAGTGTTCAGATCAAGCGACGCTATACTGTGCAATGAATCGGGTGGCTGCACCTCATACACATAACACTTGTTTTGCTTATTGTTGATGATGCTTTTACCAAGCAAAAGCTTAACAGGCAGTTTGTTTTTATACGCTTTGCTTGTAGTATTGCCGCCCTGAGCGTTATAAATTATCAGCGAATCTGTTTGGTACATAAACAGGGTTTGCTGGTTTACATCAAAGTTTAACCCGGCAACTTCATTAAAATGCCTTTCAAACTTTGGCGTCCAAAAATATGATTCGTTAATAAGCCACACGGGGTGGTCTACAGCTCCCAGCACATCGCCATCGGCGGTATGTACATTTTTCCCCTTCCACTCATTTAGCGGGAAAGAGTAACTTTTGCTGTCATCATTAATAACCAGGTTTTTTATTGCCATTTTAGGCACATCAGAGTAGTGCGGGTTTTTGCCGAAGGTGATTTTTGGCGTTATACTGCTTTCAAACCCAAAATCGCGGGCCTTGTACCATTTGCCATTTACTAAAAAGACTACCGTATTATTCTTCAGATCGATATCGGCCTTAATTTTTATCCACTTGCGCTTTTTTAACTGGGCCAGGCTAAGTGGTATCTCTATCTTATTGCTTTTACTATCAATATTAAAATTTAAGGTTGGCGACCCATTGTAATTATAAATATAAGTTAAGCTGTATGAATTGCTTTTTGCATCTATTATGTTGAATACATAGCCTAAGTGGTCGTTATCCCATAAAGACAAATCGAAACTAATGGACAGGTGATTGTTAAACGTAGGTGTTTCTTTAGCAAAAACAACATATGAGGTACGCTGGCTCATTAAGCTGTCGTTCGAATTGAACTGTAACCCTTGTGCTTTACCTTTAACAGCAGGCAACAACATCAGCAAAAGAAACACTATTTTATATGCCTGGGGCAGCAGCAATAAAATTTTATCTTTTCTTATCATTTATGCAAGTAACCATCAAATACAGATGTGTGGACACTGACAAAATTATACTTTTTTTTACTTAATAATTTACATGAAATTCAGGTTTATTTTACACAGCATGGCCATAAAAAAAGCCGCTTATCGCGGCTTCTTTTATATTTAACAGCATGTTTCTATTGAACAATCTTTCGTATCCGGTTATTATTATAATCGGCAATAATGATATTGCCTTGCGCATCTAACGCTATACCTTTAGGGCCATTAAACAAAGCTGTGTTGCCATCACCATCTGTAGTGCCTGTTGATGCTTTACCTGCTACAACACTAAATATCCTATCCTTATTTACTTTAAGCACTCGGCCGTTAGCATCTGTAATATAAACGTTGTTATTAGCATCTATTTTCAAATCCTGGGGGCTGCCCAGTTTAAGTGCCGCGGTATCTACCCCACCGGCAAATGTGGTTACTGTATAATCCTTTGTTATTTTCCTGATGGCATTGTTAGCCGCTTCGGCAACATACATATTACCGGCAGCATCAAATGCTATACCTGTGGGTTTGTTAAAAGATGTGGCCGTACCAATACCATTTGTATAGGCACCCACGCGGTTACCGGCAACTGTTGTTACAACGCCCGCAGGGGTGATTTTTCTGATAAGGTTATTATTGCTATCCGTAACATAAAAATTCCCGTTAGCATCCATAGCTATACCAGCCGGGCCGCTAAACGTTGCAGCACTTCCGGTGCCATCGCCTGAGCCTGACGAACCATTGCCTGCAAAGCTGCTTACAACACCGGCAGGGGTTATTTTCCTGATAATATTATTACCCAGGTCTGCTACAAAGATATTTCCGGTGGCATCAATTACCAGGCCCGATGGCACATAAAATTGCGCTTTATCGGCAGGGCCGTCCGTATATCCAAAAGTACCGGTACCGGCAACCGTAGTAGTTACACCACCAGGGGTTATTTTCCTGATAACTGAGTTGTAAGAATCGGCAACGTAAATATTACCTGCTGCATCGGTTGCAACAGCAGTGGGGCGGTTAAATAAAGCTGCCGTACCGGTGTTGTTTTCATAACCCGCGGCCGAGCCTGCAATGGTACTTACCGTTCCGTATGCGTCGGCTATACCACCACCTGTTTTAAACTGTACCACGTTACCATAACCGGTGTTACCTGACGAGTTGGTTCCATAAGCTCTTACGTAATATACCGTATTTAAAGAGAGCCCTTTAAGTTTGCTGCCAAACAAAAATGTACTGATGGTTTCTGTTGTTTTACTATCGGTAATAGTAGGTTCGCTATTGGTAGTACTATAGCAAACGCCATAGGCTGTTACAGGTACACTGTTTGTGATTACCCCCCCTGTCCATGCTATGGTAGATGTAGGGTCGATAACAACATCATAAGTTACAAGTTGGGGTAAATCATACGTTACGGGTGAGCTTTTACCGCACGCGGCAAGCACGGCAACAAACGCAAAAAGTAATAATTTTAACAGAGTAGTTTTTAGTTTCATTTAAATTGAAGTAAGAGGGTTAACAAGTAAATGCAGGTAATAGGATTTGGATGCTAATTTGAGTGTTATTCTAATAATATGTAAGGCTGCTATTGTTAATTAATGTTAAAGAAACAAGCATGTTACAATTAGCCATACGGCTAAATAACACGGTTTGTAACAACTTATACAAGAATGTATCGGTAAGGGCTGTAAATGTGCCGATTAAATTGGCAGGCATCACCTGAAACATACCTTAAAAAAAGCCCTGTATATATCCGAAAGCTGGTATATTTAAAATATGAGCAAGTATTAAATAACTCATTACAAACCGCTGACCCAATAAATTTTAACCGTTACACCTTAAAGTTATTTTTGTACTGTTAACTGATTGATTTTTTTTCGCTTATAATAACTGCATGGCTGAAACTACTTTAGCAAGACGTTTGGGCCTGGCACAAGCCACCGCAATAAACATGACCGACATGGTCGGCATTGGGCCGTTCATTACTTTACCTATGGTAATCAGTATGATGAATGGGCCGTGGTTTTTATACGCCTGGCTGGCCGGTGCGCTACTATCATTTATAGATGCCATGGTTTGGAGCGAACTTGGCGCAGCCTTCCCTATGGCCGGTGGCTCCTACAATTTCCTGAAAGAAACCTACGGTAAAAAAGGCCCGGGGAAGCTCATGAGCTTTTTGTTTGTATGGCAAACCATGATACAAGCTCCCCTCGTTATCGCATCGGCTGCTATTGGCTTTGCTTCCTATTTTTCATACCTGTTCCCGCTATCGGCTATACAGGCAAAAGTTATGAGCGGGAGTGTGGTGATCTGCATTATTATCCTTTTGTATCGCAAAATAGAATCGATAGGTAAAATAAGTATGGTGCTGTGGGTTGGCGTGTTGCTCACCATGATCTGGATCATAGCAGGTGGCCTGGCGCATGGCAATTTCCTATCACCCATAAAACATATTAATGATGGTTTAACCGTTAACTACGCCTTTGTAGCAGCTATAGGTTTTGCCAGTGTAAAAAGCGTGTACAGCTACCTGGGCTACTATAATGTTTGCCATTTAGGCGGCGAAATTGTTAACCCTTCTAAAAACATACCAAAGAGTATGTTTATTTCTATAGCGGGCATTGCCATACTTTATATGCTGATGAATGTGAGTGTTGTAAGCGTAATACCCTGGCACCAGGCCAAGGATAGTCAGTTTGTTGTAAGCGAGTTTATGGAACGGTTATCGGGCCATGTAGCTGCAAAAGTGGTTACGTGTTTAATATTACTGGTTGCGTTTTCGTCGGTATTTTCGGCTACGTTAGGTTACAGCCGTATCCCTTATGCCGCAGCGGCAGATGGCGCGTTTTTTAAAGTGTTTGCTAAATTGCACCCAAAAGGCAACTTTCCTTATGTATCGTTATTGGTTTTAGGGGGGATAGCTTTTGTGTTTAGCCTGTTGTTTAAGCTAAGCGATGTGATCAGCGCCATACTGGCTATGAGGATATTGATCCAATTCATATCTCAAGCATTAGGCTTGTATTTGCTGCGCAGGCGTAAAAGCGAAACCAATTTCCCTTATAAAATGCCCTTGTTCCCACTGCCTATATTTTTGGCCATTGCTATGTGGGTGGGCATCCTCATTTCAACCGGGTTCCATATGGTGTTGGGTGGATTGAGTGCTATAGCTTTAGGCACGATTGTGTACTTCACCAAAGCAAAAGTGAATAAAGAATGGCCTTTTAAACCTGTTAAATAGCAAAATCTATTCTTTGTTAAAGATGTTTTTGATAATGAATTTTGATTCCTTGACCATTACTTTTTGATCTATCAAATCTTTCAAGTCGGTAATTGCCCCATCATTTACTGTGTAACCATTATCCTTACATTCTTTTATAAACTTACCATAAAGGCCTTTCGCTTTTTCAAACTCCCCTTTTCTTAAGGTGGCAAGTGCTATATTAAACATAGCATAGGCGGCCGTTTTATCGTATTTAAGCGCGCGATAAGAATAATCTATACATAAATTATACTCACCGACGCGGTAGTAGGTCCACCCCAAGTTTCCTAATGCCATCCGGTAGGTGCTATCTATAGCCACGGCTTTTTTGCCAGCTTCTATAGCCTCTTTAAACTTATTAAGTTTTTCATAACAGAGGTTCAATGAAACAAAAGCATATTTATTTTCAGGCAAAATCTCAATAGCTTTCTGTTGATACATTATGGCTTTTGCATAATCTTTATTCGCATAATAACAATCACCGATACGCCTGAGTCCATATTCGGATTTTTTGTCGAGCTCAACAAGCTTTTCAAAATCTTTTAATGCATAACCAATAGAGTCCGCATAAAAATACGCATCACCTCTATCCTCATAATAATAATCCTTAAGTGTATCCAGCTGTATAGCTTGGGTCAGGAAATTAATTGCGGTACCATATTCGTTCTTATCATAATAAATACTGCCTTTTATATTATAACCATCTCCATCGTCGGGGTTTTGCTTTATGTGCATATTAATGTAGTACAGCGCGCTATCGGCCATATCTATTTTCCTATAAGCCCTTGCTAAATTATAAGCCGCCCACTTGTATGATGGGTTGATGACCCTAAATCCGTCGATAGAGGCTTTATAGCTTTTAATATCTAATAAGGCCTCAGCCCTTTCGTATATTGCTTCATAATATTTAGGGAAAAGCTCTATTGCCTTGGTATATTGGGTTAGCGCCTGTTCGTTTTGATCCAAACTGGCGTAACAATCACCCTTTAGTTTGTATGCATAAGCATAGTTTGGCCATTGCGCTATAACCTTATCGCAAAACTTTATGCACTCCTCATATTGTTCTCCCTTATTTAAAATCTCTGCTTTTAAAAGGTTGGCAGAAATTAGCTTTGGTTCATCTGCCAATAATTTATCAACCTGAATGTTGGCTGTTGTATCATTTGTTAATGTTAAAAAAAGAAGCCTAAAACGGTTTATGAATAAACTATTTGATGACTGTTTTAAGTATGATAGCATTGTTTTGTCCGACGGTTTGTCTTTAGCAAACATTCCTTTTATAAGTGCCTCCCCTAAACGTTTCTCTTCTTTTGACAAATTACCTTTACCTGTTTGTATAATAAGTTGAAGTATCTCATAAGTTTGATATGGCATTATCCTGTCAACCATTTTTTCAGTAAAAACGTGTGTAAGGCCGGTTGAAAGTAAAGGCGCGCCTTTAACAAGGTCGTTTTTTGTGATGTATGATAACGCTTCCTTAAAATAGGCGGTATAATCACCCATTTGATAACCAAGGGCTTTATTGATAGACGCAGGGTTATGGGTAGTAGTATCCGCAATGCCGATGGCGTTGCTTTGTAAACCCAGGCATAGAAATACCAGGAGAAGTATTATGATTAGGCTTTTAGTCATGACAGATGAAGATAACTAAATTTATATTTTGTCGCCTAATATCTTACAACTTATCTAAGCGGTAAAATTCAATAGCGTTCTTAGCCCAGAAAAGTTCCTGTTCGTTTTGAGTTAAATGGCCAATATAATTTTCGGCAACCTTTAATACACCTTTATATCCGCCAGCTACATTACACACCGGCCAGTCTGAACCATACATAATGCGTTTTGCACCGAATGCGTTAAAAACAGCATCAAGGTAAGGCGTAAAATCTTCGGGTTTCCAATTTTGCCAGTCGGCTTCAGTTACCATACCCGATACTTTGCATGATACATTGGGGCAAGCGGCCAATGCCTGTATATCATGTTTCCAGCCACCTATCTTCCCAGCCTTTATATAGGGTTTGGCTAAGTGGTCTATCACAAACCGTTGATCAGGAAAAGCGGCTGCCAGTTCTTTTGCGTAAGGTAAATGGTTGGGTTTAATGAGGATATCATAACTAAATCCGTATTTATTTAACAGGCTTATGCCGTGTTTAAACTTTGCACTCAGCATAAATTTATCATCCGACTCCCCCTGCAAAATATGGCGAAAGCCTTTCATCTGTTTTATATGGCTATAGTATTCCAGTCGTTCTTCAATATTATCTGCCTGCAAGTCAACCCAGCCAACTATGCCTTTAATAAAACTGTTGTTTTCGGCCAGGCCAAGCGTAAAATCATTGTCGGCTTCGGTTTGGTCTACCTGCACGGCAACGCACCCTGCAAACCCGTTTTGTTGTAAAATGGGTTGCAGGTGGGCCGGTAAAGAGTTTTGTTGACATGCCTGCATGCTATCGTCTATCCAGGCATGCCTTTCTTTATCGTAAAGCCAAAAATGCTGGTGACTATCAATTTTTTGCATAAGCTTTTAACACTTGCCTGGCCTGGCCCAGGCCATCAATACCTAACTCAACCACATCGCCGGGTTTTAAATAAAGCGGCGGTTTAAAGCCCAGGCCAACACCTGCAGGCGTACCGGTAGAAATAATATCACCGGGCAGTAAGGTCATAAACTGACTGGTGTACGATATTAGGTGCGCTATGTTAAATATCAGGTTTGAGGTGCTGCCATCTTGCATGGTTTTACCGTTAAGGGTTAGCCAAAGGCGCAGGTTGTGTACATCTTTAATTTCATCGGCAGTAGCCAAAAACGGGCCAATCGGGGCGAAGGTGTCGCAGCCTTTCCCTTTGTCCCAGGTGCCGTTACGTTCCAGTTGAAACTCCCGTTCAGATACATCATTATGCAGCGCGTAACCAGCCACGTAGTCCATCGCTTCGCTTTCTTCTACGTATGATGCTTTTTTGCCTATTACTACGGCAAGCTCCACCTCCCAATCTGTTTTCACCGAATTTTTAGGGATGATGATATCATCATTCGGCCCAACCAAAGCGGTGGTTGATTTAAAGAACAGGATAGGTTCTTTTGGCAACGGCGCGTTTGTCTCTTCGGCGTGGTCTTTATAGTTCAACCCAATACATACAATTTTTGATGGGCGCGCAACCGGGCTACCCAAACGTTCACCATCAGCAACTTTAGTTAAAGCATCTTTATTTGTATTGATGAACTGCTGCAACCTGTTCAGCCCGTCGTTCTCAAAAAAAGCTTCGTTATAATCTTCGCCAAAGGCAGATGTATCGTATTTTACATCGTCAATAATAACCCCGGTTTTCTCTTTACCGGCAGCGCCGTATCTTATCAGTTTCATATTTAGTGAGTGGTTGATTAGTTAAGTGGTGAATGGTTGAATATGTGCCCGTACCTGATAGTTCTGCAAACTATTCAACCACTTACCAATCAACCATTCTCTATTTACTCCAAATTAATTGTTCAATTTTATAAAGCCGCCATCAATAGGGTAATCGCTGCCGGTGATAAAGCCCGCCTCGTCACTGCACAGGTACAGAGCAAGCGAGGCAACCTCTTCAGGTTTGCCCATGCGGCCTATGGGTTGGCTTTTTGATAGTTTCTCAAAGATCTCATCTTCGCGGCCTGCATAGTTTTTAGCTATAAATCCATCCACAAAAGGGGTATGTACCCTTGCCGGGGATATGCTGTTACAGCGAATATTATCCGCTAAGTAATCGCGCGCTACAGACAGGCTCATGGCCATAATAGCGCCTTTACTCATGGAGTAAGCAAACCTATCGGTAATGCCAACCCATGCCGCTATTGATGCCATGTTAAGGATAACACCGCCACCGTTGGCCTTCATCACCGGGATGGCGGCATACAGCGCGTTGTAAGCGCCTTTAACGTTTACATTGTATATACGATCAAGATCGGCCTCGGTTGTGCCTTCCAGGTTGCCAACGTGTGCTATACCGGCATTGTTCACCAGTATATCAACCCGGCCAACTTGCTTAAATACATCCAGCACCTGCTCTTGTTTACTAATATCAGCAGTGTAGCCAAAGGCATCGCCGCCGGTACTTTTAATTTCTTCGATGGTTTGCGCGGCTGCATCAGCATTCAATTCAATAATGTGAACAGTTGCACCCTGTTTGGCAAACAATACCGAGATGGCCCTGCCTATACCGCTACCGCCGCCGGTAATTACCGCGTGTTTGTTTTTTAAGCTAAACATATATCCGTTTTATAATGAGACCCCTCTTTTCCAGGGGATAAAATCGTCTTGTCCTAAAATTACCGCCTTGGGCTGTTTGCGGCCACTGGCTACCTCTATCACATAATCCAGCATCCGTGTGGCCGATTGTTCGATAGTTTCTTCACCCTCTATAATGGTACCGCAGTTGATATCCATAATATCGGGCATACGGTTAAATACAGCCGTGTTGGTAGCCACTTTTATTACCGGCGTTATAGGGTTACCAGTTGGCGTACCCAAGCCGGTTGTAAATAAAACCACGTTAGCGCCTGATGCTACTTCGGCTGTGGTACTTTCCACATCGCTGCCCGGGGTGCATAGCAGGTTTAGGCCGGGTTTGGTTACTTTTTCGGGGTAATCCAACACATCTGTTACCGGCGATGTACCGCCCTTTTTTGCCGCCCCTGCAGATTTAATAGCATCGGTTATTAACCCATCCCTGATATTGCCCGGCGATGGGTTGGCGTAAAAGCCCGATCCGTCTGCCTCGGCGCGCGCGTTGTAGGTGCGCATCAGGTCCATAAATTTCATAGCTTCTGTTTCATCGATGCAGCGGTCGCTCAACTCTTGTTCCACCCCGCAAAGTTCAGGGAATTCGGCAAGCACAACACTCCCGCCAAGGCCTACTAAAATATCTGACAAATACCCCAACGTTGGGTTTGCCGAAATACCCGAGAACCCGTCAGAGCCGCCACACTCTAACCCAATGCAAAGTTTTGAGATAGGCGCCGGCTGGCGTTGTTGTTTATTGGCTTCCATTAAACCGGCAAACGTCTGTTTAAGGGCTTCGTGCAACAGCTTACTTTCCGTACCTATTTTTTGCTGTTCCAGCATTACCAGGGGTTTGCTGAAGTTGGGATCGCGTTTTTGTATTTCGGCTTGCAGTATACCGGCCTGCGCATGCTGGCAACCCAAACTAAGCACGGTTGCGCCAGCCACATTTGGATGGGTGATGTATCCGGCCAGCAAACCGCAAAGGGCATCACTATCGGTACGGGTACCGCCGCAGCCCATATCATGGTTCAGGAATTTGATCCCATCGATATGCTCGAATAATTTTTTAGAGGATTGCCCTTCGGGCGATAATTGCAGATCGGCATTCAGTATCTCTGCTGCCGACTTACCCGATTGGTACATCTCTACCAGGCTGTCAACCTCGCTCTCGTATCCACGTGGCTTAGCAAAACCAAGTTTGGCAGATAAGGCCTCTTTTAAAACGTTAATATTCCTGTTCTCGCAAAAAACCAGTGGGATAACCAGCCAGTAATTGGCCGTGCCTACCGAGCCATCCGCCCGGTGGAAACCCATAAAAGTTTTATCGCGATAGTTTTCTGCAGCCGCGGGTACTGTCCATTCCGTTTTACGATTGCCCAATTTAAAATCATCAGAGGCATGCTTAATGTTATCTACCGTTAAGGCTGTTCCCTGCGCAATATACTCATCGGCCTTGCCAACCAAAACGCCGTACATGTGTATCGGTGAGCCGGGCTGTAATGCAGTCAGGGTAAACTTGTGCTTAATTTCTACCGGGGTAAGCAAAGTAAAACTTTGCCCCTTAAAGGTTACCGTGGTGCCCGCCGCAAGATTGGTAAGCGCCACCAACACATTATCTGCCGGGTGTATTTGTATATAGGTATGTTTCTCTGCAGGCATAGCTTATAGGGTAAGCTTAAATTGGTTATCTGATTTACGAATATATAAAAGCTTATAATTATTTAATGTAAAAAACGCCTCTAATGTAAAATAATATTAACAAAAAAATCCCTCACATGGGTGAGGGATTAACTATAATGGACTATCCTATTATCAGGATGGATTATCTTATTTACTGATCAAATTATACAATTCATCCAGTTTTGGCGACAATACGATCTCTATACGGCGATTCTTAGAAAGTGCTTCGGGTGTGTTTGCCGTATCTATCGGCTGGAACTCGCCCTTACCTGTAGCGGTCAACCTTTTAGGATCGATACTCTCTGTCTCGGTTAAATAACGGGTTACCGATGTTGCGCGCAACACACTCAGGTCCCAGTTATCTTTTATCTGGCCCAGGTTTTTTATTTTCTTATTATCAGTATGGCCTTCAACAGCAATATTGATGTCGGCTTCTTTATTTAAAACGGCCGCCAGCTGTTTAAGCGCCTGCTTACCTTTCTCGTCGATAACAATACTGCCCGATGGGAACAACAATTTATCGGTTAATGATACGTACACTTTACCGTTACGGATATCAACCGTTAAACCGCTTTGCTGGAAACCAAGCAGGGCTTTCTGTAATTTTTCTTTCAGGGCGTTTGTAGCTTCATCGCGTTTACGCAAAATTTCTTCCACCTCTTTTAAGCGGGCTTCGCGTTTTTGCAGATCGGAAGATAGCTGGGTAACTTTTGACGAGCTTGCGTTATAGTTTTTATCTAACGAGTTATATTTATCGTTTAATGACCTGTAGTTGCCCTTTAGCCCGGCCAACTCCTGGCGGATGCGTGAAGTATCGGCCATCAGCTTTGATACCTGATCTTCTAACGTGGTGGTGCGCGTTGCCAATGAGTCGCGTTCGGCAAGCAAGGCCTTATGCTTTTTAGGCGACATTACCACACACGATTGAAGCGCGGAAACGAACAGAACGGCTAATAATAAGTGTTTAAGTTTCATGAATATGTAGATTAGTGTTTAAGCAATTGCGTTCTTTAAAAAAACATTTAGCGGGTAGATCCTGCTGCACATATCAACTATCTCATCGGCGGCTTTCGCGCTTGTTATTTCTTTATCTTTTAACTGATGCACCACAATAAAGCTTTTTAACCTTAATAAGTCAATATTCTCGTTATCTGCATCATAACCTTTAGGGGTTGTTTTCAGCTGGTCCTGTTTCCTGAATTCGCCAAACAAGCTCACAAATTCTTTCTCGTCAACTATCTTTTTCAGGTCGGCCGCATTATAATCAATTTCCTGGCGAATGGCTTTCAGATGTTCAGCCTCGGGCATCCAGTAACCACCCGCAATGAATGATTTGCCGGGCTGTATCTGCAGGTAATATTCCACACCGCCCAATTTTGAGCCCTGTGTAGGCAGGCTTACACCGAAGTTGTTTTTATAAGGCGTTTTGTTTTTGCTGAAACGGATATCGCGGTAGATGCGCATTACACATTTCTTAGGGTCAAGGTCGGCGCTAACGCTGGGATCTACCTTGTGTAGTTTGGCAATCACCGCGGCAGCAAGTTCTATTACATTAGCGCGGGCTTTATCGTATTTATCTTTATTGGCCTGGAACCACTCCCTGTTGTTATTCTCAACAAGCTCTTTTAAAAAATCAAGCGTTTGCGATTCTATCATTACAGAACAAAAAATATTAAAATGAAAAATGCAGGCTAACTAAGGCGTTTTGCTGCCAATCCCGGACTTTCTATGGCGTTTTAAAACGTTTTAAAGTCGTTTTTTGGCGGTGTAAATCACCACTTTACCGGGGGATAGTCATACTTAATTTAAATTAAGCTTTTCGCTGCGCATGTTAAGGTCAACATCCTTACGGCGGTATTTTTTATACCAAATGTACGCCACAGCAGCAACCGCAAGGTAAGGCGCGCCCAACAGGTACATAATACCGTTGTTTAACCCATTAGCTTTAGTACTGCCATTTTTTGAACCGCTTTCAACGGTTGCAGCACACATGGCGCATTGCGCTTTTACAGGTACAACGCTTATCACTAATAAACCTAATACTAATGCAAGATATAAGAACTTCAATTTTTTCATTTCACCCTGATTAAAAATGGTAGTATGGCTTAATCATCAAATATACAACAACGCCTGATATTGTAACGAATAACCATATAGGAAACGTCCATCTTACCAATTTCTTATGTTTTTGTACCTGCATTTGTAAGCCCCGGTAAAAACTCAGCAATATTAATGGTAAAACACCGGCAGCCAATATAATGTGCGGAACAAGTATAGTTAGATAGATTGTTCTTAAACTTCCTGCTGCCGTTCGCTCATCGTCAGATAACAAGCCATTCCCATCTATGTCACCGTATACAGTGTCGGTACGCATCAGGTAATGGAATAGTACGTACGATGCCAGGAATATTGATGATAAACAAAAAGTTAAAATATTAAGCCTTTTATGCACAGTGATATTTCCTTGCTTTATAAAATATAATGATGTTAACAGCAATACGCTGCATGTACCATTTAATATAGCATTTAGCAAAGGCAGGTAAGGCGTAAAAGCAGGTGGTGTTGCGGGCCCGGGTATAAGGTGACGGTTTAGTACAATAACTAATGCCACTACAACGATGGTTATGCCGGCAACAAATCGGAAAATGAATTTATCGGTCATTCTTTTAAGAGAGTCAGGAATCAAGGCAACAAGAGCCAGGATTCGTTCTACATATATTCTTGATCAGAGAGCTTGTCTTTCTCTTGATTTCTTGTTTCTAATACAACGCTTTATCAACTTTACGCAACTCTTCGGCTATCAGCACTTTTATTTCGTCGTTAAGTTTGGTAAGGTCGGTAGCTGAAGTGCCGCTATAATATCCTCTGATGCGCTTTTCCGCGTCTATCAATATCAGCTTATCGCTATAAATAAAATCATTTTTACCGGCCTGTAGTGCGTTTACCAAAAACCCTTTACGGGCAAGGTTGTAAATAGTAGCGGTATCACCCGAAAGGAACAACCATTTCTTTGTTTCCTCGTACTGCGCCGCATATTTTTTTAATGCCTGCGGGGTATCCCGTTGCGTGTCTACCGTTATGCTGGTAAAGTACACCATGGGGTTTTTACGATAGGCGTACGCCTGCTCGCTAATGTTCTTATTCACCACATTGCAAACTGTAGGGCAATTGCTGTAAAAAAAGCTGGCTACAAATATCTTCTTATCGAAGTTTTTGAAAGATACCGGGTTACCGTTCTGGTCCGTAAGGTTAAAATCGCTTAGCTTGTGGTAAATGGTATCGGGGATAAACGTACCATGAAACTTGTGCCCGGTTTTAGCAACCTCTTTCGGGCCGTAAAACGATAGAGGTTTGTACCTGTTTTTACCCTTTGCGGTTAGTAAATAATATAAAAATCCCGGTAAAGCTAATATCATTACCAGGATTATTATTTTTTTCAGGACTGATCCTTTACGCATTATTTTCGCAAGTCTATCCAGTAATGGCTTTCATTTGTAAGCACTAATATCAGGCCTATAATAAATAATATAGGTACAATGATAGCTAAGGCTAACCCAATTTTTTCGAATTTTAAGTGCATAAAGTATGCAACAATGTAAAACGCTTTAAATAGGGTTAATACAATATAAATAGGGTTAGCATAGTGCAACGGAATAATGTTTGAAGGCACTAACCAAAGCGCTATTATAAATTCCACTACAGTTATACCTAACAATACCAGGAATATCTGTACTATCTTTTTACGGGTCATTCCTTCGCCGTGTTCGGCGTGATGAATTTCTGTTGTTTCTGATGACATATGTATATCAGTTAAATTTTTAAACTAAGTAAAAGAAGGTAAATACGAATACCCAAACAAGGTCTACAAAGTGCCAGTAAAGGCCAACTTTTTCTATCATTAAATAGCTACCACGTCTGTCTCTTATACACATCT
>NZ_LGEK01000167.1 GCF_001636615.1 Mucilaginibacter sp. L294 | reverse complement strand
AGATGTGTATAAGAGACAGCCATGGGGCTATGGCTGGGGTGGTGGTGCCTATGCACAAAAAGTGCATTATAAAGAGGGTACCATTATTATTGACCTGATTGATAGCAGGACCCAGCAACTGGTATGGCGTGGGTATGGCGTGGGCGAACTGCGCAACCCAAAACAAACCATGCGCGATATACCTAAAGTGGTTGAGGGCATTATTAAGCAATTACAACTTGCCCCACCAATGCAAAAATCATAAAGCAGGTAACATAACAAAAAAGGGGATGCAATTTGCATCCCCTTTTTTGTTATGTATAAAACCCGTATTAAGCAGTAAAGGCTTTTTGTTTTTGATGCATCCTGTAAGCGCCATAAATAACGGCTGCTATTACTAATACGTATACCCAGGTATCCAGGGGAGCTGGGCAGCCATTTGGATCATAACCAGGATTTAATGGGTCTTCAGAGCATGGTACCGGATCCGAATCTGGATCAGCAAACACGGTAGCGATACTTAGCATAAATATCATAATAGTAATCGAAAAACGTCTTATCCACATATATCTAAATTTTGATAAACTTACCTGTAAGTATTATCTTTTTGCTGTTAAGGTCAGTTAGTTCTATTGTATAATTACCCGGAATTAGGGATGATATATCCTGCTGGCCGCTTGAGGTTGTGAAAGTACTATTTTTCATTAAAATCCCCATGGTATTAAATATTCTTAAACGCACACCAGATTTAATATCAATTTTAAGGGTGTATTGTATAATATTAGACGCCGGATTAGGAAAAATACTTAATGCAGCACCATCGCCTTGTGTTGATACAATAATGATGTTAGAATAAGTTACCTGGTCATAAATATCTGTTTGTTTTAAACGGTAATAAACATCTTTATCACCTGCATTATTATAAATATCTTTAAAGCTATACGAGCCAGACGAACTAGACTGCATGTTTCTTACGGCATCAAAGTTTATTCCATCTGTACTTTTTTGTAGTTCAAAGGAAGTATAGTCGTACTCATTTAAAGTGTTCCAATTAAGTAATGCGTCAGCACCAGATTTTTTCCCCGTAAATGAAATTAATTGATAGGGGGGGAGCGATTTTTTTCTGATAACTACCTCAAACCGGTTAGCGCCATATGTTTCGGCATTGTTTTTATCAAGGTTAAACTTATAAGTGCTATTCGCCCTTATATCAAGCGAGTCCTTTTTAAAATGATCCATCAGCCATACATCGTAAACAGGTGGGATGCCACTTATGTCAATTTTTTCAATACTATATAAGCCGCTTTTACTATCATTTACATTTAAAAATACCGATGTTTTTTGTTTTTCGAGGGGTTGTGATGCAAGGGCCACCAAGTGGTTATCGATCGTCATGGCACCCAAAAACACGGTTTGCCCTGAACCGTTCAAATGATCGGCATCTTCCATCTCGTCATATTCTTTTTTATAAGTATCTAAAAACCGTAAATAAGCAATATCGTAATTAGTGCTGTCTTGTACCATTTTTAGGCTTATCAGGGGCGGCTTAGTACCTACAGGTAAGCCTAATAACAAATTGGATGGCTGCCCTATAACTTTTAAGCTTTCAGAAAAGTTTACTGATCCAGTTGACGAACCGGCTACTTTCCTTACAAAAAAACCCTGCCCGCTGGCAATTAATACCGGGTTTGGCGCTACTGTCACACTGGTTGCTTTTGATGTATATGTATATATAAAACCGGTTGTATTGGTATAAGGCGTACCGGGGCCGCTGCCCCCCGCGCTTGGCATTGAGATACTTGATGGATAAGGGTTGCCAACCTGGTTCCAGTTATCACCGCCATTATCATTAGCCAAAGTGTAAGTAAAACTTTGCTGGTTAAGTGTGCCGGTTTGCAAGCCTACTACATTAGTTTCGGGGGTAGCGTATCCCGCCCCGCTATTTACAAGTTTATTGGCTACTGGAGTTCTGTTGCCCATAAAGTAATAATAAAAGCCCGCGCCAACATTTCTTGGGGAGGTAATTGTGCCCGGCCACTTAAAAAGTTTTGTAGGGGTATCATACCATAATATGGTGTAACCTGTGCCGGCATCAAAACCGCTGCCTGTGCCCCCCGGGCTTAGAACAAACATATTATCTTTGAGGCTCGAAAAATTATAGGTATCGGTAGATGAAACTGGTACATTTCCTGAATTATTTACAGGCGAACTCATTAAACGCCAGCCACGGTTAGAAGGGTTGCCACCTGTAAAATAACGCTGTACAGTATAAATCCCTGTAAGTTTTGAAGCGGTTTGAAGCACTCCTACTGAGCCTGTTCCATTTGCATCTGATAAAAATGTAAAAGCCCCTGTATTGGCTATTGTAATTTTGTTGGATAGTTGTAATGTCCCAGTTGACGCAACGGTAGAGGTGCCCGCTACGTTAACTGTTGCCACATTGGAAGCAGAACTGCTGGCAATGGTGGGTGATGCGCCGCTGTTAATAGTAAGCCCGCCTGTAATTGTAAGTATTACTCCTGCATTTATTGTTAAAACCGGAGAATTTGTACTCCCAAAAACCAATCCTTTATAAGATTTTGCCGTGGCAAGTGTTGGTTGGTAATTTGGATATTGATAACCAACAACTCCTATTCTTATTATATCATTCGGTCCAGGAGGTGTAGTAACATCTTGATTTAAAAGATTATTGTAATTGTGATAATCAGTTAGATCATTATTTAATTTACCTTTCCAATTATAAGTAGATCCAACAGTGAATGACTGCCCATCTGTTGTAGTAAAACCCAAAATAGAATAGGGATTTGTAGCCACATTTGGGGCGGTACTAGAAGTGGAGTTGGTCATATTGAATTTTAATGTTGAAGCAGGGGGATTATTCCCTGTAAAATCTGCAACTAATAAATAATAAACCGTTGTGTTATTTGGTATTGTTTCATTTAAATTAACCATCTGGCAATATGTCCCAGGAAAAGAGAAATTACCTGGCGTAACCTTTACTGAATCGGAAAAATCAGGAAGTGTTGCCCTATAAAGTTTTGGATTGCCAAAAATTTGATTTGCATTCGCTGTACACTGAATATTAAATGTTACAATATTTGTAGCTCCTCCGGTTGATTTTACACCAAAAGCAAATAACTTAATATCATATTGTCCATATGTAATTGCTCCCTGGGTAAGATTTGAAGTTGTATTTACACCCTGTACAATAGAAATGGTTCCCGCTATACTTCTTTGTCCTAAAAGGGAAAACAATAGAGTTATTGGGAATATATATCGTAGTAAAGAAGTTTTCAAAGCTTAGGGGTTATCAATCAATATAATCGCGTAGATGCAAAAACTATGCAAACACTAATCAATCAATTACTTAATTGGCCGATTACGTCAATCACACATACATACGCTGTAAATAACTATCCGGATGGAGCAGGTGAAAATTTGATTTGGGGGAATGAATAATTATAGTGGGAAATTTTTTCTACACATTGTAGATTTATTTTCACAGTTTAACAATTGATTTTTGTTTTTATGGGTGATTTTTAACCTTGGAGAAAGAATGTGCGTTAATATTGATAATATTAACAAAAGGTTATGTGGATTCTTAATCAATTTTTAGGCCAAACATATATCTCTGTCTCTTATACAAATCTCAGAGCCA
>NZ_LGEK01000168.1 GCF_001636615.1 Mucilaginibacter sp. L294 | reverse complement strand
AACATAAATAGTGTGATTTGTTTAATAAAAATTAGAGTTTTTATTTCTTTTTATTGATTATTTAGATTATTATTGTGATATAAATGCATTTAAGGTCGCAACTTTGTGTATTTATGGTAAAATAACGCTTTAACATCTAAAAGATATCAAAATGTCAAAACCAACTATTATTGTAATAGGTAACGGCATGGTAGGCTACAAGTTTTGCGAAAAGCTACTGGCCAGATCATCGGAGTTCCAAATAATTGTTTTTGGCGAAGAGCCCCGCCATGCTTATGATAGGGTGCACCTGAGCGAGTATTTTAACGGCAAATCTGCAGACGATCTTTCTTTATCTCCTTTGTCATGGTATATTGATAATGGCATAACGCTGCATTTGGGCGATCCTGTTCAGGAGATCGACCGTTCAAAAAAAACCATTCATTCTTTAAAAGGTGTAACACTATCCTATGATCATCTGGTTTTGGCAACCGGTTCATCGGCGTTTGTGCCCGATATCCCGGGTATCGAAAAAGAGGGTGTTTTTGTATATCGCACCATTGAGGACCTGGAGTTGATAAAGGCTGGTGCTGTCACCGCAAAATCAGGCGTGGTAATGGGTGGCGGTTTGCTGGGGCTTGAAGCAGCTAAGGCTTTAATGGACCTGGGTGTTACCGAGCCGCACGTTATTGAATTTGCATCCCGTTTAATGCCGAGGCAAATTGATTCGGCAGGTAGTAATATGCTGCAGCTAAAACTAAATCAATTGGGCTTGCATATTCATTTAAATAAAAGTACCGCCGCAATTGTCGGCGAAAAAAAAATAGAGGCCCTGCGTTTTGCCGACGATAGCTTGCTGGCGGTAGATATGCTGGTGATATCAGCCGGTATTCGCCCGCGCGATGAGCTTGCAAAGCTGGCCGGCCTGCAGGTTGGCACCCGAGGGGGGATAATCGTGAACGAGAAAATGCAAACCAGCGATAGTTGTATTTATGCCATCGGCGAATGCGCGCTGTACCAAGGTATGATATATGGCCTGGTTGCCCCGGGCTACGAAATGGCCGACATAGTTGCTGCGCATTTAACGCAAGCCGATAAATCATTCTATGGTTATGATATGAGCACCAAGCTAAAGCTGATAGGTGTTGATGTAGCCAGCTTTGGCGACGCCTTTATAACCGAGCCAGATTGTCGCACGATATTGTTTGAGGATACACACAAAGGCGTTTACAAGCGTATAAATATTAGTAATGATGGTAAACAATTATTGGGTGGTATACTAATTGGCGAAGCAGAATCTTATAATATGCTGCTGCAAACGGTAAATAATAAAATTGTGCTCCCGCCCGATCCGGAGGATTTGATACTGGGTTCGCGCGGTGGGGCTGTAAGTGAAGGTGCGGGTGTAATGAGTTTGCCCGATGATGCGCTGATCTGCTCATGCGAGGCGGTTACCAAAGCGGCAATTTGCGGTGCTGTGAGTGAGTCTGGTATTACTGATATAGATGGCATGAAAAAATGCACCAAAGCCGGCACCGGCTGCGGTGGCTGTGTGCCTTTGGTGAAAGATCTGATAGCGGGCACCATGAAAGCCAACGGACAGTATATTAAGGATGTGATATGTGAACATTTTGATTATTCGCGACAGGAGCTGTTTGACCTGGTAAAGATCAATGAGATAAAGAATTACGACCTGGTGCTTGATCATTATGGCAAAGGTGATGGCTGTGAGGTATGTAAGCCGGTTGTGGCCAGCATACTATCCAGCCTTTGGAACGATGTGGTTGTAAAGCAGGAGGTGATACAGGATAGTAACGACCGGTTTTTGGCAAATATTCAAAAAGGGGGAACCTATTCTGTTGTGCCTCGTATCCCAGGCGGAGAAATTACGCCCGATAAACTGATCGTGATAGGGCAGGTAGCAAAAAAGTACGCGCTTTATACAAAAATAACCGGTGGCCAACGAATAGACCTGTTTGGTGCTCATCTGAATGATCTGCCTGCTATTTGGGGGGAATTAATAAATGCCGGTTTTGAAAGCGGGCATGCTTACGGTAAAGCGTTGCGTACAGTTAAAAGTTGTGTTGGTAGTACCTGGTGCCGTTTTGGTTTGCACGATAGTGTAACCTTTGCCATCGAGATAGAGGACCGTTACAAAGGGATCCGCGCGCCGCATAAAATAAAAGGCGGGGTGAGCGGCTGCGTGCGCGAATGTGCCGAGGCGCAGGCGAAGGATTTTGGCATAATAGCTACCGAAAAAGGCTGGAATTTGTACGTATGTGGCAATGGGGGCTCTAAACCACAGCATGCGCAGTTGCTGGCTATCGATATTGATAACGAAACCGTTATTAAATACCTTGATAGGTTTTTGATGTTTTACATAAAAACTGCCGATCAGTTAACTCGCACCGCCACCTGGTTAAATAAGCTGGACGGAGGGATGAGTTATTTAAAGAATGTAATTATAAATGATAGCCTGGGCCTGGCTGCACAGTTGGAAGAAGAGATGCAGGCGCTTGTAAATACTTACCACTGCGAATGGAAAGAGGTAATAGAAAGCCCGGAGATGCGCAAGCGTTTCTCGCACTTTATTAATGCACCCGAAGAAAAAGATCCACTTGCTCAATTTGAGCCTATGCGCGAACAGGTGCGGGCAAAAGAGTGGTAGAATCTAATTTTAATTGATAAAAATCAGGCTTGGCCTATTTAAATACGGATATTATGGAAACAGCATTAGCAACTAACTGGATACTGGCGTGTTATGTGAACGATGTGCCTGAGAATGGTGGGTCGTGCATAAAGCATGGTGATGAGCAAATAGCGATTTTTAATTTTAGCCGCCGCGGCGAATGGTACGCTACTCAAAACCTATGCCCACATAAGCAACAGATGGTTTTATCGCGTGGGATGATAGGTAGCACAGGCGAAAATTGCGAGCCAAAAGTGGCTTGTCCGTTCCATAAAAAAACTTTTTCGCTGCTTACCGGCGAATGCCTTGCAGAAGATGATATGGTTATTAAAACCTATCCCATAAAAGTAGAGGATGGTCGTGTGTTTGTTGGTGTAAATAGCTTATAAGTCGTCCTGGGTTAATAATAATAGTTTTTCGGTATTTGTAATGCTTATTTTTTTACCCGCCGCCACAATAATGCCTTCCTGTATCATTTCGTTTACCATCCTGAAAACGGTTTCGTAGGTAGCGCCTGCATACGAGGCCAGGTCTTGCCTGGTAAGCTCAATATCTATGTGTCCTTCTTTGTTCGTGCCGAATTGATTTTTTAACGATAATAAAGCTTCCGCTACCCGTCCCTTTACCGGCATGTGCGCTAGGTTACGCATTTTTCTTTCGGCTTCTTTTAACTCCTCGGCAAAAAACAACATTAAATCGAAGGTGAAATCGGGATTGGTTTTTAATGTGGCGTTGAAAAAATCCATATCCACATAACATACCAGGCTTTCTTCTAAGGCAGTTGCCGAGATGGGGTAATTGGTTGCCTGTTTGCCTAATACCCGGTGCCCAAAAATGGCACCCTTGCTGGCAAAGCGAATAATCAGCTCTTTATCGCTGCCCCATTTCTTATGTACTTTCACAACGCCGTCGTAAACAAAATATATGCCGGTAACCGGGGCGCCTTCGTCAAATATTTTTTGCCCCTTTTTAACGACAAAGTTTTTTTTATGAGCGGCAACTGCAGGTATCCACTCTCTTACACAGCTTTTGCATAAAAAGCAAGATCGGTTATCGCATTGGGTGTTTTTTTTCACTCTGTTGTGTATTTTGTGTGCCTATTTTGGCTAATTTATGACAAATAGAATATTTTCAAGTGTTTT
>NZ_LGEK01000166.1 GCF_001636615.1 Mucilaginibacter sp. L294 | reverse complement strand
ATGTTTTTACCGGTCCGCCTGAAAACGGTTTAACGTAATTCTCAGTGTTTACTGAATCTGTTTGGGCGAATAAAGTGCTGCCTGCCAGTAAACCTGTAAGCAGTAGGGATGCTTTTTTTAAATTTGTCTTGTAAGTCATTGTCTTTTAATATGTCGTTATTTTTTTAGCAACAAATTATTCTATTGCTTTAATTGACAATAAACAAATGACATGCCTGCTATAAGGATATCCGACGTAAAGTAGACCTGCATCGATAGAAAGTTTCACCTATCCGTCGGAAGAAACAGGCTCAGGAAGTGGCGTATAAGATTTAGTGCAAACCAGACGGTTAAGGATTCAACTTTCTTTTCCGGTTATAGGGCGGGCTGGATATTTCTACATATTATTTAAGCCATTGCTCCAAAACACCTTTGAAATCGGATTTATATTGCTCCTTTACCTGTATGCTTATTTTTCCGATCCGGACGGTATAATTTTGTATGGCTACAATCTTATCAAGAGAGATAATAAACGAACGATGCACCCGCATAAATGATGTCTTTGGCAATCGTTTTTCAATATCTTTCATGGTTGTCAGCGCTTTAATGAAATTATTCTCATTGATATATACCTTCACATAATCCTTATCACCCTCTATGTATAGGATATTATTTAATTGAACGCGAATCAGCTCATGATCTACTTTTAGTACTACAAAATCACGGAGCGGTAGTTGGATTTCATTTTTTACTGGATTTTCGATCCCTTCGAAATATAATTTGGCCTTATACGCTGCCTTGAAAAAATCTTCATAAGAGACGGGCTTCAGTAAGTAATCAAGCGCATCTACTTTATAACTTTCAAGCGCAAATTCTTTAGAGCCGCTGATAAAAACAACCCTTGGGGCTTTCTGTAAGTAATGTGCATGCAGCGTTTTAGCCAAGGTCATTCCATTGATGTCCGGCATATGGATGTCAAGAAACATGAGCTGAATGTTTTCTTTTTCCAACAATTTGAGGGCATCCGCTGCTTTCGAACAAGCAGCTACTAAATTTAAAAATGGAGTTTGAAGTGCAAAATCCTGGAGAAGACTTAATACGATGGGGTCGTCATCAACAATTATACAGTTAATTATCATTTGAATCTATTTGTAACAATTTTAATTGAACGACCAAGTAAAATCGAACGATCACTTGCTGGTTAAAGCATTTATTGATTAGCTGAGCAAATTCTGAACCAATTTCACCCAGTTATACTTGCCGGGGGCTTTTATCTGTTTATTAAAACAGCAAAGCCGCAGATCTATTCATCATTGGCTAGAAATCAAACCACAATGTCCCGTTAACCTTTTCGCCGGTGGCATGATTTTTCTGGCTTTGCGGCCCTAACACATCTGCGGGCTGAAACTTCGTACCGATGGCACTTATAGCATTTAAGAAACCTATCGTGCCGTCAGGAAAAGCGGGTTCAACGTTGTTGTTTTGAAGCGCCGCTTGTTCCCTATCTGGTTTGAGCATTTGCAAATACGTATTTTTCTCAGCTACATAAATCGTAAACGGCGATTCTTTATTCTCTATCACTACCCAGTTAACTTCAGCATGGTAACCTTTAAACTCCGGGTATTCCCAGGTTTCGCCTGTTATGGTATTGTTGTAGTTTTTATGCCAAACGCCAAAAGCCTGACCTTTGAGCCTGTTTTTCCAAACCCGGTAAGGCCCGCGGCCAAGCCATTTCATGCCTGTAATTTTATCTTCGGGATAATTGAAAGTGATTCCCATAAAATCAGCATCGCCCTGCTGGATATATTGGTATTCCATTTTAACGGGGTGTTTGGTTATAAAAGTCCATTTCACGTGCAGCGGAGCAGCGCCCTGGTAATCGGCTTCTACAATATATTGCCCTTTACCGCCTTGATGAGTGAAACTCTTTAATTGGTTATCTATACCTGCTAAAACAGGCCCACCTGATAACGAAACAATGCCTGTGGGTTTCACTACCTTTTGTATATAGCCAGTCGATGTATCAAAATAATAATTTATTCCATCGCATTTAACAATTAACTCGTTTCCTTTTTCTTCTGCCCAAACAGTGGATTTTGGAGAAGGGGTAATTGATTTTTTAGCGATAGAAAAAGGAGTTTTAATTGCCCAACTCCACGTGAATATTTCTTTTTTGTCGAGGCCATATGCGGTAAGGTACAGCGCGTCATTTTTTCTCCATGATGAAGGCAACGTTAAAACAAGTACCCCTTTTTCGCCGGGCCTAATATTGGCTACCTCTGGTATACCAGTAGCATTTACTATTGCTTCGGTTTTTTTATCGTGTGCTGTTGGAAATTTTACCAATTTCCACTTAAAGGCACATTTGTTCAGGTTAGTAAAAGCATACCTGTTCTCTACAGGTATCTTACCTTCAAAGGTGCCATCTATAGGTTTCGGTTCAATATAAACCGGCGACCAGATTTCTTTTATGGTATAAAAACTGGCTTCTTTTTCACGATGTGGACCAACGATACCATCAGGTGCATGATTACCATCGGCATCGTATATACCGTTTTTATCGGTACGAATAACCGCCTCATCCAAGAATGCCCAGATAAAACCGCCGGCTCCGTGCGGGTGCTTCATCATCATATTCCAAAAATCATCGAGTCCTGCCCCGGCCCCTCCATCGTAAAGTCCATGCATAAACTCTGTTGGAAAAAAAACTTCCAGCCCTGTAGCTGCAGCTTTAACCATATAATTATAATCAGGATAGTGCTTGGTATCTGTCCCGTTGAATTTTTCCCATGGATGTATCACTGTTCGTTTTTGCGGATCATATAAGGCATAGTCATTGTCCAGTCCCCTGTTCCACCCGCCTTCATTACCGTTGTCCCAAAAAACGATAGATGGATGATTTACATCGCGAACCACCAATTCTTTTACCAATTTACGGCCGACTATGGTATCATATTTTGCCTGCCAGCCGGTTAATTCATCCAGAACGTATAAGCCCAAAGAATCGCAAACATCCAGAAAATCCTGATCCGGTGGGTAATGCGACATGCGCACCGCATTCATATTCATTTGCTTCATCAAGCTTGCATCCATTAGCTGGATATTGTGGCTCAAGGTACGCCCTGTTTCAGGCCAAAAGCTATGCCGGTTACTGCCTTTAAGTATTACCTTGGCCCCGTTTACATAAAAACCATCATTTGTACGCAATTCAACCGTACGAAAACCAAATTTTTGTTTAACACGGTGAATAACGTTTTGCTCCTCTTTTATAGAGACTATTAGCTGGTAAATGTTAGGGAACTCGGCGCTCCACAATAATGGTTGGTTGATATTACTTTTTAGTTCAAGATGCTCCGCGCCAGGGTTTGCTTTAATAGCAAAAGCTTTACCTACATTTTCACCGTTTAGTTTTTGCACTTGCGCCTCGATGGTTTCACCGGCTTTTAAATTTTGAGGATATATATCCAATTGCAGTGAGCCGTCGGCTTTTGCGTTCACAGCCATCCTTTCAATGAAAGTTTCGGGAACTATTTCCAGATAAACCGGACGGAAAATTCCTCCGAATACCCAAAAATCACTATTCCTGCGTTCGGCGTCATTTACGGATGAATTTGCAGAATTCTTGTCGACAGTTACCTTCATCAAGTTATTCCCGCCAGAATTTAGCAGATCGGTTATATCATACTTAAAACGGTAAAAGCCGCCCTGGTGTACCGGACCGGCTTGTTTTCCATTTATTAGAACCTTGGTATCTGTCATTGATCCTTCAAAAACGATAAATACTTTTTTCCCCTGAAATCCTGCAGAAGAAAAATGGCACTTATAAATTCCCTGTTCAGTTGCTTTATCTTTGTCGTGTCCGTAATTATAGGTACCAAAGCCCTGTTGTTCCCAATTAGATGGAACTGCAATTTTTGCCCATCTACCGCTGTTTCTGCCATCGCTGCAATAAAAATCCCATTGCACAGTATGATCTTTATCAGTACCTGAAAGATATTTAGTAATGGTTTCCTGTGAAAAAACATTGAAGAAGATCAATGTAAAGGATGCTATCAGAAATATTTTTTTATAATCATTTTTCGGAGATCTAATCATTACCAACTTTTTTGGGTGCCTATATAAACTAAGTTTCCTAATCATCCGGTAAAGACCATTTCTACATTTTGAATAGGCTAATTACTGTCTCTTATACACATCT
>NZ_LGEK01000165.1 GCF_001636615.1 Mucilaginibacter sp. L294 | reverse complement strand
CCTCCCGCTAAATACTCCTTAACTACTTTCCGCTTAAATCCCTCTGCATAGTGTCGCCGGGCTTCATTAATGTTCTTCTTCATTTAGTTTACTTTTATGTAAACTCATTTCAGGACAAGACAAATCCCTGTTCCGAACGGAACAAAACGGAATAGGGGGTAAACTTATAATTATCTGTAAATCAAATATTTAATGGAAAATAGATATGTGTCTATTTTCCGACTTTATCATCCTGTTGGAGACGAACCAAGGGCGAACCAAGGGCGAAAAAAGGCGAAAAAAAACGTTTTTTTTCGCTCCATTTCCTAACTTGTTTTGTTCCGTTTTTCAGAAAAATGGAACAAAACCGGATTTTCATAAACTACTATAAAAGAGTTAGTTAACCCATGATGATGAAGTTTTAGTTGAGATGCTAACAAGATCTTGTCAGTAATAAGTTGTTCATTATCAATATGTTCCATTTGTTCCGTTTGTTCCATTTTTTAGTGGAACAGAACAAGTGTTAACCATCCCTTGCCAACTGAGCCTTGCACAAACCGGCAGATAGTAAGTAACAAATTATTGACAAGAAATTTTTCATGGCAACAACAAACTGATTATCAGTTTATTGTAATGCTTTTTAATGAATGGTTAAAACTTGTTTTATGCTAAATGGGAAACATTTTGCGTTATCATGGGGTTATATACAATAAGTTACACTATAAAAGCTTACAGATATAGAGGAAAACATCTACGCATTTAACCAAATAATAAATTTAATTACAACATGAACAACATGAAAAAATCCCTTTTAATGGTTGCCACGATGGTGCTTTTAAATTTTACGGCCAACCGCGTATTTGCACAAGTACAAGACACAACCAAGAAAACAACCACCACCACAACTGCACCTGCCGCTAACGATGGCGCCAGTGATGTAGTGGGCGCTTTAGGAAGCAACCCCGATTATTCAACCGCGCTTAGCGCAGTAAAAACAGCCGGGCTTGATGCCAGTTTAAAAACAGGTGGCCCATATACTATTTTTGCACCCAATAATGCCGCATTTAGTGGCCTGGCGCCGGCTAAGTTAGATAGCCTGATGAAAGACCCAACTAAACTGGCAACGGTTTTAAAGGGCCATGTGGTTACCGGTAAATATGCAAAAGTCGATATTATCAAAGCATTAAACGCAGGTAAAGGCAAGGCAACGCTGACCACAATAGATGGGCAGACGCTTACCTTATCGGTTACGGCAGATAAAAAACTGCAATTAGCCGATGCCAAAGGAGATACCGCGCAGGTTATTTTATATGACCTTGTTGGTGCTAACGGGGTAGTAAATGGCCTTAATGGCGTGCTTGCACCCAAGTAATATTTTAGATAAATAATGTACTCAAAAGCCCGGCTTGCCGGGCTTTTGTTATTTTAGTTATATCGATAATAAAAAACACAACTGGCCTGGTATCAGTATTTTAACAAATGGCTTACATATTGGCCAAACACAGGCCGTATAAATTTGTATATTTGTATCAGTATTTAACTGCAAACTGCTCACGGGCAAAGCAGGCTCTACAAAAATGGGGTCGACCGGAATTGACAGGATGGAGATAAATAGGTAAGCATGCAGCGCGTTGGGTGAATTAGCGCTAAAATCTGAACGCTCAAACTTACAAATGGCGAAAATAACTACGCCTTAGCTGCCTAATTTAGAATTAGCATAGCTTTTGTCCCGCCGGTTCTCTGTTCTGTTGGATCGGCAATCGGGGCATCGAAAAACGGAACTAGCTTGTTTTAAGGTGTGGAAAGCGAGCGAAACAAAGCACCTAAGGATTGCGGTACAGGTAAGCGGTTAACCTTCCATAGTCCCTACAATTAAATAACAGCTAAGCATGTAGAAAGCGTATCTTATACCATGTTTGGACGAGGGTTCGAATCCCTCCGGCTCCACAAACAAAGGCCTAATCAATTAGAAATAAATTGGTTAGGCCTTATTTTTTAAATGAGGATAATTGGATAATAAGAAAACAAAATACTTGGTAAATAACACCCCAAATAATATCATTTACTTTTCTGATAGTTCAATAAAAGGGATTGAGTTACCTGCGTGCTTTACCTTTCCTTTTTACTATGAACCACATCCACTTACAAAAATAGCAACTGCCGAACTTCAATCCTATCTGGAAACCCAAACGGATCTGCATCATAATTTCGGCCTTGGCAAAGATCAGCAGGGGCCGGTTGTCGGAAAAATGTTTGGTGTTTTAGTGGTTCAGGACAAGGAAGGGAAATTAGGTTACTTATCAGCATTTTCGGGAAAACTGGCCGGCTCAAATGATCATTCTAAATTTGTCCCGCCTGTTTTTGATATGCTGATAGAAAACGGCTTTTTTTTAAAGGAGCAGGAGATTATCAACACCATTAACCTGCAGATCAAAAAAATAGAATCGGGTGATGATTACAAAAACTTAAAGCATAAACTTGAGCGCTCAAATGCCTCATCCATTCAGGAAATAGCTGATTTTAAGAAACAATTAAAAAGTAATAAAGCCGACCGGAAAAAACTGAGGGAGGAGCAAAAGAACAGTTTAAGTGTAGATGCTTACCAGGACTTTGAAGCTGATTTGATTAAACAAAGTTTACGTGATAAACATTTGCTTAATGTATTATCCAGTAAATGGGAGCAGCTTTTAGGCGAAATAAGATCCGGCATTGAACAATCCGAAACCGAGGTTGAAGAGTTGAAAAATGAACGCAGGGATAGGTCTTCAACTTTACAAAAGCAACTGTTTGAACAATATGAATTTTTGAATAAAGACGGTGTCAGGAAAAGTTTACAGTCTATTTTTAACGACACCACTTTTGGCAAGCCGCCTTCGGCTGCCGGTGAGTGCGCTACACCCAAATTATTGCAATATGCTTTTTTGAACGGGTACAAGCCACTGGCAATGGCCGAATTTTGGTGGGGCGCTTCCCCCAAATCCGAGATCAGGAAACACAAACAATTTTATCCGGCCTGCACGGGCAAGTGTAAACCCATCCTTAAACATATGCTTGAAGGGATCCCTTTAGATGAAGACCCGCTTATAAAAAACCCTGGGGAAAGCCGCGAGCTTAAGATTGTTTACGAAGATGACGATTTGGTAATTGTGAATAAACCCGCAGAATTGTTATCAGTTCCGGGTATCCACATCCGGGATTCGGTTTATACACGGCTTAAAGCAGCATTTGTAAATATCGAACCTTTAATGATCCACCGGCTGGATATGGCAACCTCCGGATTGTTGGTTGTAGCAAAAACAAAAGAAGCACACAAGCTTATTCAAAGGCAATTTCTTAAACGAACCGTAAACAAACGTTACACCGCCTTGCTTTCTAAGGTGATGGCTCCATCAGAAGGTGAGATCACACTTCCGTTGCGTGGCGATTTACATAACAGGCCAAGGCAATTGGTATGTTACGAATTCGGAAAAAAAAGTATAACGAAGTGGAAAGTTATTTCAGCTAATGAAACAACCACTAAAGTTTATTTTTGGCCACTAACCGGGCGCACCCATCAATTGCGTGTCCATTCGGCTCACGAGCAGGGGCTTAACGCGCCTATTGTTGGCGACGACCTGTATGGCACCGTTGCGGAAAGATTATACCTCCACGCTTCTTACCTTGAGTTTGCACATCCTATAACTAAAGAAAAACTCAGCTTTGAAGTTGCAGAGGATTTTTAAAAGTTAAAAAAGGTATCCGCAAAGAATACCCTCAGAGAAACACTAAAATTTGATTTCGCCCAAGTATTGTCATAATAGTTGCTGTTTGCGTTTAAAACTCCAAAAGCATTACCTTTAAACCATCTTACAAATACCCGTAACATGGAACTGTTAATCACTTTATTTACAAATAAGTTAGGGTTGGATATAGGGCATTTCGAAACCTTTTATGCACAATTAAAAACTAAAAATTTTAAGAAGAAGGAGTATTTAATACGAGAAGGTGCTGTTTGCAATTTTGTTGGATTTGTATCTTCCGGCACTATTAGATCATACGTTAGCAATAGCGAAGGTGAATTTAATAACGATTTTTACTTTGATAATGATTTTGTAAGCGCCTATACCAGTTTTTTAATGCAAATGCCCACTAATTGCAATATAGAAGCGTTGACCGACGGTACCATCCACTACATTAGTTACTGTATCTTATACACATCT
>NZ_LGEK01000164.1 GCF_001636615.1 Mucilaginibacter sp. L294 | reverse complement strand
AGATGTGTATAAGAGACAGTCTTTATAGCGTAAAGCTATATATTGTAAAAATAGTTTTCAATAAAATTATCCGCGGAAAGCTTTTTAAGAGGCCCGGTAATGGGTATAAAGAGAAACGCTTAACAAGCATTCCATTTCTTTTAACTCCGCTTATCTGTCTCCGCAATGCCGCGAAGCAGGAATTAGCACCTTACACAAGCTACAAGAGCCGTACAGGTTGCTAAGACATCATAGGGCCTTTCCCTCTGTCTTTCTGGATAAGTATGTTTAAAGAACGATTAATAATACAAAGGTAGGTGTTAATTCTATAATTCCTATAGACATTATAAACTATTTGATTTTATTTTTAATTCTGAGAGATAAAACAATTGCGTGTTGTAGTTCATAAGCAATCTATTGGTAACTTTATGTTGTGAAACGCCTTGCTAAACTCTTTCTTATTATTGGGGTATTAATGATCCATTCAATACCATCTATCGCGCAAATAAAACTTGCGCTTGGTAAGGTGCATTATATTATTCCGGCTTTTAAACAGGATAGTGCGGCAACTTTTTATGATTGGTTTGTTCAGCATAATATAGCACCTTCAATTAAAGCTTCGAAGTATCCGTTTGAGATCAGGTATTGGTTTCAACCCATATTTTTTAACTTACCAGGGGAAGGTGAGTATCTCATTATCAGAGGAAATAAAGATAGCCTCTTTGCAGATCTCTATCGCCTGTCAGCAAGGTTTCAACCACCACAAAATAAAGGAGGGACAATCTTGATTAAGAATAAAACAAATCCGCATGCCGATATTATGCTTAACAGCTATCACATTAAACCATCGCCAAAGCTTGATAGCTTAGTTACCATATTGCTTGAAAACAACATTGCCAGCCAGCCGGATGAACAGGCACTTATGGCCGATCTGAAAAACAAAGGGGTTAAACTAACCGATAATGATGCAACCGACTGCTGCACTCCTTTTCACTTTCAAGTAAAGGTTGGCAACAAATTCAGAAATTTCAGGGCCAACCCCTATTACTATGAAAACAACCCCTCAATAAAAGAATTTGCAAATGGTACAAAGCTCATTCAAGAACCCTACATTTTTGACCACTGGGTTATTTTCGGGACTAATGTACGTTTCAGATAAAGCAATTTCCCTTCCCTCGCGCAAGATTAAGCGTAGCGTACCTTAAACACTATAATTCTTTTCTGTTGCTACCCGGTAATTGGGGTCTTCCATAATATTCACATCAATAACATCGGCGGCGTTTTTAAGTAATACCACGCAATCATTACTTAAATGCTTTAGATGTAGTTTTTTACCGACTTTATGGTACCGCTCTGTTAACTTATTCAGCGCTTCAATGCCCGACATGTCTGCTATCCGGCTATCCTTAAAATCAATAATCACTTCTTCAGGATCGTTAGTAACATCAAATTTTTCAGTAAAAGCCGATACCGATCCAAAAAATAGCGGACCGTAAATTTCGTAATGTTTAGCCCCTGTTTCGTCTATGTATTTACGGGCACGAATGCGTTTTGCACTCTCCCAGGCAAACACCAGCGCTGATATGATAACACCTATCAGTACCGCTAATGCAAGGTTATGCAGCAATATGGTGATAACTGCAACCAATATCCCTACAAATACATCTTGCTTTGGCATCTTATTAAATATCCTGAAGCTTATCCATTCAAACGTGCCAAATGCCACCATGATCATTACGCCGGTAAGTGCCGCCATGGGTAGCTTGCCTATAACGGGTGCGCCAAAAAGTATGATCATTAAGATAGTGAGCGATGCGATTATCCCCGATAGCCGCGCCCTTGCACCTGCCGACAGGTTAACCAGCGTTTGTGCTATCATGGGGCAGCCACCCATCCCAAAAAAGAAACCGTTTAAAATATTGGCACTGCCCTGCGCTATGCATTCGCGGTTGCCATTGCCTTTGGTTGCTGTCATTTCATCAACCAGGTTTAAGGTTAGCAAACCCTCGGTTAAACCCACTGCAGCCATAATTAAAGCATAAGGAAAAACGATGTTCAGTGTATGCAGGTTAAACGGAACAGCCGGGATATGAAACGGCGGGAAACCACCACTAACAGATGCTATATCGCTTACTGTTTTTGTATGGATGCCAAACCCAAGTACTAAAGCAAATACAACAATAATTGCCACCAGTGAGGTCGGCACGGCCTTACTTATTTTAGGGAATATAACCACTATAGCGATGGTTAATGCAACAAGTCCCGCCATTATTAATAACGGTGTGCCGCTAAGCCAGGTTTCGTGACCGTTAACTATGGTTTTAAATTGCTGTAGCTGGGCCATAAAAATGATAATAGCCAGGCCATTTACAAAACCATACATAACAGGCTGCGGTACCAGGCGAATTAGCTTTGCCAGTTTAAATAAACCAATAGCAATTTGAATGATGCCGGCCAGGGCCACCGCAGCAAAAACGTACTCGATACCATTGGTTTTCATCAGGGCTATTAAAACCACAACAGTAGCCCCGGCGCCGCCTGATATAAGCCCCGGCCTGCCGCCAAATATGGCCGTAACAAGCCCCATAATAAAGGCTGCGTACAAACCTACCAGCGGCGGGAAACCAGCCAGTATGGCAAACGACAATGACTCGGGCATCATGGTCATGGCAACGGTAAGGCCAGCTAATATTTCGGTTCTGTAGTTAACCGGTTGCGTAAAGTTGAACAATTTAAAGCTGGCCCTCATAGCTGCAAAGCTATAAAAATGCCTGCAACATGATTAGGCTTAATTCTTTCAAGCCCGCGCAAGATTAACACAATGATCTTTTTTATTTCCCATTCAGTTTTTTGATCAGCTCCACCTCTTCCGCTTTATAAGGTGTGCCGTCCTTACGGAAAATATCATGGAACCACTCTTTGGGTTCGCTGCCATCGGGCATAGGGTTGTCCCAGGCATAAATGGTATTGGTTTTACCCATTACAAAACCCCAGTTTAAAGCACCTACGTTCTCCTTTTTTAGCAGGGGCATTATGTTGGCAAATTTGCTGCCGCGGGTACGGGCCATATATTCGGTACATATCATTGGCCTGCCGTGGCTTTTAAGCAGTTGTATGGTTTTAAGGTGCGAGGCCTCGTCGGTATAATCGTGGTAGGTTATCACATCCGAGTTTAATGCCTGGTAAGCATTCAGTTTTTCAAAGCTCCAATCCCACAGGCCAACAGATAGCGGCTGATCGGGGTTTACAGCGCGTGCCCAGGCAAATACTTTTGTAAGCAAATTCAATGAAGCTTCTTTTTTGTTGGAGTTGCCGGGCTCGTTATACAAATCCCATAGCAGAATGCGTTTATCGTGCTTAAAAGTGGTCAGCACATCGGTCACATAGGCTTGCAGCATGGCTGTTTCGCCGGTGTTGTTTAACCGGTTGCCCGGGTCCTGCAGCCAGCCCGAATTATGGATACCTGTTTTTGGGGCAGGTTGCTTACCAGTTTTGGCATCGGCATTCCAGCAATCATCAAAAAACACAAACATAGTTTTGATACCGTGTTTATTAGCAATGGTAAGGTACTGGTCAACCCGTTTTTTAAAGCCTGCTTTATCCTGCTTCCAGGCAAGGCTGTATAAAAACACGCGCATGGTATTAAAACCTATCCCCTGGGCATAACCCAGTTCGCGATCGATGGTGGCCGGGTCAAAGGTATCTGCCTGCCACATTTCCAGTTGGTTTATGGCGCTGCTGGGTATAAAATCGGCTCCACTCATCCATGTATGCTGCGCGTACCAGGCATTGGCTTTTGCCGCTGTCCAAACTTTACCCGCCGGCGTTTTTTGGGCGGAAGTGTTTAGGGTTAGTACTACTAACAGTATTGCAAGTAAACTGGCTGATGTTTTTTTCATGGCAGGTAAATATTGGTACTGGTAAATATAGAAAAGTTTGGCAAATGGTTAATTACAACGCCTTACAGTTTTGACCAATCCGGACAATATAGTGGTATACCAATAGTTACAATTAAGGCAAATGAAGGTGATATATAGCGCCTGTATATCGTAATCGGCCCAAACCTTACTCCTCAAAGCAATAACATTTCTTTAGACTTTATGATATTATTTCGACAAATATTATACTACTTTTACTCCGTCTAAATTTTCATAACCCTGTAACAAAATAACCGTATACATATTTTACGTTATTGATAATAGTGTAATTTTCAATACAATAGGCCTTTGTTTAGGTCAGTTTATTGAAACCCCGGTTAAATATTCAG
>NZ_LGEK01000163.1 GCF_001636615.1 Mucilaginibacter sp. L294 | reverse complement strand
AGATGTGTATAAGAGACAGCAAATAATCAGGTAGTGTATCAGTTTTATTTTTTTATTTAATTAACCTGATAATATATTCTATCGTTATCAGATCCTTGGTTAACCCCGCTTCCATAGCCGGTGTAAATCAGGCTGCCATATAAAGTATGAAAGGGAAATGCTCGCTGAAATAATGTCTTTCATAGAAAATAGCGAAGTGGAAAAAATGACCTGGTTTAACTCCTTTGGCGATTGCCTGAGATCTGTCATCGTGAACGCTCACGATGACAGCAAGAGATTGGAGTTTGGCTAATTATATTGTTGATTATCGGTTATATGGTATGCTAAACTGCATAGTGCAACCTTTCTGCACTTCGCTTTCTACCTGGATACTTCCTCCCTGTAATTCGATCAATTGCTTGCAAAGATATAGTCCTAACCCTGTTCCTGGTTTCCCATGATTACTATTCGCCTGATAATAACGGGTAAACAATTGTGACTGTTGTTTCTTGGGGATACCAATACCAGTATCTTTGATTTTAACTTTCATTATTAATTGCTGTTCATTACCGGTATCCACACTTACCATAACTTTCACACTACCTTCATCGGTATATTTGATCGCATTACTCAAAAGGTTAAGCATAATCTGTTTCAATTTTAACGCGTCACCACTAACCAATATTTCCTCATTCCCGGCAAACTCTGCAGTCAATAAAATTCCTTTTCGTTCAGCCATAAACTGCATACTTTCCATGGCATCCATTATTGCTTTAAAGGGGTTAAACGCAATTTTTATCAACACTTCACTTTGTCCATGCTCCAGCTTGCTTATATCCAAGGTATTGTTGAGCGTTTCCAGCAACATTGTAGTTGAAAGATTGATGGATGCAGTTTTCTTTTCCTGATCGGGTGAAAGATGGGTTTTGTTCAGCATATATACGGCACCGGTGATCCCCATCAGTTTGTTGCGTATCTCATGGCTCATGATGGCCAGTAACTCGGACTTCTGCCCAGCCAGCGTAACAGCTCTTTCGTTTTCAGTTAAATAATTTTGCTCTGCTTCGGTAACTTTACGGATATAAACAATAAGCAATATAATAAATAACAGGATCAGGACAATAGTAACCCCTATAAAGGAATCCATATCATTAGTAGTAGATCGGTATTGCCGCAGGATTTCATTTCTGCTATTTTCCTTGGCCATCAATTCGTTATCCTTTAACTGCTGTAAAAGCCGGTGAAGTTGCGCCAGCAAACTGAGATTGGCTGTTATCAGTTGTTCATTAGTATGCAGGATATAGCTATTTTGTAGCTTTAACTGCTTTAGCACTTTTTGAAGTGCGTACTTATTATTTTTAATAAGAGACGAAGCGATCGAATCCTTATTTTGTTTTTCATGAACGGTGATTACCTTGACCAGGTTTTTATTCGTAATCGCATCCCTGATGCGCCTGATCATGCCACTTTTATTAACCTCGCGCCTGGTGCTCACCGTTGTATCAACCGTGGCTTTATTTCCTTTTTGCTTAGCGGTTATGGCCGGCTTGTTTCGATGTGTTGCACTGATGTTATCAATGTTTGTTACATTTAACAGCGAATCAAAGCGATGTTTCAGCTCGAATAAGTTTTGGGACTCAGCAAGCTTTTGTTCCAATAATCTTGCGATATGTGGTTTGCCAGCCGAAGAATGCAGTATACTGTCTGCCTGATATTTCTTTAGCAACGTATCTACCTGATGAAAGATACTGTTTATTTTCAGTTTGTAGAGATCCAGCTTTTCGGCGTCACCATTAGAACTGGCCTGCTGAAAGTCATTTTCCGCACTGTTTAGTTCCAGCAAAATATTCCCAATCTCTGGTTCATGCGAAGATTTCACTAACTGGATGCTTAGCTTGTCCAGTTTTTGAGCAATGACATGTTTTAAGATAAATGAGCCCGTTGTGACGATAAAAGTAATGAGCAGAAATATGATAAATAAATTGCGGATACTTTTGGAAGCAACCCCAGATCTGGCTAAGTCTTTATTCATAGATAAATTCTGTACCCTTCTAAAAAATCGCTTCTCCTAAACGCGGCGAAATCGATGACGGGATAAGGCTACAAATATATTCAGTATAACACTATAAACGCTACATATTTAACACTCAATATATTGCGGCAAATCAATACTATCACCATGCTTTTATCATATTCATTTGGCTTAATGCTTTAATAATAAAAAATGATACTTTTCGATTATAAACACAATTTCAAATTGATTCCCCAATTCAAAATTGTGGTATTATAACGGCTTAACCCATCTGCAATTACGCTGATGCATTCTTTCTGAGAGTTAGTTTTTTCGCCAACCGGTTTTGTTTTTGTTCTTCATCTCCCAAAATAATCCCCCATGATTTCAGGCTTTCAACCCTATCAAATATGATCTTCAACACGGCTATAACCGGGATGGATAAAAACATGCCGGGAATCCCCCAAACCATTTCTCCTATAATTACACCGAGTACGGTAATCAATGCATTGATACGGACTTTTGATCCCACAATAACCGGCAGCAATATATTACTATCAATCAAATGCACAACAATCAGGGTAACGATTACAAATATTACCTTACTGGCCATCGCAGCAGTTGCAAATGTGATAAGTGAACTGATAATCAAAGCTGTGAAAATGCCGATATAGGGAATGATATTAAACAAGCCGGTGATCAGACCTAATAATACTGCATATTTAACACCCAGTGCTAAAAAGACAAGGCAAACCACAGTGGCAACGATAGCCATTTCAATAAGTAAACCTATAATGTACTTCCTGATGATATATTGTACCTGTTCAATAATATCATATACTATTTTTTTATTCTCATCCAGGAATACAGATTCCAGGAACTTCATGATCAGCCTGCGGTATAATAAAAAGAAAAAAGTATAGATAAAGGTAAATACAAAGAAAAGCAGCATCGAAGACAAAGACAATAACGTAGCACTGATTACGGCTGTTCCTGAAGACATCATTTTATCCGTAGCAGAATGCACATAAGTGAGCTGCTTAGTTACATCAATATGCAAAGTGTTGGCTACCCAATCCTGTATCGTGCTAATGGACTTACCAAGCTGCTGCTGAAATTGTGGCCAGTCCTGAGCAAGCCCGGAAACCTGCGAACCAATCACATACAAAATGATCCCGATTGAACCCAGTAAGATCAAAACGGAAAGCATAGAGGCTGCACTTCTGGGCAACCTGATTTTATTTTCTAAAAATGCAGCCAGGGGCAATAACAGAATAGAGAACAAGCAGGAAAATATCAATGGTGAAAGTATTTCTTTAGCGACGATAACGATATAACATAGCGTTACTAATATAAAAAGCACACAGGCTAATTTGATATAAAAAGGCAACGCCTTGAATTGTCGGATATCCATTTTATTAAAGTTGAATTTATAGGTTTACCTTGGAACAGGAAAATGACCCAGATAGTAAATATGATTACGGTTATCGGCGATCACTCTACCAATGCTCTCGGCTTTAAAAAGTTCGCGACTATTGTATATCTATTAAGATAAGCCTAAGAGTCTCTAATTAATTTTATTCAATTTTGATCATCAAAAGCTATATAATAAGGCCGGTCATATTAACCAGCCTTATTATGAAACTTTAATTGTGTAAATTAAACCAGATGTAGCAATACATTACCTTACATCGTTTTTAACTTTATTTGCAGTGCTTTTTCCCGGCAAATAGATTTGGAACCCAAAAGATAGATTCAGGTTGCTTTGATAGCCCACGTTTCCGAAACCAGCCGTGCCATTGTATTTAAGCAGGGTTTCCAGTCCAATACTAGGTGTAATAAAATAAGCAAATCCGGGGCCAAAGCCCAGATCAAGTCCATTGGTATGCCCGCCTCCATTAGTCACATTGGTACCTCCAAGGCCTACTGTTGCTTCTCCAAATAAACGGCCATGGCGCAAAATTTCGACATCCTTACCTGTATAGTAACGGCCTAATGCTCCCACACCATAGTTAGTAGCAGTACTGGAACCTTTAGCAGTTTGGATGCCTAGGTTGGCATAAGCGCCAAGTGCTACATTGTCCTTTACAAACCAGGCGGCTTTAGGTGTAATATCTACGCTAAACACTTTCGAACCGCCCAGGCCCAGATTAAGATTTGCGAAATTTCCGCCGACTAATACATTGCCTTTTTGAATTTGCGAATGAGCGGAAAACTTTAATATAGTTAATATAAATAAAGTTAAAAAAATTGATTTTTTCATATGGTGTATTATTAAAATAGATTAGTTAAAAAGCCAGGGCCCTCCTATTGATTGCCCTGGCCGACGATTATTAGTATAAAGTAAACTCTACACGACGGTTTTGCTGACGGCCTGCTGCTGTTTTGTTAGTAGCAATTGGTTGGCTTTCACCGTAACCTGTAGCTTCTATACGTGAAGCATTTGCGCCTTTGCTAACC
>NZ_LGEK01000162.1 GCF_001636615.1 Mucilaginibacter sp. L294 | reverse complement strand
AGATGTGTATAAGAGACAGAAATTATGCCTCACAGGAAACCTCAAAATTTAGAAATTGATAATCTTGACATACAGATTTTATCAATATTAATGAAGAATGCGACCACTCCTTACACCGAAATCGCAAAAGAATTGATAGTTTCTGGCGGAACCATACACGTGCGGATGAAAAAACTGGAGGAGATGGGTGTAATAAAAGGTGCCAGCCTGGAAGTGAATCCGCAAAAGCTGGGTTATGATGTAACCGCTTTCCTGGGCATCTTCCTGGAAAAGGGTTCGCAGTATAACGAAGCCGTGAAACAATTAAAAATGGTACCCGAAATTGTAGAGCTGCATTACACAACCGGCAGCTGGAGCATTTTCGCCAAGATTGTTTGCCACGATACCAACCACCTGCGCGAGGTATTGAACGAGAACATTCAAAGCGTTAAAGGCATACAACGTACCGAAACATTTATATCCTTAGAGGAAAGCATTAAGCGCCAGATAACACTGGACTAACTTTTACTTTAGGTTTCCTGCTAAATAGTAAACTCCCCGCACCATTGCGCGGAACGAAGCAACCTCTGAACTATGTACCGGCTACATGGTTTAGAGGTTGCTTTGTGGTTTATAGCCTGGTTAATTACCTACTTATGGGTATTTTTTGAAACGGCCATCCGGCTACCTTTATTCATGTACACCAATAGCTTACATCACATGAAAAAACTATTATTCAGCGCGCTGTTTACAACCATGGCAATTGCCGCCTTTGCCCAAAAAGTTGAAACCTTTACTATTAATAACAACACCTACTATGGCACCAAGGCTATCCCCGCCGAAATTGTTGGGCATTACAGTTATGAAAAGGATGGCGACAAGGAACCTATTGTAGATGTTAATAAAGATGGCACCGGCAAGTTCCAGGTACACGATGTACCTGCCTATCCTGTAGAATTTTGGATTGAGACTGATGCCACGGGTAAAATAAACGTGCGCAAAAGTGATGTAAACGCAAACTACCAAATGGTACTGGTACTAAAATATGGCAGTAACGGCGAAAGTGGCTGGCGTGGTGCCAATGCCGGCACATACGACAGGATTGAAGTAACCGTAGCCAAAACAATGGGTTATGCCATTATTTTAGGCGAACGCTATATGAAGTTGAAATAGAATTATTTAACCACGTCATTGCGAGGAGCGATAGCGACGTGGCAATCTTCTATAGAAAAGTCGGCTACATACCGATCGAAGATTGCCACGCTATGCTCGCAATGACGAATTTATTTATTACCCCCTACCAAACCCTGCACAAAAGCCCTTTTAAATACTCCCCTTCAGGGAATGACGCCCTAACGGGGTGGTCTTCGGGTTGGTGGAACTGGTAGATGAACTGCACCTGCTTCCCTGCATCCAAAGCTGCCCATGCAAGCACTTGTTTAAAGGTTTCCATATCCATAGCTCCCGAGCAGGAGAAAGTGGCTAAGAGGCCGCCGCTGTTAAGTAATTGCATACCCAGGCGGTTCAGGTCTTTATAAGCCCGTGATGCCCTATCCAACGCCGAGCGTGATGGCGCGTACTTGGGCGGGTCGAGCACAATAACATCAAAGGTTTCGCCCTCATCCCTGAATTTCCGCAGCTGCGCGTTCACGTCAGATTTTATGGCGTTATGGTCGGTCCCTTCAAATTTATTGAGGCGGATATTTTCTTGAAGCGTTTCCAGCGCCAGGGCAGAACTATCTACACTGGTTACCGAAGCCGCACCGTTTTTAAAACTATTTAAGGTAAAGCCGCCGGTGTAGCTAAAACAATCTAACACCTTTTTGCCTTTGGCGTAGCTGGCCAGCACCTGGCGGTTATAACGCTGATCGCAATAAAAGCCCGATTTTTGGCCTTCGGCGATGTTGATACCGTAACTGATGCCGTTTTCTTTTACCATCACCAGTTCGGGCGGTTCATTACCGGCAAGTAATACGTTGGTGGTTTCCAACCCCTCGTGCGAGCGGGATGTGGCGTCGCTTTTATCAAATATGCTGGCGGGTTTCAGCAGTTGGTTAAGCTCATCAATAATAACAGGCATCGCGTTTTGCATGCCCGATGTAAGCACCTGTACGGCCAAATGATCGGCATATTTATCTACTATAAGGCCCGGCAGATAGTCAGATTCGCTGAAGATAAGCCTGCAGGTATCCGTGCTGCCATCGGCTAAAATATGCGCGCGACCGGCAACAGCTACCCGCACCTTATCACGGAACCAGTTATCATCAACCGCTATAGCTTCATCCCACTCCAGCAAACGCACCGCCACGCGCGATTGATCGTTATAAAAGCCGTAGGCCAGGAAATCTTTTTTGCTATCCAGCAGGCGGATGATCTCGCCATTGGCGGGTTTGCCCTTTACGTTTTCTATCGCACCCGAAAACACCCATGGGTGCTTATGCAGTACAGCTTTCTCTTTACCTTTCTTTAATACAACGTCAATCATACCGCAAAGGTAATAATATCATTGCCAAAGTTATTCCCTGCCGGGGATGGGCGTATTTTTTAGCGCCTTAGCCACTGCCACCACATTAGCTGCCGCCGCCTTCCCCGTTTCTATCGACCACTCCTTGCGGTAATCGCTCTCCAGGTAGTTATCGCCAGGCCCGGGCCCGTTGTTCCAGTAGGTGTATGATTGCGGCGCTATGGTAAAGCCTACATCCATGAGCGCACCGGCAATTTCAGATACCACATGCCGGGCGCCATCCTCGGCGCCGGTCACTACAAAGCCCGCCACTTTATTAAAGGTAACCGGGCGATTTTGTGCATCCCGTTTTGGATATAAGCCGTTTATGCGCTCTAAAACCTTCAGGGCCTCGCTGCTCATGGTGCCCATCCAGGTTGGGGTAGCTATTATTAATATTTCTGATGCTAAAAACTCTTTTAATATCGCGGGCCAGGCATCCCCCTCGCCCAGGTCAGATTTTATGCCGGTGATGATATGATGGTCGGCCACGCGGATAAAAGTAGTCTGCACACCCAATCGTTCCAGTTCGGCAACAAACTCTTTAGCCAGTGCTTCGGTATTAGATACAGCAGGCGATGGCTTTAGCGTGCAGTTTAATATGAGGGCTTTCATGCTTAATCCTGTGTTATAGGTTGATGGTGCGCGTGGCATGCCTCCGCGCATTTACGGCAGGCATCGGCACATTGCTGGCAATGGTCATGCTCGTGCATGCCGCATTCTTCGGCACACATCCGGCAAATCTCTTCGCATAGTAATAAGTATTGATGGGCCAGTTCAGATCTGCGCTGCAATAGCCTGGCAGCCTGGCTGCAAATATCGGCGCAATCCCTGTCAAGGCTAATGCATCTTACCATCGGTTTAACATCAATTTCCTGCAGGCAGGCCGTAGCACAATTTTCGCATGCGGCTACACAGGCCAGTAGTTTTTCTATTAACGCGGTATGATCATGATTTTCCATCGTATTGAATATTAAAGGTTATTAATATCAATACAATGCGGTTAAAAATGTTTCGATAAATTTAAATTAGACTACCAGCCCTTCAGGGTTTTAATGTATGCCGTGAGCTCACCGGCAATAATAGCATGCTCATCCGCATCCGGGTGATTATCGCAGCCGCTGTTAAAGCTCCTGCTGAAAAAGAATTTGCTCACCCTACTGTCGCCCTGTTTATTTACCGCCTGCACAATACCGGTAAGGTAGCGTTGAAGCACTGTGGTTAGTTCCTGATTAGCCATGGGGCTGGATAAACAAACAATATCCGCGTTGGCATATTTACTGCGGATGGTATCTATCAGCCGTACGTATTCGCTGCAAAACTTTACCGAGTCCTGGCGGCCGTCGTTTTGGCCGAGGCAAATGGTTACCACATCGGGTTGGTACTGTTTAAAGTCGTATTTGATTGAATCGCTGCGCAGGTAAACCTTGTCATAAACCTGTGGCAGCAGGATATTCATCCCGCAGCAGCTATGCACCAGGCCAATACCGGCAACGGCAGTTAGCTGCCATTTGGCATTTAAAGCCCGCGAAGTACGCGCACCGTAAGTCAAGTAGGCGTTATGCTGATCATACCACTGGCCTTTGCCGCAGGGCACTTCTGATGCATCTGCACCCGCCCCGGCTGTAATGGAGTCGCCTATGTATTCTATGGTGCGTTTTTGCTCATTGGGCATCAGCAGCTTTTCGCATCGCAGGCCAACAAACTCCAGGTAGCCCATGCCCGATTCCGTATCTTTACAGATGAGTAGCGTATGTACCCCTTTGGATAGCCCCTTACCTATTTGTATGCTATTGGTTTTGCCCGTTGTTTGTATGCGCGATGCTTTACCGTCTATCACCACCTGGATGTAGTTATGCGTTTTGCCATACATTTCCTCATCGTTTATCAGCAATTCGCAGGTAGGGCCTTTAAACCGCGTGGTAATATACACCCCCGGCGACCAGAATTTTGGTTTCTGCGGATCGGTAAAATCAGCCCGGCCGGTATATTTGAAATGCTGGTCATCCGCAGTAAATAATTTTGCTTTTTGTGCGGCTTTGCCTGATGCGGTGATAGCAAAGGCCAGGAGTGTAAATAAAATGGCGAGCAGGGCTTTTTTCATAGGTAATTGATCAGCATAAAACTACGTAACTGCGGCAGGCTTGCCTAATACTTTTATAACAATTGTTTTAAAGTTTGGTGCACAAAAAAAGGGCTGTCTCTTATACACATCT
>NZ_LGEK01000161.1 GCF_001636615.1 Mucilaginibacter sp. L294 | reverse complement strand
GCGTGGTCTCGGAGATGTGTATAAGAGACAGGTCTATCAGCGGAAAATAACGCCTTTTTTCGCCTTTTATTCGCCTTGTATCGCCTTGTATCGCCCTTTTTTGGCTGCCAAAAGGTATGTTTAAGTAGATAATAGTATCTTCATAAATATCTTATTATTAGTGTTTTATGAATTTTTAACTTGTTCCATTTTGTTCCATTTTGTCCCGAAATGAACAAGATGAATTTAGGGTTTGCAACCGTTGTTATGTTGTTGCCAACAATTTTTACGATGGTAATTTAAATGCATAGCATCATAGTCGATACATCCTCAACTGGGGAACAGCAAGGAGAAAAGTAATCACTAAAAAGCCGCTTCAGAAACTGAAGCGGCTGTCTCATATTTCGTTTAAAAGAAATTACTTTTTCATCACCTGTTTCACAATGTCATTACCAAAGGCAAATACCATTAGTGAAATCAATAGTACAAAACCTACTATCTGCGCGCGCTCCAGGAACTTATCGCTTAGCGGTTTGCCTTTTATCATCTCAATGATCAGGAATAGGGTGTGGCCACCATCCAAACCCGGGATAGGTAACAGGTTTGTTAGCGCTAATACCATCGAAAGGAAGCCCACAAGGCTCCAAAAGCGGAGCCAGTCTACATGGCTGCCAAACATTACAGCGATGCCTATAGGGCTTGATATAGCCTTGCGCGCCTTTACCTGCCCGGTAAAGATCTTGGCTATACCTTTAGCGTTGTCTGTAAACATGCTCCATGCCTTGGTAGCACCAACAGGCAGCGAAGCAAAGAAACTGTATTTAATAGTTTCTCTTTTAGGGAGGATCACTTTAGGTTTAAAGCCCAATACCCCTTCTTTATCAATTTGCGCGTTAACTTGCTGTAACTGGTTATCGCGTTTAATGGTAAGCTGCACCTGCTTGTTCTTATTTTGACGCAGTTGAGCTTGCATTTGGTCAAAATAAGGGGTGGTGTTACCATTTACAGCAATTATGCTATCTCCCTTTTTTAAACCGGCGTTTTGCGCGCCGCTTTTTAATGATACGGTATCTATGGCAAATTTTACCCTGGGGGTTATAAATTCATCGATACCAAAATCAGAGAGGTCATTAAGAACAGTAGGTGGTATTTTTACATCTAAGGCCTGGTTGCCACGTTGTACGTTCAGTACCGTTTTGTCTAATAATACTTTTGAGCTGATCAGGTCTTCGAAACGTACAATTGTTTTGCCGTTAACAGAGTTGATCTTGTCGCCCGCCTTTAGCCCCATTTTTGTACCTATTTTACCGGGTACAATACCGTATTTCACATTGCTATTTGGTGTAAAGGTTTCGCCATAACGGATGGTAAGCACCCAGAAAATGAAAATACCTACAATAATGTTAACGATGATACCGCCAAGCATTACAATAAGGCGCTGCCAGGCCGGTTTTGAACGGAACTCCCATGGCTGCGGAGGGCCCGCCATCTGGTCGGTATCCATAGATTCATCTATCATACCGGCAATTTTCACATAGCCGCCAAGGGGTAGCCAGCCAATGCCGTATTCAACACCTTTATAATTAAATTTAAACAGGCTGAAATTCCAGGCATCAAAAAACAAGTAAAATTTCTCAACCTTTATTCCGAAAGCCCGGGCTGCTAAAAAATGCCCAAACTCATGTAGTATCACCAAAATTGAAAGAACAAGTATCAGTTGGCCGGCCATTATTAAAACGTCCATTCGTATTTATATATGTATTAAGATCGTATTGCCTTTAACGGCATTTGTTGTATTAAATTTTGCGCAAATATGCGTGTTTCTTTATCAGTATTCAAATAGTCTGTTAACGATGGGTTTTGGATATAATTTATTTGCTGCATGCAGGTTTCAATTATATCGCTCATGGCTAAAAAACCGGTTTCGTTTTTAAGAAATGCCGCTACAGCCACTTCATTTGCCGCGTTAATAATGCAGGGCATATTGCCACCCCGTTCCAGTGCGTCAAATGCCAGTTTAAGGTTACGGAAGGTATCCATATCGGGCTTCTCGAAGCTCAGGGTTGGGTAATCCATAAAATTAAACCTTTTGTAATTTGTTTTTACGCGGTTAGGGCAGGTTAGGGCATACTGTATAGGCAATTTCATATCGGGCACACCCATCTGCGCTTTGATAGAACCATCCTCAAACTGCACCAGTGAATGTACGATAGATTGGGGGTGTACAATTACCTCAACCTGGTCGGCCCGCAGATCGAAAAGCCATTTGGCTTCAATAACCTCCAGCCCTTTGTTCATTAATGATGCCGAATCGATCGTGATCTTGGCGCCCATAACCCAGTTTGGGTGCTTTAGCGCATGCTCGCGGGTTACGGTTGTGAGGTATTCAAGGTTTTTACCCCTGAACGGCCCTCCTGATGCGGTAAGGATGATCTTTTCAATTTTATTGTCCTGCTCACCGGCCAGGCACTGAAATATGGCCGAGTGCTCGCTGTCTACCGGTAATATTTTAACGTTGTGTTCTTTGGCAAGAGCCGTTATAATTTCACCGGCAACCACCAGTGTTTCTTTATTTGCTAACGCGATATCTTTTCCTGCTTTAATGGCGTTGATAGTGGGTTCTAAGCCAGCAAAGCCAACCATAGCGGTTAGTACAATATCAATATCCGGATGGGTAACGGTTTCTTTGATGGCCTGGTGCCCGGCTAATACCTTAGTAGGTAAATGCGCCAGTGCTTCCTTTACCTGCTGGTATTTTGTTTCATCGCAAATAATGGCATAAGCCGGCAAAAACTCAATGGCCTGTTCAATAAGCAGGTAGGCGTTTGCATTAGCTGTGAGCATAAATACACTGAACAACTGTTTGTTATCCCTGATAACTTCGAGTGTTTGTGTACCTACGCTACCGGTAGAGCCAAGTATGGCTATGTTTCTAATATTGTCCAATTATTTATAATAATTCGTCATGGCGAACGTATCGTAGCAATCCTTCTATAGGCATGTAGTCGACTTGTCTATCGAAGATTGCTTCGTACCTCGCAATGACGCTTGGTTTTTATTTGTTAATATAACCCTTCAACTCATCCGCGATTTTTCTATCGTTTGACAGGCGCGGAACCTTATTTTGCCCGCCAAGTTTCCCCTGGCTGCGCATATAGTTTATAAAGGTATCCTTTTTTAAACTTCTGACGATTAAGGGTTGCAATATGTTACCCTCAATCAAGTCGAAATAGTAAATATTTTTTTGCTGCAAGGCTTTATCCACCTTCAGCGCGAAAGCGGCAAGGTCTTTTGGCTCTTTACCAAACTCAATAAACCATTCGTGGTAAGGTAAACCGCCATCTGCGGGTGCTACCTGCGGGGCAACAGTAAACTCTGTTACATCAACACCTTCACTGGCAGCTACACCCATTAAAGCCTGTTCAACTTCTTCGCCAATAACGTGTTCGCCAAAGGCAGAGATATAGTGTTTGATGCGGCCGCTTACCACAATTTTATATGGGTTTTTTGATACAAATTTAACGGTATCACCCAAACTGTAGCCCCATAAACCGGCGCTGGTGTTCATGATCAACGCGTAGTTCTTATCCAATTCTACATCTTTAAGGTTAATGCGGGTAGGGTTGGCGTTAAAGTATTCTTCGGACGGGATAAACTCATAGAAGATACCGGCATCAACCATCAGCAACAAACCTTTCTCTGTTTGCGAATCCTGGAAGGCGATGAACCCTTCTGAAGCCGGGTAGGTTTCAATGGAATCTATCTTAAAGCCAATGCTTTCTTCCATGCGGGCGCGGTAAGGCTCGTAGTTTACACCGCCATGTACGTACAATTTAAAATTAGGGAAGATGTCTTTGATCTTTTTCCCGCCGGATACGGCAGCAAGCCTGTCGAAATACATCTGGCACCAGGGTGGTATGCCCGATATAAGGCGCATATCTTCTTTAGCGGTTTCGTTCACAATGGCATCTACCTTTTCTTCCCAGTCTTCAATACAGTTGGTTTGGTAGGATGGGAGGCGATTTTTTTGCAGATAGCCCGGCACATGATGCGCTACTATGCCTGATAGCCGACCTGTTGATACGCCATGCTTTTCGGCTAAAACAGGGCTGCCTTGCAAAAATATCATTTTACCATCCACAAAATCGGCATTACCTGTTTCGTGGATATAGCTTAACAAAGCGTTACGCGCGGCCTTAATATGCTCGGGCATGCTCTCTTTTGAGATAGGGATATATTTTACGCCCGATGTTGTGCCCGATGTTTTAGCAAGGTAAGCAGGTTTGCCGGGCCACATTACGTTTTCTTCGCCGTTTACAACACGGTCTATATACGGTCGTAATTCTTCGTAATCCCGTACAGGTACTTGTTTTTTAAAATCTTCGTAGCTTTTAATTGAAGCAAATTGATGGTCGGTACCAAACGCGGTATTTTTAGCTTCGTGGATTAAATTGCTGAATGTTTTTTGCTGAAGCGCAACGGCATTTTGGCGAACGTTATTGAGCTGCCTGTTCACATACCAGGCAAATACCTTGCTTAATGCTGCTTTTAAACCCATCATTAATTGGTTTCGGCAATATCATCATCCACATCCTGGTGGCTGTAAACTAATCGTTTATAAGTAGTCATTATCATTACTTGTACAGTAGGAAATGATAGTGCAAACCAGAAAATACCTGCAATTTTTAATATATATGCTTCTGAGGTTGTATTTTCTGTAGTGAACAATGTAATTACACCATTAATTATTACAAGAAGAACGGCAATAAATATTCTGTCTCTTATACACATCT
>NZ_LGEK01000160.1 GCF_001636615.1 Mucilaginibacter sp. L294 | reverse complement strand
TGTGTATAAGAGACAGATTTAATTTGAAATATACTTTTGGAGCCAACTGCAAGTACTTTCCGCGATATTGTTGAGATATCACCGTTCCCTGTTTATGTGTGTACCGGCGATGACATGATCATCACTGTAGCAAACAACGCCACACTGAAAGCCTGGGACAGGGATAGCTCGGTCATAGGCAAGCCCTTTTTTGAAGCATTGCCCGAACTGGAAGACCAGCCCTTTTTAGGCTATCTGCAAAGTGTATACCGTACCGGCAAACCTTTTTATAGTGATAACTCGCGGGTGGACCTGTTGGTGGGCGGCATGTTGCAAACCTTCTATTATAAATTTACCTACCAACCCATGTACGATGCCGATGGTAAGGTATATGGCGTAGTTGCTTTTAATACCGATGTTACCGAACTTGAACGTGCCAGGCAAGCGGTTGAAGAAAGCGAAATGACGCTTTACAATTTGGTAAGACAAGCCCCTGTGGGGATCTGCATTATACGGGCCAATGACCTGATGATAGAGGTAGTGAATGATTCATACCTGGAACTGGTTGGCCGCAAACGCCGCGAGATTGAAAACCACACTATTTGGGATGCTATACCAGAGGCAGCCGAATCGTACGCGCCTATTATGAACCGGGTAATAGATACAGGTATAGCTTATACAGCCAAAGAGGCTGAGCTTGTACTTATTCGCAATGGCAAGCCAGAGATGCTTTTTATTGATTTTGTGTATGAACCCGTTACGCATTTTGATGGATCTATAAACGCCATAATGGTTATTGGCATTGATGTAACCGACCAGGTTGTTGCCCGGCGCAGCATTGAAGATATTGAGGAGCGCGGCAGGCTGGCCATTGAAGCGGCCGAAATTGGTACGTTTGACCTGAACATACTGACACAGATAACTGTAACATCAGACAGGTTTAACGCCATTTTTGGTTTTGATAAACCCGTACCCCGCAGAAAGTTAATTGAGAGTTTCCACCCCGAAGACCGTATAATACGCGACCAAGCCCACGAAGAAGCAGGCAAAACCGGCTACCTTTTTTATGAAGCGCGCATCATTCACCCCGATGAGTCGGTACATTGGATCCGTACCCAGGCAAAAACATATTATGATACCGATAACACACCGGTACGTATGCTGGGCACGATATTAGATATTACCGAATTTAAACGCCTGCAACAACAAAAAGACGACTTTATAAGCGTTGCCAGCCACGAGCTTAAAACCCCGATGACATCGCTTAAGGCATCTATACAGATACTGGATAAGCTGATCAAAACTAACGGCGACACCGGGAAGATATCCACGTTTATTGAAAAGGCAAACATCAGCTTATCAAAAATGCAGCACCTGATAGAAAGCCTGCTCAATGTATCAAAAATAACAGCCGGCCAGCTGGCGCTAAACAAAAGCCATTTTAAAGCCGGCGATATGATAACCGAAAGCTGCGACCATGTACGCATGGCGGGCGATCATGAGCTTAGTATAACCGGCGACACGGATATTGAGCTATATGCCGACCGCAGTAAAATTGAGCAGGTGATTGTTAACCTGGTAAACAACGCCGTAAAATATGCGCCCCTATCGCGCAGGATAATTATTCATGTTGCGCGCCGTACAAAAACCGTAAAAATAGCTGTACAAGACTTTGGCGAAGGTATTGCTTATGATAAGATCCCCCATCTGTTTGAGCGTTATTACCGGGTTGATGCTACCGGTGTTCAATATTCGGGATTGGGCCTGGGGTTATACATCAGCGCCGAAATTGTTGAGCGCCATGGCGGTAAAATTGGCGTAAACAGCGAAGCAGGCAAGGGGAGCATCTTTTGGTTTACCTTACCCATAGGCGATTAATTAGTGAGTTAGTACAAGATGGTTTATCTTAGTAAGCTAAACACATCCGCATGAAACTTTTTGCCCACATCATGATAGCCATAGTAGCTATTGAGCATATTTATATTTTATGGATAGAGATGTTCGCCTGGACAACTAAGGGTAAAGCCACCTTCAAAAGCTTCCCTGCCGAATTATTTGAGCAGACTACCGCGCTTGCAGCCAACCAAGGTTTATATAACGGCTTTTTAGCTGCGGGGCTCGCATGGTCGTTGCTCATTGGCGACCCATTATGGAGTAAAAACGTAGCCCTGTTTTTCCTGGGGTGCGTTATTGTAGCCGGTTTATACGGTGGCTTCACAGCAAGCAGGTCAATCCTGATCAAACAAGCCCTGCCTGCCGTTATCGCTTTTATAGTGGTAATTATTGGTTTGTAAAAGTATTTAGATTACTACGCAGCCGGAATTTTAAATGTAAAAGTAGTTTGCTCTTTATTTGATGCTACCTCAAGGGTACCACCGTGGGCATGTGCAATTTCTGATGCTATATATAAACCAAGGCCAAGGCCTTGCTGATTAGGTTCAACTTCGCCTCGGGAGAACGGCTGGAAAAGTTTATTGCGAACCGCATCAGGGATCTGTTTACCTTCGTTTATCACACTAAGCGTAAACCCTTTTTCGGTAGATGCAGCGTTTACGGTTACCGCTCCATCTTTTTTGCCATGCATCAATGCATTCCCTAATAAGTTTGAAAGCACCTGCGATACACGCTTAACATCACAATTAATGCTTCCATGCAAATCAAAATGGGTATCAATGGTTTTGTCGGGCCATACTATTGCCAATTCGGTTATCACATGGTTCAAGGCATCCTCAACCGAGTCATCGTCGCTCCTGTTCAAAATAATACCCTCGCCAAGTCGGCCGCGGGCAAAATCAAGTATATTCTCTATCAGCGCCTTCATCCGGTACGATGAATTTTGCAGGATGTTAGCCAGGCGTTTTATCCGTTCATCACCGGGGATGCGCAGCAGCATTTGGGCAACGTTTAGCACCGCCCCTACCGGGTTACCCAGGTCATGCCCCAAAATGGCGATGAACTGATCGCGCAGTTCGGCTGTTTTGCGCTCTTCTAAAAGTTTAAGTTCTGATAAAGCCAGCCTGTCCTGGGCATCCAGGTGAAAAGCGATCAGGTCGGCAAACAAACGGAACATACCCATTATCTGGGTGTTTTTTAAATGAGCGGGGTTGGGGTCAATAGCGCAAAGCGTACCAAAAAACCTGCCATCCTTTAATGTGATAGGGAATGATATATAACTTTGAAAGCCATACATAGCCGGGGTATGATGATGAGCAAAGGCCTCATCTTCGGCAACATGGTCTATCACCACCGGGCTGTGGTGCTGGCGTATCTCGTTACAAATGGTGGTTTCCAGCTTTAGTTCGCTTCCGGGTAAAAGCCCAAAAGCAATTTCATCGCGCACGGCGCAGGTTACCCATTTATCATCGGTAACACGCGCTACTGCGGCAAAGCCCATGTTAGTAGTACGGCAAACAACCTCTAAAATAGAGGTTACAGCTTCTATGCGGCTTATCGCATCTATATCTGCTTGGATATCTATCAATTTAATAAGTATAGGCTAAAAATTCTCTTACAAATTAAATACTTTTTGTTGCAATTGCAATCGCAAAATTATAATTCGCTTACAACTGATGCACCGCGTGCTAATAAAGCGTACCTTTGCAAAATTATTTTCTTTGAATAAAGTTTTCATCGACAATAAACATTACAATATCAATACAATGAAAAAAATTGTCGACTACAGAAAACTTTTAGGTGTTACCGAAGCTGCCGAGCTACAGGAATTAAAAACCACTTACCGCAGCTTAATGAAAGCCTGGCACCCTGATAAATTTCAGGACAGCGCCGAAAGCAAGCTGGATGCCGAAGAAAAAAGCAAGACTATCATCGAGGCTTATCACTTTTTAGTGAGCATAGCGCCCGAAACCCGCGCGCAATCGTTCGCGGAATATACATTGACCACCTCTACCGCTGCTATTGTTGATTTCGAGTACAAATCGCAAGTGTTAAGGGTTGATTTTACCGACGGTAACTCTTACGAGTACTTTGATGTACCCCGCGCGGTTTACGTTAAGCTGGTAAATGCCGATTCGCCGGGCAGGTTTGCACGCAGGCATATTTATAACGAATATGTTTACCGCAGCACCAGCAGATTGGTAGCATCGGCCTAAGCCAAAATGTGGTGCAGGTATGACATGGGTTTTCTGGCGGATAATTAAATTTGCCCGAAATCCCTTTTACACAAATGTTTAAAAAGCACCTGCTCCCCCTATTATTCTTACTTGTTACGGCCACTGCCGCGTCTGCACAAACCAACTGGAAGTTAAAATCAACCAGCGACGGGATCAAGGTTTACAGCAGTGAAGTAGCCGATTCAAAGTTTAAGGCTTTACGGGTGGAGTGCAATTTCCAGGCAACGCTGGCGCAGATAGTAACCGTTTTGCTTGATGTTAAAACCTGTACTGAATGGGTTTATCATACCAAATCTATCACGCTGCTCAAACAGCCCTCGCCGGCAGAGATCTATTACTACTCGGAAGTTAGCCTGCCATGGCCTACCAGTAACCGCGATTTTGTGGCCCACCTGATAGTAAGCCAGGATGAACAAACAAAGGTTGTAACCGTAGATGGCCCCGCTGTGAACGGTTTAGTGCCCCTTAAGGATGGTATTGTACGCGTAACCAACTCTAAAGGCAAATGGGTAATTACCCCGCTTGGCAAGGATGAAATAAAAGTTGAATACACCTTACACGTTGACCCTGCCGGCAGCCTGCCCGCATGGCTGGTAAACATGGTAGCATCCGAAGGGCCCACGCAAAGCTTTAAAAAGCTAAAGCTTCAGTTGAAGAAGCCGGAGTATAAGAACGCCAGCCTGGTGTTTATTAAGAATTATTAATAAAAAGTTATTAAAGCCTTCAGATTTTCTGAAGGCTTTTTTTGTTTTAAAAAGGCTGACTTTTAACCATTTTACGGTATGTTTATAATAATAAGTACCTAAACCATGAGATGGAAATTTAAT
>NZ_LGEK01000158.1 GCF_001636615.1 Mucilaginibacter sp. L294 | reverse complement strand
AGATGTGTATAAGAGACAGGTATAGGTAGTGTATATGTTTTAAATTTTAGTTAGGTGTTACTTGTTCCATCTGGGTTTTATACTGACTTATAGCGCGCACTATAGAATTAACTATCTCTGTTTGCCCCGTTTCTGAATTTAAATACTCTTCATCATCAGGGTTATTAATGTAGCCTGTTTCAACAAGTACCGATGGCATAGCGCTATGGCAAAGTACATAAATACCCTGTTCCCTTAGCCCTTCGCTACGTCTTCCGTCAGTCCCAACAATCTCATCGTTAATTAAGTTTGCAATTTTTATACTTTGTTTACGAAATTTACGCACATATGCGTTTGTAAGTATAACAACTATGGGGTCATCGGGGTCTAACGCGTCACCATCCAGGCCCGATTCATCAACCTGGTTGTTCTTAATAGCGTTCTGTTCTTCGCGCGAGCGGTGTAAACCATAAACAAGCATCAGAGCGCCTTTTCCGGAGCGGTCAGGTACGCGCACCGATCTGTACACTGCTTTGCCGCGTTTTGTACCAACACGTTCGCGTACAACCCTGTCTGATAACGAATTGCAGTGTAAAGAAATAAACAGGTTACCCTTGTTCTCGTTAGCAATTTGCGCACGCCTTTCAAACGATACATCCTCAGGGGTTGAGCGTGTTAATACTGCTTTTACACCATCAATATCTTTTTCAACAGCCTTCTGCAATTTTAATGCAAGAGCAAGCGTTACATTTCTTTCGGAAGAAAAAGAGCCGTCAGCGCCCCGGGAATAATGGCCGGGAGGAGCGTTATCTGGTTTAGCACCATGGCCGGCATCTATAATTATAGTTTTAAGTTTGTAACTATTATTTACAACGGTATCTTTTTTTACTATATCTTTTGAAGTGAACGAAAACAATGAGAAGCAAATTATTATCGCGGCAAAGCCACAAATCGTTCTATTCAACCTGTTCAATATTTTATTTTTCATTATGTTTGAACGCTGTTAACTGTACCTGCAAAAATACTATTCATAATCAATTTTGAAATTAGTTAGGCCTTTTTTTCTACTTGCACTTATATTAATGGTTAATATGGTAGCCTATGCAAATAATGGCAGCCATTATATAACTGTTAAAGATACTATTATAAAACTTGATTCTGTCAGAGATGCGAAACTGCTTCGTAATCCAAAGCCGGCTACATCAGCAAAAGGGAAAGGCGCAGGCCAAAGTTTCACAGCTCCACAAAACTCACTAACTGCCAAAAATGATACAACGCCCAGCGCCGGTGGTTTAAAATCAATCATTAAGGCCGTTGCCGAAGATTCATCGTTTGTTGATAATGATAATAAGATGAAATACCTGTATGGTAAGGCACGTGTTACCTATGAGGATTTTGAGTTGGATGCCGAGTATATCCGCGTTGATGAAAAACGGCACCTCATATTTGCCCGTGGCGCTATCGACCCTAAAACGAGGCGGTACATAGGGCGGCCCTTAACAAAATCGGGCCAGGATAAACCGGTGGCGTCCGATTCGGTAATGTTTAACTATACAACCAAAAAGGTTAAGATATGGAACCCCGCTTCAGAGCAGGAGGGGAACTTTATATCGGGCGGGCAGGCAAAAAGGCTTAACGAAACCGAGGTGGCTTACCGTAACGTAATTTTCAGCACCTGCGATCTGCCTTTCCCTGAAACACACTTTGGTATTGTTATTACAAAAGGTATAGGCCAAAAAAACCGCATTATATCGGGCCCGGCATACTTAGAGATCGCAGGTGTGCCTTTGCCATTGGCCATCCCGTTTGGGTTTTTTCCAAAACCCGATTCACGTTCGTCCGGTGTTATATTGCCAACATTTGGGGAAGACGCGAGGCTTGGTTTTTACCTGCGTAACTTTGGTTATTATATTGGCCTTAATGATAATATCGACCTTACAACAATGGCTACATTGTATTCAAAAGGGTCGTTTGAGATAAATACAAACGCGCGCTATTTAAAGCGGTATAAATACGGCGGTAGCTTAACGTTAAGTTACGGATCGCATAACTATGGCCTTGCCGGCGACCCTGCTGTTAAAGATTTTAACATCGCGTGGACACACTCGCAAGACCCTAACGCAAACCCGGGTACTACGTTCAGTGCATCGGTAAATGCGGGTACTTCAAGCTTTTACAGGAACAGCCCGGGGCAAAACAACTACAACCTGCAATCGCTTACACAAAATAACTTAAGGTCCAGTATATCCTATGGTAAAATATGGGCAAATTCGCCGTTTAACCTTAACGTGAGTTTGGGCCATAGCCAGGATCTTACCCAAAAAACGGTTACATTGGAGTTGCCAACCTTTAGTTTCAACATGGCAACATTGAGCCCGTTTGATTCTAAAGACCGTGTTGGCGAACAAAAATGGTATCAGCGTATTACCGTAGGTTATAGCCTGGTAGGTACAAATAAATTAAATAATATACCCGAGGCCGAATTGTTTAAGGCGAATACATTGACCAAGCGCTTGCAAACGGGTTTTCAGCACCAGATACCGGTTGCATTTAACGCTACCATATTAAAATACTTTCAATTTAATACAGGTGTAAACTATACCGAGCGCTGGTATTTTCAAACCATCCGCCGTAGTTTTGAAAGAGGGAGCGTAGCCGGCCAGGTATTACCTGTTACCGATACCATAGGCGGATTTTCGCGTGCGGGCGAATACAGCTTAAATGCAGGCATCTCTACTAAAATATATGGTACAATACCGTTTAAAAAAGGTAACCTAAAAGCTATCAGGCACATATCTACCCCTTCAATCAGCTTTAACTATCGCCCTGATTTTGGCGACCCAAGCTACGGTTATTATCGTACTGCGGTAAGTAACGCAACAGTTCCATATCCTTATTATGCACAACGGTATTCTATTTATGAGCAGTCGGTATATGGCGGCCCATCGGCCGGTAAGCAGGCGGGCATAGGCTTTTCGCTCGATAACACAATAGAGGCTAAGGTTAAAGCTAAAAGTACGGATACATCGGGGCTGGACAGGAAAATACCTATTCTGCAAGGTTTGGTTTTTTCTACGTTCTACAATTTTGCTGCCGACTCAATGAAATTATCGAATATCAACTTCTCTGGCCACACAGCTATACTTAATCAAAAAGTAAATATCAACTTTAGCGGCTCGTTTGACCCGTATGTTACCACCGTACGCGATTCTATCAGGAATGGGCAACTAACCAATTACGTTCGCCGTATTAACCGTTATAGCTGGCAGGACGGTAAATTCCCGCTGTTGAGTAACTTTAGTTTTTCCATGAGCGGTGCCTTAAACCCGGCAACCTTTCACCCTAAACCGGCTGCGCCTGTGGGTACCACGATACAAACAATGGACCCTAACCAGGCACAAAGGCTTGCCATGATAAACAGCGACCCGGGGGCCTATATAGACTTTAATATCCCGTGGAACTTATCAATTAACTATAGTTTTAGCTATGCTAATAATATCACTAATACTAACTCAAGCAACACTGTAATGTTAAGCGGCGATGTAAGCATTACTCAAAAATGGAAAATACAATATAACTCTTCTTATGACCTTAAGGCAAGGCAACTAAGCAGTGCTACATCATTTGCTATTTACCGCGATTTGCACTGCTGGGACCTTTCGGTACAATGGCTGCCTTTTGGTTTCTATAAGTCATATAACGTAACACTTAAGGTTAAGGCATCAATTTTACAGGATTTGAAGCTGAGCAAACGAAGCGATTATACCAACAACCAAAACTTTTACTAACATGCTGGCAGAGATCATAACAATTGGCGATGAAATATTGATTGGGCAAATTGTTGATACAAATTCTGCATGGATGGCCCAAAAACTAAATGCAGAAGGCATCAGGGTGAAACAGATCTCGTCTGTATCAGACAATCGCGAACACATTTTGAAGGCTCTTGCCGAAGCCGCCGGGCGTGCTGATATTGTTTTTATAACAGGCGGCCTTGGCCCTACAAAGGATGACATTACCAAATTAACCCTTGCCGAATATTTTAACGTTGGCCTTGTTTTAAACGATGAGGCATTAAAAAACGTTGAAAATATATTTAAAAAGTATAACCGCCCGTTGCTTGAAGTGAACCGCAAACAAGCGGAAGTGCCCGGGAATTGCGAGATCATCCTGAATAATAATGGTACCGCGCCAGGTATGTGGTTTAACGTGGATGGAAAGATCTACATATCGATGCCCGGTGTACCGTTCGAGATGAAGTACATGATGGAAGATACGGTTATACCCAAATTAAAAGCTACATTAAAACTTCCGGTTATCATTCATAAAACAATACTAACCGTTGGTGAAGGGGAGTCTTTTTTGGCCGAGAAAATAGCGGATATAGAGAATGACCTGCCCGCAAATATCAAACTGGCCTACCTTCCTAAAATGGGGCAGGTACGTTTAAGGCTGAGCGCCTATGGCGATGATGCCGATGGTTTACAAGAAAAATTAGCGCAATTTGCCGCACGGATAGTTGAACGTGTTGGCCACAATGTAGTAGCACAGGAAGACCTGCCGCTGGAAAAAGTGATATTAAATTATATGGCCGGTAAAGGCCTTACTTTATCAGTGGCCGAGAGCTGTACCGGCGGTTATGTGTCGCATTTATTAACGCAGCATCCGGGTTCATCCGAGGTGTTTTTCGGCGGGGCGGTTACTTATTCGTACGATTTAAAAGAGAATATTTTAGGTGTAAAGAACGAAACCTTATACCAGTTTGGCGCCGTTAGTAACGAGACTGTAACAGAGATGGTTGAGGGTACATTGAGGCAATTTAAATCGGATTATGCGGTGGCTATAACCGGAATTGCAGGCCCCGGCGGTGGCACAGAAGATAAACCCGTAGGTACCGTATGGATTGCGGTGGCAAATGCAAATAAAACGGTGGCAAAGAAATTCACATTTGGTAATAAACGGATGCAAAACATTGAAAGGAGTGCAGTGGCTGCTTTTTTTATGTTGATTACTTTACTAAAAGAAAAGTAAATTGTGACGTAATAAT
>NZ_LGEK01000002.1 GCF_001636615.1 Mucilaginibacter sp. L294 | reverse complement strand
AGATGTGTATAAGAGACAGATAATATCTATGGGAATAGTAGAATATATTTTACATTTGTAACACAATAGGTTTAAAAGCCTTTTAGTTATCATTTAAAGCAGTCTCATTATATAGGTTTTAGCAATGGAAAAGGTAATACTTTTTGTTTTCTTAAAATTCTCATACCAACAGGCTTTGTGCTGTTGTTGTTGCTAACCAGGCAATTCAAAGCTGTGTAACCAACACAGCCCCACACTTATTTACTTAAAATTTATTTACTTAAAAATTTATATAATGGCAAAGTTTGCACAATTAAAAAGCATTATTGATGATGCGGAGCATGACGCGGAAAAATTTTATAAAAGCGGGAATCACGCAGCCGGGACGCGGTTAAGAAAAAGCTTACAGCAAATTAAAACACTGGCACAGGAGATAAGGCAGGAAGTTACCGACCTGAAAAATAAAGCCGGATAACCGTTATAAGGTCAGGTGGCCGAGTGGTTAGGCGGAGGTCTGCAAAACCTGCTACAGCGGTTCAAATCCGCTTCTGACCTCCATTTGCGTAACAGCATGCAAGAGATCTCCAAATTAACAATCATGAAAAAGCTACTTGGTTATGGTATTGTTTACATTTTTAACACCCGCAGAAACCAGGCTGTTCGCGCAATCGGCAGTTACCGGCTTCACTATTGAGAATTATTACAAGGTTAAATGGGGCCGTAGTGATGAGTTTATCACACTATGGAAAAAGAACCATTACCCGCTTTTGAAAAAACTGCTGGAAAAAGGCGATGTGCTAAGTATCCTCGCCGAAGCGCCACTGATACACAGCGGTGAAGACAGCCACTGGGATTTTAAGGTTACGCTAACTTTTAAAAATGAACAACTTGCTTTTGACTATAGTATAACCGAACCCTATAGAAAGCTATTGTACCCCGACCTGGAAGCCTATAAAAAAGCAGAGCAATATCGTTATGAATTGCTTATAGCCCATTGGGATATCCCCGTTGAAAACCTGGTTTTAAATTAAATAGATATGGCTGTAGTAATTACTGATGATAATTTTGATGAACTGGTGCTGAGGTCTGATAAGCTGGTTTTACTGGATTTTTGGGCCGACTGGTGCAGCCCATGTAAAATGGTAAGCCCGGTAGTAGAGGAGTTGTATAAGGACTATAAAGACATTGCAGTAATTGCAAAGATAGATGCCGAGAGAAACCCCGAAACTTCAAAAAAATACGGGATCTGTAATATCCCCGCGTTACTCTTTTTTAAGAATGGCGAAATAGTGGACAGACAGATCGGTGCTGCCCCTAAAAGCACATTGGTTGAAAAGCTAAGTAAGCAGCTTATATAATTGCTATTAAAGCAAAAAGCCACTCAAATGAGTGGCTTTTTGCTTAGGCAGTTTTTTATTTACCCAGGTTAGGGTCCTTTTGTACTTCGGCAAGTGGTATTGGCCAAAGCAGGTCGGCCTCTCTAAATTCGCGGTTATGAAGCGGGGCTTTATAACCGATCAGATCAACAATTTTATTATTTGCTACATCAAAGGCCTTGCGGGTGCGCTGCATATCAAACCAGGTTTGAAACTCATACGCAAGTTCCCAGTACCGCTCTTTCAACACATTATCAAGCGTTACGCTTGTTGCCGCCGCAACCGAAGGGAACGCCCTTTGGTGAACTTTGTTATAAGCAGATAATGCTGTTGCATCGGCAGTAGTACCGCCATCAACATTGGCTTTTGCTTCGGCACACAATAACAATATATCGGCATATCTTATTAGCGGGAAGTTTGAACCATCCCTGCCGCTTATCTCGGCCTGGTCATTCCAATACTTATATATATAAGGCATTGGTAATTTAATGATGGTAGAAGCATCGCCATATTTGGCATGCTCGGTAAAGTAAAAATTTTCCTCTTTTACACGCTGGTCGCCGGTTTGATATGAATCATAAAAAGCCTGGGCCGGTGCCATAGCCCCGCTGTATGATGGCTGTATACTTATCGGTAATTCAGGATACGGCATCAGGGTAAAGTGCATAATGTTAGGGATGGTGTTCTCATCATGCTGTATCATAAAAATATGCTCGCCGCTGTTATAATTGCTCGGGTTACGCAGGTCGGCATAATTTGCAAACAAACTAAACTGGCCGCCATCTATCACTTCTTTAGCCTCATCATAAGCTTTCTGGTAATACTCGTTCCCTTTGTTTAGCGGGTAACCGGCAATAGTAATATAAACCTTTGCCAAAAGCGATTTTATTGCACCTTTTGATACATGCCCGGTTTTATCTGTCCATGGCAGGCCGGCCTTTTCGGCTGTTGTAAGGTCTGATACTATCTGGTTGTATATATCCTCAATAGGCGCACGTTCCAGCTGTGTATTTTCAAGGTTAGTGGTTGGCGTAGTTTTAAGTGGTACGCGGCCGTATAACCTTACCAGCTGGAAATAATAATAAGCCCTTAAAAAATAGGCCTCGGCTAAAAAGTTATCCCTAACGGTTGGGGTAACTACTTCAGATTTGGATACATTGGCTATAATACTATTGCAGTTTTCAATCGGATAGTAGGATGAAGTCCAGAAGGTTTGCAACGTGCCGTTGGCCTGATCTAAGCCGGTTAGCTGTATAAACTGGTTATCTTCGTACCCGCTTGGCCTGGGGCGCTGGGTGTAGCCGGTGATATACTCCAAACTAAAAACAGAACTTACCGCCACACCTATACCGGTAGCAAAAGGCGAGTTTAAGCCCAGGTAAGCCCCGTTTACCGCAGCCCGTATCTGGTCTGCACTGTTGTAATAATTATCGGGCGTAAGTAGCCCGTTGGGTTTTTCTTCAAGAAATTTTTTGCATGATGTGCCGGCTATTAATAATATAAGTACCGGGATTAATATTTTTTTCATGGCAGGATGAATTAAAAGTTAGCAGTAAGGTTAAGCGAAATGGTGCGTGGTTTTGGGTACTGATAAACATCCACGCCCTGGTTTAGTGATGCGTCAAACGACGTAGTTTCCGGGTCATAACCTTTATATTTAGTGAACAGGAAAGCATTTTCCACATTGACCCCTACAGAAAGATTTGTCAGTTTTATTTTTTCTAACATATCTTTTTTGAAACGATACGTTAGGGCAATATTCCGAACCCTCAGGAAAGAACCATCTTCTATGTAATGGCTGTCCCCAACTTCGTTATCCGAGAATGAATCATTAGGCAAACGCAACTGCCCGTTCTGGCTGTTTTGGTTTGTTGGTGTATACGCGCCAAGCACCTCCTGGTAGCTGTTTACGTTAATGGTTGGCCCAGTCATAATAAAACGGGTAAGGTTTAGCAGCTTATTGCCATACATGCCCTGCAAGTCGAGATAAAGCGACAGGTTTTTATAAGTGATGGTGTTCGTAAAGTTGGCCTCCCACTTTGGCATGGCGTTACCCAGGTCGGTACGGTCGCCGGCATCTTTTACACCATTGTTATTTAAATCGGCATAGCGTATGTCGCCCGGCTTGCGGTCAAACTTAGCGGCTTCGGCTGCCTGTGCTTGTGTCCATACACCTTGCCTTACATATCCAAAATATTCGTTCAATGGCTCGCCTTCCATAATGCGACCACCCCATGTGTAGATTATATCATGGTTGATATCAAGCACTTTAGAGCGGTTTATTGAAAAGTTAAAACCCGAGCTCCATTTAAAATCACTACCCACAATGTTTTGCGTGTTCAGCGTTATTTCTAACCCCCTGTTACGAATAGAACCAAGGTTTTTATAAGCACCGCCATAACCGGTTGTAGCCGGTTGCTGTACAAAATAGATCAGGTCTTTAGTTACTTTGTTGTAATAATCTGCACCAAGCTCTATACGGCCATTAAAAAAGCTCATATCAAAACCAAGGTCAAGCTGTTGTGCCCTCTCCCATTTCAGACCGGGGTTACCAAAGCTTCCCAATGTAACAGCTGCTGTTTTTTGCTGGTTAAAAATAGATTGTGTACTGTTATAAAGCGATATGGTTGGATAGTTACCCACTTCCTGGTTACCTACTAAACCAAAGCTACCCCTTATTTTAAAATCGCTGATAACTGATAATAATGGTTCGAAGAATTTCTCTTTAGATACTCGCCAGCCGGCATTAAATGCCGGGAAATAACCGTACAGGTTACCGCCGCGGAATTTTGAGCTACCATCGGCCCTGAAAGATGCCCCGAACAGGTATTTGCCATCAAAATCATAATTAACACGGGTGTAGAACGAGTTTAACTGGTTCTCTATCTGATATGATCCCGGCGTTTCTATTACTGTACCGGCACCCAGGTTGTAGTAACCAAAGGTATTGTCAAAAAAGTTTTCGGACCCAGCCTTGGTCATCGATGTAACATAGTCATACCAGCTGGCGCCAATAACCGCGTTTACATGGTGTTTTCCAAAGGTGTTATCGTACGAAAAATAATCCTCATTGCTCCATACCGAGCTTAAGATATTGGTGCGCTGAGCCACACCGCCCTGCTGTTGTGATACGCCGAAGACATCATTCCCCGAAAAATAATTCTCGTAATTGCTGCCTAACTGACCGCTGAATGATGTTACAAAGTTTAAGTTTTTTGTAAGATGGAATGTACCCACAAAATTACCAAGCGTGGTCATCCTGCCGGTTATGTCCTTAACACTGTTTAACAGCTTAACCGGGTTTTCAGAATCCTCTGCACCCGGGTAATCACCTTTGCGCGAATAGGTACCATCGGCATATTTAACGGGTAAGAAAGGTAAAAATTCATACATCTCGCGCACGGCGTTTAAGCCAAGCGTATTAATATCAACATTGTTTGACTGGTACCCCCCTGCGTTTAAACTGGCTTTGATATTAAGCCATGGTTTTACATCCCAGCCTATGTTGATATAACCATTAAGCTGTTTAGCATAAGTGTTAAGCAATATACCCTCATTGTTTTTGTAAGAGAAATTTGCCAAAATCGTAAAATCGTCCTTGCCGCCCGAGAAGGTAAGCGAGTGTTGGTGTGATACGGCCAGTCGAGTAGCCTCGTCCTGCCAGTCGGTATGGTATTTTGGCGTACCATCGGGGTTAAATAATTCGTCTTTCCGTGCAAAGTCATTTGCAGGGTCAAGATGTGGGGCAAGCCTGCCGGGCGCATACTCATATTCGCGCTTAAACATTTCAAGCGCGCCATCGGCGTCAAGCAAAGGTACCTTGCGCTGCAACGAGCCAAAGCTTATTGTATTGCTGAAAGCGATATCTGAGGTGTTCTTTTTACCGGTTTTGGTGGTAATAACAACTACACCATTTGCACCTCTTGAACCGTAAATTGCTGTAGCACCCGCATCTTTATAAATATCTACCGATGCCACGATGTTAGGGTCGATAGCGCTTGGATCTGCTCCTACCACGCCATCAATTACATACAGGGGATTGTTTGATGAATTGATAGAGCCAGTACCCCTTATCTTGATAGCTGGATTACCACCCGGTTTACCGGAGTTGGTCATAACGTTAACACCTGCGGCTTTACCGGCAAGGCCCTGGGTAATATTTATGGTTGTTGGCCGCTCTGCCAAAGCGTCGCCTTTTACCGAACTGATAGAAGTGATCAGATTAGCTTTTTTTGATGTACCGTAACCAACAACCACAACCTCGCTAAGGGATTTGCTGTTTGGTAAAAGCTGTACCTTAATTTCAGTATCGGATGCCTTTACTTCTTTAGGGTCGTAACCGGTAAAAGTGATTAAGAGTGTCGAGTTAAGATCAGGAACATCTAAAGTAAAATGACCGTTAACATCGGTAACCGTACCACCAGTTTGGTCTTTTATCCGCACGGTTGCACCGGGCAAAGGCAGCCCTTTTTCATCAACCACTGTTCCTTTCACTGTTACAGCAGCCTGATAGCTGTTTTTCACACTGATTTTATTAGCGGTACTTACAGATGCGCCCGCAATGACGTTTGTTGAAACTGCCAGGCAAATTAATAATCCGCCGCAGTAATGTTTCCCCCGGCTTAATAAGCCATGAGGATGGGAGTAAAGCTTGAATTTCATAAAAAGATAAATTGGTTATAAATCGATTTAGCAAAAATCTAAAAAAACAACTCTTTAATTAGGATATAAATGCATGAAAATAAATCGATTTAGCAAATATATGTTTTTTTGCTTTAAAAATGCAAATGCATAATAAACAACTGTATTCTTAAATTAAAAAATAATTGCTGCCCGGCACGAGCTGGTATTTAACTGATTTCCAAACAAACACGCCTGTAGTTGCCCGCGGCAGATTAATATTTACCCGCATTTTGCCCCTTTCGGTTTTATAGCTAACTGTAATTTTACCGTTAGGGTGCGGCATTTCGCCACTTAGGGTTGTAAGTTTTCCTAAGTGGGGTTCTACTTTTATTTTACTAAAACCCGGAGCGTAACTATCAATTCCTAAAACCGTCCTGAAAAACTCAATATTAGGGCTTGCACCCCAGGCGTGGCAATCTGAACGGGATGTGTTAACGTCCGAATATTCGGCCCAGGTAGTAAGGCCCATCGCTATATTTTCCCGATAAATATCCAGCCATTGCATATAATTATCACCCTGGCCTGCCTTTACCAGCGCCTGGTGTAAATAGTATTTAAAGTAAACCGAACATTGCGTTAAACTTGTATCGTTAAGCAACTTGTTTGCTATGGCCGGCATATCAACATCGCTCACTATACCAGCAAGTATGGCCAGCGAATTAACGTGTTGTGAAAACCCTATTTTTTCTTTTGTATCGGCATATAGTTTTTTGCCATCATCCCAGTACTTACGTTGTATAGTAGCCTTTAACTGCTCCGCTTTCTGGGTATATATCTTAGTATAATCTTGCAAGCCTGCGTTATGCTCCATTTCTGCCGCCCACTGGTATGCCAATAGTAATTGCAAGTCATATATAGCGGCGCTACCGTCTTTACCTTTAACCTCGCCCCACAAATTGCCGGCCCAGTCAACAAATGTCCAATATGGGGTATCTTTTAACGATCCATCGGCCTGTTGGTATTTGCTGAAAAAATCAAGCACGCCCCTTGCCCCCACCAGCTTTTCTTTAATAAAACCGGCATCGTTACGGTACATCCAATAATCATGCAGCATACCTATGTACCATAAAGAAAATGGGGATATGATCTGTGTACCTTTGGTTGGATAACAACTCTTGGTGATCCCCTCTGCTAAACGGGAATGGTCTATCTGGGTAAGGGCATTACGCGCAAGCAGGTCATCAGGGGTATTGTAATAGGATACCATGGCCTGTATACGCGTATCGCCTATGTATTGCAGCTGCTCGTAATACGGGCAATCCATATAGGTTTCCCAGGCGTTAAGCCTTGCTGTGCGCCAGCCAATATCCAGCATTTGTTTTATTTCGGTATTATCTGTGTTTAATACGGCAGTACGTTTAAAAGGGTAGCCGGTAAAAGTTCCGTAAAGATCATCGATAGTGAGCGGCTCATCTTTGGTTTGTACGGTAACCTTTATGTAACGATAAGTGCGAAAGTTTAATGTTGTGAACGATTGCCCCTTACTGCCATCCGCTATCACGCTGTCAATTCTCCCTACAAATTCCTTTCCTTCTACATCATTCCGGTTACCTTTAATAACACCTTTACTACCTTTTTGGTAAAGTGATTCGGCGTAGCCGAGTGAGATCCCTGCATCTTTACCGCCGCTAAAATTTAACGTTACGTAGGCATTTGTTTCAAAAGTTTGATCGAGCAATAAAGTAGCCAGGGTATGTGCAGGAACAATTACCGGCGCAGGCTTGCCGGGGAATGCCGCCGGAACGTTCACCCCTGTTGCACCACGCAACTTAACAATGCGCTGGTAGGTCATTTCTCTGGCCGGTAACGTAGATGATACTAATGCCCAATCTATGCCCCATGCGGTGCCTTTCAATTTCCCATCCATTATTTTGGCTGCGCCGGGCCAGGTACTATCGTCATAATTTATCGCTTTCCAATCGCCCTTAATGGCTTTATCCATCACTACCAGTTCACCTTTACTGGCGGCAAAAAAGAAACTCGGAACAGGATGATGCCCAATATCACGAATGCATTTCCACGTATTGTTTGTGTTTATAATCTCTTCCGCAGGCGAGTTACCCTGTAAAATAAAACCCGTACGTAGGCTGATCTGCGCTGCAGGGCTGTATTGGGCTTCATTCCAAACAAGTGCTGCTATTGTATTTTTGCCGGCAGAGAGGTATGGCGCAATGTCTACCGTTTCATAATTCCAGAAATAAGTATCGCCACGCGCCGGGCCTAAAGACACCAGCGTACCATTGATATATAGTTTATACCGGTTATCAGCCGATACATGTACCATAAACTTTGATGGTTTGGTAACTAAATCAACATTTTTTCGAAAGTAAAAAACGCCATAGTCTGCACCATTATCGCCAGTTGCAGCTATCCATTCCGCATTCCATTGGGTTGTTGACGTTTGGTTATCGCCAGGTTGGCCATAGGTAAGTACAGTTTGCCCAAGGCAGTAAAATGCCAGTAATAGTTTAAACAATAGTTTCATTGAAGTTTATAATTGAGTGTACAATTATAAAAATTATAAATCGATTTAGCTAAAATGATTTATACAAATGAAATAATAATTTATGGTATGCTTCTGTAAGTATAATGCCTATTAAAAATATTACAAAAAAATATAATCATTGATATATCAATGATTATATTTGCCCAATGAAAAAACCTTTAAAATCACTCACGGGGTACATTACCACAGTGTTGCTTTTCTCCACTTCTTTCTGTTTTAGTCAAAGTCCTACCCTGGATAGCGCATTAAAAACTTTCATGACACAAAATCATGTTGTTGGTTTGTCTGCGGCGGTCATTGATAGCGGTAAAATCACTTGGGCCGGTTATTATGGCTATCAAAATATAGAACAGAAAAAACCGGTAACCCCGCAAACTTTATTCGCAATTGCATCCAGCTCAAAAACGGTTACTGCGGCTGCCTTAATGCAACTTTATGGTGCGGGCAAGTTTAAAATGGATGATGATATCAACAAATACCTGCCATTTAAGGTCGCTAATCCCGATTACCCAGGTGTAGCAATTACCTTTGGGCAATTGCTGCGGCACCGCTCGTCCATCCGGGATAATGTTGATTATCTTGGTCAATTTTGGCTGGTAAACAAGGGGGATCCAACCCTGGCACTCGGGCCTTTTTTAAAGGAATACTTAACAGCTGGTGGTAAAAATCATGATGCAAAGAAGAATTTTTTTAATGAGAAGCCAGATAGTGCTTTCCATTACAGCAACATAGGTATAGCGTTAGCTGGTTATTTGGTAGAGCGTATATCAGGTATGCCATTTGATAAATACTGCAAGCAAAACATTTTCACTCCGCTGGAAATGAGTACTTCTGCCTGGTATATTAAAGACTTGGATACTAACAATTTAGCTATGCCATATGACCATAGCGACTCTTTAAAGCGATTTGTAAAATTAGGTTTTGGTGGTTATCCTGATTACCCTGCGGGCACATTACATACAACGGCCTCGCAACTTGCTAATTTTTTAATTACGTGGACACAGGATGGAAAGTTTAATAATAAGCAGGTTTTTAAACAAAGTGCCGTGCAGCTATTAACCCCTACCGAAACCAATTTAGGCTATTATATATGGTTTTTAAGTGGCACGGAGAAAGGGGAGTTAATATACAATCACAATGGTGGCGATTCGGGAGTGATGAGCTTTATTGCGTTTAGCCCTAAAACTAAAAAAGGAATGATATTTATGATGAATAGCTTGCTTGACTCACGTGACGCATTCAAAAAGCTCATCAATTTAATTTACTATAATACTACCCGATAACTGTCTTAATATTTGCGTTCTTTTTTATTAGAACCCGGAACAATTTAAATCAGTATCATATTATGAAAGATAAAGAGAGTTTGGAAGATATATTATTTTATTCGCTCGAAAGGTCTATTAAAAGTTACCGGCAATTTGCGCAACAACAACTGGTTAAAAACGGGTTCAACATTACTATTGACCAGTGGCTGCTCTTGAAAACCCTCCATGCGCATCCCGAACAAACACAACATCAAATTGCACAAACTATATTTAAAGATTATGCTTCTGTTACACGGATCATAGAACTACTGGTAGAGAAACAATATTTAACCCGAACCATACACGCTACAGATCGCAGAAGGTTTCAATTAAAATTAACCAAAAGCGCTATGGAAATACTGGAAGATATGCAATTAATAATTGAAAACAACCGAAGAACAGCCCTTAAAAATATCAGTGACGAGCAAATTTTTCAATTTCAACAGGTTTTAGACCTTATTTACAATAACTGTAAACCAACACCTTGCAAATAATATCGGCTGGTATAAAAAAAGCCAAAAATTGTTACTTATTACAAAGAATTGGATTTAACTATTAAAGACAAGTAGTAAACAAAAAAGCCTTACATTTCTGTAAGGCTTTGTGGGAGTTACTGGGTTCGAACCAGTGACCCTCTGCTTGTAAGGCAGATGCTCTGAACCAGCTGAGCTAAACTCCCTTCGTTTTGGGATTGCAAATATAGAAAATGCAGCCAATACGTCAAAAAAATATTTAAAATTATTTATAATTAATAGATATACAGCTACATGTATTTATTTACATGGCTATATTTTGGCTTCCACGCGGGTCCTCGGGTAAAATTTCCATCTCCGGGAACTCTATATAATCGGCATACCACTGTATTGCCCCTACCACATCAAGGGCATCATCTGCAGTAATATTAATGGTTTCAAATGCATACAACTTATCATGGGCGTATCCGTATAGTTGTATCTCGCTGTCGCTTGGGGTAAACCGGTCCTCGCTTAAACAAAAAACCCTGATCTTTAAATCAGTATCCCTGGAGTGTATCACATCCCTGCAGGGGTTATTAGGGTCGGTAGCCAATAAATACACATTGTAATCCATAATACTGTAACATCGTTATTTATAATAAGTTTCTAAAAATTATGTAGTTAAACCAATAAGTATGATGTTTCTGTAATGGCGCTTTACCGAGGGAATTTTTTTTCTACAGTGTGAGAAGCTATTTCTACATTAAAAAAAATGGCCATTGTATAAATATGCATTTTAAGCTCAAAACGTTGATTTTTTAAACAGGCATTGCATTTGTATATAAGTTAACAACCCTTCTCAAAGGGAGTTTTTCATAGGTAGATGTAGGGCCGGAATACTGCGAGAGTTTTTCGGACTTTTTTACGCCCCAAACTTCCTCACTCCAATTTGCTATAAAAGATAATTTTTAAAATCTGAGTTAAACTTTTGTGCGTAAGTGCTTGTATTAGATGTATACAATTTATCTATTAAAACCAACTAACTATGAAAACAGAAATTAACCCTATCACCGACGGGGCAAATATGGCCAGAAGGTCGTTCTTGCGTTATGCCGGTGCAAGCGCGGCAGCTGTAGCAGTAATGGGCGCTGCGGCTTCATGTTCAAAAAATGACCGCGTTATTGTAACCCCAGGAGGCGGTGCAGATATTGGCTCGGGCGACCCTGGTATACTGAACTATGCTTACGCGCTGGAGCAGTTGGAGGCCGCTTTTTATCTGCAGGTAATAGCTACCCCTTACAGTGGAATAAGTGCTATTGAAACCTCTTATTTAACAGACATTCGCGACCACGAGGTTGTACACCGCGATTTTTTTAAGGCCGCTTTAGGAAGTAAAGCAATTGCCGCTTTAACTCCCGACTTCAGCAAAATTGATTTTAGCAGCCGTGACAAAGTGTTGGGCGCCGCTAAAGCGTTTGAAGATTTAGGCGTACAGGCTTATGATGGTGCCGGTTATTTAATTAAAGATGCCGGGTACTTAACCATTGCAGGTAAAATTGTATCTGTTGAGGCGAGGCACGCTGCTTTGATCTCTAACTTAATATCTCCGGGAACTTTTGTTCCGGCAGACCAAGTGAACAGTGACGGCTTAAACAAATCGGCTTCAATTGCCGAAGTGCTTGCTCAAGCCAATACTTACCTTAAAACTAAGGTTAGTGCAGTTAATTATAATTATAAACCATAATTAAACATCGCCATGAATTTATTTAACATAATAAGCGAAATAGAAAAAGTTGATCCGGAAATACACGAAAGGTTAAACCCCCGCCGTGCCGCCATTAAAAATATAACAAGCTTTGGTTCAAAAGTAGCGGTTGCTGCCATGCCATTTGCATTAGGTACCTTATTTAAAAAAGCCTACGGCCAGGCAACATCAACTGTTGTTGATGTTTTGAACTTTGCTTTAACATTAGAGCATCTGGAAGCAGGTTTCTATAATAAAGGTGCTACTACTTCAGGGTTAATACCATCAGCCGATTCCGCTTACATAGGCTTTGTAACCAGGGATGAGAATGCACACGTTAAGTTCCTTCAGGGGGCTATTACCGCATCGGGGGGTACTCCTGTTGGCCCTGCCACCTTTGATTTTACCGGTGGCAATAACAAAGGTAACGGTCCGTTCCCTACTGTTTTTTCAAGTTATGCAACCTTTTTAGCAGTAGCGCAGGTATTTGAAGATACCGGTGTGCGTGCTTATAAAGGCCAGGCGCCAAACTTAATAGGTAATCAAGATATATTAACCGCTGCATTATCCATACACGCGGTTGAGGCGCGCCACGCATCTGCCATACGTAAACTACGCCATGATTTAGGGCACGATGCAAATATAAAGCCGTACATTGTTAGCACAGCCTCTTTAGGTAATGATACCGGCGTAGCTGCTGCCAATAATAACTACAAAGGCGAAGAAAATGTAACACAAGGTGGTGTAAACCTGGTATCGGCACTTAAAGTAAGTGTGGGGGTAGCCACTGCATCATTTGATGAACCATTATCTAAAGAGGATGTTACCGCTTTGTTAGTTGGATCATTTATTGTGAGCAATTAAGTAATAATAAAAATAAAACTATAAAAAAGAACGACCGGCGTAATGCTGGTCGTTCTTTTTTTGCTTAATAAATCCACTTTACTCCCTGGCCGGGCGGCGTGATGGAGTTGCCGCAGGCTGTGCTTGTTGTGGCTGGCGTTGCTGTTCGCGTGCTTGCTGCTGTTGCTGACGTACCTGCTGCTGTTGTTGTTGCTGCTGCTGGCGTTGTTGCTGTTGTTGCTGACGCGCTTGCTCTTGTTGTTGACGCTGCTGTTGTTGTTGCTGTTCGCGTGCCTGCTGTTGTTGCTGCTGGCGAGCTTGTTCCTGTTGCTGGCGTGCCTGTTGCTGTTGCTGCTGGCGAGCTTGTTCCTGTTGCTGGCGTGCCTGTTGCTGTTGCTGCTGGCGAGCTTGTTCCTGTTGCTGGCGTACCTGTTGCTGTTGTTGTTCTCGCGCCTGCTGTTGTTGCTGCTGGCGCTGTTGCTCAAGCTGTTTTGTATTATCGGTAGTAGCGGGCCTGTTTCCGCGTTGCTGCTCCTTTGCCTGCTTTTGCTGTTCGCTTTGTTGCTGGCGTACTTGCTGCTCACGCGCTTGCTTTTGTTGCTCGGTTTGCTGTTGGCGCACTTGCTGGCGTTGTTGCTCAAGCTGTTGCTTTTGCTGCTCGGTTTGTTGTTGAGTACCTTTCTGTTGCTCTCTAACCTGCCTTTGTTGTTCGCGCGCTTGTTGTTGTTGCGTGGCAATTTGCTGCTTATCAATAGTACGTTGCTGCTGCCTTTCATCGCCTGTAGCTACCGGCCTGGGTGTATTTGCAGGTTTGTTTCCTCCGGTTGTTACATTGGGCCTGGACGGGCGGTTTGTATTTGCAGGGTTAGTAGCAGGCCTTGCATTATTATTATTATTTACCCGAACCACTTTTGTATCAGGGGTAGCAGTCCTGGCAGCGGCTGCAAGCCTGGCCGCATTAGCAGCATTATATGTGGTGCCTTTTTGGCGGTCCCTGCTACCAATACGCTGTGTAGGGTTTTGCTGTTTGTATGCTGCCCCATCTACAACCCTTGCAGGGCGGGCATTGGTATTTTGCCTAACTGCCGGCCTGTATATATTAATGTTGTTTTTATTTACCGTAATGCGCGATGGCCTGTTTACATTATTTATATTATAAACACGCACCGGGCGTTTGGTATAACGCTGTATCTCATCACGGCGCGGGCCGGTTATATAACTTCGGTTATTATAGGTATACCTGTTTCTTATCCAGGTAGTGTTACGAATGATGGTCCTTACCCTGGTACGCGGCACATAATAATTATAAACATTAGTGTAATTTATATAAGCATAAGGTGCAAATACCCAATAAGTATCGGGCACGCTGTAGTTATCACCGAATGACATATCTACACTTACACCCGGCTCCATTGGTGCCCAGCCATAATAGCCTCCACCGTTTCTCCAGCTAACCCAGGCAGGGGCCCACTCATTTCCGGGCACCCATTCCCAGCCGTAGTAATTATCAAAGTGCCAGCGGCCATAGTGAAAAGTTGCCCACCCCCATGGGTAATCAGACACCCAGGTGTTGCCATAGGTTGTCATAGCCCAATAGCCGCGTGTGGCGTAAGGCCTAAAATCTTCCTCTACATCGGGCACCCATACGTTGCCGTATTGCGGGTCTTCGACCCAGGTACCGTAGGGTTGCAGTTCGTCGTAAAACTCCTGGTCGGATATATATTCGCCCTCCTGGGCCATTGTTTTATGAGGTGCCGATACAATCAGCAGAAAAGCCACCAAAGCTATTCCCCATATTTTTTTCAAATCTTTCATATTGCTTAGTATAATTGGTTTGGTTGTTTGTATAATATATGGACTCCCTTTACTCACAAACGTTTAACGTTGTAATTGTTTTATACCCATTGTCATAAAACAATTACAGTATAACATATATTTATTGATACAACCAAGTATCTCAACAAATTTTAGATAATTTTGGCTTTTAATATTCAAACTATGAGTACAGTAAACATTCCTCGCCTTGATCTTAATACTTATATAAATGGCACGGCCGAAGAGCGTAAAGCTTTTTCAGACAGCATTGGCAACGCTTTTAACGAAACAGGTTTTGTAACCATAACCAATCATGGCCTTAGTAAAGACCTGATGGATAAGCTTTACAGCCAGGTAAAAGCGCTTTTTGCTTTGCCTGAGGAAGTAAAGGATAAATATGAGATACCTGGGCTGGCAGGCCAGCGTGGCTATACCGGTAAAAATAAAGAAACTGCCAAAGGTTTTAAAGTACCCGACCTGAAAGAGTTTTGGCAGATAGGCCAAACCGTAACCGATGGCGACCCGATAAAAGAAACCTACCCGGATAACATTATAGTTGAAGAACAACCCGAGTTTAACACTACTACACTAGAGGTGTATAAAAAACTGGAGGCCGCAGGCACACATTTATTACGTGCTATAGCCGTTTACTTAAACTTACCCGAGAATTATTTTGACGATAAGGTACATAACGGCAATTCAATACTGCGCACCCTTCACTACTTCCCTATAGAAAATCCGGATGCATTACCGGATGATGCTGTACGCGCCGGCGCACATGAAGATATTAACCTGATAACCCTGCTGATAGGGGCGAGTGCTGACGGATTGGAACTGCTTACCCGCGATAATACCTGGTTCCCGGTTACAGCCTTTGGCGAAGACCTGGTAGTTAACGTAGGCGATATGCTACAGCGTTTAACAAATAACAAGCTAAAATCTACCACGCACAGGGTAGTTAACCCGCCGCGCGAGCAGATGAAAAATTCACGTTTTTCGGTACCCTTCTTTTTACACCCAAAAACAACTATGGACCTTACCAGCCTGCCATCAACCATTGATGAGCAACACCCTAAGCTTTATACAGATATTACCGCCGGTGAATATCTGGATGAACGCTTACGCGAGATAGGTTTAAAAAAATAGATCACAAAAAAAGCCCTCCCAACAATAGTTGGGAGGGCTTTTTTATACCTTATAACCGGGCTTACTCCGGTTTGTTAAAATCTTGACTGTTGTTTTCGTCCTGGTTTTCCAGGTTCTTTTTTGCAGCTCGTGCGTCAAGCGCAACACCAATGGCAATACCAATAGCTAAACCTATGGCAATATTGTGTGTGGCTACGCCAATTGCAATACCCAGTGCTAAAAATATGGTTAAGTTTTTTTGATTTTTCATGAGAGGTGTTACTCAACACTAACGGTTAGGCCTTCCTGCTGTAATATTTTCCGGTAAACTTCCATTTCGGTAAAAGAACCCTCCAACACCGGGCACTTGCCCTCGTTATGCACCTTCCAGGCGATCTTTTCGGCCTGGGCTTCAGTATAATCCAGGTACTTTATCATGCAATGGATAACATGCTCAAAGGTATTATGGTCATCGTTCCATAAAATAAGGCGGTGCATCTCTTTAAGCCCGGCCAGTATTTCTTCAAGTGTGAGTGTTTCTTCCTGTACTTCTGTTGGCATATGTATCAGCAAATTTACTTAAAAACAGCAATAAATATGTTAAAATGGTGTTTATCATCCTATAAAAATTACACGCAATACACTTACCCTTAATAAAATCACAAAAATGAAACGTAGCATACTGCTGCTCTCCGCCATAACCCTGGCCCTATCGGCCACTGTTAATGCCCAATCCAAACAAAATCAAAACCTGTTACTACCGCCTGCAAACCTTGTTATTGATGGTAACCTTACCGACTGGGGCGATAGCCTGCGCTACCATAACGATGAGAAAAACATTAAATACACTTTGGCAAATGACAAAGAGAACCTGTATGCGGCCATTCGTATTAGCGACAGGCTGGAACAGGCACGCGTATTAAACGCCGGCATCACCATTAGTATTGATACCCATGGCAAAAAGAAAGAAACCTTTAGCATGACATTCCCGCTGCGTTACCCCGGCACACCTGCGCCTGCTTTTACAGGCTTTAAGGATGATGGCGGCGAGATAACCAAAGAGGAACGCGAAGAGCTTACACGCGAGCGCATAACCACCCTGAGAAGCATAAAAATGACCGGCTTTAAGGATATTGAGAACGAAATGATCACCACATCAAACACCTATGGTATTAAAGCGGCTATTGATTATGATGCCGATGGTAACCTGGTTTATGAAGCAGCTATCCCTTTAAAGTTTTTCCATGCCGATAATATTACAAAAAACGAGTGGGCATTCAACTTTAAAATAAATGGCCTGCAAAAGCCCGATCATAGTGCCCAAAGCGGCGATACCCAAGGCGGCGGAGGCCGTGGCGGCATGGGTGGAGGAGGAAGAGGTGGCATGGGCGGCGCTGGAGGCCGTGGTGGTATGGGTGGCGGTGGAAGAGGAGGCCGTGGCGGTGGCGGTATGGGCCGTGGCGGTAATAACGGCGGCACAGATAGAAGCGAAATATTTAAATCGATTGATTTTTGGGAGAAATTTCAACTGGGTAAATAACATAAGGAGTAAAGGAAGGGGGTTTACCTCCTTCCTTTACTCCACTTTATACCTAAACACCTGCCGGCCAATATTCCCTTCACTGTCAACCCCTTCAACTACTACGCGATAAGTGCCGGTGCTACCTGCATTAAAATATTCAACTGTGCCTTTACCGCCGGGAGTTACAACGTCGGGGTTCCAATATACGGTGGTACGCAGATCGGCAATCTTTTGAATTGTGGTTGCATCGTACTTAGGCGAGTAAAATGTTCGTGATTTATATATCCCTTTTGGCCTGTATGTTACTATACCCTTGCTAACCTGTTGAGGTTGGTCAACCCTTTCATCGCCACGCTTGGTTGTAATAAGCAACACCCCGTTGCTGGCGCGGCCGCCATAAATAGCCGCTTTGCTTCCACTACGCAATACTTCTATCGATTGTATATTACCTATGTTTACGTCTATGCCTCCAGCTTCGGCGGGAAACCCGTCAATCACAATCATCATAACACCGCCACGGGTTGAACACGGTTCGCCTTTTTTATTAAACTGCACACCCCATAAACGCCCGCCCAAACATTGAGCAAGAGTGGGGCAACTTTGATCAACGATATCTTTAGCAAATAAAACCTGGTCGGCAACGCCCGGGCCATGCAAATTATCAGAATGCTTTAAGGCTTCTATACGTTTATCTTTTATTAAAACCTCTTTCAGTTGTATAGCACGGTTCCCCTGCCCGGCTTTTATTTGCTCAAAATATAGTTGTTTGCTTTTTTGTGCATATACGGAAACAGCATTAGTATTATTCATTAAGACAGCTGCAGCGGCGTTGTAATTTAATACCGGGGAAGATGGCACCGTATCCATTTTTATGATCACATTACTTTTGTTTTTTGCATCTCGCACCCTAATTAAAAACTTAAGGCTATCCGCATAAATCATATCAGTAAAAGCAAAGCGGCCATTTTGGTCGGTAAGGGTGTCTATATTAAATATGCCTTTACCAAAATATACCAGTTCAACCTTTCCTTTAGTTACCGGCACGCCCGATGGCGTAGTTACTTTGCCAGAAATAGTGAATGTTTTTTCTGAAGGGTAACGGTTAGGTAAGGCAACATCATTCAATACTTTTTTCCACTCAAATCTAAGATAACCCTGTGTCAGCATCAGCGCATCAAGATCAGCACGGGTTTTCTCATTGTTATCGTTAAAATAATAAGATGCCTGTTCTATATATCCTTTCAGATCTGACGTAAGCAGCAGGCTGGCAAAAATATTATTCTCCGCATTTTCATCAACGGGCACCCTGCTTTCGTCAGTAACCGATACTGATAAACTACCAATGGCGGGTTTACCTTCGTTAGTATTAGCAGCGATATTAAGCTTTACCTTTTGCCGTGCCGAATAGCTTTGCTTCTCGGTAGTTACTGCCAGGTTTAATTTATCTACAGGATTTTGGATGAATACCAGGCGTTCGTTCAATGGTTCGCCCGATTCTGAGAACAGCGTAAATTGCGCTATCCCTGAAGGGAATTTGCTTTTGGGTATAATAACCGAAAATGCATCATTCCCCGCCGGGCTTTTAGCCGAATAATACACCTTACCGCCACTTTGGCCGGTTAAAATAAACTGGCTTGTTGTACCTTTTGCAGATATACCAATACGCAGATAATCTGCGCCCGATTCAATAACACTCAGTACATAGCCATTATCAGTTGCCTTTGGTATTGATATTGTTTTCTTTGTCCCATCCGGATAGCTAATATTTGCTACATAAGCATCGCCACTGCGTGGAGTAAAGATAAACGTGCCCATACCTAAATGCGATGTATTGAGCTGTGCAACGGCCTCACCATTCCCACCGGTTACGACGCCTTTAATATCTACCCCCAGCCCATCAGCACCTATAGCCTTAAAAGCAACCTTGGCGGGCAGCCCGTTCACCATATTACCCCCTTCAGGAAAAAACTGAACATCGGAATAGCCAGCCATAGTGCGTATAGGGATACTTTTATACACAATGCCATCCGGCAGGCCTGCCAGGCCGGTAATTATGCGCCCTTGTCTCAGCAAGGCTTCATTATCTGGCGGCAAGATAATGCGTATATTACCATTTGCATCGGTAACGCCTTTGCCTTTGGCCAATGCCTTATTATTCAGCATAACCGTATAGCTCATCGTCTTATCACTATAAGGCGTACCGCTGGCATTGGTGTAGTTAATATCTGCTGTTACAGTGCTGTGCCCGTTTTGAGTGGAAGCATTAAATGTTGTTTTTGTAAAAACTTTGTTGGTGATAACGTTACCTATACTAATGGCCTTTTCAAAAATATAATCGCTGCCCGCATTAAGCATATATTGGGTATATGCTCTGATACGATAGTTTCCCTCGTGCAAAGTATCGGGCAGCGCAAAATCACCGTAAGCAAGGCCATAATGAAGCTGTAGTTTTAAGCTTTGTTTGATGGAATCCTGCGCATCTATAAGCTCTACATTTAAAATACCGCTATCGGGCTGCAGACGGTGCAGCGGGCCGGTAATCACATAGGCTTTAAACCAGATATCATCGCCGGCGGTATAGTATGGTTTATCAAGATGAACGTGTACTTTTTCTATCGGATGGCTATCGCTCCATTTATCAAGTTGTGCACTTAATTTGGCTAAAATATCATCATTGGTATTAAAACTGTAAAAAACAATAGCGCCAGCAGTTAAGAGTAATGCAAATACGATACGTTTAAAGGCCATATAATGCAGTTTAGATAGACTATTAATTTAGTACTTTATACCTAAATACCTGCCGGCCAATATTCCCTTCACTGTCAACCCCTTCAACTATCACGCGGTAAGTGCCTGCGCTGCCCGCATTAAAATATTCAACCATAGCTTTACCGCCCGGGGTTACAACATCGGGCTTCCAGTATACGGTGGTACGCAGATCGGCAATTTTCCGGTTGGTTTTAGCATCATATTTTGGCGAATAAAATGCGCGCGATTTATAAACGCCTTTTGGCTGATATGGAATTATACCCTTGCTAAACTGTTGCGGATAATAGGTTGGCTCATCGCCGCGTTTGGTGGTAATTACCAATACTCCATTGCCTCCGCGGCCGCCGTATATGCCTGCTGTACTAATGTTGCGTAATACTTCTATCGATTGTATATCATTTACAGTTAACGTATTCATATACATGGCATCAGAGTTCATGCCGTCAATAACAATAAGCATGCGGCCACCGCCACGGGTTGTAACCGGCACACCGTTATTGAACAATACACCAAGCAAGCGCCCTTGCAGGCAGTCGGCAAGGCGCACACAGCCATAATTCACCAGGTCTTTACTCAGCAAAACCTGGTCGGCATTACCCGGGCCATTCAAATTTGCTGAATGTTTTAGTGCGATGCGCTTCTCCCTTATCAACACCTCTTTAAGGCTTATTATGTGGTTACCCAGGCCTGCCTTAATTTGTTCAAAATATAACAACTTGCTGTTTTGCGCGTAAACAGAAATACTATTGCCCGTGCTTACATTATAGTCCGCGTAGTTTTTATAATTAGCAGCAGAGGGTAACGGCACTGTATCCATCTTTATCACTACATCTCTTTTGTTTTTTGCGTTACGCGCCTGGATCAAAAACTTCAAACTATCGGCATATATAATATCAGTAAATGCGAAACGGCCGTTTTGGTCAGTAAGGGTATCAACCTGAAGCACGCCATCGCCAAAGTTTATCAGTTCAACTTTGCCGTTTGCTACCGGCGCGCCCGACGGGGTGGTTACCCTACCGGATATAGTAAAAGTTTTTTGTACTGCGTATTGGTTGGGTGAAGGGGTATCATTCAAAACACGCTTCCATTCAAACCTATGGTAACCTTGCGTAAGCATCAGTACGTCCAGATCGGCACGTGTTTTCTCATTATTACTATTAAAATAATAGGATGGCTGCTCTATATACCCTTTCAGATCTGACGTAAGCAACAGGCTGGCAAAAATATTATTCTCTGTATCCTCATCAACGGGTACTTTGGTTTCATCGGTTACCGATATGGAAAAGCTGCCCACTACAGGTTTACCATCGTTATCTTTCGCATCAATATTTAGGTTTACCTTTTGCCGTGGCTGATAGTTTTGATTGCCTGCAGTTACCGACAGATTTAATTTATCTGCGGGATTTTGAATAAACACCAGGCGCTCGTTCAGTGGTTCGCCAGATTCAGAGAACATGGTAAACTGCACAATCCCCGAAGGGAACTTACTTTTGGGCACGATGGTAGAAAAAGCATCGCCCCCCGCTGTGCTCCTGGCAGAATAGTAAACTTTACCCGCGCTTTGCCCAACCAACACAAACGGACTTGTTGTACCCTTTGCCGCGGCTATAGCTATCCGCAGGTCGTTTGCCCCCTGTTCAATAACTTTTAGCACGTAACCGTTATCCGTAGCTTTTGGTAGCGCTACCGATGCTTTTGTACCATCGGGGTAAACAATATTTGCCTTATAACTGTCGCCGCTTTGTGGCGTAAAGATGAACACCCCCATCCCTAAATGCGAAGGGTTGATCTGCGCCGTTTCTTCGCCTTTGTTATTAGTTACCGTGCCTTTAATAGTTATGCCCAGGCCATCGGTACCTATAGCCTTATAAGCTATTTTGGCAGGAACGCCATTTACCATGTTACCACCCTCTGCAAAAAACTGTACATCGGCATAGCCTGCCATGGTACGTATAGGGATATTTTTATGCACAGTGCCATCACCTGCCCCACTTATCCCGGTAACTATCCGGCCTTGTTTTAGTAAATCGGCGTTATCGGCGGGCAGGCTAATATGCATGTTGCCGTTTGCATCGGTAACGCCTTTACCTTTTGCCAGCACCTTATTATTCAGCATAACCGAATAGCTTACCGCATTGCCGGCGTATACTATGCCGTTGGCATCGGTATAATTAATATCGGCTGTTACAGCGTTGCGCCCATTTTGAGTGGTGGTATTAAATGTTGTTTTTGTAAAAACCTTGTTGGTGATAACGTTGCCAATGCTGATGACCCTGTCAAAAATATAATCGCTGCCTGCATTAAGCATGTACTGGGTGTATGCTCTAATACGATAGTTACCTTCGTGCAAGGTATCGGGCAAGGCAAAATCGCCGTAGGCAAGGCCATTATGTAGCTGGAGTTTTAAGCTTTGTTTGATAGAATCCTGCGCGTCTATCAGCTCTACGTTTAAAATACCGCTATCAGGCTGCAGGCGGTGCATCGGGCCGGTAATTACATAGGCTTTAAACCAGATATCGTCACCGGCGGTATAGTATGGTTTATCAAGATGAAGGTGTACCTTTTCTATCGGGTGGCTATCACTCCATTTATCCAGCTGGCGCTGTAAGCGGGTAATAATATCATCGGCATTGAAACTGTATATCCCAATAACCCCAATGGCTAATAACAGCCCCGCTATAAAACGTTTGTATGCCATAACTTACAGAGATAGATGAAATTACAACAATGCTGCGGGGTAATTGTGCTAAACCCGCGGCATTAAAACTTATTCTTCCACATCATGCTCTCCACGGGGCGTGTTGTAGGGTTATTGTATTTAGCGTTGCTTTTGGTGTTATACATAGTCTCTATATCACCCTCCACAACAAAATAGATCAACTGGCCAATAGGCATGCCTGCGTAGATCTTAACCGGCTGCGCGCATGATATCTCCAGCGTCCAGGTGTTGCAAAAGCCTACATCGCCTTTGCCGGCGGTGGCATGTATATCAATACCTAAGCGGCCCGTGCTCGATTTCCCTTCCAAAAAAGGTACATGCTTATGCGTTTCTGTATACTCTACTGTTACACCCAGGTATAAGGTACCCGGTTGCAATACAAAACCTTCTTTCGGGATCTCAAACCCGATGATCTCGTTATGCAGTTTGGCATCCAAAACCCTATCCTTATACGTAGCCAGGTGCTTGCCCAAATGTACATCGTACGAATTTGTACCCAGGCATTCGGGCTTAAACGGCTCAATGATAATAGTCCCTTTTTCAATCTCTTCGAGGATGCGCTTGTCTGATAAAATCATAAGTAAATTGCTGCCCTAAATTATGATTATTTGGCCTAACTTTCAATAGCAATAAAACAACAAAGCCGCATGTACTATTTGTACAATGCGGCTAAATTATACCACCCCATAGGCGATATTCACACACACCTATCCTACCTGTATTAAATATTCTTTACGGTTTTTGCTGTAGGTTTATCTGCCTGGTGCAATTTCATGCAGCCTTCGGTTATGGCGACGGCTATTAAAACCGCGGCGGCTATATATATCTTCTTCATTTTGTGCTAATTACAACAATAAAACATTTAGTATGGGTATGACGTACGTTTGTATCCATTAGTTACAGTCGTCAAAAAAAATTGGTTAATTATTATATTTAGCTGATACATATTGGCTACCTTTTTTGCAATTTTACATCTCATGGCAATAGCGTACCGACAACAGATTGATGATGATACAGAGTTTGCACTGTGGAGGATTGAAGAAACCGCCGACGAACTGTACAAACAGCTTCAGCTTGACGAAACCGAAAAAGCCTACACCAAAAAACTGAGCAAAAGCAAGCGCTATTTGCACTGGCTGGGTACGCGTGTATTATTGCGCAAAATGCTGGGTACCGATGATTATATCGACGCCAAGGTTGATGCCCACGGTAAACCTTACCTGGTGAGCCTGCCCTACCATATATCGCTTAGCCACTCGTTTGATTATGCTGCTGTAATGATCAGTAAAACAAGCCCTGTTGGTATTGATATTGAGCAAGTGAAAGAAAAGGTTGAGCGTATCGCATCTAAATTTTTGCGGCCCGAAGAATTGGCTTTTATTGACGAGAAACGCAGAATTGAGCACCTGTATGTTTGCTGGTGCGCCAAAGAGGCTGTTTATAAATGCTACGGCCAAAAAGAAGTTAGCTTTGCCGATAATATAACACTGCACCCGTTTACCTTTCAGCACCATGATGTACTGGAGGCCAAACTGCACAAAGGCGAGGTAAATATTGATTACGAGGTAGGTTACTTACAGTACGAAGATTACATGATAGGATACGTGAAGGGATAATAATGAAGAATAAAAAGGTAATATTTCAGGATTGGGGACTAACGGATTACCAGGTGGCCTGGGACCGCCAGGAAACCCTGTTTGCTGAAACTGTTAAACTAAAAACCGAGATCCGTAACCGCTCGCTGGCCGTTGCTGCCGGTGACGCCGAACCCGAAGAGGAAATTGCCACACCCAATTACCTTGTTTTTTGCGAACACCCGCATGTTTACACCCTTGGTAAAAGCGGCAAAGCCGAACATTTGTTACTGGACGAACAGGGCCTGAAAGAGAAGAATGCTGTTTACTACCCCATAAACCGAGGCGGTGATATTACTTACCATGGCCCCGGGCAGATAGTGAGCTACCCGATATTAGACCTTGATAATTTTTTTACCGACATACACTTATACCTGCGCACGCTGGAAGAAGCCGTTATACTCACCCTTGCCGATTACGGTTTAACTGCCGGCCGTTACCCCGGCTATACCGGCGTTTGGTTTGATGCCGATAACGAACGCGCCCGCAAGATCTGCGCCTTGGGTGTACGCTGCAGCCGCTGGGTTACCATGCACGGGCTGGCCTTCAACGTAAATACCGATCTGGATTACTTTAAAAATATTGTACCCTGCGGAATAGACGATAAGGCAGTAACCTCTATAGAGCTGGAACTGGGCCGCAAAGTTGATATAAACGAAGTTAAAGAAATCCTTAAGCATCATATTTCCGTACTTTTTGGTATGGAGATGATAGCATGAGGACATTTGCGATACTATTTTTGATTGGTACACTGGCTGCATGCACAAAAGCGTCCGAGCCGCAGCAGGTAATCAAAACCACTTATAACAATATGCACATCCCCGATTCATTAACTTACCTGGCCCTGGGCGACTCGTACACTATTGGAGAGGCCGTGCCACAGGCGCAATCATTCCCGTATCAATTGGCGCTTAGACTTAACTCTACCAACCATTTTGTAGAAAAGCCCGATATTATTGCCGTTACCGGATGGACCACCGGCGACCTTAAGAAAGCCATCGTTGCCCGCGATTTAAAAAGCCACCAATATAATATTGTAACCCTGCTAATAGGCGTAAATAACCAGTTCAGGGGATACAGTAAGGACGATTACCGCACCGAATTTATCGAGTTGTTAAACACCGCCATAAGCTACGCCGGCAACAACAAGCAGCATGTGTTTGTGCTCTCTATACCCGATTGGGGCGTAACCCCCTTCGCTAAAAATGGTGGGTACGATGCGCTGGTGGTAGGTGCGCAGATAGACCAGTTTAACGCCATTAATAAACAGGAAACGGAAAAGCTTGGTGTAACTTATGTAGATATTACCCCGGCATCGCGCCGCGCAAGTTATGACCCCGGCCTTATAGCCACTGATGGGCTGCACCCCTCAGGCAACATGTACAGCATGTGGGTAAACCAGTTACTGCCGGTTATAGATGCCCAGGTGAAGTATTAATAGCTACCTGATAAATCTTGTTTTGTTCCACTTTAAAATGGAACAAGTGGAACAAATGGAACATATTGATAGTCAATTCATTAATGTTTTAATTTTCTGCGTCTATCTAAAGTTTTACTTCACCATTTTTAATTTAAACAGCTTATTTGCAGAGCGTTATCATTTTTTGATTTTTGTTCCACTTTTTGTAAAATGGAACAAAAACGAGGTATAGCAATCGGCGTCAAAAAACGACTTTTTTCGACTTTCATTCGCTTTTTTTCGACTTTAAAACGTCCTTTTCAGTGTATAAAATAACCGTAAACGAAAGTGAACGCTTAAGCATTAAATATCTGATTTATAGATTTTTATGATTTTAATGCCTGTTCCATTTTGTCTCGTTTTTTTCGCAAATGGAACAAGCATTTTTCGCCGCGCTTATAGCTTAGGGTTGCTTCTTCGCAGTCGCCCGGCTCCGGCCGGGTGACTATTATTATAAGGCCTCCGGCCACATAAGTCAAATTTACGGCGGCAAGATGCCGCCTAAGTAGTCGTCACTCGGCTGGAGCCGAGCGGCTGCGAGGGACCATACGTGCCTTGCATGGGGTGGAGGCATCCGCCCTGTTGCGATATAGCATTAAAACGGATTTTTACCATTTAATACGATGTCAACGCTACCATTGACAAATTCCATTAACTTAACGCCTATATATCTGACAAATACTCCGGGGTCATACCCGTGATAAAAAACCTCATAAACTAATGGGTTTGCTTCATTTTCATCGGTATAAACAAAAAGAAATTGATCTGATCTATTATAAACATCAATAACAAAAAATGGACGGTTGATTATAATATTGCGATCCTGCAGATACTCCCTTGAACTATCTTGCATTTCGGCTTGGTCATTGTACAAATTATAATCCAAGAAATAGCAATCTTCCCCGCCCAGATACAACAACTCCTTTAAAACTAATGGGAATTTATCTCCTGAATTATAACGATTCTCAAGGTTCTCAATTTCAGCCTCAGTTATACCTTTAATTTTTGAAGTACTTCCTGTTTCCTTATTGCGAATAACTGCGTTTTCTTGTAACTTTTGTAAATAGTGTATTTCCATTGTCAGCGTCTAACACTCCGGCAAACTGATCGGGATATTTATTGCCAGCCCACCATCAGATGTTTCCTTGTATTTGGAGTTCATATCCTGGGCGGTTTGCCACATGGTGCGTACTACGGCATCAAGGCTTACTTTGGCTTTATCGGGGTTGCTTTGCAGGGCCAGCTGGCTTGCGGTGATGGCTTTGATAGCACCCATGGTGTTACGCTCAATGCAGGGAACCTGCACCAGGCCGCCAATAGGGTCGCAGGTGAGGCCAAGGTGGTGTTCCATGGCAATCTCGGCGGCCATTAATACCTGGCGCTGGCTGCCGCCCAAACACTCGGTAAGGGCTGCTGCTGCCATGGCAGATGATACGCCGATCTCGGCCTGGCAACCGCCCATCGCGGCAGATATAGTAGCGCCCTTTTTAAAGATACTGCCCACCTCGGATGCGGTGAACAAAAACTGGGTTATCTTCTGGTCGTCGAGCCCATCGCAAAAGGATATATAATATTGCAGCACCGCGGGTATAACACCGGCAGCGCCATTGGTTGGTGCGGTAACCACACGACCAAAAGAGGCGTTCTCCTCGTTCACGGCCAGCGCGAAACAGCTCACCCAGTCTAAAATATTCTGGAAACCATTGCCGGTTTGGCGCATGGCCTGCACCCATTCGGTATAGTTGGTATAGGTTTGGCCTTTTAAAAGCCGCTTATTTAATGCTGATGCGCGGCGGGCAACATTCAGGCCGCCGGGGAGGTTGCCTGCGGTATGGCAGCCGCGGTACATACACTCGCGCATCACTTTAAAAATATTGAGTACGTCGTTCCGGGTTTCCTGTTCGCTGCGCCAGGCAAGCTCATTCTCCATTACCACTTCAGATACCTTGAGGCCGGTTTTGATGCACCAGTGCAGCAGGTCGCCTGCGGTATCAATAGGAAATGGCAGGTCAACCTCGTTTTTTTGCTGGGTTTGCGCGCCTTCTTTCACCACAAAACCACCACCTATTGAATAGAACGTGGCCGATACGGCCGTTTCATTACTTAAAAATGCCTGGAACGTAACCGCGTTAGGGTGATAGGGCAAGCTTTCGGCAAACAGGAAAAGCAGGTCGTCATCAGTAAAAAAGCTGATCTCTTTTTCGCCGCCTAATATCAGTTTGTGGCTTTTGGTTATCTCGGCAATTTTGCTGTCTATCCTATCAACTTCAAAGGTTACCGGGTCGTCTCCGCTCAGGCCAAGCAGTATGGCAATATCGGTACCGTGGCCCTTGCCTGTTTTAGCCAGCGAGCCATAAAGCAATATTTTTACTTGTACAACAAGCGGCAATGCATCTTTCTGTTTAAGCAATTCAACAAATTGTTGCGCGGCACGCCATGGGCCAAGCGTATGCGAGCTTGACGGGCCTATGCCTATCTTAAACATATCAAATACAGAAATCTGTTCGCGTTGTTGCATCGGGATAAAATTACAGATAGTATTGGAGATTTTTTGAGGTAATTATTTTAATAATTAACCATGGTTTAATTACCTTAACCGAATGAATAGCTGGTTAAAAGCTCATCTACTCCCCTGCCCATTTAAATACATAACCGGCATAGATTGCCCCGGCTGTGGCTTTCAGCGCTCATTACTGGCTTTGTTAAAAGGCGATGTACACCAAAGTTTTTTACTCTACCCGCCCGCCATACCCCTGCTTATAATGGCGGCATGGTGGCTTGCCGATAGTATATTTAAGCTGGATACCCGCAAAAGCCTGGTTAAAAAAACAATGTTTATTGTTGTAGCGCTAATTATAGCGGTTAGTTATACTTTAAAAATGGCGCACCTGTAATTTCTTCATCTTGCGCTCGTCTATGACGAGTGCTTAATATGGTCCGGCGTTTGCAACGCTATAGTGGCGATACAATCGCCCAACTTATTAAGCACTGATTACAAATCAGCGCAAGTCTGTAATATTACAGTTCCTCGGTTTGCGTGGTTTTAAAGGCATAATCCTTAAGCACCGTTTGCAGAAAACGCATATCGTTCATATTATCGGGCAGCATTATGCCCAGGCGTTCTTTGGTACGCAGTGCCATATTATATACAAGCACGTTATTACCGGTTTTAATATAGCTGTTTATCACCTCGTTTATCAGTTCTATATCCTGCTCATTTAATTCGGCAACGTTGGCAAATACCGGTTCGTAATCGCTAAACGCCGGGCGAAAAGCAACATGCTCAATTTTTGTGCGCATCTCTGTTTTGATCAATATAGTGCCTGCAACCAAATCGCCTATGCGTTGTACCTTATCGCTTATGGCGGCAACAACCAGGGCCACAGCACCGCCACTAACCCCAAAATCAATGATCCGGAAAAGCCACCGCAATAAATACTGGCCAAGGCGCGGCTGCGAGCCATCTAAACTCATCACCTTTATCTTCATTACCTTTTTCCCTACCGATTGCCCGTTCATGAAAACCTCGCAGGCAAGGTCATAAAACACATACAGCGCGGCGTAAATAAATATAAATACCACACCAAATACATCTTCGGCACGTAAGGATATCCCTGCAATTGCACAGAGTATGGCTACCAGTATAAAAATGCCAAAATCAATAAGGCTGGCAACAATACGCTCGCCTAAACCCGCCAGTTCATAATCAATATCAATGTTTTGGGAGGTGGTTATCCGTATAGTTTGCATGTTAACAAATATATATGCTGAATTAATACCTTTTAGCTGAATTATAAAAATTTGTATTTATTTTAACGGCATCAAACTTTATAGCACTAATAATTAATGCGCGAGCCCTTATTTGTAAAACAGAATGCCAAAAAATGGGAATATTTTGAGCAGTCTGCCACGAACGACACGGATGAAATTGCGGATAATTTTATTCAAATAACCGATGATCTGGCGTATGCCAAAACTTTCTACCCTAAATCAAAAACAACCGCTTACTTAAACGGGCTGGCATCAAAATTCCATCAATCCATCTACAAAAACAAAAGCGAAAAAGGTAACCGCTTTATCTCTTTCTGGCAGTTTGAATTACCAATATTATTCAAAACCTACCAAAAACAGATCATGTACTCTTTTATCTTTTTTATTGTGTTTTGCTTGATGGGGGCCCTATCGGCCAAATACGACGATAATTTTGTACGGCTCATCATGGGCGACGCCTACATTGACCAAACTAACGCCAATATTGCCAAAGGCGACCCTTTTGGCGTGTATAAAAGCCAGGGCGAGGTGCTGATGTTTTTTGGTATTGCCGCTAATAACATTTACGTATCGCTGGTAACATTTGCTGCCGGTATTATATTTTCGGTTGGCTCGGTGTATTTTTTGTTGCGTAATGGCTTAATGCTGGGTTCGTTCCAGTATTACTTTTTCAGCAAGGGACTGGGCATGAAATCGGTACTGGTGATCTGGATCCACGGCACGCTGGAGATCTCGGCCATTGTAATAGCAGGCGCCGCGGGCCTTGTACTGGGCAACAGCCTTTTATTCCCAAAAACATTTACACGCATGGTATCGCTAAAAAAAGGCGCTGCCGATGGCATGAAGATAGCCGTGGGGCTGGTACCCATATTTATTATTGCCGCGTTTTTTGAAAGCTTTGTAACCCGCCATACCGAAATGCCCGTGTGGTTAAGCAGCGCTATTTTAATTGGCTCGCTTATATTCCTGGTATGGTACGTTGTTATTTACCCAAACAGAATTTATAAAAAAACCTTATATGGAACCAAAAATTGAATTAGCCAAACTGCGGGATTTCGGCGAAATTATTAGCGACACCTCCCAGTTTATACGCCAGAATTTTAAAGACCTGCTTAAGAGCTTTTTTATCTTCTGCGGATTTTTTGTGATAGCATTGGCAGCTGTAACCTTTTTACAGCAGTATAAAATAATGCACGTTTATAACGAAGCAAGCGCAGGCGGGCCGCAAACGTTTGGCTCAACCATGCCCGATTTTTGGGTAAGCTACGTCGCTACTATGGTTTTTTCATTCCTAACGATGTGTGCTATCAGTGTTACCGTTTTAAGTTATATGGCCCTTTATAAACAAAAAGGCAACGTAGCCCCAACAACAGATGAGGTATGGGGATATTTTAAATACTATTACCTGCGGGTATTAGGGGGCACTTTTGTAGTAGGCCTGCTAATAGGCGCCGGGTTTGGCTTATGTTTAATACCGGGCATATATCTGTTCCCTATCCTGGGTTTAGTATTCCCCATAATGGTTATGGAGAACGCTACTTTTGGCTATGCCTTTAACCGCAGTTTTCAGTTAATAAAGCAAAACTGGTGGGCAACGGCCGGGGCTGTTTTGGTTATATGGATTATTACCTATGTAATGATGGCCGTAATTACCATCCCTGCATCTGCGGTTAACATGGCAAGCATTTTGTTAAGGCCGCAAAAAATACCGCAGCTTTCCATGGGTGGTATTTTACTGGCGGTTATACTACAGGCATTTACACAGGTTTTACTTATTATACCAACTATAGGCATCAGCCTTTGTTATTTTAACCTTGCCGAACATAAAGAAGGCACCAGTTTGCTCGATCGTATAAACAAGTTTGGCACTCCTGGCGAACAAACCAATTTACCTACCGAGGAGTACTAAATGCTGCGTACCGTTTGCCTGTTTATTTTTATGCTTTTTTGCATCCATGGGTATGCGGGCAAAGTGCCTGTGCCTAAACCGGTTGTAAAAATAGCAGTTAAACCAAAAGCAGTTTTGGTTACTGATACCGCCACAATTACACCAAGGCAGTTTGATACTACCGCTCTTACCGCCTATAAAAAACTCCCCGAGTTTGTTTACCGCGAAAATTATGACGGCGGTCCATCCTTATGGACACGCTTTTGGAGATGGTTCTGGAGTTTGTTCGATTTTAAGGATAAAAGGGTAACCAGCAACTTCTTTGTGTTTTTAAAATACTTTTTTATTGCCCTGGGTGTTGCCGCTATAATCTTTTTGGTGTTAAAGCTTGCCGGGATAAACGTACTGAACACCTTTAGGCGTAACCCAAAAGTAGCTAAACTGGCCTATGCCGAATCGGAAGAGAATATACACGAAATTGATTTTGATACCGAGATAGAAAAGGCCGTTGCCGTAAACAATTACAGGCTGGCCGTAAGGATGCTGTACCTGAAAAGCCTGAAGCAATTAAGCGATAAAGGGCTTATAGACTGGCAACTTAACAAAACCAATACCACCTACATCAACGAGCTTACCGACAACAGCCAGCGCGAAGCTTTTAAAAGGCTTACCAACCAGTTTGAATATGTTTGGTATGGCGATTTTGCCATAAACGGCGATGTGTTTAAAACCATAAGCCTGCTGTTTAACAATTTTAAAGGGGGTACAGCATGAAAGATTTTAAGATCTACATTTCTGTTGGCACGGCCCTGCTGCTTATTTACCTGGTAGCGCAATTTAACAGGCCCAACCCCGTAAACTGGACCACAACGCTGTCATACGCCGACAAGATCCCTTATGGCACTTATGTGTTTTATAACAGGCTGAAAGATATTTTCCCGGGGGCTAAGGTAAGGCACATCAGTAAGTCGCCTTATGATGTGTTTAACAATAGTAATTTGCCTGGTGGTAATTACATCGTGATAGCCCAAAACGCAACGTTCAGTAAAATTGACTTTAAAGAAATGGTTAAGTATATAAGTGCCGGCAACTCGGTATTTATTTCGGCCTTTAGCTTTGATGGCTACATCAGCGACTCGTTAAAGTTAGAAACCGGCGTTGAATATGATAAGAAGAATCCTACCCTGAACTTCCTCAACCTGCAACTAAAAAAACCGGCAGATTATAAATTTGATAACAATATCAGTTCGCAATATTTTAACAAATTTGATACGGCCAGGGCAACTTCCATCAGCCAAAACCAATATGGCAAAAGCAACTACCTGCGCTTTAAATTTGGCAAGGGCAACCTGTTTTTATTTGCAAACCCGCAGATATTAACCAATTATAGCCTGCTTAAGCCCGGCGGTGGTGAATACCCGGCTAAAGTGCTTTCCTACCTGCCGGTAACCGAAAATATTTATTGGGACTTGTACCAAAACCACGACGTAAGCGCCGACCAATCGCCTATGCGGGTTTTCTTTAGTAACCCCGGCCTGCAATGGGCTTATTATCTTAGCCTCGCCAGCCTGCTGCTTTTCGTTCTTTACGAGATAAAACGCAGGCAGCGCATTATCCCGGTGATAGAACCTTTAAAAAATTCGACGGTTGAGTTTGTGAGCGTTGTAGGCAAGGTATACTACGAGCAGCGCGACAACAGCAACATAGCGGCAAAAAAAATAGTGTACTTTGGCGAGCACCTGCGTAACATATTCGGCTTAAAAACCGGTAATTATAACAGTGAGTTTGTTGTAAACCTTACCAATAAAACGGGGGTAGAAGAATCGCTGGCGAGAGATCTGGTGAGCCATATCAACTACATGAGCCACCAATCGCACATTACCGATCATGAACTTATTGTATTGAACCAATTAATAGAAAAATTTTATATCCAATCCGGGTCATATGGAAAATGAGAATTTTGAACAAAGAACAGACCTCAGCAAACTAAGCGCGGCTGTCGATAAAATAAAAACAACCCTTGCCCAGATCATTGTGGGCCAGCAGGATGTTATTGAACTGGTGATTGCCGGCATACTGGCCGACGGGCATATCCTGATAGAAGGCGTACCGGGTGTTGCCAAAACGCTAACCGCCAAGCTTGTTGCCAAAGCAATTGATGCCAAATACTCGCGCATCCAGTTTACGCCCGATCTGATGCCGTCGGACGTGTTGGGCACCTCGGTGTTCAACCCCAAAAGCACGGCGTTCGAGTTTAAGCAGGGGCCCATTTTTGGTAACATTATCCTGATAGATGAGATAAACCGCGCGCCTGCCAAAACACAGTCGGCTTTGTTTGAGGTGATGGAAGAGCGCCAGGTAACCATTGACGGACAAACCTATAAAATGGACGAGCCTTTTATTGTACTGGCCACCCAAAACCCGGTTGAGCAGGAAGGCACCTATCGCCTGCCCGAAGCACAGCTTGACCGCTTCCTGTTTAAAATAGAGATCAAATACCCATCGCTGGAAGAAGAGATAGCTATTGTTACCCAACAGCATCAGCAAAAAACTACCGAGCAACTTAGCCATATTAATGCTGTTTTGGCCGGTGCCGATATTATAGCCCTGCGCAAACAGGTTAGGGAACTTTATGTAGAGCCAAAAATACTGGCCTTTACCGCGCAGATCATTCATGAAAGCCGCAGTAATAAATCGTTGTTTTTGGGTGGTTCGCCCCGGGCATCATTGGCTATTGTTAACGCTGCCAAGGCAATGGCAGCCATTAAAGGCCGCGATTTTGTTACCCCTGATGATATTATCAGTGTAGCTAAACCGGTGTTAAGGCACCGTATTATGCTTACGCCCGATAAAGAGATGGAAGGTGTAACGCCCGATGAAGTGATCAGCCAGATCATCCAAAAAATTGAAGTACCACGATAAACACAGGTGAAAAAATTCTTCGGCCTATTTTATACCAATTTATTTTTAACCGGCAGGTTATTTGCCGGGCTGGGTGGCTGCGCCGTGCTTTTTCTGCTGTCGTTCTTTTTCCCATGGCTGGGCATAGTGCCCGACCTGGCATTTTGGGCCATTGTACTGCTTACGCTTGCAGACCTGCTGATGTTATACCGGCCTTCAAAAACCATATTTGCCAAAAGGCATGCTCCCGAGCGTTTGAGCAACAGCGACGATAATGAACTGGGCGTATACATAGAGAGCAACTATCCGTTCACCATATCTGCAGGGATAATTGACGAGATCCCCTTTCAGTTTCAAAAACGGGATGTATGGTTCAAAACCATCCTGAAACCCGGAGAGCATAAACTTATCAGCTACCTGCTGCGCCCTACCAAACGCGGCGAGTACGAGTTTGGGATGATCAGGGTGTTCGCGCGTTCGCCATTAAGGCTTATTAGCCGCCGTTTTAACTTTGACCAGTCCGAGACATTGCCCGTGTACCCATCGTTCCTGCAGATGCGTAAATACGAGCTGATGGCCATATCAAACCGGCTGAACGAGATTGGCATCAAGAAAATTAGGCGACTTGGCCACAGCATGGAATTTGAACAGGTAAAGGCCTACGTACCCGGTGATGATTACCGCACCATCAACTGGAAGGCAACCGCCCGCCAGGGCAACTTAATGACCAACTTTTACACCGACGAAAAATCGCAGCAGGTGTACTGTGTTATTGATAAATCGCGCGCCATGAAGATGCCTTTTGATGGGTTAAGCCTGCTGGATTATGCCATTAACGCAAGCCTGGTACTATCAAACATCGCCCTGCTTAAGGAGGATAAGGCCGGGCTGATCACTGTGGCCGAAAAGATTGGCGCCGTTATCCCCGCCGACCGCCGGCCAACGCAAATGAACAAGATACTGGAGGTATTGTATAAAGAGAAAACGCGCTACCTGGAAACCAATATGGAGGCGCTGTACAGCACCATACGTAATGTGATAAAGCAACGCAGCCTTGTAGTATTTTTCACTAATTACGAAAGCATGAACGCCCTGCAACGGCAGCTGCCGTTTTTAAAACGGATAACCAAGTTCCATTTATTGCTGGTTGTGTTTTTTGAAAATACCGAACTGAGACATCTAAGCGAGCAGCCCGCCGGTGATGTAGAAGGCATCTACATTAAAACCATTGCAGAAAAATTCGCCTATGATAAAAAGCTTATTGTTAAAGAGCTGGCCAAACATGGCATCCAATCTATACTAAGCGCGCCGCAAAATCTTACTATCAACACCATTAACAGGTATTTGGAGCTGAAGGCTAAACAGAAGATATAACGGAAGAAATAGGACTATTAACATCAAGAGACAAGATTTTGTCGCCGCAGGGTCGCACACAGAGGGGCCTGCGGTGTCTTGCATACGGGCGCAGGGTCTCTTTCAGAAGACCCTGCGAGGACAGATAAAAAATATCGACCGGGGTTATGCCGCTGTTGGTGTTGTCACCAACAAGCCGCCATGCTTGTTTACTACCTGCCTAAAGGTTGTTGGTGACAACACCAACAACGGCGGGGAAATGATGAAGTATAGCAGAATGCAGGGCGGATAAGATTCCTCCTCGTGCTGGCCCACTTTCCCACTCCAACTCGTTCGAAATGACAGGGTGGGTTATCGGTTAACCGGCTTTGGGGAAGTTAACACCGTTGGCACTAAATTCTTTAAATATTTTTTCCTGCAGATCTATTTTAGCGGTTAAAAAATTACCCGGATCTACCCAAACATTAATAGTGATCCTAACCGAGTCAACCTCCATAGAAACAACACCAACCCTTGCAGCGGGCGTTGGTAAAAGATAATCCGTATTTGCTATTGCTTTGTTGATGATGGCCTTCACCTTATCCAGATCATTAGCGTAAGCTATCTTTATCTCAAAATCAAGCCGGCGCTTGCCCTCGCGGGTAACATTCACAATTACCTCATTAAACAGTTTACCGTTAGGGATAATAACCGTTTTATTATCGGCAGTAAGTAAAACGGTATAAAATATCTGGATAGAGGTTACCTTGCCATCCTGCCCCTGGGCAACAATACTGTCGTCAATCTCAAAAGGTTTTAATAACAATATCAGCACACCACCTGCAAAGTTTTGGAATGTACCCGACAGGGCTAAACCTGCTGCAACGCTAAATGCCCCTATTATGGTGGTGAATATGGTTAACTGGAAACCAATAATATTCATTACCGTAATAACGAGCAATACATATAAGCTGGTAATGGTTAAACTTAAAAAGAAAGGCTGTAATGAGGAATGTACCTTGCGCTGGCTCATGCGTATTTTAAGGCGCGACCTTAAAAACCGGATAAGCCAAAGCCCTCCAAAAAATAAGATCAACCCCTGGGCATAAGTAGGCCCCCTGTGGATCAACCAAACGTGAAATTGCTGATAGAATTCTTCAAGCTTCATAGATAGAAGCCAAAATTAGGAATTTTTTTTTAACTGTAGAGCGTAACAAACAGCTCGGGGCCTTTAAACAGCACCCATTCTACAATGCGGCTGTGTATATGCTTCCTTTTATTTACTATTTGTTTCATACCGGCTATTATTCAAATGCCATGCCTAAGCGGGCAAATAGCTATTATGTTACATAAAAATAACACAACACAGCATTTTGGGGTAAAAACCAATTAGCCGGCGGGTATAAAAACGCCTAACCTATACAAAATGAGTGTATAAAACAAAACCCCTTGTCTGATAAAACAGACAAGGGGTTTGTTATTATGTACCTGGCTTGTGGCCGGAATGATTACATCATGCCGCCCATGCCGCCGCCGCCCATTGGTGGCATGCCACCTTTGTCATCATCAGGCTCGTCTGCCAACACACACTCGGTGGTTAACAACATAGCCGCGATAGAAGCTGCGTTCTCTAATGCTACACGGCCTACTTTAGTAGGGTCGATAACACCTGCGCCAATTAAGTTTTCGTATTTATCGGTACGTGCGTTGTAACCAAAATCGGCAGTACCTTCTTTTACCTTTTGTACTACGATAGAACCTTCGATGCCTGCGTTATCGCAGATCTGACGTAATGGCTCTTCAATAGCACGACGGATGATCTGGATACCAGTGTTCTCATCTTCGTTAGCACCTTTCAGATCAGCCAAAGCAGCTACCGCACGGATGAAGGCAACGCCACCACCAGCAACAATACCTTCTTCAACAGCCGCGCGGGTTGCATGTAAAGCATCGTCAACACGGTCTTTTTTCTCTTTCATCTCTACTTCAGATGCAGCACCTATGTACAATACAGCAACACCGCCAGATAATTTGGCTAAACGCTCCTGTAATTTTTCTTTATCGTAATCAGAAGTGGTAGTTTCGATCTGCGCGCGGATCTCGCCAACACGGCCTTTGATCAATTCAGCATCACCAGCACCGTTAACCAGTGTAGTGTTGTCTTTATCGATGGTGATCTTTTCTGCCTGGCCTAACATTGAAAGGTCAGCGCTTTCTAATTTGTAACCACGCTCTTCAGATATTACGGTACCACCTGTTAATACAGCGATATCCTCTAACATCGCTTTACGGCGATCGCCAAAGCCTGGTGCTTTAACAGCAGCAACTTTCAGTGAACCACGAATTTTGTTAACTACCAAAGTAGCCAATGCTTCGCCATCAAGGTCTTCAGCAATAATTAAAAGTGGTTTGCCTGTTTGTACTTGTTTCTCCAGGATAGGAAGTAATTCCTTCATTGAAGAGATCTTTTTATCATAGATCAAGATGTAAGGGTTTTCTAATTCCACTTCCATTTTGTCTGAATTGGTTACAAAGTATGGAGAAAGGTAACCACGGTCAAACTGCATACCTTCAACCGTTTTAACTTCAGTTTCGGTACCTTTTGCTTCTTCAACAGTGATAACACCTGATGTACCAACTTTAGCCATAGCTTCAGCTATTAACGAACCAATAACTTCATCGTTATTAGCAGATATAGAAGCTACCTGCTTGATTTTGTTGTTGTCTTCGCCTACGGTTTGTGATTGCGCTTTTAAGTTTTTTACAACTTCGGCAACCGCTTTATCAATACCGCGTTTAAGATCCATTGGGTTTGCACCGGCTGCAACGTTTTTAATACCTGCAGTAACAATTGCTTGCGCTAAAACGGTAGCAGTAGTAGTACCATCACCTGCAATATCAGCAGTTTTTGATGCAACTTCTTTAACCATTTGTGCACCCATATTTTCAATAGGGTCTTTCAGTTCAATTTCTTTAGCTACAGTAACACCATCTTTAGTAACAGCTGGTGAACCAAACTTTTTATCGATAATTACGTGACGGCCTTTAGGGCCTAATGTAACTTTAACCGCATTAGCTAAAATATCAACACCACGCTTTAAAGCGTCACGTGCTTCAACATTATATTTAACTTGTTTTGCCATTATATATACTTTGAATTTTTGAGTTAATGATTTTCTAAATTATAATACTGCGTAAATGTCAGATTCGCGCATGATCAGGTATTCTTTACCGTCGATGTTAATTTCGGTACCTGCATATTTTCCGTACAAAATAGCATCACCAATTTTGGTGGTCATTGGTATAAGTGTGCCTGATACATCAGCATACTTGCCCGGGCCTACAGCCACTATAGTTCCTTTTTGTGGTTTCTCCTGTGCAGTTTCAGGAATGTAAATACCAGAAGCGGTTTTGGTTTCTGCAGCAGCGGCTTCAACAACCACTCTATCCGCAAGGGGTTTAATGTTTAATGACATAGTAATACTATTTGAATTTTAAAATTTTAAGTTTTCGTATATGGTTTTCACATCAATTATGCCAAGCAGGTAATATATTTCCTTATTGGCATAATTACTGTTCAATTGTCACCTTTTAGGGGTAAGGTTACAACCTATTGGTTTTTATTTTCGGGCCAGGTGCCATCATGGCAGTTAACCCAATTTCAGCAAAAAAGGCTTTGGAGGATAGTCCAAAGCCTTTTGTATATGCTTATATGCTTATTACTTTTTAGGAGTAGTCTGCGTCGGTGCAGGTGTAGTTGCAGGCACGTTTAACGGCGCTGTTGCAGGTGCCGCAGATGGTTTAGATGCTTTTCTAATTAACTCCATCTGTTGCGGGTCTTCGCTTTTTTGCGCGCCGCCTTTAACAGATACATTGATGATAAGCGATAATACCATAATGCTGATAGCCAGCACCCAGGTACCTTTTTCTAAAAAGTCGCCGGTTTTTTGTACGCCCATTAATTGAGACGAACCTGAAAAATTTGAAGCTAAACCGCCACCTTTTGGGTTTTGGATTAATACGATAAGCCCTAAAAGGACACATAAAATTATCGTGATGACGATCAATACTAAATACATTTCTTTATTATATCAATTGGTTTTCTTTTCTAACTGTTCAATCTGGGCTGCAAAGTAAAGCTTTTTTTCCGGATATTTCAATAGCAATTTTTTATAAGTAGCTATCGCCTTATGATATAGCATCTGGTCGGTATAAATGCGGGCCAGTGTTTCGGTCACAAAATAGTCCTGGTCTTCCGAGCTTTTTTTCGCCTTATTCTCATTATCCAATTTATCTGCCGAAAGTGGTTTTATCTGCGGCTCGGTATGAATAAAGCGTTCTATAATAATATCCTCTTTTTTGTTTGGGTCAAATGCTACCTCTGCCGGGTCGGTTTCCCGGTCGACCCCACTTACTGAAGTAAGGCTGAATATATTCTCGTAGTACTGATGTTGCAGTTCGTCGGCAGCTTTTGGCCGCCTGGTAGTTTCGCCTGTTTTTTCTGCAGGGCTCAACACTGTTGCGTAAGGCTGTAAATTTTCCGCGTGCTCCTTACGGGTTTTGTTAAGCCACCACATAAAAGAGTATGGCATTTTATCATCATCGTAACGCGATACTTCCTGTGTTTCGGGTTGGGGCTTTGCCGTTTCGGCAGGCGCGGTATTACGCAGTTCGTCCAGCTTTTTATCAAACGACAGGTAATCGGCATTTACTATGCCACCTAATATCAGGCGGTCTTCCTGTTCTATTGTTTTTGTATGATCTGTTGCCGGTTCCACAACTCCTTCCGGCTGATGGAAAAGCACAGCCGATGCTTCTTCTTCCTCGGGGCCTGTTTCTACTGTCGGGTCGCTAAAGCGGGCTTCTGTTAAAGGCGCGGCAGCATCTTCATTAGCTATTGCCTCAAAGCCAATATCGTCTATACTTACAATTTCGTCATACACATCATCCTCAATATCCTGCTGCTGCGCCGGGTATTCAGGTTCTGGTATCGTATTATCCGGCACTTCCCTTTTAGGGAACCTTGAATTACGCTGGTAGGTTTCCTCCGTTATGTTTTGTTCAGGAGTATCTGCAACGGGCTGCTGTTCATTTTCAATTTCCGGCGTTAATGCTGGTTCTTGTTCTACCTGTGGGCCTTGAACTGAAACAGGCTCATCAGCTATTTCTTCGGTTATAACTTCCTCAGGTTCGGTTACCGAAGGCTCTGAACTATTATTGGCCGCAATTTCTTCTGTAGGTTCGGCAACAGCCTCATCGGTGTTATTGTCTTCTGTAAGGATGGCTTCATCCTGTACCGTATCAATGGCCTGCACTTCTGCTTCCTCATCAACAATAACAGTATCGGCAGTAGTATCTATTTTAGAATAAGCTGAAGGTTCGGTAACATTCCCCAATGAGTAGTTAATGCCGGCCCCGTCAACTGTTGCCAGGTCTCCGGGGTAATTGACCAGCTTATATAAGGTGCGCGGGTTAAAATAAACCGCTGCTTTGTTTAATTGTTGTTTATCGCCGGCACGTGCATACAACACCTGCAAAATGCCGCTTTGCGGGTTTTCATGTACCAGGCGCTCCAGGCTTTGTGCATATGATGCGCCATTATCAGCCGGGTTGGCCAATATGCTCCATAAAATCTCTTTCTGCCTGTTATCTACGTATTGATCCACGCTGGTTTAAAAAATATCTTATCAATTCCAATTGGCAAAAGCCCTGTTAAAAATATCGTCGGTTAATTGTTTAACAATTTCCGGTATCAAAGTTTGTTCCTGCGATGCGCTATCACCTTTAAATTCCGCATATTTAGTGAACGATTCCTCAAAACTAAGCTTTTTATCGGCATCATAAACATATTTTACACTAACTGTTATGGTTAAACGGCTTGCTCCGGCAATTGGCGCAACGTTACTATTGGTTGCCTGTATAGAAACCGGTGCAATGCTGTAGCCTGTTATAGCACCGCTCATGGTAGCGTTAGCCTCGCCCCTTACAATGCTGATACTTGTTTGTGAACGTATCCTGCTTTTTAACGCCTCTGTAAAGGTTTGGCTTAAGGTAGGCACCACCAGTTGCGCGTTATTCTCAAAAAATTGAATATCGATGGTCTTCAGGTCGGCCGGGATAGAAGCGCCGTTAAGCGACAACTTGTAGGCGCATGAGTTAAATAACATAACTACCGTGCCCAATACCAATAAACTTAAAAATAGCCTCTTCCTCATTTGTTCCCTATAAATCTAATTCTTTTATTTTACGATATAAAGTTCTTTCTGATATCCCCAGTTCATTAGCAGCCAGCTTACGTTTGCCTTTATGCTTTTTTAACGCCTTGCGTATCAGGTCAGACTCTTTTTCTATCAACGATAACGATTCCTCCACCTCTTCGGCTTCGTGTGTTATGTTGTAATCTGTATTATTGTTGCCAACGCTATTGTTAACGGGCTGCTGCAAGGTAAATTGTGTTTCGTGATTATTAACCGATGGCAGTTCAATATCGCGGTATAACTGCGTAAGCGCCGGCGAGTTATGCTGAAAATTTTTACTCACGCCGCCATGCTCAATAATTTCGGCCACCAGCTTTTTCAGCTCCACCATATCGCGTTTCATATCAAACAGTACCTTGTACAGGATATCCCTTTCAGAGAAATCTTCTTTAGGCTGATTGTCTAACCGCATAGGCAGGTTGCTTCTGCCGGTTTCGTGTGGAATGTAAGTAAGCAAAGTTGCGGCGGTTATCACCCTGTCGCGCTCTAAAACGGCCAGTTGCTCAGCCATGTTCTTTAATTGCCTAACGTTACCCGGCCACGAATAATTGATAAGCACCTGTTGCGCTTCATCATCCAGTTGAATGGGCGGGGTACGGTATTTATCGGTAAAATCTGACGTGAATTTCCGGAACAGCAGGAATATATCTTCCTTCCTTTCGCGCAATGGCGGAATTTTTAACGGCACGGTGTTTAAACGATAGTAAAGGTCCTCACGAAATTTACCGGCTTTTACCGCATCGTAAACATCCACATTGGTTGCCGCTATTACACGCACGTTGGTTTTCTCGACCTTTGATGAACCCACCCTGATGTACTGGCCGGATTCTAACACACGCAGCAAGCGCGCCTGTGTACCTAAAGGCATTTCGGCAATTTCGTCAAGGAATATTGTACCGCCATTAACGGTTTCAAAATAACCTTTACGTTCGCCTATGGCACCAGTATAGGCGCCTTTTTCGTGCCCGAAAAGTTCCGAATCGATTGTCCCCTCGGGTATGGCACCGCAGTTAACCGCTATAAACGGCCCATGCTTGCGCGGGCTCATCTGGTGGATGATGTGCGAAAAAACCTCCTTACCGCTACCACTCTCGCCGGTAATTAATACCGAGATATCAGTAGGTGCAACCTGGTTTGCAATATTTATAGCCCTGTTCAACAACGGCGAGTTGCCGATGATTCCAAAGCGTTGTTTGATTTCTTGAATATCCATATTTGTTAGTGAGTGGTTGATTGAGTTAGTTAGGTGAGTGGTTTTAATCTCACCAAACTGCGCTCAATTAAATCCTGCCCCTATTCTACAATAGTTCCGATCAGCGTTGCCGATGTCGTTCTTTCTACCAACACGTTTACGTACTGGCCTGGTTTATAATTTTCACTTACCGGGAATATTACCATCGCGTTTTGATCGCTGCGGCCGCAATAGTCCTTGTCAGATTTTTTGGAGAAGCCTTCTATCAGTACTTTTTCTACCTTACCTATACGTGCCTGCATGCGGTAAAACGAATATTCCTGCTGCTTGGCTACAATTTGTGCCAGGCGCTTTTGTTTTATTTCTTCAGGGATATCATCCGCGTAGCGTTTGGCGGCTAAAGTGCCGGGCCTTTCGCTGTATTTAAACATGTAGGCAAAATCATATTTTACATAATCCATCATGCTTACAGTATCGTTATGCTCCTCGTCTGTTTCGGTACAAAACCCGGTGATCACATCTGTTGAGATAGCACAGCCGGGTATTATCCTGCGGATGGCATCAATACGGTTAATGTACCAATCGCGGTCGTAAGTGCGGTTCATGATATCAAGTATCCGGCTGTTACCGCTTTGTACCGGCAGGTGTATGTAGTTGCAAATATTCTCGTATTGGGCAATGGTATGTAATACCTCGTCTGTAATATCTTTTGGGTGCGATGTTGAGAAACGTACACGCAAATCCGGACTAACCAATGCTACCATCTCTAAAAGGTTGGCAAAGTTTACCACAGTAATTTCATCGCCAACGGCTAACGGCTCAGCGCCCTCAGCTAACTGACCGCTCCATTTGTATGAATCCACATTTTGCCCTAACAAAGTTACCTCGCGGTAGCCTTTATCAAACAGGTCTTTACATTCGGCCACAACCGAGTGTGCATCACGACTGCGCTCGCGGCCACGGGTAAACGGCACCACGCAAAACGAACACATGTTATCGCAGCCACGCATAATAGATACAAAGGCATTAATGCCATTGCTGTTTAAACGCACCGGGCTGATATCTGCATAGGTTTCCTCGCGGCTCAATAGTACGTTAACCGCACGCTGGCCACCATCAACCTGCTCTATTAAGTTTGGCAGGTCGCGGTAAGCATCAGGGCCTACAACAACGTCAACCAGTTTTTCTTCTTCTAAAAATTTGGCTTTTAAGCGCTCGGCCATGCAGCCCAACACGCCAACCACCATACCGGGGTTTCTGAATTTAGCGCCTGCAAATTCTTTCAGACGGTTACGCACGCGCACCTCTGCGTTTTCACGTATCGAGCAGGTGTTGATGAAAATAACATCGGCATTGTTAAAATCTGAAGTTGTTTCAAAACCCTTTTCGGCCAATATCGAAGCTACTATCTCACTGTCAGAGAAGTTCATGGCACAGCCATAGCTTTCTATATAAAGCTTACGGCCATTTTGTTTACCAACAGGCTCTAAAATTAAAGCCTCGCCCTGCCTGGTCTCATCATGCACTTTATCCGGTATAAGCAAATCCATTGTCATCTAAAAAATTGAACCGCAAAAATACACAATTTTTATATAATGAGGTGACAGTTTGTCAGCGTTTAACAATTTTCGTTTTCTGTTGTTATATATACAACAAGCCGCCATCAAGGTCGCTAAAACATAAAACAAGCGAGCAAAGCATGGCAACTACATTTTTTAAACACCGCTGGCAAAAAATACTGCTGATAGTAATTGGTGCTTTAGTACTGCTTACCATAGTGTCCGTATTATTTATTAATAGCTTTTTAGCCCCAAAACTTTCGGCCAAACTTAAAGAAGCCGTATTAAAAGGCACCGACAGCTTATACACCATCAACTACAGTGACATTGACCTGAACGTGCTGCAAGGTAAAGCCGTATTGTACGATATTATCTTTAAGCCCGACACCGCTGTTTACAACCAAATGAAAAAGCGCGGCGATGCACCGGGCAGCTTATATGAGTTACATGTAAAACGCCTGGTGGTATCAAACGCTCACCCTTTTGAGCTTTATTTTAAAAAGAAACTAAACGTTGGCCGCATTGCGTTGAATGAACCCGAAATACAAATAAGCAAGTACACCGATAAGGATACTGATACCGCTAAAAAGGACAAGCGCTCTTTATATCAAAAAATAGCAAAAAGCTTTAAACTGGTACACATAGGCGAAATACTTTTTACCAACATAAACTATAAACAGAAAAACTATACCGGACCTAAACTCGCAGTATCCGAACTGAAAGAAATGGATGTTAAGGCTACCGACTTGCTGATAGATTCTGCTTCCCAAACGGATACCACGCGCTTTTTATATTGTAAGGATGTTACTACCGAATTAAAGAACTACAGCAGCAAATCGGCCGATGGTTTATACACCTTCAAAGTTAAATCGGTAAAGCTTTCAACCCAGACAAAAAATCTCAGCATTACCGGGCTTGATCTTAAGCCGATAGATCATGCCTTGTTTTTCCAGAAAAGTAAAAAAGACCGTTTTACCCTCCATCTTGATTCGGTACAGCTAAAAAACTTTGATTACATCACTTACCAAAAATCGCAAAGTATCGACATTAAAAAACTGGTGATAGATAAGGGCAACTACGAGGTTTTTAGTAATTACAACGGCCCTTTACAAACTACCGACAGGCTGGTCACCTTCCCGCATTGGGCCATTCGCCACGCCGCTAAAATAACGTTGAACATTGACACGCTCGATCTCAAGCATATGAACTTTGTGTACTCGCAGCTTAACAAAACATCAAAAAAATTCGGGCATTTAAAGTTTGACAATATCACCGGGCGGTTCCTTAACCTCACTAACCGTGCGGATAAGTTAAAAAAGAACAATATCGCCACCGCCAACCTTACCAGTTATTTTATGGGTAAGGCAAAGCTCGATCTGCATTTTGTTTTTAACCTTAACGATGCTACTTATAACTATGCCTACAAAGGCCACCTTGCCCCCATGAACCTGAGCGACGTTAACCCTGTACTGATGCCGCTATCAATGGTTAAGATAACCGAGGGCCGATTAAATAGCTTTGATTTTGATGTACACAGCACGCAAAAGCTTTCAAAAGGCACCGTATCTTTTTTATATCACGGCCTCAAGGTTGATGTACTTCGCCCCGATTATACTAAGAAAACACTCATCAGCGCCTTGGCCAATACCGTAATTTTAAAACACGACAACCCTGACGATGGCAATAATAAACCTCGTCTTGCTAATGAGGTTTACATCCGCCCGGCCAACTTCCCATTCTTTAAAACGGTTTGGCATGTACTGCTAAACGGCATCAAAAACTGTGCGGGCGTTGGCCCTGCCCAGGAAAAGAAACTTAGCCAGCAAACCGATACCGACGACAAAAAAGAGCAGGAGAAGATTGTTAAGAAAGCCGTAAAGGAAAAAGAAAAAGAGAATAAGAAATTTAAAGAAGCAGTGGAGAAGAAAAAGGAAGGGAAGAAGGGTTAATAGTAGCGATACAATCGCTGAACCAGATTAAGCGCTCGTTGTAAACGAGCGCAATGTAACCATGCTTATTCCTTGCGCTCGTCTGTGACGAGTGCTTAATAGGGTTTTACGTTTGCAACGTAAAACCCTGTATCCAACAACAACACATCAAGCAGGCCCTTTTCACCTGCATAATTAGCCGCGGAACTGTATAAATAATATTCAGGCAAAGCAACAACCCCCGCTTTAACGGGGTTATCATGAATATAATCCAACTTTTGAAGCAAGATATTCGGCTTATCACAAGCTATTCCGTGATAACCATCTTGCCATACTTTATAATCCTGTATCCTATTATTATACTTTGCATGATACTGAAACCTGTAAATCATCCAGTCCTTTCGGCTTTCATTCTCTGTTTCCATTAGTTTCATGATCTGCTTATTAGTATGTTTTTTAAAATCACGAATAATATCAGAAAGTTTCGCCGGAAGCTTTGCCGACACTAATAAATGCAAATGATTCGTCATTAAGCAATAGGCGTATAACTCAAGTCCTTTATTTTGCTGGCAATACTTGAGCGAATCAATTATTAATTCCTTATAAGCAGGCCTTGTAAAAACGTCTATCCAATCAACTATTGTAAAAGTTACAAAGTAAACTTCTTCGAGATCCCTGACCCTATACTGATGTGACATGGTTATAAAAATAATAATTGTAGCGATATAATCGCTAACCCATGTTAAGCACTCGTCACAGACGAGCGCAAGATTATTTACTGCAACAGCAACTTCAAGTTAATACCAAAATTGGTAAACGACGTATTAAACGATTGCGAGGTGTACGGCTTGGTGATGTTACTATCGTAAAACAGGTTTAGGTTAAAACGCTGGTTTATCACATAATCTATCGACGGACGCAGGGTGATATTTTTGGCACCTGATGATACTTCGGCGGCAGGCACATCGGCACGGTAAATAAGTGTTTTGTTATCGCGTACGGCTACGTCAAGCTTAAAGTTAATATCGTTATCGGTACGGTTACCGGTACCGAATAATCCCCACGGCATCCTGAAATTTTTAGGGCGATAGCCAAAACCAAAAACCAATATATTCTCTTCCTGCTGCGCAAGTTGGCTATTTAGCAAGCTCAGGTTTAATGAGCGGGTTTTACGGTATTCAAAATTGGCCGTCATGCTATTCTTAAAACGTACATCGGCACCCACCAATGGCACAAACTGCTCAAATATAGACACCTGCGAAAACTGGTAGAAAGGCAGGAAATCGCCATTGGCATCTCTTGAAGTTACCGCACCATTGGCTTCCTGATATTGCAGCAGCGTAGTAAAACTGCTTACGCTATATGATGAACGGTAGCCATGCTTCAGATCGAACGAATCGAACAGGTCTGTGAAAAACGGCAACCTGCCCAAGCCGCCGTATGATATTTGCCAGTTTGGTATCGGTATTTTAGGGAACTGGCTGGTGTTTACCGAGCCGGCATCCTTGCCCGCATACGCTGCCAGGAAAGCCGGCACCAGTACGTTTTGCGCGTTTGGCCCGTACCCATCGGCAAAGCCACCGGCTGTACCACCCGAGTTAGGGTTTGTTGGCCCCAACCTTTGGGAGATGACAGAACGATTGGATAAAAACTTTTGATAAGTAGCCGATGTGTTGTTTATCCCTCCGGATTTTGAGAACGCGGTAGCTAACGACAGATAGGAAATACTGTAAGTACCTGTTGTTACCGGGCTAAGGTTCTCTATACTATTAGTGCTTTCCAGGTATTTAAAATTACTCTGATAGTTCCGGTCTTGTGTCTTAAAAGCAATCAGTTCTATCCTTAAATCGGCTATTGGCTCAATAATACTGCGCAGGTGTATATCCTCATTAAATGTTTTTATATATAACTGGTTTTGCAGAGTATCTTTTGTGATCCAGCCATTATTTACGGCCTTTTGGCGCAGATCGGCCTGGCTACCCAACAGGAAGCCCAGGCCCGGTGCATCGTAGGTAAGGTCCTGCCCAAAAAAGTTTGATTCAGGCAAATAGCCCGGCAAAAAAGTTCCCTCGGTACGGGTATATGTACCGCTAATACTTTTTATACCTGTAAGTATCCCCAAAAAGAATTTAGCAGCGCCGGTTTTTTCGTTTTTGCCCTTTCGCAGTGCGCTGAATTTATTATAAAAGCTTGCGAAGTTAAGGTTAGGATTAAGCTGTATAGTGCGTGCGTTCTGGATGCTGTTACCTACATCATAAGTAGGGTCGTTAATAGCAAACTCGGGTTGGGTTTGCCAGTTAAAGTTGGTGCTGTAACGCACGGTAAGGGCGGTCCAGTCAAGCCCCGGTATTTTGTTTACCGGTGCGGTATAGTTAAGGTTAATAGTGTGGTTATAGTTTGTGGTACGGCCCAGTTTCCAAAGGTTTTCCCAAAGGGTATCGCGTTTTAAGCCGTTTATACGCCCGGCAGGCTCATCCACAACAGATAGGTTAGTCGCATCTATATCCAGTGTTAATGCTTTCGACAGATTCCAGCCTATCCCGTAAACGCGTGTTATGTTAAAGTTTTTGTTGAACGATGTGGGTATGGGGATAGAGTTGTTCGGGTCGTTATCACGCAAGGTGTTCTCGGAGTAAAAACGATCAAAATTGATACTAAAATTCAACCTTGACGGCAGGATGCTGAAGTTAAAATCGCGCGCCAGGGCAAGCAGGTTACTTTTAATGATCTTGGCAAAAGGGGCGTAATATTTTGGCTCCTTGTTATAATTATAGCTTAGCGCAACCTTATACGTTTTAGAAAAATCATTCTCTACAATAAAATCATGGTGCCGGTATTCGGTATAACCGTATGTGGCCGCAAAGTTTTCAATATCCCACATATGCACCGGGGCTGATTGATCGGTGCGCTCTTTATGTACGTTGGTAAAGTTGATGCTTTTTCGCGTGGTATAATCCTCGGCAGCATTTTTTATATCGTCTCGGGTTTTGCTATCCGGCGCTGCCGCAAGCGATCTCTTCAGCTCCACATCAGGCGAACCGGGGTCATACTGCGGCGTACTTATTTGGGTTGATATGTTTACGTAGGCCGGTATCCTGATCCCGCTTTTGTCAGGGAAGAACTTGCCCAGCTCCACACTGGCCGATGCGTCAACAGATTGGTTATCGCTGCGGTTACGGTCGCCCACCCTTGAATCCAGCGTACCAAAACCAACAGTGCTTTTACTACCGGCAACGGTTATGTTGGCAAAATCGGCCAGGGCGGCATCCACTCTGGCAGTAGCGGCCCAACCGCCACGCTGGTCAAAGTCGGTTAAGCGTAATTCATCAAACCAAACTGTACCCGTTTTATTTAAGCCATCATCATTAGCGGCACCGGTACCTTTTAGCGGGTTACGCACCCCCAGCATAATGGTGCGCAGGCGGCTCAGGTCTGGCTGCCCCTTAATAGTTACTTTATTAAGCCCATCGGTATAAACAAATGGAATGGTGTATGGCCATGGAGCATTGTTTAACTTAGCATTGTTACGCGCAAGCTTGGCATCTACCAAAAGGGAAAGTTCCAGGTTAAGCTCATTACTGGCCGGCCATATAGAACCGGGGTCGCGGGTGCCGGGCTGGGTTATAGCCAAAGGCACCTCATACTCGTAATAGTTATCCTGATAATCAACACCCAGGCGTATAAAACCATTCAGGTCTTTATCTTTTAGCTGGTCGCCTTCCGCGTGTATGAACATCTGGATGCGCTTGTACGCACGCAGGTCGTTAAAGAAGGTGCGGAAAGCAGCCCTGGAGTACCCGTCGCGCAGGTTGGTTACATTTAATGATAGTGATTGCTCATTAAGTTTGGTATCTGTTTGCAGGTTGTTGTAATTACGCTGGCGGTTAATACCCGGCGGCACCACATAAGGTATCGGTGTGCGGTTACCGTTCTCCTCAATATTAACAGCCTGCACATCCAGGGTCGATCCATCTATTACCGGGTTGGTTATGGCAGGGTCGGCAATTACGTTAAGCGGGTTATTCTCAATATTAAAGGTACGCCATTCGCTGCGGGCCAGTTGCAGGGTAGCAAAGCGCAGTACAGAGGTATCGGCAAAATTGGTCATAAACATCCGCATAAACCTGATGGCCTTAAAATCCTGTATGTTACCCACCTTGCTTTCGTAGTCGGTTATCGGGATCCTGAACTGGTACCAGGTAACCGCCTGGGTGGTACCGTTTGGCAATTTAACGGCAGTGGTTATTTTATCGTTGATATAGTTTTGCCCGATAACCATATCCTGCGGCCTGATGGATACCTTGTATTGAAAATACTCATCCGTTTGGCTCATGTTATTATCGCGGTTAATATCCTCACCATCGGGCAATGATGTTGCTGCCGATGTTTGAATACCCAACTCCGCCTGCGATTGCTCGGCGGTTTTGGAGTTGCCCTCTGTACCGTTATAGCGGCTGTAGCGTTCTAAGATACCGGCACCGGCCTGGTCAAGGTCTCTTCCCTGGTAATAACGGTAATCATCAGATGAAGGATCGGCGGCAAATGCTGAGGCGGCCTGCGGGTTTAGCTGTCCCTGTATTTGCTGTACAATAGGTGCAAATTTTACTTTTTCGCCATCATCGTTCAATCCGTCCAAACCAACATCCTGCAGCTTACGCGATTCGGGGTTGTTATCAAAAGCATTAATAACTGGCTGTAATTTTGATACCCTGCCCCAGTTTGTTTCGTCAACATTTGCAGCAGTCGTGCCATCAACGGGTAAACTATTCTCCAGGCTCTTCCTGCCATCTTTCAAAATATCTTCAGATACGCTACCGAGGTTAAAATACAGATCGCCACCTGCTGAGTTTGGTTTATAAATAAACGGATCTAACACCCAAAACTCAATATAACCTACATTTAACGATTCAAAATCGTTTGTTTCCAGCTTTCGGAATATTCCCCCCCAACGGTTTTTAGGGTTTTGCAACGTACCATCATTATTAAGCCCGGTAGTGGCAAAATTATAAGGCCCGCGCACGGTTGGGTAGTAAGCAAGGTTTAGGGTTGATAAACTTAAAGGCTGGCCGGTGGTTGATTGTTTGTAAGGGAATACCTCCTGCTCAATAACCTGCCTTACGTAATGGTTAGAAAGTTCGTTACGGGATACATTAGCGGTGCCCGAGTTGGTATAAAAAATCGGATCTATATTGTAAAAAGCCAGGCGGGCGCGGTTAAAGCCATAGCTCAGATCATCAAAATTGGCCGATTCGGTAAACATTTGCGGTGTGCCGGATATTTGCCAGTTGATAGCGCTTTTTATGTCGATCACAGAACGGCTGTTCTCAAAATCGTCCAGGTAGGAAGTACCGTTTTTTGAGCCGGCAAAATTCAATGCGCCGGGGCTACCCGGAAGCAACTGGGCAAACTCACCGCTAAAGTTGATGGTTGATGGTGCTTTGGTATGTATAAATGGCAGCTTATCAACCAAACGGGTTAAAAACCGCGATTGCGAACTGTAGTTGGCATCAAAACCCCATATGGTATTTGAGATAGATTCCTCGCCGGCAATTTCATTTTGGGTGATGGGCTGCTCCGTTAGGTGCATCATGGTTGCGCCTAATGCCCATTTATCGTTTAAATGATAATCGAGCCTGGTACCGAACAGCGATTTTTGCTGCACGCCAAAAAGCTCGTTATTCTCTAATTTAACATTAATGGCCTGGCCCGATGCCAGCAGCGCCTGGTTCAGGATCCGGATTCGGCCGGCACTGTAATCGATGGTGTAATCGTTCCCTTCCTGTAGTTTTACCGAACCGGCAGTAACCACTACAGATCCTTGCGGGATATTGACCGCATTCAGCTGGTACTCCGACCCGCTTTGCGAGGTGTACGTACCTTTAATAAGGTACCTGTTAAGCTTAGGGAAAAATTGCTGCGCGATGGTTTTGGTTGAGTCATAAAGCGGCTGGTAAACATACCGGGCCACCAGATCGTTCTCGGATGGAAGAAATTGCCTGGCAAGGTCGCTGCCAAAGGGTTCAAGCACGGGGAACATAATGCGCCCATTTTGCGAATCGATGGTGATGCCTTCCAAAAAGTCGAAATACCCATCCGGGCGTTTATCGTTCTGCTGGTCCAGGTTATCTACACCGGTAAGCTGCATCCAGCGTTTACTTGTGGTGTTCTTCCCCTCGTCCATTATGGTTTTCTCGATGCCCGATTTATCATCCAGGCGGGAGATGTTCAACTTAAAATTTGTTGAGCTTATTTGATATGCACCTAACGAGTAGATGTTTTTCATCATCAAATCCCAGGTAGGCAGGTTGGTTTTAAGCAGCTCGTTCTTTAACAGCTTGGTAAATAAAACCGTTGGGGTGTTAGGGTCAACCGCCCTATCGCTTGAGAACTCCCCCACCTGGTATTGCACACCATTTACCGTGTACTGATAGGCAACCGCCAAAACCTCATCATTATTCATAGGGTAGTTTAGCGATATATAACCTAATTGCGGATGCAGGGTAAACTCCTTATCGGTTAATTTACGGGCGTACGTTAGCTTGGCATAGTTATCTGTAGCGCCCGTGCTTCTGAAAAGGTTGGCTACATCGTTTGAATTGGTATTACGCGCTGTGGCGGGCAATACATTTAACAGGTTGTTTGACTGCTGCGGAAAGCCCGGGCCTTTAAAACCCGCGGGGTAACCACTGGTACCACCTGTTATAACCGATGTATTGAACGGTTTATTTTCACCAAGGTCAATAAATGCCAGTATATCGCGCGAGTCGGTAGTAACGTTAGTACGATTGGTTGTCCAGACCTCAATTTTTGTAATGTTTACGTTTGAGCTGATAATGGGGATATTAGCCAGTGCCCTGTTATAATTATTGCGGAAGTACTGCGATAAAAAGAAGTGTTTGTTAGCCTCATAATCGGCGGCCGTTATATTAATACTTTGCTCCTGCGCGCCATTTTTTATGGTGATATTTTTTGCCTGCGACCGCTGTTGCGAAAAAATACTGGTAACATCCAGCTTACCAAACTTCAGCTTGGTTTTAACACCAAACAAGGCCTGGCTGCCCGATATCAGGGTGGTGTTTAACGGCATACTAACCGTACCCGCTTCTATCTTCTGGATGATCTCGTCAGGGTGGCCGGTGTAATCAAGCTTTATCTGGTTCTCAAACTGAAACTGCGCCTCGGTATTATAATTGGTAGTGATCTTTAACTTATCGCCAATTTCGCCGGTAACATTTAATTGTATCCGCTGGTCGAAATTAAAGTTGAACTGGTTACGCTGGCGGGTATTAAACAGCGGGTTCTCGTTTTTATTAACCTGACCGGCCAATATTACCTCTGCCGAGCCCTGCGGGCGGATATTGATATTAGAACTGCCAAAGATCTGCTCAAATGTTTTGCTTCGTATTTTTATCTGCGGAATAAAGCCCGGCTGCTGCGATTCATAAGCGTAGTTATCTGCCAGTTGTTTAAAGTATTCGCGCTTAACGCCTCTTTGCATCAGCAGCAAATATTCGCCAAAAGTTAAGTATTGCGGCGCGCGGTAAAGCAGGTTCCCCACCCGTTCATATAAAATATATTTATTGGAGGCAGCATCGTATTCTACGGTGCGTACCAGGCCCGGAGGGTCGGCAAAGAAAATGCCATCGCGCTGCCTTTTACTTTGCGGTTCGGCTAAACTGATAGGGCCAAGTTTTATCCCGGTATCCGCCTTTGCTGCGGCCGGTGCAGGTTGCTGCGGTTTTGTTGTAGCCGGGCGCTGGCCGGATTGCTGAAACTGGGTTTGCTGTTGCTGATTGGTTGTTTGCTGCGGTTGCCCTGCCCGTTGCTGGTTTAGTGGCTGCGGTTGTTGTTGCGCAGGGAATTGCTGCCCCTGCTGGGTTGGCTGCTGAACAGGCACTTGCTGCGCATATAATTTCCCCACCCCACTTAAAGCAGATACAAATAGTATAACTACAAAAAGCCTGGTAGTAAAATTTTTAGTCAAGCGTGTTATTTATTGCAACGTAATTATAAGCTTTTTAATGCAGATTTAATCAATTGTTCTACAGTTAAAACCTCGGTATTTTTCGCCATTTCCTGCTCTAATACTTTCTCTGCAACGTTACGAACAAATCCAAGCATTACAAGGGCAGAAAGAGCTTCATCTTTTGCCGTTTTTAACCCTGGCATTACCGTAAGTGTGTCAGGGCCTTCTTTTTTAAGCTTATCTTGCAACTCTAAAATTACACGCTGGGCCGATTTTGGGCCGATGCCTTTTATACGCTGGATGGCTGCTACATTACCCTGCACAATGGCTGCCTGGATCTCGGCAGGGGTGATAGAGGATAACATCATGCGGCCGGTGTTTGGCCCAATGCCTGATATGGATATCAGATGCATAAAAAGCCTGCGCTCGCCCTCGGTTGCAAAACCGTAAAGGGTGTGTGCATCTTCTTTTACATGCAGCCAAACAAATAGTTTACAGCGCTCGCCCTGGGGTAGTTGCGAGTAGGTGTTTAAGGATATATTGATATGATAACCAATGCCGCCGGCATCTATCACTACATGCGCCGCGCCTTTAAAGGCAAGTTTACCCTCAATATAATCGTACATCGCTGCTTATTTTTTTGCGTTTTTTGATGGTTTTGCTTCCGCACATTTTACCTGTGCATCAATTACTGCTATGGTAACCATGTTCACTATCTCGCGTACCGAACTGCCTAATTGTAATACGTGCACCGGTTTTTTCATCCCCAGCAAAATAGGGCCAACAGCTTCGGCACCACCAACTTCCTGTAAAAGTTTGTAGGCGATGTTACCAGATGCTAAACCCGGGAATATTAATGTATTTGCCGGCTTGCCATTTAAGGTAGAGAACGGGAAATTATCGGCTAACAACGCCGTGTTTAAGGCAAAGTTGGCCTGCATTTCGCCATCCACAACCATATCCGGGTATTTTTCGTGCAGGATGCGTACGGTTTCCCTGGTTTTTTCAGGGATATCGCCAGCGTTAGAACCAAAGTTAGAGTAGGATAATACTGCTATGCGCGGCTGGATGTTCAACTGTTTTATAGAACGATCCATCAATACGGTAATATCTACCAGTTCCTGTGCCGATGGGTTTACATTTACGGTGGTATCACCAAAAAACACAGGGCCCTTTTCGGTGATCATCAGGTACATACCAGCCACACGGTTTACACCGGCTTCGGTACCTATTATTTGCAGGGCGGGCTTAATGGTGGTTGCATAATCTTTGGTTAAGCCCGATATTAAAGCATCTGCTTCGCCAAAATGGATCATGCAGGCGCCGTAATAGTTGCGGTCAACCATCATCTTTTTGGCTTCGAACAAGGTAACCCCCTTACGCTGGCGTTTATTGAACAAAAACTGCGCAAATTCAAGCGTACGTTCAGTTTCAATCCTTGGGTCGATGATCTGTACATCTCCAAGGTCAAGTTCGTTCTCGCGCATTATTGCCCTGATCTTCTCGGCATTACCCAATAATATCGGTGTGGCAATACCCTCGTCTTTTACAATTTGGGCGGCGCGTAATATTTTATAGGTATCAGCCTCGGCAAACACCACACGTTTTGGGTTTTGCTTGGCCTTGTTGGTAATATCGCGCAGCAACTTATTGTTGTTACCCAGGCGCGATAGTAATTCTTCGTTATAAGCATCCCAGTCTGTGATGGTTTTACGCGCCACACCCGAATCGATAGCCGCTTTTGCGACTGCCGAAGATACTTCGGTGATCAGGCGCTGATCCATCGGTTTGGGGATAATATAATCGCGGCCAAACTTAAGGTTGGTAATATTATATGCTAAGTTAACTGCCTCGGGCACCGGCTTTTTAGCCATTTCGGCTATGGCCTTTACCGCGGCAATTTTCATTTCCTCGTTTATAGCGGTAGCTCTTACATCAAGCGCCCCACGGAAAATGTATGGGAAACCCAATACGTTGTTCACCTGGTTAGGGAAATCTGACCGGCCTGTAGCCATAATGATATCTTTACGCGCGGCTGTGGCCAAGTCGTAATTTATTTCCGGCTCGGGGTTGGCCATGGCAAATACGATAGGGTTTTTAGCCATACTCACCAGCATGGCCGGTGTAACCACGTTACCTGCCGAAAGGCCAACAAATACGTCGGCATTTTTCATAGCATCGGCAAGGCTGGTAATATCCTTACGGCTGGTGGCAAATTGCAGGCGCATTTCGTCCAGATCGGTACGCTCAGGGGTCAATAATCCGTTAATGTCAAACATTACCAGGTTCTCTTTTTTAACCCCAAGCGACAGGTACATTTTGGTACATGAAACCGCAGCCGCACCGGCGCCGTTCACTACCAATTTTATCTTATCCAATTTTTTACCTTGTATCTCGCAAGCATTCATCAATGCCGCGCCAGATATGATGGCTGTACCGTGCTGGTCATCGTGCATCACCGGGATCTTCATCTCGGCCTTTAGCCTGCGCTCTATCTCAAAGCAGGTTGGGGCAGATATATCTTCGAGGTTAATACCCCCGAATGTTGGCTCAAGCGCCTTTACTATGTTTACAAATTCATCAACCGTTTTGGCGTTTATCTCCAGATCGAACACATCAATATCTGCGTAGATCTTAAACAGCAGGCCCTTACCTTCCATAACCGGCTTACTTGCTTCGGGGCCAATATTGCCCAGGCCAAGCACCGCTGTACCATTACTGATAACTGCCACCAGGTTACCCTTTGCGGTGTATTTATATACATCTTCAACATTTTCGGCAATGCGCAGGCATGGCTCGGCAACCCCTGGCGAATAAGCTAAAGTTAAGTCGCGTTGAGAATTGGTAGGTTTTGTTGGCACTACCTGTATTTTACCGGGGCGGCCTTTTGAGTGATAGTTTAAGGCGTCCTGTTTACGATTGGGTTTATTCATGATCTCTCTCAATAATTCAGCGCTCAAAATTACAATTAGTTTTCCTGAACTGGCTAATAAAAAAAGCCCGGCTTCGAAATACATTCAAAACCGGGCTTTACAAAAAAATCTTTATCCCCTGCCTATATTAACGGCTAAACCCGGCATTAGCGGCAGTGTTGTATTATTACCTAAAGCCCTGTTCCATTGCATCAACTGTTCCACCTTTACCCCATACATGGTAGCAATACTGGCAAGCGTTTCGCCTTTTTTGGTAGTATGAATGGTGGGGGTAATAACCCTACCCGCAACAAAAGCCTGTTGCACTACTGCCGGCTGGTTAACAGGTATTGGCGGCGGTGGCGGCGCAATAGCTACATATTGTATCGGCCTAAGCACCGGTATAGGAGCGTTTAAATCGGTTATGGCGTTACGCAAAACATTATCCCGCTCTTTATCAATTTTGGGAATAACTATGCGGCGCGGAACAGCAACAGTACCATTTACCAGTTGCTGCCTGTACGATGGGTTTAATACACAAATATCCTTCAGCGGCATGCCCAATGCCTGTGCTACGCGGGTAAGCGATACAAACTTGTTTACCATAATAGTATCGGTAACAATGGCCAGGTTGCCCGTTTGCGGCACTATGTAATGGTATTTATGATACTTCATCACATAATTTATAGCGATAAATGCAGGCACGTACCCACGCGTTTCGGCAGGCAGCAATTCACGGATGGACCAGTAATCGTGTGTGCCGGTTTGCTCAAGTGCATGCAATACATTGCTTTTACCGCAATTATATGATGCAATGGCCAGCAGCCAATCGCCAAACTGCAGGTAGGCATCTTTCAAATATGCGGCTGCGGCTGCGCTTGCTTGTATAGGATCGCGGCGGTCGTCAACATAATCGGTCATGCTAAGGCCGTAGATCTTGGCGGTTTCTGACATGAACTGCCACGGCCCTGCTGCCCCTACTCTTGATATTGCATTGGGGTTAAGCGCCGATTCAACAATCGACAGATATTTGATCTCATCCGGGACCCCGGCATCATGAAAAGCTTTCTCGTAAATGGGGAAATAATATCTTGATAAGCCCAGCATGCGGCCCATCTCATCGCGGCGGCGCATATAGTTGTCTATATAAGCCTGCACGTAGCCGTTATAATCCAACGGCACTTCCTGCTGAATGGAATCCAGCCGTCGTTTAAAAATGTTGTTCTGGTAAATAGATACCGGTGCCTGTATAACAGGCAAAAGCACGTTGGTATCCTGCTGAATTATGGCTGCCGATGTAATATTAAATACGGCTTTTGTATCTGCTTTAACTATTTGTATAAATAAGGCACAAATAATAAAAGGAAATAGTCTCTTCATACTTTAGGGTAAACTCAAGAAAAGTTTTCTGACAATTATTTACTAATGTATTAAATAATTATAGCTGCATGAAATATTCAGAAAAATTTAGCAGCGCTTGCTCGTCGAAACTTTTAGTTAATAATTGTAACCCTAACGGCAAACCTTTACTGTTATTGCCTGCCGGAAGTGAAATGGCGGGCATACCGGCCAGGGATGCCTGTACGGTAAATATATCATGTAGATAGGTAACTACAGGGTCTTTTTCTTTTACACCAAGTGCAAAAGCGGGCTCGGGCGCGGTTGGCGTCAGTATAAAATCAAAATCCTTTAAAATTTCGTTGGTTTTATTCTGGATAAGCCTGCGTACTTTTTGGGCTTTGGCATAATAAGCATCGTAATACCCCGCGCTTAGTACAAATGTGCCCAGCATAATACGGCGCTTAACCTCTTTGCCAAACCCTTCTGAGCGGCTTAGTTTATAGGTTGATTGCAGGTCGGTAGCGTTAGGGCTGCGGTAGCCGTAATGCACACCATCGTACCGGGCAAGGTTTGATGAAGCCTCGGCCATGGCCAATATATAATAAGTTGGCACCAGGTATTCCAGATACTCAAAGGATATTGGTTTCACCGTGTGGCCATCAGCCCTTAGTTTTTCTATGTAGTTTGTGAGAGTAGCTTTTACATCAGCATCAACACCCGGGCTTGATAAGGCTTCCTGCAGGTAAGCAATATTTTTTTTGCCTGTTTCTTTTTTGAGATCAGCAGATGCGGGAACGGCGTGTTGCGATAGGGTACTGTCATATTCGTCGGTCCCGGCTAAAACTTCCAGCAGTAAAGCCGCGTCTGATACTGATTTTGTTAATGGCCCAACCTGATCAAATGATGAAGCGTAGCTGATTACACCATGGCGCGAGATACGCCCATAAGTTGGTTTTAAGCCTATAACACCGCAAAATGATGCCGGCTGCCTGACAGAGCCACCCGTATCTGTACCAATAGCTGCATGGCACATGCCTGCTTGCACTGCCACTGCCGAGCCTCCCGATGAACCACCGGAAACACGAGTTTCGTCGGCATAATTCTTTACCGGGCCAAAAAACGAATTTTCGTTAGCGGCACCCATAGCAAATTCATCGCAATTACATCGGCCAATAATAATGGCATCTTGTGCCAGCAGGCGCTCAACAACGGTTGATGAATATATGGAAGTAAAATCTTCTAAAATTTTTGATGAGGCGGAAACCTTGTGCCCTTTATAACAGATGTTATCTTTAATAGCGATAACCATCCCGGCAAGCTTACCTGCAGTACCGTTGCTTATACGTGCATCAACTTGTTTTGCAGAAGCAAGCGCCTCCGCTTCAAAAACCTCGTTAAAAACGTTTAAATGTGCGTTTGCCTTTATCTGCTGAAGGTAACCTTTTACCAGGCCTTCAGCTGTGATCTCCCCACTTGTCAACCCGCTCTTAATTTCTATATAAGAGGTATAGTTTTTAGCCATGGGCCTAAAATAAAAAACTTATCCGTTGAAGCATAAAAATTTCAACAGATAAGTTATAAGTTTAAACAGCCAAAGTTTAGCTGTCCCAATAAAATAGCAGAAAATTAAACCTTAGTTTTATCTTCTGTAGTAGGAGGAGTCGTATTATTTACAGTATTGGTCTCCCCGTTCTGCGCGTCTTTAAATTCTTTAACGCCCCTGCCTAATCCTTTCATTAGTTCAGGAATTTTTTTACCGCCGAACATAATTAATATTGCAACGATGATCAGAATGATTTCTGGTGCGCCTAATCCACCCATGATTTTTAAGTTTTATGTTATGTTAAATATTTTTGTTGTTATTTATATTCTTCTTCAGTAGTTTTTTTAACCGGCGCTTCTTCGGGCTTGGTTAAATTGATAGTGCTGTGTGCTTTTTCTGTTTCAGGATGATTTACTTCGGCATCATGCTCATAAGTAGCATCTTCAGCAGCTTTAGCAGTTTCCGGCTCTTCAACAGCATCAGTACCGGCAACATAACCCGTATACGCAGGGATAGTTCCTTCTACCGGTTCATAGGTATGTTCCGGTTCGGTAGTAGTTGGAGTTTCCTCCTCAACTTCCGCCTTTTTTTCAGGTTTCTTTTCTTCGTAATTGTTTATCTGGTTATTTATTTCGCGTTTAACATCTTCTGATGCATCCTTAAAATCGCGAATACCTTTCCCCAACCCGCGCGCAAGCTCGGGTAGCTTATTGCCACCAAAAAGCATTAATGCAACAAACACGATCAAAACCATCTCGCCGCTGCCTATGTTTAAAAATAAAAGCACTGAACTAAACATCTGTTATAAATTAAGGTTACAAATATAAACAATTAGTACTATAAGGTTTAAAATCAATTTGGGGCAAGCCATAATTTGGGATCAACCGAATCCCTGCCTTTGTTGATAGAGAATATGACGGTTGCATCGCCAGATAACTGATCGAGCGCTGCTGTACCAATGGTTTGCTTAGTACTTACTTTTTGCCCTTTAGTAACATTAACTGTTCTTAAATTCTGGTATGATGTAAAGTACTCCCCATGTATGATGATCACCAAATAACTGCCCCCTAAGTCAACAATGGTTTTCACTGTCCCATCAAATACAGCCCTTACAGGCGCCCCGTTATTGGTCCTTATCTCGTACCCGGTGTTATCAATGCTTATACCATCCTCTTTGTAGCTACCAAACCCATGAATTAGCTGGCCATTTGCAACCGGCCATGGTAAACGCCCCCGGTTGCCTAAAAAGTCGTTAGACAGTTTAGCCGCCTCAGGCGTCGAGTTCAATATCTCGCTCGTTGTGGAATTTTTGGTTATCGCTTTTTTGGTTGGGGCAACCACCTCACGGTTTTCGGCCTTCGCTTTCGCGGCGGCTATCCTTGCCCTTTCCTTCTCTTCGGCTTCGGCCTTGCGCCTTAACTCTTCAATTTCACGCCTTATTGTATTTTGTATCTCGCGGTTAGCTGCTGCTATCCTTTTACGTACATCTTTTTGCTGCTGTTTTAACTCGCCCTGGTGTTTAGACAGGTCGGTAATTACTTTTACCTGGTTATTTTTAGCTTTACCTAACTCCTCTTTCTCTTTTTCCTGGCTTTGCAGCAGGTTGCTTTTCTCTTTCTTATTCTTATCCAGCTCAACTATTTTAACATGCAGATCCTTTTGCGTGCCCTGTATGTAGCCTGCCTGCCGCTCGCGGTAAGTGCCAAATTGCTGTAAATACTTTAAACGCCTGTATGCTTGATTAAAGTCTTTTGATGCAAAAATAAACATCAGTTTATTATAGGCACTTTGGTTACGGTAGGCAAAAAGCACCATACCGGCATATTCTTTTTTAAGCTGGTCTAACTGGCTTTGTAAACTACGTACGGTATTATTGCTCTCAGAGATTTGATTATCTAAGTTTCTTACTTCCGAATTGATGTTGGTTATCTTTTCTTCGCGCAGGTTTATTTGCGCTTTAAGTATATTGAGTTGTTTTAGCGATACTTTTTTATTGCTGGCTGTTTCCTGGTATTCGCGGTTTAGCTGCTCCAGTTCGTCTGTTAATTTATCGCGCCTGCGTTTTAGCTCGGCACTGCTTTGTGCAAAAACACCGGTAGCTGCAAATACAAAAACAAGAAATAATGCGGCTCTAAAAAATTTCATTCACCAAAAATATAATTTAATTAGCAGGTTCGTAACTTTTTGGGATACTAAAAGGATAATCGAGTTGCTTATCAAACTCGGCCTGTGTATAACGCAGGTTTAACTGGATCTTTTTATCGCCCGCGGTTGATGAAATATCTATCTGCGAGGGGATAACCCGATTATCGGCCTGTATAAAAACATTATTGGCTACCTGTAATGATTTACCCCCAAACTGGTTAGACAGGTTGGTTTGCGTAACCTTCATATCAGGGCCTAATAAAAGTTTATACACCAGGTCCTGCAAGGTACCGCTAAGTACCGTGTTATTCCCATCGGCGGCAAAATCGGGATGGCTGTTCAGCACTTCGGGGATGGCATTGCCAACCAGTAATGCCTGTAATGTTTTAAAGGTAATTTGCCTGCTTGCATAGGTGTACACATAGCTAAATGGTTTCTTGAGATAAACGCTTTGCAGGCGGTTCACCACAATAATACTATCGGGCGTAATTTGTGCACGGGCAACCTCAATACCTATAATGGCGGTTACCGAGATCCAGATCTTTTGGTCGCGCGCTACGCGGATGTTCAATGTAACATCATTGCTATTGCCATTTATATCCAGCTTGGTTTTGGCCTTACCAGAGAATGTGTTAAAGGTAACCTGTTTTGACTGGATAGCGGCCAGCCTTGCACGGATACTGTTCTCCTTATTAATAGCGGCAGAATCTACCGCGGTAGTTGGGCGATTTACAACAACCAGCTTTTTCGACTTACAGGCAACCAGGGCCAAAAGGCAAAAAACAACGGCTATTTTATTCAGAATATTTCTTTTCATTTATCTTTCGTTCTAAAACCGGCGATTTCCCCCCCTGCGTTTTTGCTTTTGTCCAGTTTTGCAGGGCGCCGTTGGTATCTCCTAAAAAAAATAGGATATCGCCATAATGTTCTGTTTTTACAGCGCTGCTCCCTTTATCATGTAAGAGCGACTTTTCTATCCAAAGTTTAGCTTCGGGATAATTTTTCTGCTTAAACAATATCCAGGCGTATGTATCTTCGAACGATGCGGTGTTGGGCTGCAAATCGTTACTATGCTTTGACATTTTCGCCGCGTTTTCTAACCGTTCATTCCTTAACGACAAATAGTAGGCATAATTGTTCAACGTAAAGGCGTTATCGGGGTTTATGGCAATAGCTTTTTCGTAAGCACTATCCGAGCTTTTATTATCGCCGAGCGAATGGTAACAATCGCCAAGGGCCGAAAAGCTTTGCGAGAGCAGGTCTTTATCCTGTGTTTCTAACGCAGCCGCGGTACGCAGGTACGAGATCGCTTTGGTGTAATCGCGTTTTTGCTGCCATGCCATACCCACCATATAATTCATCCACGCCTGGTTAGGGAAAAATGACAGTGCGTTCTCACCATCCTTTATAGCGGCATCAATGTCGTTCTCGCCAAGGTCTATCCGTACCAGTTGCTCCTGCACATTATAGGCTTGATTGTCTAAACTGATGGCTTTTTTATAGGCCGTTTTGGCTTCGCTTATTTTTTCGCTTTGCAGCAGCATATCGCCATAAATGGCAAAGGCTTTACTATTGGTTGGGTGGGTAGCGGTTAAAATACGGCTCAGTTCAAGCGCGCTGGCTTTAGCATTTGCATCAGGGAATTTGGGCGCGTACCCTAAAATGATCCTGATCTTTTGGTCGATATCCAGATCGGGAATGGCAAAGGCTGCTTCCAATTCGTCATAACTTGCCTCAATGTTATTCTTTTCGCGGTAAATATCTGAGAGGGCTAAATGTATCAACCCGTTTTTGGGGTCAATCGCTTTTGCCTTTTGCAATACTACAAGCGCCTTATCATTTAAGTTATTAGAATTATATATCTCGGCCTGCATCAGGTAATATTTTACCTGTGTTGGGTTGGATGCTACCAATTCGTCAAGCGCGGAAATGGCCTTTTTAACATTGCCTTGCCTAATATAAATTTTTTGGCGATTAACCAGCAGGTCTTCGCTTGGGCCGGCAAGTTCCTCTACCTTATTATACATGGCCAAAGCCTCATCATACCTTTTTTGGATGAACAGGGCGTTGGCTTTATCGTAATAATAATCGGGCTTGCTTGGGTCAAGGCGAATAAGCTGGTTAAAAACATTCTCCAGTTTATCCAGATCGTTGCTTTTTTCATAGCTGCCGGCAAGCGCTATCCAGTACCACTGGTTATTGGGGTTTACGGTTACCGCGCGTTCCAGCAGGTTTTGCACCACCGGGTAATTATTTTGCGCTTTTTCCAGGTTAGCCAGCTCAAACATGGTGGCATCATTGGTAGGATCTATCTGCAGTATGCGGTTAAAAAGCTCGGCAGCCAGCTTGGTGTTATCCACTATTTTTTCGCGCAGGGCCGAAAAGAAGAGTTGCTTTACCGTGCCGCTATCGGCAGCCGTCATGGGTTTTGCAGCAATTACTATGGCAGTCTTAACCTTGTCCGGCTTGTTTTGCGCCAGGCAGGTAAATGATACCCCTGTTAGTAATAGAATGGCTGCAGCTAATTTCATGTAATTGTTATGCCCGTATGTTTTATCTGTTAAAGATAGCTTTTAGTTCTTTGCGCTCATTGTATAATGCTCCTAACCCAAACAAAATAAGCAAGCCGTTGCCAATAAATATATTACGCTTAAATACGCTGAATGATAAGTAAACGAGTACTGCTGAGATAATTATATAAGTAAGGTTCTTTTTAATATTGTAAGGTATAGGATAGTTTTTTTGCCCCCACAGGTATGATAGTGTCATCATAGTGGCATAGGCCGCTAATGAGATCCAGGCGGATGCCATGTAACTGTATTTGGGGATGAACACCCAGTTTAACGCGATAGTTAAAATTGCGCCTATGCCTGATATATATAACCCATATTTAGTTTGATCGGACAGTTTATACCATATAGAAAGGTTCATATAAATACCCAGGCTTAAATATCCAAATAAAAGTAATGGTACAACACCAATACCCGACCAATAGGCATTACCCGGGGTATCCTTCCCTACTATAATATAGCCTAAAATATTTATGTTAGCCACTACGGCAACGCATATGATGGCAACCATGATCACAAAATAATTCATGATGCGGGCATAGGTTTCGCCGGCGTTTTTATTTTTTGCATGGCTGAAGAAGAATGGCTCGGCCCCTAACCGAAATGCTTGTACAAAAATGCTCAGGAAGATGGCAATTTTACCACACATGCCATATATACCAACCTCGTGATCGCTAATATTAGCAGGCAGCATTTGCTTTAACATGGCCTTATCAATAGTTTCATTGATGATGAATGAAATGTTAGCTATAAGTATAGGCCAGCTGTAAATGAACATCTCTTTAAACATCACACCATTAAATTTCAACCTAAGTTTTGATATCTCTGGTAGTAATAAAAAGATGGTGGCAATGCTTGCAATGCTATTTGATAAAAACACATAACCAACCCATTTTGGCCGGTACCAGCTTGCAAACCATTGGTAATTTAATATTTGATGCTTAATAATATAAGGTATAGCAAACAGGAAAAACAGGTTTAAAACAAGCACCAGCAATATATTAAGGAACTTGATCATTCCATACCGCAATGGCCTCCCATCGGCGCGAACTTTAGCAAACGGTATTACGCAAAAGGCATCCGTAACCAATATAAACAGGAAACACTTTACATAAAAAGAATAATCAGCATAATCCTGCGTCGCCCCCGCCAGTAATCCTTTAATGATACTGTCTAAAAACAGCAGGGAGAAAGCAAGGAATACTAAGCAAAGCGCAATTACAGCACCAAAAGCGTTATTGTAAACCTGCTGCTTGTTATTTTCGTGCTTATTCAGATACCTGAAAAAGGTGGTCTCCATACCGAAAGATAGTACCGCATTTATAGCCGATGCGTATACATACATAGCGGTAAGTATCCCATTACCAGCTACAGGCAGTGCACGGGAATAGAACGGGGTAAGAATAAAGGCAATTAGCCTTGAAACCATGGTACTTAAACCATAAATAGCGGTTTGCCCGGCAAATTTTTTAGCAGTTGACAATCAGAGAGAGGATAAATGGTTATGAACTCTTTTTTACTATCTCAAAATTACGATAGTTTTTCAATTCGCCCTCATGGGTTTCTACACCGGTTACAACGGCGTGCTCGGCGCCTTCGTGGCAATACTCTAAAAACATTTCCATCATGAGATCATCGGCTTCGGCTTCAATAAACACATCGCCGTTGAGCTGGTTTGCTACAAAGCCCTTTACGCCAAGCTGGTCGGCAACGGCTTTTGCACCGGCCCTGAAATATACGCCCTGTACCTTGCCCTTTACCGTAATATCAAGATGTTTCATTAATTGCTGAATGGTTGATTTTTATGTATTGGTGAATAGTTTATAAAACGCACGCACCTTATATTTATTGGATGCCAAACCGCTTAAACAACGGCTTTCACTAAGCGGGTACAAAATCAAAGTTGTTGTCTTTTACAAAAAAGGTCTTTAAAGTTTTAGCGTAAAAACTATAATTTTTTTCCTGCATAAAGCGGTATCTGTCTCTTATACACATCT
>NZ_LGEK01000157.1 GCF_001636615.1 Mucilaginibacter sp. L294 | reverse complement strand
AGATGTGTATAAGAGACAGAAAATTAACAATAAAACTTAAATAAAATTCTAAAATCCGTTAAACAACCAGCATTTATCATATCATAAGCTATGCTTACATAATAAATATATATAAGAGACAGAACCAAGACCATCAATTCAAGCCACCATACTACTTTTGGTAAAAAGTAACTGTTTACCCGATACGACATCCCAACAACGCTTCATTCTTGTTTTTTTTCAATGCTAATACCATTATTTTTTTACTCAATACCTTTATATTACTCATGAAAACAGTTTAAACAGGCTGTTATCACCAACAAACGAAGTTATTTTGTTATTTATAGTTCCTTTTTTCGTTGTATGAAGTCGCCCGGGGCCGCTTTGGGGTATCACGGGCCATGTACTATATAGTACAGCATCACTCCACTCATCCCGGTAAATTACCCTAACATCATTATTAGGGTTTACAATTAAACGGTTATGCTATTTTTTTCGTCATTACCGGCAATTCCTTTAACATATTGTCACAAAAACAATCATTTTTATTAAATAAGAGGCTTTGATGGCAATTTTTTCTATAAATTTTGTTAAAATTGCCTTCGATATTCCAAACAGGTCTGTACACAGCAATGCATCATTCCCATTGCACTTAGTGTAAACTTTATATCATTTAATTAGTTAATAACACGTATTAATCCACCAAATAATTTATTTGAATGTATCTTTAGCATTCAATAATATCATGAATAACGGCAGTAATAGTTCAAATACAACAGTTGATGTAGTTTTAGTTGGCGCGGGCATAATGAGCGCAACACTTGGGGTAATGCTTAAACAGTTGCAGCCCGATCTTACCATAGAAATATTTGAACGACTTGACACGGTTGCTGCCGAAAGTTCTGACGCGATGAATAACGCGGGTACCGGTCACTCTGCCTTTTGCGAGCTTAACTACACCCCACAGCGTAAGGATGGCAGCATAGAAATAACAAAAGCCATAAAAATTGCCGAGCAATTTGAAATAAGCAAAGAGTTTTGGACATTCTTAATTGAAAACGGCTATGTTGATTCGCCACAAAGCTTTATCAGCAAAATACCGCACATGAGTTTTGTTTGGGGTGATGAAAATGTTGATTACCTTAAAAAACGCCGCGACGCTTTAGTACAGCACCACTTTTTTAAAGGCATGGAATACTCTGAAGACCATGCGCAGTTAAAGAAATGGATCCCATTGGTAATGGAGGGGCGCGATGAAGGCCATAATGTATCGGCCACTTATATGGACCTGGGTACTGATGTAAACTTTGGTGCGCTTACCCGTAGCCTTATTGATAAACTTAAACTAAAACCGGGTGTAAACGTATCTCTTAATCATGATGTTAAAGATATTAAACGCAACAAAGACAATACCTGGCAAATAAAAGTAAGCGACCGCATAAGCGGCAACAAACGTAAGCTGAACGCTAAATTTGTATTTGTTGGCGCGGGTGGTGGTGCTTTGCCCCTGCTGCAAAAATCGGGCATTCCAGAAAGCAAGGGCTTTGGCGGCTTCCCGGTAAGCGGGCAATGGCTGGTTTGTACTAACCCTGCGGTAATTGAAAAACATAACGCTAAAGTTTATGGCAAGGCATCGGTAGGTTCGCCGCCTATGTCTGTACCGCATTTGGATACCCGGATGATAGACGGCAAAAAAGCTTTACTATTTGGGCCTTATGCAGGCTTCTCAACCCGTTTCCTTAAAAAAGGATCGTTGCTTGATCTGTTCACTTCTATAAAATTCAACAATATATTGCCGCTGCTTGCTGTAGGGCGGGATAACATGGCGCTTACCAAATACCTCATCAGCCAGGTGCTGCAATCATCGGGCGACAGGCTAAAAGCCTTGCAGGAATACTTCCCCGCGGCTAAAGCGGATGAGTGGGTATTGGATATTGCCGGCCAGCGCGTACAGGTGATAAAGAAAGATGCCGAACGTACCGGTGTGCTTGAGTTTGGTACCGAAGTGGTAACCAGTGCCGATGGCAGCATCTCTGCCCTGTTGGGTGCTTCACCGGGTGCTTCAACATCAGTACCTATTATGGTAGACCTGATTAGCCGTTGCTTTAAAGAACAGGCCAAATCAACCGCATGGCAGGATAAATTCAAACAGATGATCCCATCGTACGGGCAATCGCTGGTTAATGACGAAGCTTTGGCTGTGGCTACACGCGAGCGTACAAGTAAGGCCTTAGGGTTGGCGTAAGGATTTTCTTAATAACTTAGCGGAAAGCATCACTTCTTAGTGAAGATTTCGATTGCTCGGGAGTATGTCATTTTGTATTGCAAATGTGATTGGTATACTGTATTGAACCCTTACCGGCTTACCATCCCTAAGTCCGGGTTTCCATTTTGGCGATAACGACATTACCCTGAGGGATTCCTCATCACATCCGCCACCTATACCCTTTACAACTTTAATATCTGTTAATGACCCATCCCTTTCAACAACAAAACTGATTATTACTCTACCCTGTATATTGTTTTCGCGTGCGATTGCCGGATACCTGACATATCGTGATATATATTTACTAAATGCTAAATCCCCGCCCGGAAAACTTGGCACTTCCTCCACTTTTTCAAACACTATATCCTTTACCTTTAAAAATTCTTTACCAGAAATAACATCACCCTGTTTATAAACAATGGTATACACTGTATCCGCAACGTGGCGTTTCCACTCCCCATCTTCTTTACCATTTACCACAGGGCCTTCCATAAAACCATCAAATTTTCCATCATTAATTTTCAACCATTTGCCATTGCCATTATCAGCAAGTGTATTTCCGGCTGTATCGAGGTATTGTTTTAGATATATGCCTTGGGGCGAATAGTTTTCAATGGTGTTTAAACCGCCATTAGGGTAATAAGTAACGGCATCGCCAACAACCTGCCCTTTGTTATAAATTTTAATGCTTTTACGTTTTCCGGTGTTGTAATATTCATAACAAATACCCTGCGTGCCGCGTTCAAAATTTGCACTATCTACAGCGGTTTTTGCTACAAGGCGTATATGGCCATTCCTGTAATAGTCACGTACCTTAAACATCCCCGAGTCTGCCTTTATGATAAACCGTATAAATTGCGCATCGGGTTCATTATAGGCCACAACGTGGTCATTCCGCATATAATATCCTATTGTATCAGGGCGGGGTTTATTTTCGGTATTCTTCTTTTGAGCTAAAACTAAGTTGGTAAGGCTTATAAATACAATAACAAGTAACTGTTTTTTCATATATGTGCTTAAGGTTGCGGCACGCTAAATTAAAAATATGTTTCGTTATTAGCGATATAAGGTTTATATATTGATGTAGTAACCTACCCTATTTTTTATATTTTTGCAGCTACCTGTGCAAAAAGGTTCCAAATAAATAAATGGATATATCAGTAGTAGTACCACTTTACGACGAAGTTGAATCGTTACCCGAGCTTACCTCCTGGATAAGCCGTGTAATGGACGAGAACCGTTATACATACGAGATCATACTGGTTGACGATGGCAGCAGGGATGGATCGTGGGACATGATCGTGAAATTAAAAGAAAGCAACCCTTTTATAAAAGGCTTAAAGTTCAGGCGTAATTATGGTAAATCTGCCGCTTTAAACACCGGTTTTGAGGCTGCAAACGGCAATGTGATCATTACCATGGATGCCGACCTGCAGGATAGCCCCGACGAGATACCCGGCCTTTACCGCCGTATTACCGAAGATAAATACGACCTGGTATCCGGCTGGAAAGCAAAACGTTACGACCCTTTAACTAAAACCATACCCACCAAGTTTTTTAACGCCGCAACCCGCAGGATGAGCGGCATAAATAACCTGCACGATTTTAACTGCGGCTTAAAAGCGTACCGCAAAGCGGTTGTAAAAAATATTGAGGTTTACGGCGAAATGCACCGTTACATACCGGTACTGGCTAAATGGGCAGGGTTCACCAAAATTGGTGAGCAGGTGGTAGAACACCGCGCCCGTAAATACGGTAAAACAAAATTCGGGTGGACACGCTTTATCAATGGGTTCCTGGATCTGCTCTCGATATTTTTTGTTGGCAAATTTGGCAAACGCCCTATGCATTTTTTTGGCGCCATGGGTACACTAAGTATTTTAGCGGGTATTATCATTGCCATTTATTTGGTAGGCGAAAAATTGTATAACCTGGCCCACCATATTGTGCCAAGGCAGCCTACAGATAACCCTTTGTTTTATTTTGCTTTGGTAGCTATTATATTGGGTTCACAGTTATTTTTAACCGGTTTTGTTGCCGAACTTGTTGCCCGCAGCGCCCCTGAACGCAACAGGTACCAAATTGAAGAAACGATTTAGTACAGATATGAGATTTGAGACGTTAGATATGAGACAATTTCTTACATCTGCTATTTTGTCTCACATCCCACATCTATTATCTCACATCTAATAACACGAATGTTTTTTTCCATCATCATACCTTTATATAATCGTCCGCAAGAAATAAGTGAGTTACTGGGCACCCTTGTACAGCAAACGTATAAACACTTTGAGGTTTTGGTGATAGAGGATGGTTCGGTTAACAGGGCCGAAGATATTGTAAAGGGTTATGAAGGTGTGCTGGATGTACATTATTTTGAGAAAGCTAACGAAGGCCAGGGCTTTACCCGCAATTTTGGTTTTGAGCGCGCCAAAGGCGACTACTTTGTTGTTTTTGATTCGGATTGTCTGATACCCGCCAATTACCTGCAAATAGTAAACGATTCGCTGACTGATAATTGGCTTGATGCCTATGGCGGCCCGGATGGGGCACATGAATCATTCACCCCGATTCAGAAAGCGATCAGCTACTCCATGACCTCCCCTTTCACTACCGGCGGCATCCGCGGTAATAAAAAAGGGATAGGTCAGTTTCACCCGCGCAGTTTTAATATGGGTATCTCCCGCCAGGTTTGGGAAAAAGCAGGTGGTTTTATCATTACCCGCCTGGGCGAAGATATTGAATATAGCATCCGCATCCATTCATTAGGCTATAAAATAGGATTGATACCCGAGGCTATTGTTTACCATAAACGCCGCACCGATTTTTTTAAGTTTTACAAGCAGTTACATTTCTTTGGCAGGGCACGTATCAATATCTATAAGTTCTTCCCCTCGCAGCTTAAGCTGGTGCATTTTTTCCCCGCCGCAGCTACGGTGGGCATAATTTTTACAATAATTGCCAACATAGCGCAGTGGCCAATAGCATTACTGTGCAATGTTTTATTATTAGTTTATATTTTGTTAATATTTTTTCACTCGTGGATTAAAAATAAATCGGTAAAAATTGCATTTTTGAGCATAATAGCTGCATTAACGCAACTCACTGCCTACGGGTTAGGATTTATGCAGGACTTTTGGAAGCGTGTAGTGTTAAAAAGATCATAAAAACGTAGTATGTACCACCCTTTTTCTATTTTCGAAACCATCAAAGCTGCGTGGGGCGTAATTAAAAAGAACTATATAACCTGTCTCTTATACACATATCCGAGCCCACGAACAGGAA
>NZ_LGEK01000159.1 GCF_001636615.1 Mucilaginibacter sp. L294 | reverse complement strand
TTGCGGTGTTGTAAAAAGGTTATAAACAAAGAAACCCGTTATCTTTTGGATAACGGGTTTAACTTTAAGATTGGGCACCGACCTACTCTCCCACATTTTACTGCAGTACCATCGGCTCTGGCGGGCTTAACTTCTCTGTTCGGAATGGGAAGAGGTGGACACCGCCGATATAGGCACCTGAATTTCTTCAGATAGTCATTGTCTCATTTGGTCATTGAATCATTAGCTGATCCAATTGCCCGTATGGCAATAACTTCTATATTTCATTGTTTATGACATTTATCATAGGGTTTTGAATGAACAATGACCCAGTGATTAATGACCAATAAACTTAAACATAATTGAAAGAAGTAAGTAATTGAAGAAAACAACAGCTTTGTTTACAGTGGTGCGTAAGTCCGTAAGAACTATTTACGCACCACTCTTTACCTGCTATGAGAAAGCTTCGGATTATTAGTATTACTCGACTTTGATGTCACCACCTTTATATCTGTAACCTATCAACGTAGTAGTCTGCTACGATCCTCAATGGAAGTCTCATCTTGTGGCTAGTTTCGCACTTAGATGCTTTCAGCGCTTATCTATTCCCAACGTAGCTACTCTGCAGTACACCTGGCGGCATAACAGATTCACCAGAGGTTAGTCCAACCCGGTCCTCTCGTACTAAGGTCAGCCCCACTCAAACTTCCAACGCCCACAACAGATAGGGACCGAACTGTCTCGCGACGTTCTGAACCCAGCTCGCGTGCCACTTTAATGAGCGAACAGCTCAACCCTTGGGACCTTCTCCAGCCCCAGGATGTGACGAGCCGACATCGAGGTGCCAAACCTCCCCGTCGATATGAGCTCTTGGGGGAGATCAGCCTGTTATCCCCAGCGTACCTTTTATCCTTTGAGCGATGGCCCTTCCATGCAGAACCACCGGATCACTATATCCGTCTTTCGACCCTGCTCGGCTTGTCTGCCTCACAGTCAAGCAAGCTTATGCTATTGCACTCCGCGTACGGTTACCAAGCGTACTGAGCTTACCTTTGAAAGCCTCCGTTACCTTTTTGGAGGCGACCACCCCAGTCAAACTACCCGCCAAACAATGTTCTCGACATTATCGAGTTAGACACCAAATACAGAAAGGGTGGTATTTCAACGTTGACTAACATACTCCTAGCGAAGCATGATCACAGTCTCCCACCTATCCTACACATCCTGTATCCGATATCAATGTTAAGTTGTAGTGAAGGTGCATGGGGTCTTTCCGTCCCGTTGCGGGTAACCGGCGTCTTCACCGATACCACAATTTCACCGAGCTCATGGCTGAGACAGCGCCCAGATCGTTACACCATTCGTGCAGGTCGGAACTTACCCGACAAGGAATTTCGCTACCTTAGGACCGTTATAGTTACGGCCGCCGTTTACCGGGGCTTCGATTCAATGCTTCTCCTTGCGAATAACATCCCCTCTTAACCTTCCGGCACCGGGCAGGTGTCAGGCCATATACGTCATCTTTCGATTTTGCATAGCCATGTGTTTTTGTTAAACAGTCGCCTGGGCCTTTTCACTGCGGCTGATATTGCTACCAGCGCCCCTTCTCCCGAAGTTACAGGGCCATTTTGCCGAGTTCCTTAGCCATGATTCACTCGAGCACCTTAGGATTCTCTCCTCGACTACCTGTGTCGGTTTACGGTACGGGTTTTTATAACCTGAAGCTTAGCGGGTTTTCTTGGAAGTCTGATTACCTGAACTATCACCTTACCCGAAGGCTCAGTGTACTATCAGCTTTCAGCAAGAGTGGCGTACTTAACTACCTCTCCTATACCTACGGCCTTTAACGAACTATTCCGTCAGTTCGCGTCAGTGTCACTACTCCGTCACCGCATCGCAGTTATAAAAAGTACTGGAATATTAACCAGTTGTCCATCGGCTACGCCCTTCGGCTTCACCTTAGGCCCCGACTAACCCTGATCCGATTAGCGTTGATCAGGAAACCTTAGTCTTTCGGTGGGCGGGTTTCTCTCCCGCCTTATCGTTACTTATGCCTACATTTGCTTTTCTAATTCCTCCACAGTCAATTGTCTTTCCTGCTTCACCGGCAATTAGAATGCTCCCCTACCAGTATATCGTGAGATATAATCCATAGCTTCGGTATAACGCTTAATGCCCGTTTATTATCCATGCCCGATCGCTCGACTAGTGAGCTGTTACGCACTCTTTAAATGAATGGCTGCTTCCAAGCCAACATCCTAGCTGTCTGTGCAATCGGACCTCGTTAGTTCAACTTAGCGTTAATTTGGGGACCTTAGCTGATGGTCTGGGTTCTTTCCCTCTCGGCCATGGACCTTAGCACCCATAGCCTCACTGCAGTGTATATTATACAGCATTCGGAGTTTGTCTGGATTTGGTAGGATTTGACTCCCCCGCACCCAATCAGTAGCTCTACCTCTGTATAACTTAACCACCACGCTGTTCCTAAAAACATTTCGGGGAGTACGAGCTATTTCCCAGTTTGATTAGCCTTTCACCCCTACCCACAGATCATCCGGAAACTTTTCAACGTTTATCGGTTCGGTCCTCCAGTACCTGTTACGGCACCTTCAACCTGTCCATGGGTAGATCACAAGGTTTCGCGTCTACCCCCTCTGACTATACGCCCTTTTCAGACTCGCTTTCGCTTCGGATCCGTGTCTTAAACACTTAACCTTGCCAGAGAGGAGTAACTCGTAGGCTCATTATGCAAAAGGCACGCCGTCACGGAACAAGTCCGCTCCGACCGCTTGTAAGTACACGGTTTCAGGTTCTATTTCACTCCCCTGTTCGGGGTTCTTTTCACCTTTCCCTCACGGTACTGGTTCACTATCGGTCTCTCAGGAGTATTTAGCCTTACCGGATGGTGCCGGCAGATTCCCACAAGGCGTCTCCGACCTCGCGGTACTCAGGATACCACTATCCTATCATTACTTACCCGTACGCAGTTCTCATGCTCTATGACTGGGTTTCCCACCCCATTCCGGTTCATTTTGATATTCATGTTGTGGTCCTACAACCCCGGTTATGCCGTAACATAACCGGTTTGGGCTTCTTCCCTTTCGCTCGCCACTACTCAGGAAATCATTATTATTTTCTCTTCCTCTGCTTACTTAGATGTTTCAGTTCAGCAGGTTTGCGCATTTATGCAACTAGTCTTCAACTAGCTAGGTTTCCCCATTCGGAAATCCGCGGATTAATTCATATTTGCTAATCCCCGCGGCTTATCGCAGCTTATCACGTCCTTCATCGCCTCTGAGAGCCAAGGCATCCCCCGTGTACCCTTTCTTACTTTCTTCTACTCGTGCGCCTTTTGCGCCGCACGGTATGCTTTTTGATCTGTTGTAATTCCAATTATAGATGCCCATAAGTTTGAACCAGGAACCGGACCGAAGCCTTCTTCCTTTATCTTGCTTGTTTCTTTCTGTAATCTTCAGTCTACAACGTCTCTACTGTTGTTTTCTTTTTTTAATTACTTCTTCCAATATGTCAAAGAACTTTACCCATTACTACATCAACGATGCGTAACTTGCATTATATCCTATCCCTTTCAGGAAACGGTGGGTGTGGTGGAGAATAACGGATTCGAACCGTTGACCCCCTGCGTGCAAGGCAGGTGCTCTAGCCAGCTGAGCTAATCCCCCTTTCAGATGTTTAATAATACCAAGTCATTCTGGTATCTTCACCTTGTAGTCCCGAGCAGATTTGAACTGCTGACCCCTACATTATCAGTGTAGTGCTCTAACCAAGCTGAGCTACAGGACTGTTTGTTTACATTACAATCTTGCCACTATTATGGCTGCACCACAACCGATGGCTTCATCTTCCGGGTTGTTTTTTTAGAGAATAAATAAGAAAATAATCATGCAGGTAACAGTTTTTACTGTTAATGCGTAGCTCGGTAGCAAGCTGTTGGATAATGCTCCAGAAAGGAGGTATTCCAGCCACACCTTCCGGTACGGCTACCTTGTTACGACTTAGCCCCAGTTACCGACTTTACCCTAGGACGCTCCTTACGGTTACGCACTTCAGGCACTTCCAGCTTCCATGGCTTGACGGGCGGTGTGTACAAGGCCCGGGAACGTATTCACCGCGTCATTGCTGATACGCGATTACTAGCGAATCCAACTTCACGGGGTCGAGTTGCAGACCCCGATCCGAACTGTGAATGGCTTTACGAGATTGGCATCCTGTTGCCAGGTAGCTGCCCGCTGTACCATCCATTGTAGCACGTGTGTAGCCCCGGACGTAAGGGCCATGATGACTTGACGTCGTCCCCTCCTTCCTCTCTATTTGCATAGGCAGTCTGAATAGAGTCCCCACCATTACGTGCTGGCAACTATTCACAGGGGTTGCGCTCGTTGCGGGACTTAACCCAACACCTCACGGCACGAGCTGACGACAGCCATGCAGCACCTAGTTTCGTGTCCCGAAGGACTGAGACGTCTCTGTCTCATTCACTAACTTTCAAGCCCGGGTAAGGTTCCTCGCGTATCATCGAATTAAACCACATGCTCCTCCGCTTGTGCGGGCCCCCGTCAATTCCTTTGAGTTTCACCCTTGCGGGCGTACTCCCCAGGTGGAATACTTAACGCTTTCGCTTAGACGCTGACCGTATATCGCCAACATCGAGTATTCATCGTTTAGGGCGTGGACTACCAGGGTATCTAATCCTGTTTGATCCCCACGCTTTCGTGCCTCAGCGTCAATGACACTTTAGTAAGCTGCCTTCGCAATTGGTGTTCTGTGACATATCTATGCATTTCACCGCTACTTGTCACATTCCGCCTACCTCAAGTGTATTCAAGTTCTTCAGTATCAAAGGCACTGCGATAGTTAAGCTACCGTCTTTCACCCCTGACTTAAAGAACCGCCTACGCACCCTTTAAACCCAATAAATCCGGATAACGCTTGGATCCTCCGTATTACCGCGGCTGCTGGCACGGAGTTAGCCGATCCTTATTCTTACCGTACATTCAGCTTCTCACACGTGAAAAGGTTTATTCCGGTACAAAAGCAGTTTACAACCCGTAGGGCCGTCTTCCTGCACGCGGCATGGCTGGTTCAGGCTTGCGCCCATTGACCAATATTCCTTACTGCTGCCTCCCGTAGGAGTCTGGTCCGTGTCTCAGTACCAGTGTGGGGGGTCATCCTCTCAGATCCCCTAAACATCGTAGCCTTGGTAAGCCATTACCTTACCAACTAGCTAATGTTCCGCATGCCCATCTTAATCCTATAAATATTTGATTATCAGAAAATGCTATCCGATAATGTTATGCGGTGTTAATCTCTCTTTCGAGAGGCTATCCCCCAGATTAAGGTAGGTTACATACGTGTTACGCACCCGTGCGCCACTCTCATGAAAAGCAAGCTTCTCAATCCCGTTCGACTTGCATGTATTAGGCCTGCCGCTAGCGTTCATCCTGAGCCAGGATCAAACTCTCCATTGTATAATGTGTTTGTTCAAATCCAGACCCTATTAACTCAATCAATAGAAATCTGTAAAAAAAAATATTCTCTTACATTATCCTGCTTCTCTCGAGCTTCGCTGTTAACTTCGGTCCGTTCTTGCGAACTCGCCGCTGTTACGCTGCATAATTTATTCTCTATCTCTTTTAAGAACTTTGCG
>NZ_LGEK01000156.1 GCF_001636615.1 Mucilaginibacter sp. L294 | reverse complement strand
TTATTAAGCTTATTTATTACTTAGTTGTAAAGAATGAACCTTGAGTAAATACTGAAGATTTACTACCATCTTTATTAAAAGCTGTAGCCCTTACGGTGTAAGTTTTACCTGCCGTTAAGCCCATAGCACTTAATTTTAACAGGATAGTACCTGCCAATACTGATGTATTTGGATACGTAGTACTTTGCGGCGTAGCGGTAATAGTATGTACTATTACTGCCGGTGTAGCGGTTGGTGTAGATGTATCATCATAACCATTCCACGAAGCAAAGTTAATTGTAGTTTTCAGTACCGGTGGCGGGGTTACCGGCGGGGTGCCTACTGCTGGTTGTTGTTCTAATATTTCCAATTTAAAAGCACCTGTTTGCTCGTTAGTAAGTGTAGCACCAAAGTTAATAAGCAAAGTGTTAGCTGTAGTTCCAGATATTATAAATGGACCAACTTGCTGATAACCCAAACTGCTTAGTTTTATAGCCGGTAACTTTGGCTCAATACCTTCAACATCGGCTTTTTTTGTACAGCTAAACACGGTTAGTGTTACCAGTGCAGCCAATACAATATTTATATATTTTCTCATCTTTTTTATTTTAATGTTTAACAATATCAACTGCTAATTTTAGAATAGGTATTTAGCACCAATTAATAAACTCCAGGTAGTAAGTGCTGTTGTAGCATTAACATACGGCGTAGTAACTAAGTTACCATTAAGCTGGCGCATTTGGTAAGTTGGCACGTTGGTAGTTACATCTGTACTTACGTAGCTAAGTGGGTTAGTGTAAGTAATTTGTTTTTGGATGCCCCAGTTTTTGTTTAACAAGTTGGGTAAGTTAATAACTACCGCACTAAGTTGTAAGGTATGTTTCTGACCGCCCGCCATGATGTAAAAATCTTGCAGAATGTTTGCATCAATACGGTTATACCATGGTAAGAAAGCAGCATTACGTTGTGCGTATTGTCCTCTGTGGCCGTTTAAGTATGGTGTGTTTTTAATAAATTGCTCTAAAGCAGCAGCTTGTTGTGCAGGGGTGTAAGTATACACCACACCATTAATCGCTGGTGAATTATACTGTTGGAAAGTTAAGTCGCTTGCTTTTTTAGGGATGTACATTAAGTCGGTAGAAGCGTTACCATCACCATTAAGGTCACCATTAACAGTGTAGCTTATTGGGCTGCTGCCTGCCTGGCCTTGGTAGAACAAACCAATTGTAGTAGCTGCATGGTTTAAGTAATTAAACTTGTATGATGCAGAAGCAACAATACGGTGAGGCACATAAAAATTAGTGTAACCACTCTCAACATCGTTAGTAGTACCAACGTTAGCAGTTGACGTCCAAATGTTAGCTGCAGTTGTACCCGATGATGAGAAAGCTTCTTTAGCTTGCGTATAAGTATAAGCTGCTGTAGCAGAAAAACCACCTGTAAAGGTTTTGGTTATTTGTGCAGTTAAAGAAGTTGCATAACCTTGGTTAGTGTTTTCTAAAACAATGGCAGAGTTTATTGCAGGGTATATATTCCTGTCTGCTGCTGTACCTGTATAACGTGGCCTTGATAAGTCACCTTCCACTAATACACCGGTTGGCGATTTTAAGTTTGCGTTACGCATTCTTACCGCGTTGATATCTTTAGTGTATAACCCTTCTAAAGTTGCAGTGAAACCATTCCCAAGGTTTTTCTCAACTGCTAAGTTAGTCCTGAATACTTGTGGGAATTTAAAGTTACGGTCAATTAAAACAGTAGCAGATTGTATTGCTGTACCTGCTGCCTGTGGGAACAAATTAGCATACGTGCTTGGGTCTGCATTTAATTTGATACCTGGAAGCTGTGCAGCTGTAGCAACACCACCAAAGTTGTACATGGCACTGTTACTTGGGCTGTTAGTTAAGAATACATAAGGTATTTTACCAGTGAAGATACCGGCACCACCACGTATTACTAATGAATTATCATCAAGCAGGCTCCATCTGAAACCCATTCTTGGTGAAAGCAATATTGGTGATTTTGGCCATAAGCCAGAGTTGTATGATTTTAAAGCACCGTTAGCATCTGGCAACAACAATGCTGTCATTTGCGGGTTTTCTACCGGGTTTTCCAGGTAAATGCTTTTATCAGCACGTAAGCCGTAAGTTAATTTAAAGTTAGGGCTAACAGCATACTCATCCTGTGCATACAGGCTTATAGTACCAACTTTTAAGTTAGCAGAGAATACCTGATCAACACCTGGTATTAAAGAGTAGTTGTAAGTGAACTGTACCGGTGGGGCATCAGTAAGAAAATCGTTTAACGAATTGTAGATGTATGAACCTGCTGCACCTGGCATGTAAGCATTACCAACTTTTTGGTATTCGTAATTGATACCACCTGTGATAGTATGTTTACCAGCGTAGTAAGTTAAGTTATCATAAATACTGTAGGTATTGTCAATAACCGCGTTATACTTGGTGTATGGGTCAGAACCTGCCGTAATGTAGTTGCTTCCTGCACCATTATAAATATCAATTGTTGGGAAAGTAGCACCTTTTGTAGTACGTGGGTTATCGTACTTTTTAAAGGTTGCCAGCAACTGGTTTGAGAATTTTGAACTAATGCTGCTGTTTAATTCAACAGTACCGGTAGTTACTTTATTGATGAAACCATAGTTAGAGTTTGCAAAAGCGATTGACTGGTTACTATAACGACCGTTAACCAAACCGCCACTACCGCGGCTAATAGTTCCACCTGTACCATTTGAAACGTTATAAAGAGCATTGTTAGGGGTACTTGTACTGTTAATAGGTTGATCGCTGGTTGCGTTTAAGTAACTGTATTTAACGGTTAGCTTGTTTTTATCGTTGATGTTCCAGTCTAACTTTAATAAATATTTTGTGTTTTTAGGGGTAAAAGCATCAAAATTATCAAACTTACCTGTTTCATAACCATAATTGGTTCTCAGGTAATCAGATACTTTTTGTAGATCGGCAACAGGAGTTGCAGCTACAGTACCGTTACCAGAACCACCTGTTGGCGAATAGGCAATACCCGGAGAAGTTGAATTTTCTTTCTCAAAGTTAGCAAAGAAGAATAACTTGTTTTTGATGATAGGGCCGCCAAAAGTAGCACCGTAAGTTTTGGTACTTGCTTTAGCAACGTTGTTACCAATAAAGTTATCGCCAATGTAGTTACCGTTAAATGATTGGTTTTTGTAGTAGGTATAAGCAGAACCATGGAAAGTGTTGGTACCGCTTTTTGTAGTAGCGTAGATACCTGCACCTGTAAAGCCTGATTGCCTAACGTCAAACGGAGCAATGTTTATTGAAAGCTCATCATAAGTTTCGATAGAGATTGGCTGTGTACCACCACCCGGTAAAAGGTCTGATGAGGTACCGAATGTGTTGTTCAGGTTAGCACCATCAACAGTTACGCTGTTTAAACGCGCATCGCGGCCTGCAAAGCTCGAGCCTGTAGACTGTGGCGTTAAACGCGTAAAATCTGTAATACTCCTTGAAAAAGTAGGTAAGGTTGAAAGCGCAGTTCTGTTTACGTTAGTACTTGCACCTGCTTTAGCAGTTACAATTTTCCGGCTGGCTTTAATTGTAACAGCCTGTAACTCTAACCCTGTTTCGCTTAAAGTTGCGTTTAGCAGGTAAGGCTGGCCTAATTGTAAGGTAATATCGGTGATTGTAGCTTTATTAAACCCAATAAAGCTCACCTCAACAGTGTACGGGCCACCAACACGCATCCCTGGGATGTTGAACAATCCGTCTTTGTTTGAGGCTGCTGAATACACAGTTCCTGAAGGGACGTGTGTAGCTTTGATAGTTGCTCCGGGTAGTGTAATACCCTTGGCATCTTTGATCGTTCCCGACATGCTACTTGATGTTACCTGTGCAAAGGCAGCAAAAGCAGTAAACAGGAAAATAATTGAGAGAAGTAAGTGTTTTCTCATGTTTGTTTTTTTTTGTTAACTGTTAAGTGAATTACTCATTAAGTGAATTAATGCGGGCAAAGATAAGTAATAGGGGCATTCAGTATATTAAGTTAATGTTAATAATAATTATATATTTTTCAACACTTTACATCTTATTTAAGCAAAAATGAAATTTAGATGAATACTTAGTGTGACATTTACATTATCATTGCCGTATAATAAATAAACATTGTGGATAACAGGCGTTTATATTAAATTTTAAACTTACATTCTAAATAAAGCCCATTTTTTCATTTCCACTGCTTTTTAATTAGCTTTGGCATTCCAAAAATCATAAAAGATACATACTATATGGATTACGATTTAATTGTTATTGGTTCGGGCCCGGGCGGCTATGTTGCTGCTATCCGTGCATCGCAATTGGGTTTAAAAACCGCTATTGTTGAAAAAGAATCGCTTGGGGGCATTTGCCTTAACTGGGGTTGTATCCCTACAAAGGCTTTATTAAAAAGCGCCCAGGTGTTTGAATATTTAAACCACGCTGCCGATTATGGTATTAAAACCAGTGGTGGCGAAGTTGATTTTGAAGCTGTAGTAAAAAGGAGCCGCGGTGTAGCCGATGGCATGAGCAAAGGCGTTCAGTTCCTGATGAAGAAAAACAAGATCGATGTTATAATAGGTACTGGCTTTTTAAAATCAAAAGGCACCGTATCTGTAAAAATAAACGACGACACCACTAAAGATTTTACAGCCAAGCATATTATACTGGCTACAGGCGGCCGCTCGCGCGAGTTACCAAACCTTAAGCAGGATGGTAAAAAAGTAATTGGTTACCGCCAGGCCATGGTATTGCCGCAACAGCCAAAATCAATAGTTGTAGTAGGCTCGGGCGCTATAGGTATCGAGTTTGCTTATTTTTACAATGCTATTGGCACCAAGGTTACCGTAGTTGAATTTTTAGACAACATCGTTCCGCTTGAGGACGAGGAGATCTCAAAAGGCTTGTTACGCATCCTTAAAAAACAAGGCATCAATATCATGACAGGCTCAACCGTTGAGTCTGTTGATACCAACGGCGAGGGCTGCAGGGTTAATGTTAAAACCGCTACAGGTAACATCGTATTAGAAGCCGATGTTGTTTTATCTGCTATTGGTATCTCTACTAACATTGAAGGCATTGGCCTTGAAGAGAACGGCGTTAAAACTGATAAAGGCAAGGTATTGGTTGACGATTTTTACAAAACCAATGTTGATGGCGTTTATGCCATTGGCGATATTGTTAAAGGCCAGGCGCTTGCACACGTTGCATCTGCCGAAGGTATTATCTGCGTAGAGAAAATCGCTGGTAAAAACCCCGAGCCTTTAGATTATAACAACATACCGGGCTGTACTTATTGCATGCCTGAGGTTGCATCTGTTGGTTATACCGAAAAAGCAGCTAAAGAAGCAGGTTACGAATTAAAGATCGGTAAATTCCCGTTCTCAGCATCTGGTAAGGCAAGTGCTGCCGGTGCTAAAGATGGTTTTGTTAAACTGATATTTGACGCTAAGTACGGCGAGTTCCTGGGTGCGCACATGTTGGGGCATAATGTTACCGAGATGATTGCCGAGGTTGTTACCGCACGTAAGCTGGAAACTACCGGCCACGAGATCATTAAATCTGTACACCCTCACCCTACCATGAGCGAGGCTGTTATGGAAGCTGCTGCCGATGCATACGGCGAAGTGATACACTTATAATACTGTCTCTTATACACATCT
>NZ_LGEK01000146.1 GCF_001636615.1 Mucilaginibacter sp. L294 | reverse complement strand
GAAATTAACCAACAGATTAAATGTTTACTATGAACGTTTAAATGACAAGCAAACTTTACTTTTATTAACCTTTAGGCTATTGAACTACCCCTAAAATTTTCACCTGTAAAAATTAATTTATTGCTGATACAGAATGGCTTGGATTATAAAAAACCTTTTTATAATTTTAAAAACCCAATTATGACTATAGATTTGAGAAGTGACGACGTGTTGTGGAACGCTGTACGCCATGATAACGAAGCGGCTTTTAATGAGCTGTTTGAACGTTATTGGGCCCGGCTTTACAATACCTGTAACCGTTACCTCAAAAATCGCGAATGCAGCGAAGAAGTAGTCCATGATATTTTCCTGAATTTGTGGGACCGCCGTAAAGATCTTGAAATAGCCTGTTTTGAAAATTACCTGCTAAACGCCATACGCTACCAGGCATATAACCGCATCCGTGCAAAAAAACTATCGGTAACTTATATTGATGACAGTATTTATACTGATACTGTAGATGCGCATTTGGCAGACGATAGGTTAAACGAGCAAGAACTGGAACAGGAAGTTTTTACCTACCTGCACCAGTTACCCAAACGCTGCCAGGAAATTTTTCAGTTAAGCAGGTTTAACCACCTAAGCAATGACGAAATTGCAGCGCAGTTAGGCATTTCAAAAAGAAGTGTTGAAAATCAAATTACCATAGCCTTAAAGCATTTAAGGCTATGCCTAAAACATACAGCATCATTTGTAGTGCTGTTTATGTTACTTCACAAATAACAAACACTTAAATATTTTAGCGTTTCTTGGTTTGCTGCAACTGCTGGTTGTATTCCTTTATCATCCCCACTGTTGTATCGGTATCAAAAACCGAGTAAAGGCCCTGCTCCTCCTGTGCCGGGTCGCCCAGATAAGCATCGCCATCCTGCCAAAATACATGGCCTTTTGTTGCCCGGCCTGTACCGCCCCATGCCCAAAAGTTGCAGCCCGCAAAAACATCACCGGTTTTAGCGCTTTGGGCTATCAGTTCAAAAATGGTTTTATAATAGGTATCGCGTAAGGTTGTGGTCGATTCAGGATTAAATTTCATACCATCGCGCGGAAGGCCAAATTCTTCAACCACCAGTGGCTTGTTTAGTTGCCTGGCAATAGCAGTGTGTTTATCTAAATAGGCCTTGGTATTGGTAATGGCTTTATCAAATGTGCCCGGCATATTGGCCCTATCAAGCCAACCCCAGTTGCTTGGCCAAATATGTATGGTAAGGTAATCTATGGCCGGGGTTGAATGAATATCCTGCCACAGGGCAATATCATCTTCCGATCCGCTTTGCCCCTCGCTGCCTGTTGTTACCAAATGGTTTTTATCTATAGATTTTATAAAGGCCGCTGTCTCTTTTACCCATGCGGCAAAGGCTGGCTTACCCGCTGCCGAGAAAGCGCGGGGCTCGTTGGCAATTTGCCAGGTCATGATAGCAGGGTCATTGATATATTTCTTTTTGGTGTAACGATTAGTTCTGTTAAGAATGTAGCTTACATGATTTTTAAACAATTGCTTGCAGCTATCGCACTGTACAAATTGCGCAACGTAGCTTTGAAAAGTATTCCAACCATCAACAGCCGGTACCGGGGCTTTGCCTTTGCCAGCCCACTCCAGGTATTGACTATACCCACCCGACCACTCCCACGAGTTAGTAAGGTATAATATGGCTTTCATATCCCTGCGCTGCATCTCTGCCAGTAAAAAATCGAGCCCGGCTAAAAGGCTATCATCATATACACCCGGCGCGGTTTGCAGCGATGGCTGGATCTTACTTGGGCGGGCCGGGCCATCGGCACCAACCAATATCCTGAGGTTGTTTACGCCGCTGGCCTTTAACAGATCAAGCTCTTTTATTAAGCGGGGCCTGTCGCTTTTTTTCGCGCCCAGAATTGCACCGTACCAAAAGTTAGCGCCAATGTAATAGTAGCTGCTCTTCCCTATTTTAAATTGTCCGTTTTCTGTTTTTACGAATGGCTGTGCAATAGCATTATCAAGCATTATTGATAAGCAAAAAAACACGCACATAATTACTTTTAGGGAAGTTGATTTCATGGTTAATAGCTTTATGGCGCAAATGTATCGGCACTTATGATACAAAACCAACCTTTATTTAGCTAAAAGCGATACTTTTTTAACACGCATGCAGCTTTTGATGAATTTGAGAGCGTTTTTGACATTCATCTACGCGGGCGTATTGGCTTTTAATCTTCTTCTAAGTATCACTATCAATACAATAAAAAGTGCCGCTATCAGGTTCAATGCAATATCAAAAGGTTTGCCCTGCTCGGTGTTTGTAATTTGCCATGTTGGCTTCCAGCTAAAGGCAAAATATGGTTTAGCCGAATCCATGATTTTTATGCCTGCAAGTAGTACAAAACCTGCAATATATTTAAAGCTACAACCATATATAACAAAGCTAATTAGCTGAATTGCCTGGTTAATGATGGAAAGTTTTAGGCCTTTCAGGTATTTGCCTTTAAGTAATACAATGCCGCAGTATACCGAGAAGCCGTTTAAAATGGCGGCCAGCACAAATATGAATGTGGCAAGGCTTGTAGGTGCTGCATATATAAGTACCGAGGTTACAACAAATATTTGCGAGATGCCTGCTATACCACCCAGTATTTGATAACAAGCTATCATATATATAATAACCTTTAACCGTTGGGGCAATGGGGATATCGTCATATTCAAAATTAATATATTTTAACCTTGCAGCAAAAAATCACTGATCCTGTAACGGTGATCTTTTAACTGTCGTTACGGTTTTGCACTTTACAAAAAAGGCCTGCAATTTATCAATTGCAGGCCTTAAATAAATAATTTAGCAGGTAATATTACCTGGTTTTGGTAACCTTAACCCAGTCTACCCACATTTTGGCTTCGCCATTTTTTACCATATTAGCAGAGCTTGCGGGCAAGCCATAATAAGGCTGCTTTATGCCATTTATCTTAGCCGGATAACCACCGCCAAGGGCATAATTAAGTATCAGGTATTGCTTATTATCAAATATCCATTTACCGTAATGTTCGGCCATTTTACGGGTTACGCGAAACATGGGCACGCCATCGTATTTAAAAACAAGGCTTTCGGGTGTCCAGTCAACGGCGTAAACGTGCCATTGGGTAGCATCATGCTCCTTATCAAAATATAAGCGGTTTACAAACGGTGTTTCGCCACTGTAGCCGGGGCCGTGTACCGCCGCGCTTATCCAGTCGGGCTCGCCTACGTACTCCATAATATCTATCTCACCGGCATCCGGCCATAGGCCATTACCCAGCATCCACCAGGCCGGCCATAAACCTTCGCCAGCTGTAACTTTTATCCGTGCCTCGGCTGTGCCGTAAGTAAAATCAAATTTACCGTGGGTGTTTATCCGTGCCGAAATAAAATCGTATTCCCTGCCTTCTACATTTTTAAACTTGGGCGAGTATTTGGGTTTTAAAACCAATAGCCCATCTTCCAGATACATTACAGATGATGAATCTACGTAGGTTTGCAGTTCGTTGTTACCGTTAAAACCAGGTACCTCCGGTGTCCATTTATTCCGATCGAGTTGGGTGCCGGTAAAATCATCGAAGAATACTACTTCGCCTTTGGCATAACCCGTAGCCGAACTTTTTTTAACAGATGAGCAGGACGTACTTATTGTTATTGCAGCCGCAACAGCAGCTACATACATACACTTTGTATAAAGCATAATAATAATTAGGGTATTGTTTAACAAGATAAAAGCCATTAATGAAATGGCTTTTATCTGTTTTAATTTGATTATTTATAAACGCGTACGTAATCTACCTCCATTGAACTGCTGGTAAAATTAGGGTCGACCGCGGGGCCGCCAAAATTACCGCCAATTGCTACGTTAAGTATCAGGAAGAAGTTGTTGTTAAACGGCAGGTCGGCACTGTTGGCAAATGTATAATATACCACACCATCAATAGCAAACTTCATAGTAGCTGGTGTCCAATCCATGCTGTAAACATGAAAATCTGTTGAAGCAGTAGGGTTTTGGGTTGTACCACCTACGCCGCCGCCGCCATAGTGGCCGGGATAATGCATGGTAGAGAATATGGTATTCTGCTGTTTCCCTACATGCTCCATAATATCGATCTCGCCACAGGCAGGCCATGGTGTAGTATCAACATTGCTGCCAAGCGCCCATATTGCAGGCCATGTACCCACACCTGTAGGTAGCTTTGCTTTAACTTCTACACGGCCATATTTAAAGTTGAACTTGCCTTTTGTTAAAAGCCTGGCCGAGGTATAACCAAAACCATTATAATCTTCCTTTTTAAGGTTGATCTTTAATGTACCGTTAGATACCACCGCGTTATCTGTACGGTTGGTGTAATACTCCAGCTCGTTATTACCCCAGCCGTTGTTATTGCCAAGATCGTAACCCCATTTGCCCGGATCGGGCGCGCCGGCAGTATTAAACTCATCAGACCATACAAGGGCTTCGGCCGCAGAAATTGTTACCAGCGTGGATTTTACCGTTATTTTTCCGCTTTGGCTCTTGGCCGTAACGTTTACGGTGTAAGTGCCCGCTACCGGGTACTTATACGTTAAATTACCCGTTGTGGTATTTTGGAAAATACCGTTACCAAAATCAAACTCGTAGGTTACCGCATTATCTGCGGTTACAGCAAATGTTACTGTACCGCTATTATCTGTACTTACGGTAGGTGTTATAACAATGTTAGCCGGTTTATCAGCTACGTTTGTGCCCGTATCATTTTTTTTACTGCAACTGGCACACAAGGCTACCAGTGTAATCAGCATATATTTATGTAGATATTTCATACTCTATTAATTACTATTTAAGTTTAAATTTCTGATACCAAGCAAGGCCGTCTATACTGATACAACGTACCGTAATGGAAGTTTCGGTAAGTTCCATTATTTCGTAAGTGTTACCACCTGTACCAAAAGCTATAAGCCCGTTACCCGGTACTGTAAATTGTATACGGGTAGAGTTTGCCGAAGTTGAGCCAGACGTAGCTTCCATAAATACGAGTTTTTTAGTACCCGTAACGTCCATATCATAACAATTATCTCCACCTGATTTACCGTAGAATGCAGTAGCAGCTGCTACAAAAAACGACTGCCCTTTGTTATTAATAGTCATATTAATGGTGCCGCCATCTTTAGTAAAGGTTATCTCATCATCATACAAACATTCTGCTCGTTCATTAGGCGCTGCGCTATAATAACTTGAGGTGTAACCATCGGCAGGGCCTACACCTACGTGGCCGGGCGTAAGGCGGTCAATCACCCAGGTTTGTGAAGTGCCACTGGTTAAATTTTGCATAATTTCCTCCGGGATCTCAAACGCCACAAACACCGTTATCTTTTTGGCAGTAGTTGTGGTTACGCCGCCGGTACCTATAGCACTAACTACAATAGTGTAATCGTTAGTGCCCGGGTTTCCGTATTTATGCACCAGGTTGCCATCGCTTACTATTTTTGTGTCACTACCGTCGCCAAAATCAATTTTGTAAGAAATGGCATCGGTAGCCGATGTTTTAATGCTAACGTTACCAGAACCCGCCCCATCGGGGTTTGCATCATCTGCCCCTTCAATAACTGTTGCCAGGGTTAAGTCCTTCGGGGTAATTATTTTACCGAAGGAGTAATCTTGTTTTTTACAGCCAATTACAATTATAACGGCTACTAAACAGATGGTTATTAATGCTTTTATATTAATTTTCATCGCTCTATAAATTAATTAAGTGTGATATCTGTCTCTTATACACATCT
>NZ_LGEK01000155.1 GCF_001636615.1 Mucilaginibacter sp. L294 | reverse complement strand
AGATGTGTATAAGAGACAGACCGCTTACTATTTAAATGATTTTATAATTTTGGGCTGAACCAATTATTACCATTATGCCTAATACACGTTTTCAGGCTTTAAGGGCCGTGTTGAATCGCGAAATCCCGGAAATAAAGCTTCCTTCTGCCAAAATATCCGACTACTTCGGCGTAAATGTTTTTGATAAACCAAAAATGAAGGAGTTTTTATCAAAAGACGCTTATAGTGTAATTGTAGATTCTATTGATAATGGTGTGCCCATCCCCCGTGATATGGCAGAGCAGGTAGCATCATCAATGCGGTCATGGGCAATGGGTAAAGGTGCTACGCACTATACCCACTGGTTTCAGCCACTTACCGGCACCACTGCCGAAAAACATGATGCCTTTTTTGAACCAACAGCAGATGGTGGCGCTATTGAACGCTTTAGCGGCGATGCCCTTGCCCAGCAGGAACCGGATGCATCCAGTTTCCCAAGCGGCGGCATTCGTAACACATTTGAGGCCCGCGGCTATACCGCCTGGGATCCATCCTCCCCTGCGTTTATTATGGGGCGCACCCTGTGTATCCCCACCGTATTTGTATCGTACACCGGCGAGGCGCTTGATTATAAAGTACCACTTTTAAAAGCTTTAAGCATTTTAGATAAAGCCGCTGTTGATGTTTGCCATTACTTTGATAAAAGCATTGATAAGGTTAATGCATCGTTAGGTATTGAGCAGGAATACTTTTTGGTTGATACCGCCCTGTTTAACGCCCGCCCCGATCTTTCACTTACCGGCCGCACGTTGTTTGGCCATATGTCGGCAAAAAATCAGCAATTAGAGGATCATTATTTCGGCTCTATTCCAAGCCGTGTATACGCCTTTATGCAGGAGATGGAAACCGAAGCCCTGCAATTAGGTATACCATTAAAAACCCGCCATAACGAGGTAGCGCCATCGCAATTTGAGTGCGCGCCCGTTTACGAAGAAATAAACCTGGCCATTGACCATAACCAGTTATTGATGGATATTATGGACAGGGTTGCCAAGCGCCACCACTTTAAAGTATTACTGCACGAGAAACCTTATGCAGGCATCAATGGCTCGGGCAAGCACAATAACTGGTCGCTGATAACCAATACGGGGAAAAACCTGTTATCGCCGGGCAAAACGCCGAAGAACAACCTGATGTTCCTTACGTTTTTTGTAAATACTATAAAAGCGGTTTTTGAGCATGCCGACCTGTTAAGGGCATCCATCGCATCGGTAAATAACGATCATCGCCTGGGCGCAAATGAGGCCCCTCCGGCTATCATTTCCATATTCCTGGGCAGCCAGTTAAACGAGGTTTTGGATGAGATAGATACCTCGCGCCTGAGCAAAAAGATAAAAGAAGAAAACTCGCTTTGGCAGGGCATCCCCAAAATACCGCAGATACTAAAAGATAATACCGACCGTAACCGTACATCGCCATTTGCCTTTACCGGCAATAAGTTTGAATTGCGCGCGGTTGGCTCATCTGCCAATTCGGCCAGCCCCATGACGGTATTAAACCTCATTATGGCCGATCAGCTTAAGAAGTTTAAAGTTGATGTGGATAAGCTGATCAAAAAAGGCGAGAAAAAAGATGTTGCCCTGATGATGGTGATCAAACGCTACATCAAAGAATCGCGCAACATACGCTTTGAAGGGAACGGTTACAGCGAAGAGTGGGAAAAAGAAGCTGAGGAAAGAGGTTTGGCCAACATCAAAACAACGCCTAAAGCCCTGGATGCCTTTATATCTGAAAAAACCGCCGAACTTTTTGCCGAAACAGGCATATTCACTACCCGCGAGGCACATGCCCGCCATGAAATACTGCTGGATAGCTTTTACAAAAAGTTGCAGATAGAGGCACGTGTTATGGGCGAGCTGGCTGTAAACGTTATTATCCCGGCCGCCATTGCATATCAATCAAAACTGATTGAAAATGTTAAAGGCCTAAAGGATCTTGGCCTTGATAAAAGCACCTACAAAGCACAGCTTGATATTATAACCAAAATTGCCGAACACGTTAACTTTATTAAAGATAATGTAGAGGAAATGATAAACGAACGCAAAAAGGCCAATGTTATTGAAGACCTGCGCGACCGTGCCATTGCTTATGACGAAAAGGTGAAGAGTTATTTCCAGCCGATACGTTACCATGTAGATAAACTGGAGCAACTGGTTGATGACACCCTTTGGCCGCTGCCAAAATTCAGGGAACTGCTATTTATCAGGTAAACAGCACTGCATAAAAGGAAGGCCGGATATGTTAAATATCCGGCCTTCCTTTTTTTAGGGTTTTACCGGGAAAATATATCCGCTTGCTTGTGCTGGTGTATAATCACTTCGCGGTATTTGCTTAACAAGGATGATTTTGAAACAAAGCCAATAAAAATCCCCTCCTTAATTACCGGGAGCTGCCAAACATCCAACCCATCAAATAATTCCATTACATCGCTCACCGGTTCATCATAGTCAATTACCGCCGGCGGGGCAACCATTATATCTGCCACCATATCACTCCCCTCGTGTAGCCGGTTAAATAAATGTTTGCGTACATCATCCATTAAAACCACACCTTCAAGTGCGCCACCTGTACTCAAAACAGCAAATATATTAGCCTGGCTTTGCGATAAAATGCTATAAAAATCGGCAACTGGCATATCCCTGCTTATCACTTTAAACTGCCTGTTTATAATACTATCCAGTTGTATAATATCAAGCATGCTATTATCATGCCCCGGATGGATGTTATTTTCGTGTACCAAACCGTGCCAGTAAATATTGTGTTTATTAAACATCCTTGATATGATGTAAGACATAGCCGACACGATCATCAGCGGAATGAATAATACATAACCGCCGGTTATTTCGGCAATTAAAAATATAGCGGTTAGCGGCGCGTGCAATACACCACTTAAAGCGCCTGCCATGCCTACAGCAATAAAATTACTTGTGTTAAGGTGGATAAGCCCGGTTTGGTTTACACCGAAAGCAACAAACAGACCTAAAAATGCACCTGTAAACATAGATGGCGCAAAACTACCGCCATTACCACCGGCACCTATGGTTATACCTGCTGCAACAATTTTTGTTAAAACAAGCGCCCCAATAAACAAGAGCATTATCCACGGGTTTGCAAGCCATTCGCGAAAGAATGATTCCTCTTTCAAGGCTTCCATATTACCATTTAGTATTTGTTGCAAATAGTGGTACCCCTCGCCAAACAAGGCAGGGAAAACCACTATCATAAGCCCAAGCAGTAAACCACCACCAAGCGCCCGCACATAACGGTTTTGTTTTAACAGGATGCCTTTCTCCAGCTTACCCGCAATTTTTGAGATATAAACCGACACCCATCCACTCAGCACACCTAATAAAATATAAAATGGAATGGCGTTTAAAACCCATCCATCAGTAACCAGGTGAAACAGCTGGCCCGAGTATAATACTTTTGATACCACCACACCTGTTGCCGATGCAATCAATAGCGGGATAAACGTTGGGATGGTTATCTCGCCTATCAGTATCTCTAACGAGAATAAAACCCCCGCTATCGGGCTGTTAAAAACCGCAGCAATACCTGCCGATGCGCCCGCTGCCAGCAGTACCGTTTTTTCGTACGAACTTAAGTTAAAAAACCTGCCAACATTTGAGCCTATTGCTGTACCGGTAGAAACAATTGGGGCTTCTAACCCGGCCGAGCCGCCAAACCCAACAGTTAACGAGCTGGTAACCAAATGGGCGTAAATATTATTCACCCGGATGTTCGACCGGTTCTTTTTTATATTAATAAGGATACTGCCTATCCCCTTTTGCATCCGGTCGCGGTTAATGAGGTGCTGCCAGGCAACGGTTAACAGTATACCAAAGGCGGGTAAAAACACATATATAATATGGTAAGGCAAATGCGAGGATATGTTACGGCTAACATTTTCCATTACATGCACCAAAAACTTTAAGGCTACAGCCGCGAGGCCGCCAATAAGCCCAATAAATACGCTGCAATAAATTAAGAAGTTGCGTTGTGTATTGCGTTTTAAACGCCAGCGGCCAATTTTATAACTGATAGATTTTAACATAGACGGGTACCGAAACGGCAATGTAGTAATTTACCATGTACAAATATTATTTAAGCAGTATATTTGCCCATGACTTCTCCGCAAAGATATGATCAACGGGGCGTATCTGCATCAAAAGATGATGTACATAATGCCATTAAAAACATTGATAAAGGGATCTTCCCAAAAGCATTCTGCAAAATAGTACCTGATATATTAACCAACGACCCTGAGTATTGCAACATTATGCATGCTGATGGCGCGGGTACCAAATCGTCGTTAGCTTATACTTATTGGAAAGAAACCGGCGACATTTCTGTTTGGCGCGGCATTGCCCAGGATGCTATTATCATGAACCTTGACGACCTGCTTTGCGTAGGTGCTACCGATAATATCCTGCTGTCATCAACCATCGGCAGGAATAAAAACCTGATACCCGGCGAAGTAATAGCCGCTATCATTAACGGCACCGAAGAGATATTAGCCGAACTTCGCGATGCCGGCATAGGCATCTACTCTACCGGTGGCGAAACTGCCGATGTGGGCGACCTGGTTCGCACCATCATAGTCGACTCTACCGTTACCTGCCGCATGAAACGCGACGATGTTATCTCTAACGATCGCATAAAGCCCGGCGACGTGATAGTTGGCCTGGCATCATACGGGCAGGCCACTTACGAGAAAGAATATAACGGCGGTATGGGCTCAAACGGCCTTACTTCTGCCCGCCACGATGTGTTTAATAAAACCATCGCAGATAAATACAGCGAAAGCTATGACCCGGCCGTACCTTTCCATCTGGTATTCAGCGGCAGCAAAAACCTTACTGATAAAATTGATATCGGCAATGGCGAAAGCATTACCGCCGGTAAATTGGTATTATCGGCAACGCGTACCTACGCCCCTATCATTAAAGCTATTTTAGATAAGTATCGCAGCCAGATAAACGGCATGGTGCATTGCAGCGGCGGCGCGCAAACCAAAGTGCTGCACTTTATAGACAACCTGCACATCATTAAAGATAATCTGTTCCCTATCCCGCCGTTGTTTAAGCTTATACAGGAAGAATCTGACACCAGCTGGCAGGAAATGTACAAAGTGTTTAACATGGGCCACCGCATGGAGCTATATGTACCACAGGAGATTGCTGACGACCTTATCACCATCTCCAGAAGCTTCGGGGTTGAAGCGCAGATCATCGGCCGTGTAGAAGCCGCCGATAAAAAGCAGGTAACGGTAGTTTCTGAATTTGGACAGTTTGAGTACGCTTAAACAGGCTAAAAGATTGATATGTTAAAGTTTCTATCGGAGCAATCGTCACCCATATTACTGATGATATTCTTGATCGAGAACTGCCTGGTAACTTTAATGGCGCTATTTGCCGGCTGGCTTACCCAGAAACTGACCCATAAATTAATTGAATCACCGTCGAGAAACGAGGTGCTTGTTTGCATCACAACTAACCTGATAAACACTTTTATAACTTATGCAGGTTTTAAAATGTGGCAATCGGGCTTCCTGGTTTTTGGTTTTAACCATAGCTGGCTGATAGTATTTGATTTTGTACTGCTTTTTTTGGTTATGGATCTCGCCATGTACGTTTTACATTACGGCATACATCACACAGCGGTTTATAATAAAATACATAAGTTTCATCATTATTATAGCCACCCCAAACCTATAGATCTTTTTGTGCTTCACCCGTTAGAGACGGTTAGCTTTGGCGTATTGTGGCTTGGCATAATCAGTATTTATGTATTTAACTTTTATGCTGTTATCATTTATTTAATCATCAATGTAGTTTTTGGCATAGCCGGCCATTTAGGTACAGAACCGCTTTCTGATAAAACAAGAAACAGTCTCTTGTTTAAATACCTCGGGTCATCAACATTCCATCATAACCATCATGCTGATATTAACTATAACTACGGGTTTTATACCAACATATGGGATAGGATCTTTAAAACATACAAACCCTAACGGCTGTCTCTTATACACATCT
>NZ_LGEK01000154.1 GCF_001636615.1 Mucilaginibacter sp. L294 | reverse complement strand
ATCCCTCCCGCTAAATACTCCTTAACTACTTTCCGCTTAAATCCCTCTGCATAGTGTCGCCGGGCTTCATTAATGTTCTTCTTCATTTAGTTTACTTTTATGTAAACTCATTTCAGGACAAGACAAACCTGTGTTCCATTCGGGACAAAATGGAACAAGCTTTAATTTATCAATTAGCTATATGTCAATGTGTTATGATAAAGTAGCTATATGTTCATTTTAGCTGATTAGTATCCCAAAAAGGCCGTACTGAGGGCGAAAAAAGGCGAATGAAAGTCGAAAAAAGACGAAAAAAAGTCATCATTTTGCTGTTATTTCCGCTAAAATTCTTGTTCCATTTTCCAAAAAGTGGAACAAAACTACGATTTCAATAAGTGTTTGATATATAGATATTTATATCAAAATTTGAAAGTAAAACTTTAAGTAAAGCGATAAAATAAAAGCGTTAATTATCTGTCTATCAATATGTTCCATTTGTTCCGCTTGTTCCATTTTACAATGGAACAAAACGGGTTGTAAATGCAGCTTGATCGATCTCTAAATACGATCCACTTAATCTACATTAAGTTTCTGTCTTAACCTGCCATAAGTATTGGTCTTAACCTACCTTATTGGGCTGCGTGCGCTTACAAGGTATCTTTGTTATATCAAATCGAAAGAGATATGAAAAAGAAGATCCAACACATCCTTGCAGGCCGCGAGAAGCAAATAACCAAAGAAGAAACCGTAAGGCAACCATTGCCACACATGGATTTCAGGTTTGCCAATCCGTTCATTGTATTGCACCATATGGGGCCAAAGCAAATTACCCCCGGCCAGGAGCTGCGGATCCATCCACACCCGCACCGTGGCTTTGCACCGGTTACTTTTCAGCTCCAGGGCGAAGGTTACCACAAAGATAGCGCAGGGCACGATGGCATCATCAAAGCCGGCGATGTGCAATGGATGTTTGCGGGTAAAGGCGTTTTGCACAGCGAAGGCCCAACTGCCGATCTGTTAAAAAACGGCGGTACGCAGGAACTGATCCAGCTTTGGATAAATGTACCCAAAGCAAATAAATGGGACGAGCCCACTTATCAATCGGCCACTAAAGCGCAATTGCCTAATGTGTTGCAGCAGGAGGGTGTAAACCTAAGGCTGGCAAGCGGCAGCTTCGATGGTAAAACCGGTCCGCTGAAAAGTTATACCCCCATTGTATCTATAGTGGGCGAAATAACACAGGGCAAACAGGTGCAATTGATGGCTACCCCGGGATACTGGACACTGCTTTACATAGCAAAGGGTAGCGTAACAGTGAACCAGGAAACTGTTGCTCAATATAATCTGATCGTTTTTGAGAGAGATAATGAAGAGATCATCCTTACAGCAGAAGAGGATGCGCAGATACTGTTTTTAAGTGCCGAGCCCATTGAAGAGCCGGTTGCAGCTAAAGACAATTTTGTAATGAATACCGCCGAAGAAACCAACCAGGCTATTGAAGACTATAAAAACGGCGTATTCGGCACACTTGAATTTTAATAACAAACTAAACATAAATAGACACACATCATGGAAAATACAATAAACGGCATACACCATATTACAGCAATTGCAGGCAATGCCAAACGCAATCACGATTTTTATACAAAAGTATTGGGCCAGCGCATGGTTAAAAAAACCGTGAATTTCGATGACCCCGAAACTTACCATTTATACTACGGCGATAAACAAGGTACACCGGGTACCATCCTTACCTTCTTCCCGTGGGAAGGTATTGGTACAGGCAGGAGGGGCGCAAGGCAGGCAACGGAAATAGGTTATTCTGTACCCGAAGGTAGTTTTGATTTTTGGTTGAAACGTTTCGAAAAACATAATGTTACCTACAATAAGGTAGCCGAGAAATTTGGCGAGCAGTACCTTACGTTTTTAGACCCAGATGGTTTAAAGCTGGAATTGATAGCCTCAAAAACTACCGATACCCGTTTACCATGGGAAACAGATGAAGTTACGGCCGAAAATGCCACCAAAGGTTTTCATAACATCACCATTACTACCAATAAAATGCAGCCAACTGCCGATATCCTGACCAATGTGTTTGGTTATCGCTTATTGGAACAGCATGTAAACCGGTACAGGTTTATAACCGATGCGGTAGATAACGCCAACATTGTGGACCTGGTTGAAGTGCAGGGAGAAGTTGCCGGGCATGTGGCGGGTGGTTCCGTTCACCACGTGGCATTCAGGGTTAAAAATGAGGAAGTGTTGATGCAATACCGCGAAAAGATAGCTGCTTTAGGGTTGAATATTACCGATAAGATAGACCGTAACTACTTCTACTCATTATACTTCCGCGAACCGGGAGGCGTATTATTCGAAATAGCTACCGATAACCCCGGCTTTAGTGTAGACGAACCTGTTGAAGAGTTAGGCACGCATTTAAAATTGCCTGCACAACATGAAAGGTTCCGTAGCGCGTTAGAAAAATCATTGCCAAAATTAGACTAAGCAAATGTACACACACAGCAAACAAATAAGCATTGGCGGCATACCAGCCGTCAATGCAAAAGCTGCCTTAATTATGCTGCATGGCCGGGGAGCTTCGGCTGCTGATATTATGCGGCTTGCGCTTGAGCTTAATACCGGGGAGATGGCTGTTTACGCACCACAAGCCACCAACAATAGTTGGTACCCTTATAGCTTTTTAGCGCCTATTGAAGAGAATGAACCAGCCTTAAGTTCTGCTTTAGGAATTGTTGATGAAGTAGTAGCGCAGGCATTGGTCGATGGTTTTACTGCCGATAAAATTTACTTTGCAGGTTTTTCGCAGGGGGCATGTTTAACATTGGAGTATATTACCCGTAATGCCAAACAACATGGCGGCGCGGTAGCTTTTACAGGCGGACTGATAGGCGAAAAACTAAACCTAAGTAACTATAAAGGCGATTTTATGGGTACCCCAATATTAATTACCACCGGCGATCCAGATCCGCATGTGCCCTTGAGCAGGGTAGAAGAAAGCGTGGCCGTTTTGAAGGGAATGAATGCAAACGTGACTTTAAAAGTATATAAAGGCCGCCAACATACCATTAGTTATGACGAAATTGCATTAGCTAATCAGTTGGTGTTTATATGAAAAAATTGATCGATTATTTATTGGCGCTGTGGACATCGCGCCAATTTAAAAAAGTAAGAAAATGAATTACGATAACATCGAACTTGTTAATAACGAAGCCATACACAATTTTGAATTGGTTGTAGATGGTCACCGCTCATTCATCGATTACCGATTAAAAGATGATAAGGTTTATTTAGTACATACCGAAGTACCTGCCGAGTTAGAAGGCCGCGGTGTTGCTGCGGCTATTGTAGAAAAGGCATTAACCTATATCGAACAAAAAGGCTTGAAACTGGTACCGCTATGTGCTTACATACAATTCTTTTTAAAACGCCACCCCGAGTGGAACCGCTTAGTTGCATAAGATGGAGACTTTTAAAGTAACCCGTGTTTATGCCGATAGTGATGGCGAAAGCCGTTTTGATGAAGTATTTTATCCGTTATCGGATGCCGGCCTTATCGGTCGTTTATCACAAAATGTTGATGTGAAAAAGCTACAGTTCAGAAAAGTGCCTGCCGGATATAACGATCTGCATAACGCACCGCAAAGGCAATACGTTGTTCTGTTAGATAGTGGTGTAGAGATAGAAACCTCAACCGGCGAAAAGCGGTCGTTTCAACCTGGCGAGATCCTGTTGATGGAAGACACCACAGGCAAAGGCCATCGTAGCAGCAACCTTGAACAAAAGGAGCGGAGCTCGCTTTTTATTATCTTATAATAATAACACATCTATCCGGTGCGCGTGTACCATACTCAACTCCACCGACCAGGCGAACACCGTAAACTGCCCGTCCTGCGAAGCAACTAAGGCAACAGCATCATGCTGGTCGCTTACAAATTGAGCGGCTGCTAAATGGCGGCTACCACCACTTTGCGCCGGATGCATCCTTACCGCTTTACCATCTGCAACAGGTTCGGTCATAATAATTCGTCCTACAGGTTCACTGTGTTCTGAGCGGGCAGCTTTGGCCCCAAAGGCAAGCAGATCGTATTTATCGGTAATAACGGTAGCGCCATCAACCGCGGTAAAACCGCCTATCAGGTCAATAGCTTCTAAAAGCGATTCCTGCCACTCCAATTTTTTACGCTCCAGTTCGGTGAGTTTTAAAAGCTCGTCAATGGCCCCGTACGCAGGTATAACGGGGTACTTTACCGGCTGTACTATAGATGCCTTCCATTTATCTGTGCCTGCGGGAACCATCAAAACCAATCCGCCGCGGCCGTGCTTGCGCATAGATGCCGCCAGTTGTACCAGTACGTTAAACGATTCGCCCATGTACGATGGCAGGGGCATATTAGCAAGTGATTTAAGCAATTGCGGGCAATCGGCCACACCCATGGTGGCTTCATCTAAAACTTTTATCTGGTCGCCCTGTAAAACGGCAACATTCACAAATTTGCCGAAGCCGTCAACCCGGCGGTGTTTTATCACCAGCAATCCGGGTTCAATCACTTCTAAAACAAAACATATAGCCGGTACGCTGTGCGTGGTGCCCCATATAAACAGGTCGTCGCCCTCGGGCCAAACACCTAAGTGTATGCCGGGCTGCTCAACAGCGGGGGCAAGCTTAATCAGGTTTTGTGTGGTTAACCGTAACTTTTCGCCAAAAATAAGGGGCTTGTCTGATTGTGAAGGCTGTAACAACGCCAACGATATATTTGGCGATCGCCCTTCCTCGCGCCGCATACTGGCCCAAAATGCAATATCAATAACTGCTTCAATAATGTGGCTATCCGGCGCGGTAGCTACATTACTATCGGGGATGCTTTGCGCCGCCAGTTGGTGCTTTTTAAAGTGCGCCTCAATTTCGGGGGCAACCATACGGGCGGGTAAGTAGGTAGGTTCAGATAGCATCGTTACAAGAGTTTTTCTATACAATTATAGTTAATATCCGCGGGCATTAGTGTTAATGTTTTGTAAGTTAATATTGTTTGCGGTTGATATGACAATTGATCTATCAGTATGAGTTTGTCGGAGACTTGTATGCTTTACAAATGGTTCAATAAGCTCGCCATGACAATAATTTTCCTATGTTGAAAATTAACCGCGCTAAAGCTTTTAGTATTTACACAAAATGTTTTACTTTGTAGCTATGCCGGTGTTTATAGCGTCATTGAATTCGGGGAGTAACGGCAATTGCTATTACGTTGGTAACGAGCGTGAAGCGGTGCTGGTTGATGCCGGCATATCCTGCCGCGAAACCGAAAAGCGTATGGCCCGCCTGGGGCTTTCCATGCAAAAGGTAAAAGCCATATTTATATCGCACGAACATACCGACCATATTAAAGGCCTGGGTGTTTTAGCGCGCAAATACCGCCTGCCGGTTTATGTTACCGATGGCACAGTACATCACTGCGGCGATGTGCCTAAAGAGTTGTGCATCCCCTTAAAATCATATCTGCCGGTTAAAATTGGCAATCTGGAGGTTATCGGCTTCCCTAAACACCATGATGCTGTAGAGCCGCATAGCTTTATGGTAACCAATGGCGATACACGCATAGGTGTGTTTACAGATATTGGCGCGCCGTGCGAACACCTGATACGTCATTTTGCGCAATGCCACGCCGCATTCCTGGAAGCTAATTACGATGAGGAAATGATGGAGCAGGGCCGCTACCCATACTTCCTGAAAAGGCGGATACGAGGGGGGAAGGGGCACTTATCAAATAAGCAGGCGCTGGATATGTTTATAGAACATAAACCAAGTTACATGAGCCATGTATTGCTGGCGCATTTATCAAAAGATAATAATTGCCCCGACCTGGCGCTGAAGATGTTTGCCGAACATGCAGGCGATACCCATATCAGTGTGGCATCGCGGTATGAGGAAAGCCCGGTTTATGTGATAGACCCGCTGCCGGTTGCTGCGGGCGAGAACCAGGTACTTAATCAAATTACCGGGCAGTTTCAGTTTGCTATAAGCTAACATTTATCGTTTTGTTCCATTTTAAAATGGAACAAGTGGAACAAATGGAACATGTTGATAGTCAGCTTATCTGTCTCTTATACACATCT
>NZ_LGEK01000153.1 GCF_001636615.1 Mucilaginibacter sp. L294 | reverse complement strand
GGAGATGTGTATAAGAGACAGATCTTAAAACCTGTAAACTTTTTTTAGGACGAGACATTTAAAGCTGAAAGCTTATTACATTACAGGGCGATGCACTAAACTTCGACCAGGGCCGGGCTTACCACTGTGTCATTTCGAACGTAGAGAGAAATCTTGTTCATTATGCAATGTTCGCCACCTGTCTATAGAACAAGATCTCTCCTCGCTATCGCTCGTTCAAAATGACATAGTTTATTATTGTATGTAGGCGAATAGATGCTTCGCAATCGCTCAGCATGACAAATGAAAAAGCTACATTTTGGCTCCGCAGGAGAGGATCATAACCAATTCATCAGAGCTGTTTTCAATATTTTTATCAGTTCCGGGTCGTTAAACTGGTAATCGTCTTGGATGTTTAGGACAATAAGGGGTTTTCGGTGTAGGGCGAATTGGCGCTTTATTATCTCTCGGTGCTTATATTCCATCACAAACACCACATCAGCCCAATCAACCAGTTTTTGGTTGAGTTTGATCCGTGCTTTATTGCTTGTGCCGGCGCTGCGCGCATGGTGCAGTTGGTGGCCTTTAAATAAAAGCTCGGCAGTTGGGCTGCGCCACTGGTTTTTGCTGCAAATGAAGAGGAGGTTGGGCAAGGAAACGGTTAATTAGTATTTAATATTCTGAGAACGAATATGGCAATTAGTACAACAATTGACAGATAAAATATCCGTTTCCCATTCGCTCTGTCGGCTTCAACATAACTAAACACCTGCTCCCCATTGGGCAAAGTTTTTTTACTGTTAGCTAAATGCCAACCAATAAATACCCCTAATACGCCGCCAAGCAAGGCAAATAAGTAACCTATAACTATCCATGTTGATTGCGATGGCTCGGGCTGTTTTAGTTGTTCTATCCGCTCGTTGTTTAATTGCTTTATGGTTTGTTCGGTTATGTTTACGCCGCGTTGTTTAAGTATTTTAAATGCAAGCAGGTTATCAAACTCGCTCCACTCATCGGGTTTGGATACCAGGTCGGTAAGTTCTTCGTTGGTAAAACCATATAAATAATGGTCGCTATCTGCCGCTTCAACGCTTTGCGCTTCTTCGTTTTTCAGTATCTCGTTTACCTTTATAAAATCATCAGCACTAATTTTTACTGTATAATCTTTTGCCGTTTCATCGGCATAAAACGTGGGGTTAAATAAGGTGGATTCTTCTTCTACCCGATAGATGATAGCATGTTGTTCTAAAACCCCGGCAAGTTCATTTGCCAGGGCTATATCATTAAATTTTTTATACGTGATCAATTCTGTGGCCATCTTACTTCCCTTTCGCATTCATATAATCCAGCGTTAAGTTACACAGGGCTTTTACGCCAAGGGTAAACCCGCTTTCGTCAATGTAAAAATCGGGCGTGTGGTGCGATGGGGCGGTTATGCTGTTGCCGCCTTTTGGCATGCCGCCTAAAAAGAAAAATATGCCCGGTACTTTTTCCTGGTAAAAGCTAAAATCTTCGGCACCGGTTACGGGTGGGCGCAGCAATACGTTTTCTTTACCGGCGGTGCCTTCCAGTGTGGGCAGCATTTTGGCGGTAAGGGCAATATCATTAAAGGTAACGGGGTATTTATTGCTGTAGGGTATCTGTACTTCGGCTGTCGCGCCATATGCTTCGGCCGTTTTGGTGGCAATACGTTTTACATTTTCGGTGATCAGTTTTTCATCGCCATCGGTAAAATACCTAACGGTGCCCTGCATTTTAACGCTCTCGGGTATAATATTAAAGCGCGAACCGCCATTTATTACACCGATAGTTACCACCGCGGGGTTTTCGGTAACGTTGATGTTGCGGCTAACGATGCTTTGCAGGCTGCTGATGATCTGGGCCGAAACTACGATAGGGTCTACGCTGCTCCAGGGGTAAGCGCCATGTGCCGAGCGCCCTTTTACGATGATCTGCAGGTCTTTTACCCCTGCCATTGTACCACCCGGGCGGTAAACTATTTTGCCAACTTCCGTTTGCGAATTGATGTGTAAGCCAAAAATCACATCAACCTTTGGGTTTTCCAGTACACCTTGTTTTACCATTTCTTCGGCACCGCCTTTCTCGCCAACAGGGGCACCCTCTTCGGCGGGTTGGAAAATAAACTTTACGGTGCCGTGCAGGTCTTTTTTCATGGACGACAGCACCTCGGCCACGCCCATCAGGATAGCCATGTGCGAATCGTGCCCGCAGGCGTGCATCACGCCAACTTCCTGCCCGTTATATTGTGCCTTTACCTTTGATGCGAAGGGGAGGTCTACCCGTTCGGTAACCGGCAGCGCATCCATATCGGCACGCAGGGCCACCACCGGGCCGGGCTGCCCACCTTTTAGTATCCCCACAACACCTGTAGTAGCAATACCGGTTTGCACCTCTATCCCTAACGATTTTAAGTGTGCGGCAACGATGCCTGATGTACGCACCTCGCGGTTACCCAACTCGGGGTGTTCATGAAAATCGCGTCGCCAGGCTATTATTTTGCTTTGCAAAGCATCGGCCTTAGCGCTAACTGTTTTTTTTAATGGGGTGTTTTGCGCCATCCCTTGTAAAACAGACAGGCAAAAAAGAAGGGTTAAAAGCTTTTTCATTACTACGGTTTAGTGCAGTAAGATAAACTTTTAACCCCGAAATATAAAAAATGATAATTCTGTTTAAATAGCCGGCGTAACGCCATCAACAGATTTAACAGTTACTGTAAATATCACCACTGAGTTAGGCGGGATAGAGCCGTTAGCATATGGCCCATAAGCTAAGCCAGAAGGGATGATCAATAGAATTTTACCGCCATTTTTAATTTTAGGTAAACCTATTTGCCATCCGGGTATAAGTTGCGTAAGCGAATAGGCAGCATTATCCCTGGTTTCAAACTGAACATCTTTAATATCCTTGCCAACATAATTTACAACAAGCGCAGAGGTAGCAGTTATAGCTGCACCAGTACCTGGTTCCAATATCTGGTAGTATAAACCGCTGGGATCTTTGGTAGCCGTAATTGAAGTATGGGCAGCTAAATAGACAGCAATTGCTTCATCATCAGCTTTGGCTTGCACAGCAGGGTCAACTACTGGCTGCGGGTTTGAATTGTTTTTTACGCATGAGGCTAATCCCATAACCAGCACGCTTAGTATAAATAAGTATTTTTTCATGATTGTTAATTTATGTTTTTGTGATTTAATTATTTAACACCTAAAATATCAACAGTGAAAGCCAATACGGCGTTTTTAGGAACGCCTGTACCAGGGCTGGTATTGCCATAAGCTAACGCAGATGGTATAATTAACAGCAAACGGCCCCCAACTTTACCATGAGGGATACCCAATGTCCACCCTTTAATAACGCCTCCATTTAAATTTGCTGCAAACCCTGTACCCGTATTAAACACGGTGCCGTTTAAAAGTTTACCTTCATAGTTTACGGTAACTGTACTGGTGGCTGTTGGGGTAGCCCCCGGGCCTTCGGTAAGCACCTGGTAATATACGCCGTTAGCATCTTTGGTAGCAATGATGCTTGGGTTGGCTTTTAAATAAGCTTGTATATCGGTCTCATCTTTTGCAGCCTGCTTGTTAGCGTCAAAAGCGTCGTCCTTTTTGCACGATGCAAAAACCGATACGAGCACTGTTAGTATTAGAATATGTTTTTTCATGTTATGATTACGCAACAAACTACGCAGGAGATACAGTTGTCTTAATTTTTAATTCATTAAGTTGTGTATCAGCTATAGTTGATGGCGAATCGATCATCACATCGCGGCCCGAATTGTTTTTTGGGAAGGCGATCACATCACGAATGGAATCTAACCCGGCAAAGATAGACGTAAGCCTGTCGAACCCGAAAGCGATACCACCATGCGGAGGCGCGCCATACTCAAAGGCATCCATTAAAAAGCCAAATTGCTTTTGTGCTTCTTCTTTTGAAAAGCCCAGGTGCTTAAACATCAGCGCCTGTAGTTCCCTGTCGTGGATACGGATAGAGCCACCACCTATTTCGGTACCGTTTATAACCAAGTCGTATGCATTTGCGCGTACGTTTTTAGGGTCGGTATCTAAAAGTGCAATATCCTCAGGTTTGGGTGAAGTGAACGGGTGGTGCATCGCGTGATAACGCTCTGTTTCTTCGTCCCATTCTAAAAGCGGGAAATCCAACACCCAAAGCGGCGCGAATTTATTTTTATCGCGCAGGCCTAAACGGCCGCCAACTTCAAGGCGCAGTTCATTCAGTTGTTTGCGTACTTTATCGGTTTCGCCGGCTAATATTAAAATTAAGTCGCCTTTTTCTGTTTCGAAAGCAGCGCTCCATTTTGCCAGTTCTTCTTCGTTGTAAAATTTATCTACCGATGATTTTAACGTTCCGTCATCATTATGGCGGGCATAAATTAAACCGGTAGCGCCAATTTGCGGGCGTTTCATCCACTCCGTCAGTTCATCAATTTGCTTGCGGGTGTAACCGGCACAGCCTTTGGCGTTAATACCAACAACCAACTCGGCATTATCAAAAATGCTGAAGCCTTTGCCCTTAACCACATCGTTCAGTTCAACAAACTGCATCCCAAAACGAGTGTCGGGTTTATCAGAACCATATAAACGCATAGCATCAGCGTATTGCATACGTGGGAAATCGCCAAGTTCAAGGCCCTTAACAGTGCTGAACAGGTGGCGGGTTAACCCTTCAAAAATATTCAGGATATCTTCCTGGGTGATGAACGACATCTCGCAGTCAATCTGCGTAAACTCTGGCTGCCTGTCGGCGCGCAGGTCCTCATCCCTAAAACATTTCACTATCTGGAAGTAACGGTCAAAGCCGCTTACCATCAATAATTGTTTAAACGTTTGCGGCGATTGCGGCAGGGCGTAAAACTCGCCCGGGTTCATGCGGCTTGGCACCACAAAATCGCGTGCGCCTTCCGGGGTCGATTTGATCAGCACCGGGGTTTCTACCTCAATAAAATCTAATCCGTCTAAATACTTGCGTATCTCTTGTGCCATTTTGTGGCGCAGCACCAGGTTGTTACGGATAGGGTTACGGCGCAAATCCAAATAGCGGTATTTTGCACGCAGCTCTTCGCCGCCGTCAGTATCATCCTCAATTAAAAACGGAGGGATCTTGGAAGAATTAAGTATCTCCAGCTCGGTAACGGTAATTTCAATCTCGCCGGTCGGGATCCTGGTGTTTTTGTTAGAACGCTCTACCACAGTGCCGGTTACTTTAATAACAAACTCACGGCCCAGTTGCTTTCCGGCTTCGCGTAGGTCGGCATCGGTATCGGTATTTAAAACCAGTTGGGTTAAACCATAACGGTCGCGCACATCAATAAATGTGGTGCCACCTAAGTCGCGCGATTTCTGGACCCATCCGCAAAGGGTTACCGTTTCACCTAAATTGCTGATATTTAATTGTCCGCAGGTATGTGTTCTAAGCATAATTCCTTTTGTTAAAAGTCTGCAAAACTACGTTTTTGAGGCGAAAGGTAAAAGGTAAAAGGCGAAAGGTTTGATATAGAGGCAATAGCGTTATTGCAGCGTGTATAAAGAAGACCCCCTAAATAAATTTGTGAGAACATAAGGTAAGTAATATTTTAGCTGTATGGGATGGAAATTATGGGCAGGGCAATTGTTGGAAAAAGGCAACAATTTGATAATAAATTCGGGGAGAGGCTTTGTAAATAACCATTACCCTTATGGCAAAAACTGGGTATATGATATTAAGCGCCTAATGCCACAGGCAGCCATCATATTTGATATCGGGGCTAATGTGGGGGATGTATCTTTAGAACTTAACAGGAGATTTCCCATGGCCACAATATGGGCTTTTGAGCCCGTAAGCGTATCTTTTACTGACTTTGAGCGGAATACCAAAGCTATAAGTAATATAAAAGGGTACCAATTAGCGGCAGGAGATGTACCCGGTATTGTAGAAATACCCCTATATAGTGAAGGCACAATTAATACGCTTAAAAATGCGGAATATGATAGCCCGCCAATAGGTGCCGAAAATATAACCGTGGCCCGCCTGGACGAGTTTGCGCGCCAGAATCAACTTACACATATTGATATTTTAAAAATTGATATTGAAGGTTACGAGCTGGAAGCGCTTAAAGGTGCCGGCAGTTTTATAACCAATATAAAGTATATAATTGCCGAAATTGGATTTGAGCGATGCCCAACCAAAACGCATTTTACCGATATGGATTTTTTTATGGAGGCCAACGGTTTTCAGCTTGTAAATATATATGCTGTATCTTATACACATCTCAGAGCCCACGATCCGGACTCCTA
>NZ_LGEK01000152.1 GCF_001636615.1 Mucilaginibacter sp. L294 | reverse complement strand
AAAACGGTACTTATTCAGATAGTTCCGCTTTAAGGTAAGATCATTGTTAATATTTCGCATAACATTAGCTTTATTCTTTAAAGCTAATTCTGTTACCGAATTAGTTGACCTTTACAGCAATGACGCTCTGTTATACAAAAAAATCCTACAAACCATCAAAAGCAAATATCTCTTTAACCAAAGGTTTGCGTGGCATCATATCTTTTTCCACGCTGGTTTGGTACACAAACGATGCTACGATGATAGCGGCCTGTTTAAGATCGTCTATTTGCAGGTGGTCATAGCTGTCCTGGTTACTGTGATGTGTTCTGGTCTCATAATCTAACGGGTCCTGTATAAACTGGAAACCCGGGATGCCCGCCCAGTCGAATGACAGGTGGTCGGTTGAGCCGGTATTCCTGGTAGTAACTGTTTTGGCGCCCATGTCGTGGAAGGGCTCAAACCATTTCTCGAAAATTGGTTTAATAGCCGTATTGCTCTGAGTAAATATCCCACGGATCTTACCGCTGCCATTATCAAGGTTAAAGTAAGCAGATACCTTGGCTTGTTCGGGTTTAAGCTTGTAATCTATACTCATAAAATGGTTTTTGGCATAATTGTATGAGCCGTAAACACCCTGCTCTTCGCCATCCCATAAAGCAATACGGATGGTGCGTTTTGGTTTAAGGCCTAACGAATCAAGCAGCCTCACAGCTTCCATCATTACTATACAACCGGCAGCGTTATCGGTAGCGCCGGTAGCGGCAGTCCACGAATCAAGGTGGCCGCCAAGCATCACCAACTGCGATTTTAATTTAGGGTCGGTACCAGGTATCTCGGCAACAACGTTATAACCTTTTATATCATCGGTTGATGTTTTAGCAACAATGTTTATGGCCAGTTCAACAGGGTGGCCGCTTTCTGTCAGGCGTTTTATCTTTTGCCCATCCTCATAAGCCATGCTTAGTTTAGGTACAGATAAGGGCGAAGTGAGTTTTTGCCCCATATCCTGCACAAATACCGTCCCATAGTTATTTGATGCCGGCGCGGTTATCATACCCAAAGCGCCTGCCTGTTTGATTAATACGTCAGCTTTATCCATTATTTTAAAATAATCGGCGTATTGTTCTATTTCTTTATGGCTAACCATGTAGGTATCCTTCATGTTGGCCAGTTCTTCGTCGGTTAAGCGCTCGGCCGCCGGTTTAAAACTCGCCTCAATATCCAACTTACCGCCGGTTATCAAAACAAATTTCCCTTTAAAATCGGCCAGATGCTGCGCGATGTAAACGGTATCCATGGCCTGTTGAGGCGATATCACCACTACCCGCCCTTGCTGTAAACCATTAGTACTTGCGCTCCATGGGTTAGGGTAGGCCGTAACAGGCTGTATGTACGGCGTTTTCATAACAATGCTAAAGTCTTGCAGATCCCATTGCTTACCAAAATCGCCCCAGGGTTCAAGTTTGGCATTGGTAAGTCCCCACTTAGTCATGGTTTCTATAGCCCATGTTGCCGCGCGTTTATAACCCGGCGAGGCGGTAAGCCTTGGGCCGGCTACATCTGTAAGGTAGTGTGCTATTTGCGGTATTTGCGAACTGCTCAATTCGGCACGGCGGATACGGCCAAAAACAGCGGTATCCGGCGCTTGTGCAAATAAGCTTGTGCTGCTTAACAAGCATGCCGCAACGGATAGTTTTAAGGTTAAATGTTTCATTAATTTGATACGGTTAAAGTTTGCATTAAAGCTACAGGATTGTTGGGTTAAGAGCAAATATTGGAAGGGGATAATCGTTAATACGCGAATTAGGTACTGAGTGTTAATGGTAAATTGTCATTTCTCAACATGCAAGACAACTCAAATATTATCTAATTTAACCTCAATATCATTCCCGCATCTGCACATAAATTTGCAAATTTGTATTACATCCAATCGGCATAAACATTAATGCACTTTTTATATCCTGCTTTTTTATTCGCACTATTAACGCTGGTTATCCCTGTTATCATCCACCTGTTCAATTTCAGGCGATATAAAAAGGTGTATTTCAGTAATGTACAGTTCCTGAAAGAGGTGCAGGAGCAGCAGGCCAGTAACCGCAATTTAAAAGAAAGGCTGATACTGGCATCAAGGCTTTTGGCACTTTTGTTTTTGGTGCTGGCATTTGCAAGGCCATATATCCCGGGTGCTAATGAGGTTAACACAGGCAAGCAGCAGGTAGTGAGTGTTTTTGTAGATAACTCGTACTCTATGCAAACCCTTAACCGCGAGGGTACCTTACTTGACGAGGCCAAACAAAAAGCCAAGCAAATTGCAGCATCGTACAATATAAATGACCGTTTCCAATTGCTTACACAGGATTTTGAGGGTAAACACCAGCGCCTGCTAAACCGCACCGAATTTAATGACGCGGTGGATGCGGTGAAGATAAGCCCGCAAAGCCGGGACCTCAACCAGATTATTGAGCGACAAAAAAGCCTGCTGAACATGCAAACCGGTTCGGCAAAACACAGCTATATCATATCCGATTTTCAGAAGAATATACAAGGCAAATCCGTTGTGCAGGATGCCGGTTTTCCGATAAACCTGGTGCAGCTAAAAGCTAATTCACTACCCAATGTAGCTGTAGATTCTGTTTGGATGCTGAATGCCACTCATCGCCCAAATGAAAATGAACGGATGGTGGTAAGGCTCAGAAATTATGCTGATAAAGCAGCTGAAAAGATCCCGCTAAAGCTGAACATAAATGGTGTGCAAAAAGCAATAGGCAGTTTTACGGTGAGTGCCCGTTCGGCACAAACGGATACCTTGTCGTTCTCTGGCTTGCAGGGTGGCTGGCAACGTGCCGAGATCCAATTACAGGATAACCCGGTAACGTTCGATAATAAGTTCAACTTCACCTTTAATGTAACCCAACAACTGCCGGTATTGCTGATAAATGGCGGGCAGCCCAATAAATATTTAAATGCTGTTTTTGCTTCTGATGGCTTTTTCGCGCCAAAGCAGGTGCCGGATGGGAATGTGGATTACGCCGGGTTGAATGCTTATCCAATTATTGTTTTAAGCGATATTAAAACCATATCGGCAGGTTTGGCCCAAGCTTTAAAAACGTATGTAAGCAAAGGCGGTACTTTAATGGTGTTTCCATCTGCCGATGCTGATATCAATAGTTACAAAACGTTTTTGCAACCCATCGGTGCAGCAACACCCGAAAAGCTGGTAACCGAGGAAACCAAAGTAGCTGGCATTAACCTGCAAAGCCCGGTATTTAAAAGCATTTTTGAAACGGCCCCGCAAAACCCCGATCTGCCCATCGTAAAAAAATATTATACATTAAGCGCCGGCAGCCGTGGTGGCGAATATTTAATGCGCCTGCAAAACGGGCAACCTTTGTGGCAGGGTTCGTCATTTGGCAGGGGGAAGGTATACGTGAACGCCGTTGCCTTGGATGAAGATTTTAGCAACCTGCCTGTGCATGCGTTATTTGTACCTGTAACCTTAAGGATAGCATTATTGAGCGGGCACGATCAGCCTTTGTTTTATATTGCAGGTAATAACCAGCCGATAGAAACCGTGCCGCTGCAATCAACAGAAAAACAGTTGGTTAAACTGGTTAAGGATAAGCAAACCATCATCCCCGATGTAAAACAACAGGAGGGAAGCACCTTGCTTTACCTGCCCGACCAGCTAACCGAAACCGGCATCTATGAACTGAAAAAGCAGGACAGTATAGCGGCGGTACTGGCATTTAATGATAACCGCAGCGAAAGTGACCTGAGCTACCTAACCGCTGGCCAGTTGGATAAAATATTCCCTAAAAACGCCACTTTACTAAATGGTAACCAGCTAAATGCAGATAGTATTGCAGGTACTGCAAATTCGGGGCTTCAATTATGGAAACTTTGTATAATTTTGGCCTTGATATTTTTGGCTGCCGAGATACTGCTGATACGGTATTTTAAAACCAATAAAACAAGTGTTTCGTAAGCTACAGATATCAGCTAAACCCACCATAAAACAGCGCTAATGAATTTGCTTATCAAATCCGCCACTGTTGTAGATCCCGCTTCGCCTTTTAATAATAAGGTTGCCGATATTTTAATTGAAAAAGGCATCATCACTAAAATAGCCAAATCAATAGATGCGGATGTTAAAACTATTGACGCGAAAGGCCAGTACGTTTCTCCCGGATTTTTCGACCTGAACTGTAACGTTGGCGAACTTGGTTTAGAAGTGAAGGAAGACCTCCAAACAGGTACCGCCGCCGCCGCCGCTGGTGGGTTTACCGGCATTGCCTTAATGCCCAACACCCAGCCCCCGGTACACTCAAAAGCCGAGGTTGAATACCTGCTTAACCGCGCCAAGGGCAACCTGGTGGATATATACCCGCTTGGGGCTATTTCCAGCAAACGTGAGGGTAAAGATATGGCCGAGATGTTTGATATGTTTAAAAGCGGCGCAAAGGCCTTTACCGATGGCAACCACCCTGTACAGGATGCCGGTTTGATGGAGCGCGCTTTGCTTTACGTACAAAACTTTGGCGCCAAAGTTATCTCCTATCCCGAAGACACTTCTATAGCCGGTAAAGCAAAGGTGAACGAGGGCGTAGTAAGCACCATGCTGGGCATGAAAGGCATACCTGCCCTTGCCGAGGAGTTGATGATAGCCCGCGACCTTTACCTTGCCGAGGATACCAATTCTGAGATCCATTTTACTACCATATCTACCGAACACGCTGTAGAACTGATCCGTGAGGCAAAACGTAAAGGCATAAAAGTTACCTGCGATGTTGCCGCGCATAATATTGTATTGACCGACGAAGCCTTGATGGGCTTTGACAGCCTGTATAAAGTAAAACCACCACTGCGTACCCAAAAGGATGTAGATGCGCTGAGAGCCGGCTTACAGGATGGTACTATCGATGCCATTGTATCGCAGCATACCCCGCACGAAATTGAGTTTAAAGACGTAGAATTTGAAGTAGCCGAATACGGCATCATCGGTTTACAAACCGTATTGTCGCTGGCGTTGCAGGCTGGATTATCTGCAGTGCAGGTAGTTGAAAAGCTGGCTATCAATCCGCGTAAAATATTAAATGTTGAAGTGCCTTCCCTTGCCGAAGGCTCGGCTGCTAACCTCGTGGTTTTCAGCACAGATAGCGAATGGGAGTACACCCGTGCCATTAACTATTCAAAAAGTTACAATTCGCCTTTTTTAGGGCAGAACTTAAAAGGAAAAGTATTGTTAACCTGTAATAACAACCAAATCTCGAAATTTTAACAACAACCCCCATGACCGACCCAAAAGTAAGATCAGCCATTACAGGTGCATTAAAGGCATTTACGCAATATGGCAGCTTTGACGCCGCCGCACTTACCGAAAAATTTGATACCGTGTTTGCCTCTGATGATGATTTCATGACCAAGGTAGACTCCCTTGATGCCGTTTTTGACGACTATTCGCAACTGGAAGAGCTGCGCGAAGCTTTCTTCGACCTGCTGATGATCAATTTCTTTAGTGAAGATGTAAAGAAACTGGAAGACGACTACCTGGAAACCCCCGAGTGGGAGGATATTGAAGAGCAAACACTTGATCGCGGTACCGAGCTTTTAAACCTGCTGCTGTACCTTAACGAATGCGAAGACGAAAATATAGACCCTGAACTGGAAGATTACCTGAAAGAGTTTTTACTGGTTGATGAGGATGAGTTTCAGGACGAATACCGCATTTATGAGCCTGTTATAGCCCACCAGGTACTTATTGAAAGCTCGTTTAGCGAGGTGAACAAGGTTGCCCAAACCATTGATGTAGAATCGGAAGTGAAAGAATTATTTTACCCGATGATATGCTTTTTCCAAAACCCGGAGGCATCAGAAGGTGATAAGGCCAACATTGCAGATAACGCGGTAAATAAACCTTTTGATATGGCAGTTTTAGAAATATTGTTTAGCTTTAAATAATAATTAATTAAAAACCTATATCATCTCTTTTTATGGAAAAATCAGCACCTAACCCAACCGCTATTGCTACTAAATGGGCATTGTTTTACTTGGGCATAACCATTGTACTTACTTATTTATATGAGTTTTTACATGTTGCTATGGATTCACCTGTTAAGTATATCAGTTACCTGCCATTTATAGGTTTCTGTGTTTTAGCACAAAAAGAATACAAAGACCAATTAGGTGGCTTTATTACATTTGGAAAGGCTTTTAACCCGGGATTTAGGTACTCTTTATTTGCAGGGTTATTAACAGCTGTTTTTCTTTATTTGTATGTTACCGTGTTAAATACCAGCATGATACAGCAGATAGTTGATGCTCAAAGTACTAAATTGGAGGCGCAGGGTCAATCACAAGAAGCTATTGACAAGGCAGCAGAATTTATGACCAAACACGGAGCCCTGTTATTTGGGGTAAGTACAGCCATAGGTACATTAGTATTTGGCAGTATTGTTGCATTAGTTGGCGCCGCTATACTTAAAAAGGAACGTACCGCTTTTGATATACCTGATGAAGCTGTCTCTTATACACATCT
>NZ_LGEK01000151.1 GCF_001636615.1 Mucilaginibacter sp. L294 | reverse complement strand
AGATGTGTATAAGAGACAGCTGTTGTCTATTTCACTTAAAAAGCTGATATTTGCAAACTCTTTTTAGGAGAAGAACGAGAATTAAAAAATATTTGTCATGTCAAGAATTTGTGATTTAACAGGAAAAGGCTACATGAATGGCTTTAACGTTTCTAACTCAAACGTTAAAACTAAACGCAAGTTTTATCCAAACTTAAAACTTAAAAGGTTTTATATCCCTGAAGAAGATAAATGGATCACTCTAAAAGTATCTACTTCAGCACTTAAAACTATTACCAAAAACGGTATAACAGCTTGTATCAACAAGTTTGTAAAAAAAGGCTCTATTTAATATTAATAGATTGTTGGGGCTACGGTTAAAGATGTGATATCTTAACGATTGGCAGGCAACTCAAAACATAAAAGAAAATGGCTAAGAAAGGCAACAGGGTTCAGGTAATTTTAGAATGCACAGAGCATAAAACCAGCGGCATGCCGGGTATGTCTCGTTACATTACCACCAAAAACAAAAAGAACACTACCGAAAGACTGGAAATGAAAAAATTCAACCCGGTTTTACGTAAAGTAACTGTACACAAAGAGATTAAATAATTTAAGCTTGCTGCTGTAGATGCAGGGTATTAATTACCTGGCAATTGTAAGCACAACTTATTAAAACATAACAACATGGCAAAGAAAGTAGTTGCAACCCTGAAAGTAGCGGGTAAAGGAAAAGATTATTCGAAAGTAATAACAATGAATAAATCACCACGTACAGGTGCTTACTCATTCAAAGAGCAGATCGTTGCAAACGATAACATTAAAGATGCTATTGCGGGTAAACTGTAATAACTTTTGATAAAAATATAAAAGCCGTCTTGTTGATAACGAGAGGGCTTTTTTTGTTACTGACGGATGTTCAGATAAGATGATAAGCAGGCAGGCCTGCCATAATATCCAAACATCCCGGTTAGAATTGTTAATTTGCATATCTGCACATTTAAAATCTACACATCTGACCTATGGGATTATTTGATTTTTTCAAGAAAAAGGAAACCACACAGCAGGAACAGCAGGCACTTGATACCGGCCTGGAAAAAACCAAGGACAATTTCTTCTCCAAAATCACCAAAGTAATTGCCGGTAAAAGTACCGTTGATGATGATGTACTGGATGACCTGGAAGAAGTACTGGTAACATCTGACGTTGGCGTAACCACCACCCTAAAAATTATTGAGCGTATACAGGCACGGGTTGCTAAAGATAAGTACGTTAATACATCCGAGCTTAACAACCTTTTAAAGGACGAGATACAACAGCTGCTTGCCGAAAACAACAGCAACGATTTTCAGAACTTTGAATACGGAGATCATAAGCCTTACGTAATAATGGTTGTTGGCGTAAATGGTGTAGGCAAAACCACCACCATAGGCAAACTGGCCCACAAACTTAAACAAGCCGGCAACAAGGTGGTATTAGGCGCAGCCGATACCTTCCGCGCGGCAGCGGTAGACCAACTGCAGCTTTGGGGCAAACGTGTTGATGTAAAGGTAGTGGCACAGCCAATGGGCAGCGACCCTGCATCTGTAGCTTACGATACCCTGCGATCTGCCGTGGCCAATGGCGACGATGTGGCAATTATTGATACCGCAGGGCGTTTACATAATAAGGTTGGCCTGATGAACGAGCTTACCAAAATAAAAAATGTGATGCAAAAGGTAGTACCCGGCGCACCACATGAGATACTGCTGGTGCTGGATGCATCAACCGGGCAAAACGCTATTGAGCAATGCAAACAGTTTACCGAGGCTACCGCCGTTAATGCCCTGGCTTTAACCAAGCTTGACGGTACCGCAAAAGGTGGCGTGGTGATAGGTATATCAGATCAGTTTAAAATACCGGTAAAATATATAGGTGTTGGCGAAGGCGTAGAGCATTTACAGTTGTTCGACAGAAACGACTTTGTGAACAGCCTTTTTAAATAAGATAATATAATGTGCGGATATGCAAATGTGCGTATGTGCAAATAAATAAAGCGTTATTGCAAGGTACGAAGCAATGACAGCGCGGAGAAAGAGCAATGAGGACAAAAGAAATTACCAAGCCGATACTAATCAAGAAGCCCCGTGTAAACGTGGTTACTTTAGGCTGTTCAAAAAACGTTTACGATAGTGAAGTGTTGATGGGGCAGCTTAAGGGCAGCGCTTATGATGTGGTTCACGAATCGCAGCAAATGCGCAGCGATGATATCATCGTTATAAATACCTGCGGCTTTATTGATAATGCCAAACAGGAATCTATCGATACCATTCTGCAATACAGCGAGTTAAAAGAACAGGGCAAAGTTGGTAAAGTAATTGTAACCGGTTGCTTAAGCGAGCGTTATAAGCCCGAACTGGAGTCCGAAATCACCAATGTTGATGCTTATTTCGGCACAAATGACCTTCAGAACATCCTGCATAGCATCGGTGCCGACTACCGCCACGAACTGATTGGCGAGCGTTTGCTAACCACTCCATCGCATTTTGCTTACTTTAAAATTGCCGAAGGCTGTAACCGCCCATGCTCGTTCTGTGCTATCCCGCTGATGCGTGGCAAGCATGTAAGCATGCCCATGGAGCAACTGGTTAAGAATGCCGAAAGCCTTGTTAAGAACGGCACAAAAGAGTTAATATTGATCGCGCAGGATCTGACCTACTACGGCCTCGACCTGTACGGTAAACGTAACCTGGACGAACTGCTGCGCCGCTTAAGCGATGTAAATGGTGTGGAATGGATCAGGCTACAATATGCCTACCCTTCTGGCTTCCCGATGGAGATACTGGATGTGATGAACGAGCGCGATAATATTTGCAAGTATCTGGATATGCCTTTACAACATATTACAGATAACATGCTAAAATCGATGCGCCGCGGCTTAACCAAGCAAAAAACCATTGATGTGGTGAACGAGATACGTGACCGTGTACCAAACATTGCCATGCGTACCACGCTGATAACCGGTTACCCCGGCGAAACCCAGCAGGATTTTGAGGAAATGGCCCAATGGGTTGAGGATACCAAATTTGACCGCCTGGGATGTTTCACTTACTCGCACGAGGAAAAAACACACGCCCACTCTTTGGTTGATGATGTACCTGAAGAGGTAAAACAGGAACGCGCCGATGCCATTATGGAAATTCAGCAGGGTATCTCTTTCGATAAGAACCAGGAAAAAATAGGCAACACCTATAAAGTACTGATAGACAAGAAAGACGGCGGTTATTTTGTTGGCCGTACCGAATACGATTCGCCGGAGGTTGATAACGAGGTTTTAATTGATGCAGCCATTGATTATGCAGCCGTAGGCACTTTTGTTAACGTTAAAATTAACACCGCCGAAGACTTTGACCTTTATGGACAAATTGTAAAATAAAACCCTTTTTACAGGCCGCGTGTTGCTATTAAGATTTTAAAATCTAATTTCGATGTTCAGGATTTATAGAATTAGGTATCAATCTAAAATCGTAAATCTGCAATCGTAACGAGACAGGGACGCAGCCTGTATTGACTATAAAGACACGGGATACTTTTCCCAAACGGTTATTGACTACCTGGAGAACGTTCCGGAGTTAAGGTCGTTTTACAGCCACCGCCCTACTCTTGAAGGTTTTGCCGAACTATTTAACAACAAAAAAGTTATTGCCAACCGCGACCTGTTAGCGCAGGTGTTAACAGAGCAGTACTTTGGCAATTCCCAAAAAGGCGAACCCGAAATGGAGTCTGCCGATTTTATCCGCAAACGCATCCAGTTACTAAAAGAAGCCGACACTTACACCGTTACTACCGGCCACCAGCTTAATATATTTACAGGCCCGCTATATTTTATTTACAAGATAGTAACGGCCATAAAACTTACCCGCCAGTTAAAGGAAGCACATCCCGATAAGAATTTCATCCCGGTTTACTGGATGGCTTCTGAGGACCATGATTTTGCCGAGATAAATTATACCAACATAGGCGGTAAAAAAGTACACTGGTGGTACGAGGCATCGGGCGCCACAGGCCGTATAAACCCAGATACTATGCGCCAGGCTATTAACCAGTACAAAGGTGTGCTGGGGATAGACGGGCACTCGTCTGACCTGGGTGAGATGGTAGAAACCGCTTACACTAAGTTTGATAAGCTGGCCGATGCAACCCGCTACCTGGTAAATGCCCTTTTTGGCCGTTATGGCCTGGTTATTATTGATGCCGACGACCATCGCCTTAAAGAATCCTTCGCACCTATTATAGAGCAGGATATCATCCAGCAAAACAGCTTTAAAAATATTACCGCGGTAAACGAAAAACTGCAAAAACTTGGGGTACATATACAAGTAAACCCGCGCGAAATAAACTTTTTTTACCTGAAAGATAACCTGCGCGAACGCCTTGTTTTTGAGAACGATCGCTACAACGTTATGAATACCGATATCAGTTTTACCGAGGCTGAGTTAAAGCAGGAGATAAACACCGCGCCCGAAAGATTTAGCCCTAATGTGGTGATGCGCCCGTTATACCAGGAGTGCATTCTGCCAAACATTGCCTACGTTGGCGGTGGCGCCGAGTTGGTCTATTGGCTGGAACTTAAATCAAACTTCGACTATTACAAGGTTGATTTCCCGATACTGATCCTACGTAACTCGGGTTTGGTTATCCGTAAGGAAACTGCTGCTAAAATAAAAAGCATGGAGCTTGCCCCTGCCGAGATCTTTAAAAGCGCCGACGAGATAAAAAACAACTGGGTGAAAAAGCACAGCAATCACGATCTGTCCCTTGCCGACGAGTGGCGCGAATTGGAACGTGCTTTTGAGAAAATAAAACTACGCGCCCATAAAATAGACAGTACGCTTGAGCCATCGGCCGCGGCAGTACAGGCGCGGCTTAAACATGCCATTGATAACCTGCAAAAGAAACTGGTAAAAGCCGAAAAACGTAACTATCATACCCGCCTGGAGCAGATAGAGCATATCAAAGCTGATATTTTCCCCAATAATAGCCTGCAGGAACGTTCAGAGAATTTTGGCCTAAGCTATGTAAAATGGGGGCAGCTTTTTATTGATGAACTTATCCGCAACTTTGAGCCGCTTGATTTTAAGTTTACGGTACTGACGGAGTAATATTGATTAAATATTTATTTATTGGCGAACAATGTATAATTTAGAAAAACCTCTCGCAATAAATGAAATTCATATTAATCGTGGCAGCTGCTTTACTGGTAATAATTATTTTTAAAGCCTGTGTTTCAACTGATAAATTAGCCAATGATAAAAGTAGGCCATCGCCAGATAAAAAACCTACTGTAGAAAAAAACAATGACAAGTTAATTGTCATAAATAATGCAGAGCATTCTCAAATAACAGCGGCCTTGAACAAATTTTGCAATATGTATAATAAGGATGATTACGCTGCATTGCCTCGTTTATATCAGCTATCTCCTAACTCTTTTGCAATTACATTTCCTTTCGATACAGACCTTTCTACCTTCTGTTTTGCCGTTAACTTTCTAAAATATCCGATAGATATTCTTCCATGGCATGCAGATGTACATGCTTGGACTACTATCAAAAAAGAAGATGATTATACAGCGGATAACTTAGTGAATAAATCAGTTATGATCTATTTGGATAAAGCAGACAAAGAATATGATAACGTATTTTTAACAACCACGGACGGATACGGCTACAAGCTGCCATTTTCCAAAAGCAAACCACAGGTATTATCTATATCAATTGAGCAATTTAAACAACCCTCCATAAAGTTTGATGAGCTAAAGCATCTGCAGCGGGAAGATTTTGAATAATCTTACGGCGGCAAAATGAAGAAAATCGGGATTTGAGTTTCGTTGATACTAACAAGTTTATAGTAAAACCTGATGTTATAAAAAGCCGCCGGCTTTATTGGGGGCTTATCATTTCATGGGATGCATTTCACGCTACTTTTGATGATCTAAAAAACATAATGTGCCCTTCATCCTGTTACCAGATTACCAGGAAATGAGCACAGCTACATAACTTGTTAAAATAATTTTACCTACCGGTCAAATTACCTGATTGAATTTAAGACCGATAAAAACAATGCTGCTAAGTTTTTATATAGGATACTTAAAGCACAAAAAAAGCGCCCCGATAATCGGGGCGCTTTTTTTGTTTATATAATAACTACTCGTTATTGTTTTTTTACTTTAGCGGTAAATATACCATTGGTTATTATTTTGGTTTTAACCGCACCATTACCTACTACAGCGGTAGCAAGGTCGCCTTTAAAAGTACCTTCAATAAAGGTATCAGAAACTTCTGTTACGGTAACACTTACCAAATTTGCGCCTGCACTATTATTTAAATAAATATCCCCACCTGATGAGTACGATACAAGCGGTTGTACTGATGCGCCAACTGTTGCTGCAGAATACGTTTTACCGGCAACTATTTCTCCGTTTATAGCTATAGATACGGTGTTTCCATCTGATGTTTTGCCTTGTATAGTGGTTAAGATATTACCATTGGCAGACCCTGTAGTGCCTGTAACATCAGTAAAGGTGGTAGCGGTGCCGTCAACATTTGCTGTAATTGCATATATTTTTGTTGGAACCTCATTGTCTTTACTGCACGAGCTAACGCCTATAACTATAGTTAGTAAAAGTAAAGCTTTGATAATTTTCATAATTTGTAAATGATTAATGTATAAATAAAATTGTTTGTTGTTTGTGTTTTTTTGTCGGGTACCGAAATACGGGCCGGCTCTGAAACTAATTACTTAACGTATTAGCTCTGTCTCTTATACACATCTCCGA